>NZ_JBFECV010000003.1:0-491527 GCF_041379845.1 Microbacterium sp. BWR-S6Y
GGGACATGAGGGCCTCCTGGTTCGTGAAGCGGTTGAACTCAACAGCTCCACTTCACAACCGGAGGCCCTCGCTTTTTAGCTCCTCATAGCCGTGTCGCCGAAACAACGTCCCTGGACATCACAGCTAGGCCGTCGTCGCCGCGCTCGTGGCGTGCATGGTGGGCCTGAACAGCGCCCTTAGCCCGCCCGTCGTCTCTCCGCGCCATGCCGCCACCGTGCTGCGGTCTCAGCGCCCCTCCTTGTCGGGGAGTGGACCGACGCCGGTGTCGGACCACGCGCGAAGGGCTGACGTACGAGCAACTCACCGAGGTCTCCGGTCTGAGCAGACGAGGCATCATCGCTTTGGAGACAGGCAAACGCGGCGGGACCGTTGCCACCTGGTACAAGGTTACTTCGGCTGCCTGCGCGAGTTCGGCGCGGCCCCCGCCTGCCTACGTGTCATGAGATCACTGCACGTTATTGTCAACCTATGTCGTCGACAACCATCGAGGCCCACCAGGCAAGGCTCGCGGACCTGTCTGACCACGTTTCGGACACGGCCATCGCTGCGATGGTCTATGGGAGCTACGCCAGAGGCACTGATGATGAAGGCTCCGACATCGACATCCTTGAGTTGGTGGCCGACAGTCCATCGCCGCGTTCCTCTGGTCGCATCAATGTGACGCAATACACACCCGCTCACCTGGCTCAGATGTCGCAACGAGGCAGCCTGTTTGTGATGCATTTAATTGCGGACGGGAAAGTGCTGCACGATCCCCACGGCACCCTGGAGCGGACGCTTTCGCAGTATGCAAAGCCGGTTTCGTTCGCACCAATCTGGGAACAACTGTCTGCTGCGGCGGGAATTGTGAACCCGAGATCACCTGACGCATCCGAACATTCTCACGGGTTGGGTCGCCTGGGGATGTATGTGCTTCGCACTGCCGCCTATCTTCACGCTATTGAACAAGGAAATCCCTGCTTCGATGTGGACGCTGCGGCAAAGCGTCTGGGGGTGCGTGGCCTGTCGGAGGTTCTGAGATGGCGGCGTTCAAAGGACTTTACGCTAGATCAACTATCGGCAATAGCTGAAGTTCTACCTCGGGTGCTCCCACTCCCGGTCGTAAACGAAGATCGATCCGTCCTCAGCTTCGCCGTTGCGCACAGCACCTCGCAGGACATGGCGGCCCTCTTCATGACAGTCCTTGGCGACGGCCAAATCGAGTACAGCGCGCTGACGGTGCCGCCATTCTGACCTCGCAGATAGCCGTGGTGGGGGACATTCACGGCGAAATCGCGCCTCTTCGTCGCGCGCTGACCTGGTTACGAGGCTGGCGTGGTCGATTGATATTTGTGGGCGATTACGTGAACCGTGGGTTGTTCTCACGGGAGGTCATCGAAGACTTGATCGAATTCAAATCAGAATTCGGCAATCGAGCGACCTTCTTGCGAGGCAATCACGACCTTGCTTTGCTCGACTTTCTTAATGGCGATGATCCGTCGAGGTTCTTTGCGCACGGTGGGCTTGTCACCCTTCATAGCTATCTCGGAGACGCCGTGGCGGATAACCCTTTGACAGCATTTCGGTCGCAATTTCCACCCACTCATTATAAATTCTTGGACTTGCTCGAGGACTTCTGGGAGGGTTCCGATGTCTTCGTGTCGCACTCAGGCCTCAACCCGTCTTCGCCTCAGAGCAGGGAAGTCGCGGATGTGGTATGCGGCAGTCACGCATCGCTCTTCGACCCCGGGACAGCTCTTCCAAAAGTTGTGATTGCAGGTCACTATGCGCAACGAACGCGGACGCCATTCGTTTCCTCTCAGTTCATCTGCGTCGATTCCGGCTGCGGGGCGATACCGGGCGCTCCCTTGTCGATGGTCCTATATCCAAATAGAGAAGTAATTACTTTCGGGAGCTAATGTATGGATGCGCAGCAAGCAACGCAGAATCTCAGCCGCGCCCTCGCGCGCGGTGAGCGAGTGGTGTGCATACACTATTCCTGCGAAAGTTTTCACAACGTTCAAGATAGGCCATTGGCCGTTACAGCCATCGCAATTACTGAGCTTACGGACTCGGGTGATGGATCACGGTCTGAGGTTTTCTCCGTGGCAAATGCGCTAAGTGACGACGATTCCGTCGCGCGTGAAAAAGACTTGCTAGCCCGGTTCTACGAATACACCACGCTTCACCCTGACACGCATTGGGTGCACTGGAATATGAACAAGCCGTCCTACGGCCTGCCCGCCATCGCTGCTCGTTATCGCTACTTGTTCGGCGTGGATGCCCCGGCAGCTATCAAAGAGGACCGCCTCTACGACCTCGATTTTATGATTGAGTCCACCTATGGTTCGGAATACGCCCGTCATCCCAAGATGAGGAGCCTCTTCACGCTCAACGGCTTCTACATGCCATTCTTCAAGACAGGCCCAGAGGAAGTGGCGGCTCTGGCAAACGGAGATTACAAGGCCTGTGAGAACTCGACGGCAGAGAAGGCATCACTAATCGCAAGGACTTTGGCCGCCTTTATTAATGGCAGCTTGCAAACCGCAAACTCGGTTGGCCGCATGGAATTTGCAGGTACGAAGCTAGACGCCGTCGCGGTGGTGCAAGTCCTCGGCGAACGAATGCTTCTCGTAGAACGAGAGTTGTCGCATCGGTACGGAAACCGCCCTACCATCAGAATCACCGATGAGTTCGATAGTCAAGACCTCTTCCGCTCGATGTTGCGCATTTTCTTCGAGAACGTGCAACCAGAGACGCATACACCCGAGAACTCTGGCGCGTCTGCACGAATCGATTTTTTGCTGCCGGATTTTGAGCTCGCGGTGGAACTGAAATTCGTACGCCCGTCCCTTACCGACAAGATCCTGGGTGAAGAGTTGATAGTGGATCGGCAGCGCTACTCCAGCATGGGCAATATCCGCCATCTGGTATGCCTTGTGTTCGACCACAAGGGTCTGTTGCGGAACCCGAGGGGGCTTGAGAACGACCTAAGCCATGAAGCGAGCCTCGAGAACTTCGCCGTCACAGTGCGTATTTTCGACAGATAGCTCACACCGGTCACCTCAGCACTACGGCCACGGCATAGGCGCTGCTGCGCTCCAGTCGCGTGCGAGCGCGGTCGTAACGCCGGGTCGTGCGGGGGTCGGCGTGGCCCATGCTGTCCTGAAGGTCGCCGAGGGGCACCCCTGCGTCGAGGGCGAGCGTGGCGTGCGTGTGGCGCAGGCAGTGCGGCGAGACTCGCCCTTCGATGCCCGCGGCACGTGCGAGGCGCTGCACCGTGCGGAACGCCTCGGATGCGGCCCAGCGCTTGCCGGTGGCCGTGGTGAAGATCGGGGCGTCCCTCTGCGCGGAGGCGTTTCTTACCTCGTTTCCGGGGCGGTGGGGTCGCCGAGATAGGCGCGAAAGGCATCAACGACGGCGGCGCGCAAGGCAATCTTGGCGTGCTTGCAACCTTTGCGGGTGACGACGAGCACGCGGTGCCCGGTGTCGTGCTGGAGGTCGGCGAGGGTGGCGACCAGGGCCTCGGAGATGCGTACGCCGGTGTACACGAGCAGTGTCGCCAGCGCACGAGAACGGAGGCCATCCCGCGCGGTGGCGTCGAGGAAGGCGACGGCCTCGGCCTTGATGAGTCCGCGGGTCGCGCTGTTATCGGCGTCTACTCGGGGGCGGGCGACGTGGCGTGCTCGGTGGGCCCGGGCAACGTCGCACTGTCTGCAAGCGGTAGCTGGTCGGCCATCTCTTCGACCCGCGTTCCGACCGTGGCTCTGTCGTACTGTCCCTGCTGATCAGGGAGCGGGCTGACGCCGCTGTCGGACCAGGCTCGGAAAGGGCGTCATGGGATGCCCAGCTAGCGGGCGGTGGCACGGACGGAGAAAGTTGGCATGCTCACAGGGTCATCGGACACGTCGCCGGTCCGCGAACTTCACCCGCGGGCGGCGGCTAATTCACCAACAGGCTCCCGCGTCGCGACGAGCAGATACGGTGACCGAGGATAAAGGCTCGCGGGGGGACGATGTTGGACAGGCAGTTGCAGACCGACAAGGTGTACAGCGGAGTTGTGACGAGCTTGGGCGATGACGCACAGCAGGCAGTCGGGACCCTGACGTTCAAAGAGGACCAGGGCCTGCTTCTAGAGGTGCCGTACGCTTTCTCCACCGCTCATGACCGCGAGCAGTTCCGTGCCGCTGCGGTTTGGTTTGAGCACCGTGAGATGCCGGAGGCCGTCCTGTTTCGCGGCGAGGACATCAACGTGACGCTGTACGAATGCAGGTTCGCTTCACGCAGTCGCGTTTACGGGCGGGGCGTTGCAGTTGGTCGAATGGTTGCTAAGTACGCCGTCCTGTTCAATCGGTCGCTGTCGAAACCGTTCGAGGTTCAGACCGTGCGTTCGCAGATGGACGGGCTCAGGCGGTGGACGGACTACAGCGGAACCCTCGTCGAGCATGAGTTGGACGACAACAACTTGGTGCAGTCGATGAGCATCACGGTGAGGGGCACGACTGACCTCACGTGGAGCCACGCGGGCGCGACGATGACGCTTGGCACCTACTGGGAGGGTCGCGACAGAGATAAGGGCCCAGGGGTCCATGAGTGGGTTACGGTCTCCAGCACATTTGAGGACGGAGCACTACCTGACCGGCACATCGCCGCGCAGGAGGTGCTGCGGGATCTGATGATCCTGTCCTTCGGGACGCCCATAAGGTTTCGGCGGCACGCGGCCTCCGACCCGTCCATGCCATCCGACGTTCGGCGGACGCAGGTTACGGCTCCGCCATTTCGCGATCTCATCGTGCGCGAAACAGAGGACGATTTCTTCCTACCTGTCGTCCCGACCGCACGACAGCCCATTCTCTGGGCGCGCGACATCTCCGCGGAGTCGCTGGAGGCGTGGTCGCTGCTCCGCGCCGAGTGGTCTCGTGCCATCGATCCGCTCATCCTGCTGCTCAACCGTGACATCTTCGCGGTGGAGGACATCATCCTTCAAGCGAACATCAGCTTGGAGGCGGCGGGCCACCTGTTGCCACCCGTCAAAGGGGAAGAGGCAACCTGTAGAGGTAAATCGCCAACGACGGCGACAAGGGTGCTGAGGGCCCTGAGAGAGCTCACAGTGCCCTGGGACCTGTTGAAGGTTCCGGAGATCGGGGTCGCTCGCCTGATCGCGAACACGTACAACTCGATCAAGCATTTCGACAAGATGAGACCCACCGATAAAGACCACCTTCGACTTGCAGCGAATGTCTCTCAGTTGTCGGCTCGACTCGTCGTTGTCGCGCAACTTCCGGAGTCGGCGGGCTTCATCGAGAGATTCTGCGCCCGAGACCTCGCTCGGGTGCTGAACCAATTTCTGGAGTCGGGCTTCTTGATCACGGAGGACGGCACTTTGGTGCCCCGTCCCCTCGTTCGTAGGGATGGTGACTGACTCTAGGCCCCCAGAAACCCACACGGGGCGATCTGAGGGCCTGGGACGGGCTCCGTGAGCTAGAGGGCCTCGGCGGTCTCGCTCGTCAGGACGGCACGCACGGTGCTGGCGTGCCACTTGCCACCCCGCGCAGTCGGCACGGCCTCATCGTTGAGCGTGCGGGCAATAGCGTTCATCGACAGGTCGTCGCCGCTCGTCGCGATGACGCGCCACCCAGGGGGCGGGCGGCGGCGCGGGTCGAGAGTGATGCGGGCCGGGACTGTCTACAACCCATCGGCTACTCCAGACGCGGATTTTCCGCCTGACTGTGACCATCGGGCACGTCCTGGAAGTGAGCATCAAGGCTCGTCGCGCCGGAAAGATAGATCTCGACCTCGTCGATGCTCATCGAGAATTCAGCAAGACGCGCTCTTCCCAGCGCAGGGGTCTCTAGATCGGCGGGGATCAAACCGTAGCGGCCCGCCACGGAATCCCGCGCGCTCGGCCTGCGGAGGAGCAGCCCCTGGCGGGCAGCCATGTCTAGAAGTCGGATCTCTCGGTCGGTCAAGGGGCTCATAAGTCAGCTTGCTCCTTCGTCATGCGGTCCGCCTCGGGGCCGCTCATGCACGTGATACGCCGAAGGTGCCGCTGATGTAATCGCTCAATTCAAGATGGTTGCTGGACCGACGCAGCCTGGTTTGTCTAGATCGGACGAGAACGGCGCTCACATGGCAACTCGACGCTCCCGAACCACGCTGGTAGCTATCACCCGCGGACCAGCACGGACAGTCCGCTCACGACAATCAGACCGCCCATGACTGTGGCCACAACCGATGTCGTAAACCCGCGTCCGGTCCGCCGTGCGCGCACGATGCCGATCACGCCGAGAATTATCGCCGTAACCGTGCTGAGCACAAGCAAGAACGCGACGGCGGGGACCGCATTCGACGACACGAAGCCAAGGAACCACGCGAACGACGCGGCCACGACGGCAATTATCGCCAGGACGGGAAGTGGCACGCGGACAGAGCCCTGCTGCGTCCCCGAACTGGTGTGGGCGGTCCATACGGTGCCATCCCAATAGCGAAGCTGCGCCCCACCCTGCGGATCAGGAAACCACCCAGCTTGTACCGCCCCCTGCACGCGTGCCTGATCTGATCCCGACATGACTCCTCCTCGCCTGGTGCACAGGTGTGCACTGTGTTCTCCCGCTGACTCTAGTGGCATAGATCATCGTGTCCGTGGCCGAGCCTGATGTATCACGTCTCGCACGTCGGCTGAAAGAACTTCGAGCCGACCGTGGTCTCACTTACGAGCAGTTGGCAGAGGCATCCGGTCTAAGCAGGAGGGGTGTGATCGCCCTGGAAACGGGCGAGCGCGGCGGCACCGTTGCCACCTGGTACAAGGTTTCTCACGCCCTCGGTGTCACGTCCGCTGAGTTCTTCGGCACGCTGGATTGAGCGGAAGTTCCCGCGGCCCTCAGCACGTGTCATCAAGTGGCAAGACTGCCGCGAGCGATCTCCAGACGACGGGCGGCGTGGCCCTAGCCTGCGACCTTTCGGACCATCTGGACCAGGTCCGCACGCATGGCCAGGAACGAAACGTCGTTCTGCCCCACACGGTTGGCGAAGTGTACGAAGCCATCCTTCACGTAGAAAGAGTCAGCGTCGACAGTCGTCACGTCGGGGAAAATGGAGTCGATCTCAAAGGTTGCCATTGCCCAAGACTAACGACCGCGGCGAATACGCTGTAGAGATGGGGGCTGAAGAGATGACCGCCGCTGAGGTTGCGCTGGAAGCAGCCCGTCTTGGACTCATCGGAACGATCACAGTTGGAGTTCTCGCAACGATGGGAACGCTCGCTGGCACACTCGTTGCTCCGTTCCTCATCAGGCGCTCAGAAGCAAAAGCAAAATTCGCTCAACAGCGCCACGATGATTTAGCTGAGGTGATTCCGCGGCTCATTTCGAAGGGCACAATGGGAGCCATCCCTGGCGCTAGCGTCGTTGCAATGGCTGAGTCATTAAAAGCTCATGCGCGCTTCGGTGTTCTACTCGGCCCGAAAGAGTGGCAGATGGCGGCTATCGCACGGGAGGCGCTGCTAGCTCATGACGCTGGACCTGCCGCCATGAAGGCGAGCGGCACCGCTACAGCGTTGATCCCGATGTGGGCGCGCGGCGAAATATCGTCTGCTCAGGCGGCAGCCATCTTCGAACGAGATACGGGTACGAAAATCACGCGCCCAACTCTTCCCGTGACGGAGTCGGACTCGAAGCGCCGCCGACTGCGAAAAGGCCCGACCTATTAGGCTCGTGATCCGCCTCATCTATCTTGCGACGGCTTCGCACATACTCTCGCTAGGGCTCTCAATTCATGGGTGCGAGGCTCATGAAGCTATGGTCGGCCCATGTCGGAAACAGTGTGGGTAGCTCTGCTCACCGGAGCATTCACCCTTACGTCTGGAATCGTCGGCGTCATTCTGACTCATCGCTACAGCCGTAGCCAGGCGGAGGCCGCTCGCCGCGAGGATCGGCGTCGTGACGCCCGCGCCCTGCTGGCGCAGTTCGTTGAGGCGGGCACGCAGTGGGCCGACGCCAACTGGAACATGGTCCCGTTCTTCCAAAAGAACGCGAAGGACCGGACGTTCTGGCTGGAGTGGCCCGACACCGATAGCGGCAAAACGATCCGTGAGCATTCACTGGCGATCACCCGCACCGGAGGCGAGCTACGCCTGATCGTGGGCGACGAGGAACTGCTCGCTCGGATCGCGGAGGCGACGGCCAAAATGTCCGAGAGCGAGCCCATGCTCGCCCTTATCGACGACGGCAAGCGCATCCAAGCGGGCAAGACACCGGGCGACGCCCTCGGCGACGCCTGGGCCCACTACCGGCAGGTGCGCGAGGCGTTCCAAGCCGTAGAGGGCCGCGCCGCCGATCTGCTGCGCGGCGCGCTCTAGTCCATAGATAAGCTCACCGGATGTTGCCGATTCCAATCTTCGACACACCCGGGCCGGATGTGGCTTCGAACTGGGGCTCTTTCGTGCCAGACCTGATCGTCGGCGTCTTCACGGGCCTCACGGTCGGTTTGATCCTCGCGTGGACGCAGGCCCGCGCGGCAACGAAAAAGGAACGCCGGGAGATCGAGTTGCGGTGGGAAGCCCTGCGCCCTCGGGTGGGCGCGGAGCTTCTGGACCCGTGGGACCGGCGCGTCATCATGGATTCGCTGGATGAATTCGCTCACCGGAATGACGGCCTTCTCAAATTGGTAGAAGACATTCCTCTCGCGAGTTGGGCCGATGTTTTGGAGAGCGATGAGTTGCGAAGTCTCCATGAGTTCTCGAAGGCTGCCACCGAGCTCCGTGGTGCTTCGCGCAAGTTTGACGCGTTTCTGCAACATTCCATTTCCCAGCAACTGGTCGAGGACTCCTACACTGCTAGCGTCGCAGACTGGCACAAGGCGCACGACGACGCCGCACTCGTGCAACCGTTCGCAATGCGTGCGCTCTTCGCTCACCCGTCTTTTCCGTGGAGCCCTGACCAGTTCCACGACATTCGTTCAAGTAGTCCGATTGTTTCGAGAATCGTCGCTCGTCCACCTGTGACGTACGACGACGTTCTCGCCATGGTGCTGCGGGCAGAACAGCATTACATCGAGTGCACCTCGATAGTTGACGCCGTAATGACTCGCTACTGGTACGACTGATCTCGGCGTGCCGCGACGGCGAGACTCGTCCCGTTATGCCAACGCAGAGGCGACGGCGTAGGCGCTGCTGCGCTCTAGGCGACGGCGGGATCGGTCGTAACGGCGGGTCGTTCGCGGGTCGGCGTGATCCATGGAGTCTTGGAGATCGTGAAGGGCTACGCCGTTCGCTAGGGCCAGGGTCGCGTGCGTGTGGCGGAGTGAGTGCGGCGAGATGCTGGCGGCGATGCCCGCACGACGGGCGAGGCGTTGCACGGTGCGGAACGCTTCCGACGCGGCCCACCCCCTGCCGGTTCGGGTCGTAAAGATCGGAGGGTTGTCGGTGGGTGAGGCAGTGCTGGCCAACTCGGTGCCCTCAGCCGTCGACTGCCCCAGGTAGGTCGAAAGGGAGTGGACGACCGGCGCAGGTACGACGAGCTTAGAGATTCTCCCGCCCTTGCGGTGAACGACGAGCACGCGGTGGCCCGCGTCGTGCTGGAGATCGTCCACACGCGCGTTCAGGACCTCGGCCAAACGTGCCCCCGTCACAAGCAGGAGTGAGACGAGGGCCACAGAGCGGGGACCATCCTCGTGTGCGGCTGCGATGAGCGCACGAGCTTCCTGCTCGGTGAGGCCGTTTGTCGCGGAGTAGTCGGCGTTGATCTTCGGACGCTTCACGAGCGTCACGGGGTTCGTCCTGACGTAGCTGCCGCTCAACGCGTAGGTGTAGAACGACGACACGGCGGCGAGCTTGCGTGCGGTGGTCGACGCCGCGCCCGTCAGTGTCGTGCGCCACAGGTCGATGTGGCGACGCTCGGCCTGGAGGGCATCCACGTCGCCGGAGTCGAGGAAGGCGAACAACTCGTGCAGGTCGCGACGGTAAGCGCGCCGGGTGTTTTCGGAAGTGAGGGAGACGAGCCATTCACCCGCGAGAGATCCGTGCCGCTCGGCGTTGGTCGAGGCGTGGGTGGAGACGGCGGTCATACACACATGATAACTGACATTATCGTGTGTGTGTTGGCCTTTGAAAACGTCAGCCGTAGATGCCGTCGAGCACGCGCCTGGGCCCCGCCCCTGTGCTCGGATTGTCAGGGCGACGCACGAGCCCACCGAGGACACCGAAGATCGGCCCCTTGTTGCTGGACATGGCCATGGCGCGGCACTGCGAGTACAGCGGGCACCCAGCGCAGATCTTGATCAAGGGTTCGGGGGCGGCGGTCTCGGAGGTGAACCTGTCGTCGCCGAGGCACGACGGCAGGTTGTCGCGCATGGCCTCGCGCAGGTCGGCGTAGGCCCTGGTGGCGCGGTGCATCAGTCGTCCTCGGCGAACATGCGCACGAAGCGTTCACGCTCGCGGGGGTCGGTGATCTTCTCGTCGCGGATGTCGCCGTTCACCACGGTGAGCCTGCGCACGCCCGTGGTCTCCAGGACGACGGTCTCGCGCTCGTACACCCTCACCTCGGCCAAGCCATCGAGCATGACGGTGTGCTCGGTGTGGCCCACGGAGACGATTCTGACGCCCCTCACCGCGGGTTCTCCTGGAACTGCTTGCCGACGAAGTCGTCGATGATCTGCTGGGGGAGGTTGGCCATTTCCCACAGTCGGCCCTCGCGCTCCGCGAGGACGTGGAGCGTGTAGTTCGGCTCCAGGACGAAGACGATCCACCCGCCAAGGCGAGACTTGCTCGCGCTGACCTGCCAGCCCATCGGGATACGAACCTTGAACCGACCGGCACGCACGGTGGCGCACGGGGTAGCAGGGTCCACCTTGAACGGCGGCACAAGGGTCACGCTCGCCTCCTCAGCTGCCGCGAGGTACGCGGTGGCATCGGGCCAAGGTTGCCGAGATCCACGGACATGTCGCCGCTGGGGGCCTGCTGGCGGGCCTGGGGGACCTGCTGGGGAGCACGGCTGTACCCGGGCTTGTTGACGCCCGACGTTCTGAACGGATGGATGACGGATGCTGCGTGGCGCGGCATGGGTGTATCTCTTTCGTGCTGAGGGGGTCCTCGGGGCCCGCCACCCTAATGGGCGGATCTTGTGCGGGCCCCGAGGTGGCCCACCTCGCCGTGACGATGACGGCGACGATGGCGAGGTGGGCCGGGGGTGGCCGTCAGCGGGACATCACTTCCGCAGTCGGGCCGGGGTGCTCGAATGAAACGGAGAAGGGTGTCCCATCGAGCAAGCCGCAGTGCTCCCGTGCCTACAAGGGCACTGCGGTCGTCTGTTGAGTTTTCGATCTAGGGGGCGGCGTCAATGTTGGCCCGTGCGGTGTGCACGAGCGTGAGGAAGTCGCTCAACCTCGTGATCAGGTAGGCGTCGGAGATTGGCTTGTCGCCGCGCCACTGCAACACCGCGCCCACGGGCGAGCCCGACAGGTTCGCGATGCCCACAGCGGAGTCGAGATCGTCGCTGAGCCTGAGGGTGCGCCGACTCGTCACGGAGACCGCGACGCCCGCCACGTCGAGGTCGGGGTGGATCTCGTCGCTGATGTCCATCAAGCGCGTGGGGCGCGGGTAGCTCGTGACAGGCAGACCCTCCCCGGCGATGTATTCGCGCGCCAGATCCACCACAGCGCGGTGCGTGCGGTGATTGCGGTTCCCGGGGGCGACCATCAGTCGCGCCCCGGCCCGTAGAGGCGATGGATCTCCTGGAACGCGGCCTTCTGCTCCTGCTCGTCCACGATGCGCCACGCGCGCTGTCGTGCGGCCTCTCGTGCCTCTTTCCAGTCGGCGTCGCCGACGATCCAAGGCTGCATGTCGGCTGGGGCCTCACCGGGGGCCAAGTACAACTTTCCCCAGCGGGCGTACTGCGCGTCTGGGTCGTGCACGAGCACGGACCACGACGGCTTCCCATTGCGGTCCAGGTCGGCCTCCAGCATCCCGGCAGTCACGACGAAGCTGTCGCCGCGCTTCAGCATCAGGGCAGGGTCGCCACCCCACAGCGAAGCGCTGCGGTGGATCTGGAGGCCCGTGTTCACGGCGTGCACCACGTCGCCCACCTCCACCCGCTTGGCGGTCGTCTGGGTGACGGGCTGCGCGGCCTGTAGGGCTGCGGCGCGCTCACGAGCAAGTCGAAGGCGCTGGACGCCGATGGGCTCCTGCTTGGCCGGGTCGGTGGTCGTCTCGGGCTTGGTCGTCTCGGTGCTCATGCGGAGGCCTCCAGGGCGTCGGTGGTGTTGGTTCGCGATTCGGGAATCAGGGCGCGGATCTCGTCGGCGATCTCGGGTCGGTGCAGTGCTACGAGTTCGTTGGCCACGGCATCGACGGCCTGGTCGCCGCGACGGCCCACGCGGACAACGGCAAGGGCGACATCCTGAGTCCATGCGTTGCGTGCGATCTCGTACTCGCTGTCGGCCCCGCTGGTGGCCAGCACGCTGAGGGCGCGAAGCTCGCTGTCTCCAGCACGAAGGACGCCCTGACGGTCTCCGGCTTCAGCGGCCTCCAGGGCCGTCGTTCGTGCGCGCTGCGCGATCTCGGCGATGCGGGCGCTGACGGTGGTCCAATCCATCCCCTGGGCCCGGGCGATCTTCTCGTCTAGGTCGGCGCGGACGTGGCCAGCCTTGATGTGGTGCGTGATCGACTCGCGCCCAGGGGCCCCGTGCTGCTTGGCAATGCTGGAAATTGAGGTGCCCTGCGCAAGGGCGATCTCGACCTGCTCACGCTGCGGTGCAGGGAGAGCACACACGGCACAGGGGCGTCCTACGCGTCGTGCGGGCGCTGTGCTCGAGGTGGTCATGCAATGAATATCGACCGCACCTGGAGCGTTCTGCTCCGAGCGTGATTCTGGCGCTGAACCGCCACTGAGGGCACGTGCGTCACGCGCTAACGCATCGATGCCTCATAGGCTGCGGTCGTGGATGACAACGTATTCGCGCTCATCGTGGCCCCGCTCGCGGTCGGTCTCGTGCTGTTCCTCTTGGCCGAGGTGGTGCGCGCGTGGCTGTCCACGGTGGGGGAGCGGCGTAAGCGTCGGCGTCAGATTATCTCGCTGATGGCGCGCGCTGTCGCCCTGCAGGCGCGAGCCATCAATGATGGCCGCTTCGACCGCGCATACATCGAGGACTCCACCGATCCGGTCTCAGCCGTTCGCGAGAAGTACGACGATTTGACGGCCCAGGCACTGGATCTCTTCGAGCCCGGGGAAGATGTCGTCGCGTTCTGGGCGGCGGTCGAGTTCCATGCGGGCTGGGCCGACCCGCTGTACTACCTCCAGGAGAAGGGCACGCCACGCGCGGACCCCGGCCCAGGGGGCTACCTGCTGACGACGAACAACCTGGCGGGCGGCTGGAGCGCGGCGCGGCCCGAGCTGCTGGCCCAGTGGGCCCAGGTGCGCTGGCCATGGGACCGGGGCAATGCTCGCGGGCCTCGGTTTGCTGACGCGCACAGCGCGGGTGACCGGACACGCCATCACATCGTGATTCCCAATTCAGACGTGAACGCCGACATGCTGCGACCGTTCATCTGGTACATCCGCACACCCAAGACAAGCCCGTTCCGCACGCCCACCCCTGCGGAGACAAAGCGCTTGAACGCGGAATGGAAATCGCGGAACGAACAGTGGGCGAAAGAGCGGGAGCGGACCACGGGCAAGCGGCCCAAGTTCCCGCAGCGTACGCGCTAACGGTCCTGCGCTTATCTGACGTGGTCCACTAGCGCGTGATGCGCATTATTTGAGCGTCTAATTCGCAAATCTGAATTGTCCACAGATTCATCCTCATGTGGAATCAGTGCGCGTCACGGAGGGGGTTTAGCGCGCGACGTGCATTGCAGTCGCTTCCGGCATCCACCCCGATGCCCGCCTCGGCCATCAAGTCCTCGAACGTGGTGTCGGCCTCGGGGTCGTCGGGCTCACGTGCGTCAGCCTCGCGGGAGTCTCGGTCGGTCTCAGTGTCGGCGGGGTATATTGGCCCGAACAGCGCGTTCAGCTCTTCCTCGATGGAACGCACGCGCCGTTCCTCCTTCAGGACCGCCCGCGCCGTGTAGACCTGCCGTTCGGTGCACCCCAGGGCCTCGGCGGCGGCTGCAGCGGTGATGTCGGCGGGGAGCGTCCGCAGGCCCGCCAGGACGCGGCTGGGGCGCTTGGACGCCCGCCCACCCCTGCTGGACTCCTCGGTCGTGAACGGGCGCGTGAAGCGGCGAGGGAATGGCCCACGGGGAACGGCGGGCGCGAAGGTGGCCAGCATGTGCTCGGCCTTGGCCCAGACCCGCTTGTCCATCGCGGCGCTGGTCATGCCGTAGCGGCGCTCCCAGGGGTGCTGGCCGTTGGTGGAGATCCGGATCTCCGACCAGATGTGCTCTGCGAGGTCGGAAGCGGTGGCGGGGAAGGCCTCGGTGTTCTCGGTCGCTCTCAGGTGGCGACCGGCCACGGCTTCGATCCACTCACCGACCTGGGCCCAGTAGGAGGGGTCGAACTTCCAGGGAACGTCGGGAAGGGGGAACATCGGGACTCCGGGGACGGCGGGACGGGACGGTGACAACACGTCCGGCCTGGAACCTCGCCGGTCTCTCTGCGGGAGCCTCGGTGCCTCGACATCGGGCCCTTGCTCGGAGTCCATTCTCCACCGCATCGCGCTTCACACGCAAGCATGATTTGACAGCCGAGAGTGCCTATGGTGTTTCCTCTGGAAACACAGGGGTTATTCTTCAGGGTCGATCTATGGGTTGTTCTTCAGGGACCGTTAGCGCGAATAAGCATTAACCCCCCTCTTTTGCCGCGGTTCGTTAGCGCGAACGCGCGTCAACCCCGGGTTATTCTTCAGTATGTGCGAAGGCTCGTCGTTCGATAAGCTGATGTCCTGGCCGGGACGCCAGGGACAACACGAAAGGCCCTCTCTCCATTACATGAAGAGAGGGCCTTTTTCGTCCGTCACGCGCTAACCGAATATGTGCACGCCGTGCGCCAACGCGGCCTAGTTCGCGACCTTGGCGGCGTGGGACTGACCACCCGCGGATAGGCGATGGACGAGGGCGTCGACCTTCTGCACGGCGTCGGCGTGCATGCGCTCGTTCGAGTGCAGGTAGCGCCTTGTGGACGTGGCCGACGCATGCCCAGCCCGCTCCTGGACGACGCGCTCAGGCGCGCCCGCCTCGGCCACGAGGGACAGGCCGATGTGCCTGATGTCGTGCACGTGAAAGTTCACGAAACCCGCTGCGCTTGCCGCATCGTTCCACCTGTCGCGAAGACTGTTTCGCGGCATTCGGGTGGCGCGCTCGCCAGCCAGCAGGGGAGTGGACCCGATGCCGCGGGGGAGAGCCTGGAGGGCGACCACGCCACGCTGGAGCATCTGGATGCGCTTGTGCTGGCCGGTTTTGGTGTCGGCGGTGAATCCGAGCCCGAGCCTCTGCTTTGTCACGGTGATCACGCCCGTGCGGGTGACATCCGCCCAGTCCAGAGCGATGAGTTCACCGAGGCGGAGGTGGCCCGAGAACATGATCTCCAGCGCAGGCCTGTAGAAAGAGGAGACGTGGGCGAGCACGGTGTCGAAGTCCTCCACCTGCCAATCGGGCCGATCTCGGGACACATCCTTTCCCGCGTCCTTCACCTGGCAGGGTGTGGTGGTGACCAGGCCCCAGTCGACCGCCTGGTCGAACGCGCCCTTCAGCGCGTAGTAGCTGTTGCGTCGCTGGACCGGATGGATCTTGTGCTGAGCCCACCAGATGTCGACCGCCCGTCGCGTAATCGTGTTGATCTTCTGCCCGCCGAACGTAGGGCTAAGCGCGGTCTTGTGAATGCTCACGAGGTTCTTGAAAGTGCTCGGTTTCACCTCCATCTCGCGGTAGGCCAGCCAGTCCTTCCAGAACGCGTCGAAGGTGACCGATCCGCGCCGGTCGTCTCTGTACTCACCTTTGTCGATCTCGGTCAGGATGCGTCGTAGCTCCTGCTCCGCTTGCTTGCGGGTCGACGGTCGAAACACTTTCGACGGTCGTCCGCCATCAGGCGTCGACCACTTCAGTTGATGGCCGTCCTTGTAGGGGGTGATGGTTCCGGTCCCGTGGGTGCGCTTACGCATCTTGGTTTCTCTCATGGACGTGATACGCCGGAGAGCGGTCGCAGAGAAAGGCTTTCGTCCATGAATTGTCCACGGACGCCAATCGGCTCCAGCGGAGGGAGCCGAACTAGCTACGGAAACGGTGCTTGACCAGGCACTTACTGTGGAGGGGCTGACGAGAATCGAACTCGCATCATCTGTTTGGAAGACAGAGGCTTTACCACTAAGCTACAGCCCCGAATTCTTCACCCCAACGGTGAAGCGTTCGAACATCACCACTCTACGACACCGCGCGAGCCGTCGCGAACGCCGCCGCGGTTGTGTGCGCCGGTTCCCGGCGTCGGATCCGCCGCGCACCGCAGGAAATCCGGCGCTCCCGGGTCGATCGACTAGACTTTCCGAGGTCGTTTCGTCGAACGCGTTCGCGCGCGTCGCCCCGGGGCGTAGCTCAGCTTGGTAGAGCGCCCGCTTTGGGAGCGGGAGGCCGCAGGTTCAAATCCTGTCGCCCCGACGCAACGGCCCCACAGACCACAGGCCCACACGGCCCCCGCGTGCGCGCGGGCCACACGAGGAGAACACACCGCATGGTCAACAGCACCGTCGAGCAGCTCAGCCCCACCCGGGTCAAGCTCCACATCACGGTCTCGCCCGACGAGCTCAAGCCGAGCATCGCCCACGCCTACGAGCACATCGCCCGCGACGTGCAGATCCCCGGCTTCCGCAAGGGCAAGGTCCCCGCCCCCATCATCGACCAGCGCATGGGACGCGGCGCCGTCATCGAGCACGCCGTCAACGAGGGTCTCGACGGGTTCTACCGTCAGGCCGTCGAGGCGCAGGACCTGCGCGTCATCGGTCGCCCGAGCGCCGAGATCGTCGAGCTCCCCGAGCTCAAGGACTTCTCCGGCGACCTCGTGGTCGACGTCGAGGTCGACGTGCGCCCCGAGTTCGAGCTGCCCGCCTACGACACCATCACGGTGACCGTCGACGCCGCCGAGGCCGACGAGGCCGGCATCGACGCCGAGCTCGACCGCCTGCGCGCGCGCTTCGGCACGCTCGTGACGGTCGACCGTCCTGCCACGACCGGCGACTTCGTCGAGCTCGACCTTGTCGCGACGATCGACGGCAACGAGATCGACCGCGCCGAGGGCGTGTCGTACGAGATCGGCTCCGGCGAGCTGCTCGAAGGCATCGACGAGGCCATCGAATCGCTGACGGCCGACGAGCAGACCACGTTCCGCTCGAAGCTCGTCGGTGGAGAGCACGCCGGCGAAGAGGCCGAGGTGGCCGTCACGATCACGGCCGTCAAGGAGCGCGAGCTCCCCGACGCCGACGACGACTTCGCCCAGATGGCGTCCGAGTTCGACACCATCGCCGAGCTCCGCGAGTCGCTCAGCGAGCGCGTGGCGCAGCAGGCCGTCTTCACGCAGGGCTCCGCCGCGCGCGACAAGTTCATCGACGCCCTCCTCGAGGCCGTCGAGATCCCCGTGCCGCCGCAGCTGATCGAGGACGAGGTGCACAACCACCTCGAGGGTGAGAACCGCCTCGAGGACGACGTGCACCGCGCCGAGGTCACCGAGGCGAGCGAGAAGCAGTTCCGCACGCAGATGGTCCTCGACAAGATCGCCGAAGACGCCAACGTCCAGGTGTCGCAGGACGAGCTGACGCAGTACCTCATCCAGTCGGCCGCGCAGTACAACATGGCGCCGCAGGACTTCGTCAATGCGCTGCAGCAGGGCAACCAGCTGCCCGCGCTCGTTGGCGAGGTCGCGCGCAACAAGGCGCTCGCGATCGCGCTGGGCAAAGTCACGGTGGTCGACACCGCCGGCAAGCCCGTCGACCTGACCGGGTTCGTGGCCGTCGAGGGCGAAGAGCCCGCCGAGGGCGACGACGAGGCTGCCGAGGTCGCCGACGAGGCGCCCGCCGCCGAGGAGGCCCCCGCGAAGGCTCCCGCCAAGAAGCGCGCCCCCGCGAAGAAGAAGGCCGCCGACGAGGCTCCGGCCGACGAGGCCGCCGCGGAGGAGGCGCCCGCGAAGGCTCCCGCCAAGAAGCGCGCGCCGGCCAAGAAGAAGACCGACGAGGCCGCTGACAGCGAGTAAGTCGTGAGGAAGGGGGCGGATGCCGCGGCATCCGCCCCCTTTCCCGTCCCCGGGCGCCGTCCGGGAAACCACCCCGTCGATCGTTCGGAACGCGCGGAGGACGTCTCGAAGCCTCCGGATGTTCTGGAGACTCGGGGAGGGTGAGCGCGGGTTCGGAACGAGGATGAGGATGCGACGAATGGACGACTGGCAGAACAGGGTGGACGCCGTCTGGGCCGACGAGACCCTCAGCCCCGAAGACGTCATCACCCGGATCGACGAGCTCTCGGCGGAGCGTCCCACCGACGACGCCGTCGCGCTGTTCGAGCGCGCCGGGGCACGTGACTCGGCCGGCGTCGAGGACGAGGCCGAGGTGCTCTACCGGCGCGCCCTCGCGATCGGGCTCGACGACGAGCGCCGGACGCAGGCCACCATCCAGCTGGCGAGCACGATCCGCAACCTGGGCAAGACCGAGGAATCGCTCGAGATGCTCCGCGCCGAGTACGAGCGCGAGCCACGCGGACCCCTGCACGACGCGGCCGCCGCGTTCTACGCCCTCGCCCTCGTGTCGAGCGGAGAGCCCGAGCGGGCGGCATCCGTCGCCCTTCAGGCCCTCGCGCCGCACCTGCCCCGCTATACCCGTTCCGTGACCGGATACGCGCGAGAAATCGCCGAACGCCTCGACTGATCCGCCCGCGGCGAACACGGCATCCGGTGTCGGACCCCGCCGGTAGATTCGTTGCAGATCACCGGAAGAGGAGCACTAAATGCCCGAACCCCTTATGGCAACGAGCGTCTTCGACAGGCTGCTGAAGGACCGCATCATCTGGCTCGGTTCGGAGGTGCGCGACGAGAACGCCAACGAGATCTGCGCGAAGATCCTCCTGCTCGCCGCAGAAGACCCGCAGAAGGACATCTACCTCTACATCAACTCGCCCGGCGGCTCGATCACGGCCGGCATGGCGATCTACGACACGATGCAGTTCGTGCCGAACGATATCGTCACGGTCGGCATCGGCATGGCCGCGTCGATGGGCCAGCTCCTGCTGACCAGCGGCACCAAGGGCAAGCGCTACATCACGCCCAACGCGCGCGTGCTGCTGCACCAGCCCCACGGTGGATTCGGCGGAACGTCGAGCGACATCCAGACGCAGGCGCAGCTCATCCTCGACATGAAGCGCCGTCTCGCCGAGATCACCGCGAACCAGACCGGCAAGAGCGTCGAGCAGATCAACGCCGACGGTGACCGCGACCGCTGGTTCACCGCTCAGGAAGCCCTCGAGTACGGCTTCGTCGACCACATGCGCGAGCACGCCACCGACGTCACCGGCGGCGGCGGAACCGCGGCCTGAGTCGAGAGGAAAAGGACACCATCATGAACATCCCCACCTTCGGCGGCGCCGCAGCGCACATGCCCTCGAGCCGCTACGTCCTCCCTCAGTTCGAGGAGCGCACGGCCTACGGCTACAAGCGCCAGGACCCCTACAACAAGCTGTTCGAGGACCGCGTCATCTTCCTGGGCGTCCAGGTCGACGACGCCTCGGCCGACGACGTCATGGCCCAGCTGCTCGTGCTCGAGTCGCAGGACCCCGACCGCGACATCATCATGTACATCAACTCGCCCGGCGGCTCGTTCACGGCTATGACGGCGATCTACGACACGATGCAGTACGTCTCGCCGCAGATCCAGACCGTCGTGCTCGGACAGGCCGCCTCCGCGGCATCCGTCCTGCTCGCCGCCGGCGCCCCCGGCAAGCGTCTCGCCCTGCCGAACGCTCGCATCCTGATCCACCAGCCCGCGATGGGCGAGGCCGGGCACGGGCAGGCGTCCGACATCGAGATCCAGGCGCAGGAGATCCTCCGCATGCGCACCTGGCTCGAAGAGACCATGGCCCGCCACACCGGACAGGACGTCGCCAAGGTCAACAAGGACATCGACCGCGACAAGATCCTCTCTGCGCACGAGGCGATGGAGTACGGCATCGTCGACCAGGTGCTGACCACGCGCAAGCGCACCCCGGCGGCCCTCACCGCCTGACGCGCTCGCGTACGACGAAGCCCCGCAGACCCCTCCCGGTCTGCGGGGCTTCGTCGTGCGCGCGATCGCCGCGCATCCTCGCCCCGGCGCCGCGAGACGGCGATTCCCCGACGAATCGGCGGCGGGCTGCGGCCGAGATGTCAGCGAGATGGCGTCTCGGCGCGACGGGCATCCGGCCGTGCGCGCGGGGGAGCGAACGGATGCCGCGTGTCCGCCGCGAGCGATCACGACACCGCCGAGAGCGCAAATGCCCTCGGATGTCGTGGCCTCGGGTTAGGCTCGGGTAACACACCGGCGGGGGCCGGGTGACGGAAGGAACCGGCCATGGCACGCATCGGTGAGAGCGCCGACCTGTTCAAGTGCTCCTTCTGCGGCAAGAGCCAGAAGCAGGTGCAGCAGCTGATCGCCGGTCCCGGCGTGTACATCTGCGACGAGTGCGTCGAGTTGTGCAACGAGATCATCGAAGAGCGCATGGCCGAGTCGTCGGCCGGCGAGGTCGCCGAGTTCGACCTGCCCAAGCCGCGCGAGATCTTCTCGTTCCTCGAGGAGTACGTCGTCGGCCAGGAGCCCGCCAAGCGCGCCCTCGCGGTCGCCGTCTACAACCACTACAAGCGCGTCCGTGCCCACGGCACACTGCAGCCCGCCGAGGCCCGCGCCGAAGAGATCGACATCGCCAAGAGCAACATCCTGCTGCTCGGGCCCACGGGCTGCGGCAAGACGTATCTCGCGCAGACGCTGGCCAAGCGCCTCAACGTGCCCTTCGCGGTGGCGGATGCCACGGCGCTGACCGAGGCGGGATACGTCGGCGAAGACGTCGAGAACATCCTGCTCAAGCTCCTGCAGGCCGCCGACTTCGACGTCAAGCGCGCCGAGCAGGGCATCATCTACATTGATGAGGTCGACAAGATCGCCCGCAAGGCCGAGAACCCCTCGATCACGCGCGACGTGTCGGGCGAGGGCGTGCAGCAGGCCCTGCTGAAGATCCTCGAGGGCACGGTCGCCTCGGTTCCGCCGCAGGGTGGCCGCAAGCACCCGCACCAGGAGTTCATCCAGATCGACACGACGAACGTGCTGTTCATCGTGGCCGGCGCCTTCGCGGGGCTCGAAGAGATCATCTCCGCCCGTGTCGGCAAGCACGGCGTCGGCTTCGGCGCTCCGCTCCAGCGCAAAGAAGACGCGCCCGACCTCTTCAGCGAGGCCCTGCCCGAAGACCTGCACAAGTTCGGTCTGATCCCCGAGTTCATCGGCCGTCTGCCCGTCGTGGCATCCGTCTCGCCTCTCGACCAGGAGGCGCTGATGGAGATCCTCACCGCGCCGCGCAACGCGCTGGTCAAGCAGTACCAGCGCATGTTCGAGCTCGACGGGGTGCAGCTGGAGTTCGACGAAGACGCGCTGCGCGCGATCGCCGACCTCGCCGTCGCCCGCAAGACCGGTGCGCGCGGCCTGCGCGCGATCCTCGAAGACGTGCTCGGACCGATCATGTTCGACGTGCCCTCGGCCGACGACATCGCCAAGGTCGTCATCACGCGCGCGGCGGTCGAAGACGGGGCGCAGCCCACGATCGTCCTCGCGCAGAAGCGTCGTAGCGCCTGAGCGCTCAGCGCGGGTGGAGGGGGCGCGGAGCCTCGCTCCGCGTGCGTCCGTTCTCGGTCGGGCGCATCACGCGCGGCGCGCGCCTCATCGTGCGTCGCCCGCCCGACGAGGCTCTGTCCTCGACCCTCGACGCCCTCGTGACGGAGCGCTTCGACCTCGGCGACGAGCGCGTGGCCCGTGCCCTGCGGGAGCGAGAGTCGGAGTGGGTCGCGCAGGACGTGCGCATCGGCCGCCCCGACCCGTCGTGGACTACCGGGATGGCCGACGCGGTGCTCTCCGACACCGTCCTCGCGTTCGTCCCCGGCCTGTGGCGCCGCGCCACCCCGACCGTGGTGGTCGCGAGCGCGAGGCCCCACGAGCAGGGCGCGGAGGTCGTCGTCTTCGCGCATCCGACCGTGCGCGGGTGGACCTCGTCGAACGACGCCGGGCCCCTCGTACACGCGGCCCTCGACCGCGTCGAGGCGACGGGCGACGTCGTCTCGCGGACGCCGCTGCACGGCATCCCGAACGACGGCAGCCCGGCCTCGCAGGCGTTCGTGCGCGACGTGCTGGGATGGCGCTGAGCGACACGGTCCAGAGGGTGTCGGGGTTCACGGCGTCAGCTGAGTCCCCAGGACGGGCGGGTCGGGTCGACCTCGCCCGCCCCGCGACGGAGGGGGCTGCGCTCAGCCCGTGAGACCGCGGCGCTCCAGGAGGGGCTGGATCTCGGCATCCCGGCCCCGGAAATCGCGATACGCGGCCAGAGGGTCGCCGGACCCACCGACCCCCAGCAGCCTCTGCCGGAAGCGGTCGCCGTTCTCGCGCGTGAGCCCGCCGTTCTCGCGGAACCACTCGACCGTGTCGGCGTCGAGCACCTCGCTCCAGATGTAGGAGTAGTAGCCGGCGCTGTATCCGCCCGAGAACACGTGCGCGAAGTACGTCGAGGCGTAGCGAGTCGGCACGGCCGGGTTGTCGAGGCCGATGTCGGCGAGGGCGTCGGCCTCGAGGGCGGCGACGTCGATCTCAGCGGACGCCTCGTCGACGGAGAGTCCGTGCCAGGCCTGATCGATCCAGGATGCCGCGAGGTACTCGCTCGTCGCGAAGCCCTGGTTGAACGCCTCCGAGGCGTGCAGGCGCTCGACCACGTCGGCGGGGAGGGGCTCGCCGGTGTCGATGTGGCGGGCGTAGTTCGCGAGGATCTCGGGCCAGAGGATCCACATCTCGTTCACCTGGCTGGGGAACTCGACGAAGTCACGGTAGACGGCCGTGCCGCCGAAGTGCGGGTAGGTCACCGTCGCGAACAGGCCGTGCAGGGCGTGACCGAACTCGTGGAAGAGGGTGGTGACCTCATCCAGCGTGAGCAGCGTCGGGGTTCCGGGCGCGGGCTTGTTCACATTGAGGTTGTTGACCACGACCGGGGCCGTGGCGCGGAGGGCCGACTGCGTCACGATCGAGTTCATCCACGCGCCTCCCCGCTTGCTGTCGCGCGTGTAGAGATCGAGCAGGAACAGCCCGAGCTCGCTGCCGTCGGCGTTGTGCACCTCGAAGACGCGGACCTCGGGGTGATAGCCCTGCAGATCGTGGCGCTCGTTCACGCGGATCCCGTAGAGCTGCTCCGCCGCGAAGAAGACGCCGTCGCGCAGCACCCGCTCGGCCTCGAACCACGGCCGGAGTGCGGCGCGATCGAGGTCGTAGCGCTCCGCGCGCACCTTCTCGGTGTAGAACGCCCAGTCGTGGGCGTCGATCCGGATGCCGTCGGCATCGGCGATCCGCTGGAGCGCGGCCTGCTCCTGGTGGGCGTTGGCGGCGGCGGGGGCCGCGAGGCGTCGGAGGAGCGACGCGACGGCCTCGGGCGAACCCGCGGTCTGGTCGGCGAGCACCGC
Organism: Microbacterium sp. BWR-S6Y; assembly: GCF_041379845.1. Lineage (NCBI taxonomy): Bacteria > Bacillati > Actinomycetota > Actinomycetes > Micrococcales > Microbacteriaceae > Microbacterium > Microbacterium sp. BWR-S6Y. The sequence continues at coordinate 23,617 of NZ_JBFECV010000003.1, forward strand.
GGCCGCGTGGGAAGGGTAGCCCAGGAGCGCCGCGCGCTCGGCGCGCAGGCGGACGATCTCGCGCAGGACGGGCCGGTTGTCGTACTCGTTGTCGCGCGTCGCCCGCGCGCGGGACGCCTCGAGCAGGCGACGACGGCTCTCGCGGTTGGTCAGCGAGGCCAGATACGGGTGACCGGTGTACAGCGTGAGCGTCACGACGTAGCGGCCGTCGAGACCGCGGGCGGTCGCGGCCTGCGCCGCGGCCGAGAGCTCGCCTTCGCCGAGACCGTCGAGCTCGGCGGCGTCGTCGAAGACCACGGCGAGGTCGTTCGTGTCGGCCAGGAGGTTCTTCTCGAACGTGTTGGTGAGGACCGACAGACGCTGGTTCAGGTCGGTCAGGCGTGTCTTCTGCGCCTCGTCGAGCCCCGCGCCCGCGAGGGACATCTCGCGGTGGTGCCGCTCGACCAGGTACCGGCTCTCGGCGTCGAGGTCGAGATCGTCGAGCTGCGCGTGGACCGCCGCGATACGGCCGTACAGGGCGGTGTCGAGCTGGATGGCGTCGCGGTGCGCCGCCATGAGCGGGGCGAGCTGCTCCTCGACCTGCTGGATCTCGGGCGTCTCGTCGGCACCGGTGACGGTGTAGAACGTGCGGGCGACGCGGTCGAGCAGTTCTCCGCTGCGCTCGAGGGCGACCAGCGTGTTCTCGAACGTGGGCTCCGCCGTCTGGGCGGTGATCGCATCGACCTCCGCGCGCTGCGCCGCGAAGGCGGCGTGGAACGCGGGCAGGTAGTGCTCGACCGCGATGCTGCCGTAGGGCGGCAGGTCGTAGGGGAGTGCCGGCGGGGAGAGGAGGGGATTGGGGGCATCCGTCATCGGTCCAGCCTACGTCGCAACAGCAACGGGGTGCAGAGAAGACGTTGCAAAAGAAACCTTGCAAAGATATCTTTGCACCATGACTTCGCAGCCCCGCGCCGAGCGCGTCCTCGATGCCGGAGCGCTCCGTGCCCTGGCGCACCCCCTGCGCGTCCGGTTGTACGACATCCTCAGCCAATACGGTCCGCAGACGGCCAGCTCCCTCGCCGAGCTGACGGGGGAGTCGACGGGGGCGACGAGCTACCACCTGCGCGCTCTCGCACGGCACGACCTCATCCGCGAGGTCGCCGGCCGCGGCACCGCGCGCGAACGCTGGTGGGAACGGCCCGCCGGAATCGTCACCCTCACGAACCCCGAGATGCAGAACACCCCCGCGGGGCGCGCCGTGATGGAAGCGGTCCAGTCCGAGACGCTCACCCTGCGCCACCAGCAGCTCATGCACTTCGCCGCCCACGGCTGGGACGAGGCCGAACAGTGGCGTGACGCCGCGATCATCTCGACGGCGACCGCGCGGCTGACGGCGGAGCAGTCGCGCGACCTCGTGCGGCGGATCCAGGCCTTGGTCGACGAGACCGTCGCCCGCTACCGCGACCAGACCGGCGAGGGCGTCCGCCCCGTCACGATCCGCAACGACGTCTTCCCGCTTCCGACCGAGAGGGGCTCCGCATGAGCGCCGTCACGCACACCGTCTCGCTCCCTGGCCGTCCCACTCCCGTCGAAGCGGCGCTGCTCGCCCTCTCGCGCGAGGTGGCGCGCTGGGCGGAGGAACGGATGCGTCGACGCGCGGACGCGGTCGCAGTGGAGCCGGTGCGTCGAGCCGGGCGGTCCGCGTCGCAGGCGATGTCGGCGGATGCCGCGCGGTACCTGTTGCCGCGCTGATCACAGAGGTCCCTGAGCTCGTCGAAGCGACCTCGACCCGCGCGCCTCCGGTGGCTTCGACATGCTCAGCCACCTCCCGATCCCCAGGTCCCTGAGCTCGTCGAAGCGACCGGCACCGGCAAGCCTCCGGCGGCTTCGACAGGCTCAGTCACCTCCCCGCTCTCACGTACGAAGCCCGCCGACGCGTGAAAGCGTCGACGGGCTCCGTCGCTCTGGCGGGAGGGCTCAGGCGAATTCGGCGTCGTCGTCGTAGCGCACGACGACCTCGCCCGCGGCATCCTGGCTCACGATGACCCCCGTGTCGAGCTCGGCGACGGGGCGCCCCTCGAGGAAGGTCAGCGTCCAGCGCGGGGCGGGAGCGCTCAGACCGTCGGGGTTGAGGGCTGCCTCGACCGCGGCGATCTGCGCGTGCAGAACCTCGGGAACAGCCTTCGGCGGCTGCTCACGAGCGGTCCAACGGGTTCCGAGTTGCATCAGGCCTCCTGGGGTGCGAACACGATGTCGGTGACGGTGGTGGAGTCGGCCTCGGCGAACGAGATCTTCTCGATGCGTCCGACCGCGCGCAGGTCGCCCTCGGCGAGACGCAGCGCCTCGACGTGGGGGCCCGACACGGTGAGCGAGGTCACCGGCGTCTTCTGCGAGGCCTTCGCCTCGGTCTTGGCGCGACGGATGCCGATGAGCGCGGCGCTCACCGCGGTCAGCACGGCGGGGTCTCCCTCCGAGCCGCTCGGCTCGGGCCACGCGGAGGTGTGCACCGAGCCCTCCTCGAACCACGACCACACCTCTTCGGACGCGAACGACAGCACGGGGGCGAACAGGCGCACCAGCGTCGACAGGGCCGTGCGCAGCGCGAGAGCCGCCGACGCCTGACCGGCGTCGGACTGGTCGTACGCGCGCTCCTTCACGAGCTCGAGGTAGTCGTCGCAGAACGTCCAGAAGAACGACTCCGTGATCTCGAGCGCCCGCGCGTGGTCGTACGCCTCGAACGCGGCCGTGGCGTCGCGCACCACGGCATCCAGGGTCGCGAGCATCGACGCGTCGAGAGCGTGCGTGACCTCGGCTCCCTCGGGCACCGGGAACGACAGCACGAACTTCGCCGCGTTCAACAGCTTGATCGCGAGGCGCCGACCGATCTTGACCTGCGTGGGGTTCTGGGGGTCGAAGGCAGCGTCGGTTCCGAGGCGGCTCGACGCCGACCAGTACCGCACCGCGTCGGAGCCGTGCTGCTTCAGGATGTCGGCGGGCGTGACCACGTTGCCCTTCGACTTCGACATCTTCTTGCGGTCGGGGTCGACGATGAAGCCCGAGATCGCGGCATCCGACCAGGGGCTCCGGTCGTCCTCGAGGGCGCTGCGCAGCATCGTCGAGAAGAGCCAGGTGCGGATGATGTCCTGACCCTGCGGGCGCAGGTCGAACGGCGACACGAGGTTCCACAGTTCCTCGTCGCGCTGCCAGCCGCCGGCCAGCTGCGGGGTGAGCGACGACGTCGCCCACGTGTCGAGGATGTCGCGCTCGGCGTCGAACCCGCCCGGCACGCCCCGCTGGTCCTCGGTGTAGCCCGGGGGCACGTCGGTGGTCGGGTCGACCGGGAGCGACGCGAGATCGGGCGTCAGCACGCGCGAGTAGTCCCGCTCCCCGTTCTCGTCGAGGCCGTACCAGACCGGGATCGGCACGCCGAAGAAGCGCTGGCGCGATACGAGCCAGTCGCCGGTGAGTCCGCTGGTCCAGTTCTCGAAGCGCACGCGCATGAAGTCCGGATGCCACGACATCTCGCGACCGAGCGAGATCAGACGCTCGCGCAGCTCGGCATCCCGCGCGCCGTTGCGGATGTACCACTGGCGCGTCGACACGATCTCGAGCGGGCGGTCGCCCTTCTCGAAGAACTTCACGGGGTGCGTGAAGGGCTTGGGCGCGCCCTCCATGGCCCCGGACTCCTGCAGCAGCTCGACGATGCGCTTCTTGGCGCTGAACACGGTCTTGCCCGCGAGCTCGCCGTACGCCGCCTTCGCGGCATCCGTCACGATCACCTCGGGGGCGTCGGCGACGATGCGGCCGTCCTTGCCGATGATCGTGCGGTTGGGCAGGTCGAGCTCGCGCCACCAGATGATGTCGGTGACGTCGCCGAACGTGCAGATCATGGCGATGCCCGAGCCCTTGTCCTTCTGCGCGAGGGGGTGCGCGAGCACGGGCACCTCGACGTCGAACAAGGGGGTGCGCACGGTCGTGCCGAACAGCGGCTGGTAACGCTCGTCGTCGGGGTTCGCCACGAGCGCCACGCACGCCGGGAGCAGCTCGGGACGGGTGGTCTCGATGAACACCTCGCCCGAACCGTCGGTCTTGGCGAAGCCCACGCGGTGGTAGGCCGCGGGCTGGTCGCGGTCCTCGAGCTCGGCCTGGGCGATCGCGGAGCGGAAGTCCACGTCCCACAGCGTCGGCGCGAGGGCCTGGTACGCCTCGCCGCGCTCGATGTTGCGCAGGAACGCCAGCTGGCTCGTGCGAATCGAGTCGTCGGAGATCGTGCGGTACGTCTGCGTCCAGTCGACACTGAGGCCGAGCTCGCGGAAGAGGTCCTCGAACTGCTTCTCGTCCTCGACGGTGAGCTGCTCGCACAACTCGATGAAGTTGCGGCGGCTGATGGGCACCTGGTCGGCGGCCTTGCTGCTCTTGTTGTCGCCGCCCGCGAAGGGCGGGGTGAAGTCGGCGTCGTAGGGGAGCGAGGGGTCGCAGCGCACGCCGTAGTAGTTCTGCACGCGACGCTCGGTGGGGAGGCCGTTGTCATCCCAGCCCATCGGGTAGAACACGGTCTTGCCGCGCATGCGCTCGAAGCGCACCTTCACGTCGGTGTGCGTGAACGAGAACACGTGCCCGATGTGGAGGCTTCCGGATGCCGTCGGGGGCGGGGTGTCGACCGAGTACACGCCCTGTCGGCCGGCCTCGGCCGCGCGGATGCGGTCGAAGACGTAGGTTCCGCGCTCGCGCCACGCGGCATCCCATTTCTGCTCGAGGCCTTCCAGCGCGGGCTTGTCGGGAATGGTGGCAGCCATGGGGTACTCCTCGAGCGATATAGGCGGCACTGTGTGAGCGTGCCTGATGGGTGTGACCTCAACGATAGCGGGGGTCTCACGCGGGCGCGCGTCGGGGCGCGCAGGCTCAGCGATTCGCGCGTTGTCAGGGGAGTGGGGCGGATGCCGGCCGAAGTTATGAGGATTGCTGAGGTTGTGCGGATTGCTGAGGTTGCGCGAGCGCGGGGTCAGGCCTTTGCGCCCGCTCAGCGATCCGCGCATTGTCAGTGCAGCGGCGGGGATGCCAGCTGAGATTGCGCGGATCGCTGAGATTGCACGAGCCCGGGGCGAGGTCGTCGCGCCCGCTCGGCGATTCACGCAATGTCAGTGGGGTGGGGCGGATGCCGACTGAGATTGCCCGGATCGCTGAGATTGCACCAGCGCGGGGCGAGGTCGTCGCGCCCGCTCAGGGATTCGCGCAATGTCAGTGAGGTGGGGCGAATACCGACTGAGATTGCGCGGTTCGCAGAGATTGCACGAGCGCCGCGCGCTGCTCTATGGCCTCCTCCCCAGCACACGATTCATCCACAGTCGGGAGGAACTGGCACGAAACCTGCACCGCGCGGGTCGATCCTTGCCGCTATGAACGACTCTGCGGCGCGTGCCGTCGCGACCCGCACCGCACAACTCGGAGGTGTCCCTCGCGCGACGCGTCTCGTCCGCGAGGGACACAGCCGGTATCGCATCAGTCAGGCACTCGAGAGCGGCCTCATCGTCCGTGTCAGACGGGATTGGGTCGCCCTCCCTTCCGCGGACGCTCACCTCGTGGCGGCGGCTCGGACGGGAGTCGTGTTGTCGTGCGTCACCGCCGCGGAACGCCGCGGACTGTGGGTGGCCGAGCACCCGGACCGGCCGCATGTCGCCTATCCGGGCCGAGGGAGGATCGACGGCCCGGCGGCTGTCGTGCACTGGCAGCGCGGCATTGTTCCGCGGCATCCGGATCTGCTCGAGGACGACATCGAGAACATCCTGCTCACGGTCGCCTCGTGTCAGCCCTATGAGACGGCGCGCGCGGTCTGGGATTCCGCGTTGAACAAGAAGGTGGTGGACCTGAGACACCTCCGACGATTGCCGTGGAGCGGCACGGCACGGCGACTCGTCGAAGAGGCGTCGCCGTGGGCCGACTCCGGGCTCGAAACCTTCGTCATCATCCGACTGCGGTGGCTGGGGCTGCCGATCAGGGTGCAGATCTGGATCTCCGGCCACCGGGTCGATTTCCTGATCGGCGAGCGACTGGTCCTGCAGGTGGATGGCGGACACCACGTCGGGGCGCAACGCGCGAAAGACATCCGCCACGATGCCGAGCTGATGCTGCTCGGGTATCACGTGATCCGCGTGGGGTACGACCAGGTGATGAACCGCTGGCCCGACGTGCAGGAGCAGATCATGCACGCCATCGCCCAGGGGCTGCATCGGGCGTGAACCGGCCACCCGCACCTCCCCGGAGCCGACGAGCCGGGATCTCCGCTGTTCGTGTCCGCTCGGCGAATCGCGCAATGTCAGCGCAGGAGCGCGGATGCCGACTGAGATTGCGCGAATCGCTGAGGCAGCGCGATCGCGGGGCGAGGTATTCGCACCCGCTCAGCGAATCGCGCAATGTCAGCGCGGGAGCGCGGATGCCGACTGACGTCGCACGAATCACTGAGGTCGCGCGATCGCGGGGCGAGGTCTTCGCGCCTGCTCAGCGATTCGCGCAATGTCGGACCAGGGGCACGGATGCTGGCTGAGATTGCGCGGATCACGGAGATTGAGCGAATCGCGGAGATCACGCACCGCCGCGCGGCCGTTCGCCGTCGGCGTGAGCCCGGCGGGGCACTTTTCGAACCCGGTCCAGGAACCCCGGTAAGCTGAAAGCCTCCCCACCAGAACTTCCGAGGATTCCCCATGCCTTCTCCGCTTTCGCGTCGCGTGCTGTCGGCGGTCGCTGTCGCGGCCGCCTCCGCCCTCTCTCTGTCCGCCTGCGCCGGGACCGACCCCGCGGCATCCGGTGACGGCGAGATCGTCTGGGCGATCGAGGGAGCGAACCTGTCGGCCGGCAAGATGGACCCCCAGACCAGCCAGCTCGACGTCACGGCCATGGTGCAGCGCGCCGTGCTCGATTCGCTCGTTTTCCAAGAGGCAGACGGGTCGTTCTCGCCGTGGCTGGCCGAGTCGTGGGACATCGAGGACGGCGGCGCGAGCTATCTCTTCCGCCTGCGCACCGACGTGACGTTCCACGACGGGACGCCCTTCGACGCCGCCGCGGTCAAGGCGAACTTCGACCGCATCGCCGACCCCGCGACCGCCTCGGCGCAGGCCGCGAGCATGCTGGGCGGCGACCTGTACGCGGGGACCGACGTCGTCGACGAGCACACTGTGCGCGTGCGCTTCTCGCAGCCCTACGCGCCGTTCCTGCAGGCGGCGAGCACGGCCCTGCTGGGCTTCTACTCCCCGGCGGTGCTCGAGACCAAGGCCGACCAGCTCGCCGCGGGCGGCCCCGACGTCACGGTCGGCACCGGTCCGTTCGAGCTGACCGAGTACACGCCCGATCAGGACATCGTGTACACGCGCAACGACGACTACACCTGGGGCCCCGACGGCGCCGGGAAGCCCTCGTTCAAGACTCTGCGGGTCGACATCCTGCCCGAGGCCTCGGTGCGCGTCGGTGCCCTGTCGAGCGGTCAGGCCGATGTCGTGACGAACCTGCCGCCGAACCTCGTGTCGCAGGTGCCCGCCGACGACACCGTCGAATCGATCGCCTACCCGGGTCTGCCCTACTCGCTGTTCCTGAACGAGAAGTACGGCGTCTTCGCCGACGAGAAGGTGCGCCAGGCGTTCACGCGAGCGATCGACGTCGACACCGCGGTCAGCGAGATCTTCTTCGGGCAGTACCCCCGCGCCTGGAGCATCCTCGGGGCGACCACCCCCGGCTACGACGCGAGCCTCGAGAACAGCTGGCCCTTCGATCAGGCGGCGGCCAACGCCCTGCTCGACGAGGCCGGCTGGACGGGGCGGGATGCCGACGGCATCCGCACCAAGGACGGCCAGCGCCTCTCCGCGCGCTGGATCGCCTGGACCCCGGTGCCCGACGACCGCGCCGCTCTCGCGAACGCCGTGCAGAGCGACCTCAAGGCGGTCGGCTTCGACCTGCAGCGCGAGGTGCTCGAGCCGGGCGCCTACAACGAGCAGTACGGGCCCAAGACCTACGACGTCACCGACTGGGGCTTCTCGGGCGTCGACCCCGATCTGCTGCGCAGCCACCTCGCCACCGACGGATTCCAGAACGCCTCGCAGGTGAGCGACCCCGCGATGGACGCGCTGCTGGAGCAGGGCGCCTCCACGGCCGACCAGGCCGCGCGCGACGACGTGTACGCCCAGGTGCAGCAGTGGAACGCCGAGCACGCCGCGATCGTGCCCCTGTACAGCCCGACGCTCATCAGCGCCGTGCGTCCGGACGTGTCGGGGCTGACGTTCGACCTGTACGGTCGTCCGCTGTTCGCGACCGCCTCCGTCGGCTGAGCCCGGACCCTCGGATGCCACGCTCCCGCTCGCGCGCCCTCGTCCGGCGCATCGCCGGGATCGTGGCATCCGTCGTCCTCGTGCTGTGGGGGGCGGCGACCCTGGCGTTCGCGGCGTTCCGCGTCATCCCGGGCGACCCCGTGTCGGTCATGCTCGGTCCGCAGGCGCAGGTCGCGGAGTCCGTCAAGGCCGGGATCCGCAGCGAGCTCGGCCTCGACCGCCCCGTGCTCGAGCAGTACGCGATGTTCCTGGCGCGCCTCGCGCGCGGCGACCTGGGGGAGTCGTATCAGCTGCGTCAGCCGGTGGTCGAGGTGATCGGCCGCCAGCTCGGCCCGACGCTGCAGCTCTCGGCGCTCGCGCTGGTGATCGCGGTGGTGCTGGCCCTGGCATCCGCCCTGCTCGTGCGCGGGCGCACCGGCCGGGCCGTGGCATCCGGGATCGAACTCGTCGTGCTGTCGTCGCCGGTGTTCTGGACGGGCCTCGTGCTGTTGAGCGTGTTCTCGTTCCAGCTCGGATGGTTCCCGGTGTCGGGGGCGCGGGACGCCGCGGCGATCGTGCTGCCCGCGGTGACCCTGGCCCTTCCCGTCGCGGCCCTGCTGTCGCAGGTGCTGCGCGACGGGGTCGAGGCGGCCGAGCGCGAGCCGTTCCTGCTGACGGTGCGGGCGCGCGGGGCGACGCCGCTGCGCGAGAGCGTGCACCACACGCTGCGGCACGCGGGCGTCGGAGGAGTCACGCTCGCGGCCTACCTCGTTGGCTCGCTGCTGGGTGGCGCGGTGCTGGTCGAGACGGTGTTCGCGCGTCCGGGGATCGGCCGCGTGACCCTCACGGCCATCACCGATCGCGATCTGCCCGTGATCACCGGGGTGATCCTGCTGAGCGCCCTCGTGTTCGTCGTGGTCAATACGCTCGTCGACCTCGTCGTGCCCCTGCTCGACCCGCGCCTGCGCACCGACCGGACGGCGCTGCGCGTGCGGGCGGGGGTCCCCGCGTGAGCGTCGCGGCCCCGTCGCGCCCGCGGACGGGACGGGCGATCGCGCTCTCGACGGCCGGAGCGGTGCTCGTCGTGATCGCCCTCGCCGCGATCGCCCCCGGGCTGCTCGCCACGCACGACCCCCTCGTGACCGATGTGCGCGCGAGCCTTCAACCGCCGAGTGCGGCGCACTGGTTCGGCACCGATCAGAGCGGACGCGACGTGTACTCGCGCGTGGTCTTCGGCGCCGGACGCTCGGTGGGGATCGGCCTGCTCGCGACAGGCCTCGCCCTCGTGGCGGGGGTGATCGCCGGGTCGCTGTCGGCGGTCGCTCCGCGGTGGGCGGATGCCGCGGCCATGCGCATCGTGGACGTGCTGCTGGCGTTCCCCGAGTTCCTCGTCGCCCTGCTCGTGGTGGCGGTGCTGGGCCCGGGACCGGTCAACGTCGCCGTCGCGGTGACGATCGCCGCGGTGCCGGTGTACGTGCGCCTCGCCCGGGCGCAGACGCGCTCCCTCGCCGCCGCCGAGCACGTCGAGGCCGCGCGGCTCATCGGTGTGCCCGCGGCGGTCGTGCACGTGCGGCACGTGCTGCCGGGGGTCCTCGGGGCGGTGAGCGTGCTCGCCACGATCGGCGTCGGCACGAGCATCCTCGCGGCGGCGGGGCTGAGCTTCCTGGGCCTCGGGCCGACCGAGCCGACCCCGGAGTGGGGGCTGATGCTGTCGGCCGGGCGCAATCTGCTGCTGCAGGCGCCCTGGGTCGCCGTGTTCCCGGGAGCGGCAATCACGGCGACGGTCGTGAGCGTCAGCGTCGTCGGCCGTGTTCTGCGGGCGCGAACCGAGGAGCGGGGCGCATGAGCGGCGACGGGGAGCTTCGTGCCGGCGGTTCGGGGCCGGGTTCCGCGACCCCCGGTGTCTACGCGGCGTCGGGCCGCGGCATCCGTCTGCGCGGTCTGCGCATCGACGGTCCCGCCGGCGCGCTCGTGCGAGGACTCGACCTCGACGTCGCCCCGGGCGAGTGCGTCGCGATCGTGGGGGAGTCGGGCACGGGCAAGTCGCTCAGCGCCCGCGCCCTGCTCGGGCTCGTGCCGCGCGGTCTCTCGACCCGCGTCGATGCTCTTGAGATCGACGGCGTCGATGCGAGCGGCCTCGGCGAGCGGCAGTGGCGCGCGCTGCGCGGACGTCGCATCGCGCTGGTGTCGCAGGATGCCCTCGTCTCGCTCGACCCCCTGCGCCGCGTGGGTGCCGAAGTGGCCGAGGCGATCCGCATCCACGAGCCGGCCGTGCGCGGTGAGGCGCTGTCGGCTCGGGTGCGGGCGAGCCTCAAGCGCGTCGCCCTCCCCGAGCCCGAGGAGCGCGCCCGCCGGTACCCGCACGAGCTGTCCGGGGGGCAGCGTCAACGCGCCCTCATCGCCTCGGCCCTTGCGGCTCGACCGGCCGTGCTCGTCGCCGACGAGCCGACGACAGCCCTGGATGCCACGGTGCAGGCCCACGTGCTCGCGCTCCTGCGTCGTATCGCCGACGACGGCGTGGCGGTGGTGTTCATCAGTCACGACCTCGCGGCCGTCGCGCGGGTGGCCGACCGGGTGGTGGTGATGCACGAGGGGCGGGTCGTCGAGACCGGCCCGACCGCGCAGGTGCTCGCCGCGCCGCACGATCCGCAGACGCGCACCCTCGTCGAGGCGGTGTCGCACCGTCCCCTCGGACGCGCTCCCCGCACCGACGCCCCCCTCATCGCGGTCGAGGGGCTGCGCAAGAGCTTCGGTCGGCGCGTCGCGGTCGATGACGTATCGCTGGAGGTCCGCCGGGGCCGCACCCTGGCGGTCGTCGGCGAGTCCGGCTCGGGCAAGACGACGCTCGCGCGCCTGCTCGTCGGGGTCGACGACCCGGATGCCGGCTCCCTTCGCTTCGACGGACGTCCCTGGTCCTCGCGCGTCGCGCGCGGCGCCGCGCGGACCCGCGTCCAGCTCGTGCAGCAGAACCCCTGGGGTGCCCTCGACCCGCGGTGGACGATCGGACGCACACTCGCCGAGGCCGTGGCCGCGGGAGGCGTCGCGCGTCCCGCCCGCCGAGCCGCTGTCGCCGCCCTGCTGGAGGAGGTCGGCCTGTCACCGGCGTTCGTGCGCCGCCGGCCCGCGCAGCTGTCGGGCGGTCAGCGGCAGCGCGTCGCGATCGCCCGCGCCCTCGCGGTCTCGCCCGACCTGCTCGTGCTCGACGAGCCGGTTTCGGCGCTCGACGCGTCGGTGCGCGCGCGCATCCTCGACCGCCTCCTCGCCCTGCAGGCCGAGCGCGACCTCGCGATGGTGTTCGTCACGCACGACCTCGACGTCGTCGCGGGTATCGCCGATGACGTGATCGTGATGAAGGACGGGCGCGTCGTGGATTCGGGCACCGTGTCGTGCGTCTTCGCCGACCCGCGGCATCCGTTCACCCGGGAGCTGCTGGCCGCGGCGGGTCTGGGCCCTGCCCGCGCCTGAACCGGCGGTCGCGTCCGCCGGCGCCGCTCCGCGCGGGTGCGCTCCCCACCCGAGCGTCCACAACACCCGGACGCGAGCGCCCCGGCCTCCGGATTTCTCGGACACTCCGCGGGGCGGGCACCCGTCGACACGACCCGCAGCGCACCGCGCGCGGCTCGCGTAGAATGGAGCGATCAGCACCGATCCGGCCATCACCGGGGAGCTCGCGGAAGAACCTCCGGCCCTTCGACACGCTCAGGGACCGAACAAGTAGAACCGCGCGGGGCAGGCCCGTCACAGCCGCAGTGAGAGCGGTGCCGGCCCCTGAGCTCGTCGAAGGGTCCGGCGCAACGCAGGGTGGTACCGCGGTCCGAGAGGATCGTCCCGGCGAGGAGACCTCGACCCGCGGAGAGACATGACCTACCCTCGCCCCTCATCCTTCGGCCCGGCCGCCGACGCGCAGAGCGCCGCCGTCACAGCGACCGCATCCGTCGTCCCGAGCCCCCGCTTCCCGGCGATCGAGGACGACACGCTCGCCTTCTGGAAGGCCGACGACACCTTCCGCGCCTCCATCGCGAATCGCGAGGGCGCCGAGGAGTGGGTGTTCTACGACGGCCCGCCCTTCGCGAACGGCCTGCCGCACTACGGACACCTGCTCACCGGGTACGCGAAGGACGTCTTCCCGCGCTTCCAGACGATGCGCGGCAAGAAGGTCGACCGCGTCTTCGGCTGGGACACGCACGGCCTTCCCGCCGAGCTCGAGGCGATGAAGCAGCTCGGCATCACCGAGAAGGACGAGATCGAGCGCATGGGCGTCGCGACCTTCAACGCGAAGGCCCGCGAGTCGGTGCTCGAGTACACGCGCGAGTGGCAGGACTACGTCACCCGCCAGGCCCGCTGGGTCGACTTCGAGCGCGGCTACAAGACGCTCGACACGACGTACATGGAGAGCGTCCTGTGGGCGTTCAAGACGCTGCACGACAAGGGTCTCGCCTACGAGGGCTACCGCGTGCTGCCCTACTGCTGGCGCGACGAGACGCCGCTGTCGACGCACGAGCTGCGCATGGACGACGACGTCTACAAGATGCGCCAGGACCCCTCGGTCACGGTCACCTTCCCGCTCGTGGGCGCCAAGGCCGAGTCGCTCGGCCTCACCGGCGTCCGCGCCCTGGCCTGGACGACGACGCCGTGGACCCTGCCGACGAACCTCGCTCTCGCGGTGGGTCCCGGCATCCGGTACGCGGTGGTCGAGGGCGGCCCGAACGGCGCGGCCGACGTGCACACGACCCCCGACGGCACGCCCGACGAGGCGTTCGAGGCCGTCGCGCACCGCTACCTGCTGGCCGAGGACCTGCTTGCGAACTACGCCAAGGACCTCGGGTACGACAGCGCGGATGCCGCCCGCGAGGCCGTGCAGACGACGATCTCGGGCGCGGAGCTCGAGGGCGTCGCGTACGACCGGCTGTTCGACTACTACGCCGACGCCGACACGTGGGGCACGCAGAACGCGTGGAAGATCCTCGTGGACGACTACGTCACGGTCTCCGACGGCACCGGCATCGTGCACCAGGCCCCCGCCTACGGTGAGGACGACAAGCGCCTCGCGGATGCCGCGGGTCTGCCGACGATCATCTCGCTCGACGACAGCGGACGGTTCCTGTCGGCCGTGACCGACGTCGCGGGCGAGCTGTGGCTCGAGGCCAACCGTCCCCTCATCCGTCTGCTGAAGCAGGCCGGTCGCCTGCTGCGCGAGGCGTCGTACGAGCACTCGTACCCGCACTGCTGGCGCTGCCGAAACCCTCTCATCTACAAGGCCGTGTCGAGCTGGTTCGTGCGCGTGACCGACATCAAGGACGATCTGCTGGCGAACAACCAGCAGATCACCTGGGTGCCCGAGAACGTCAAGGAGGGCCAGTTCGGCAAGTGGCTCGAGGGGGCGCGCGACTGGTCGATCAGCCGCAACCGCTATTGGGGCTCGCCGATCCCGGTGTGGAAGAGCGACGACCCGAACTTCCCGCGCGTCGACGTGTACGGCTCGCTCGCCGAGATGGAGGCCGACTTCGGCCGCCTGCCGGTGAACGCCGACGGCGAGGTCGACCTGCACCGTCCCTACATCGACGACCTCACGCGTCCGAACCCCGACGACCCGACGGGGCAGTCCACGATGCGCCGCATCGAAGACGTGCTCGACGTGTGGTTCGACTCGGGCTCGATGCCGTTCGCGCAGGTGCACTACCCGTTCGAGAACCACGAGTGGTTCGACGAGCACGCCCCCGCCGACTTCATCGTCGAGTACATCGGGCAGACCCGCGGTTGGTTCTACGTCATGCACGTGCTCTCGACCGCGCTGTTCGACCGCCCCGCCTACACGGGCGTGTCGTGCCACGGCATCGTGCTCGGCAACGACGGACAGAAGATGTCGAAGTCGCTGCGCAACTACCCCGACGTGCGCGAGGTGTTCGACCGCGACGGCTCCGACGCGATGCGCTGGTTCCTCATGTCGTCGAGCGTCCTGCGGGGTGGCAACCTCGTCGTGACCGAGGAGGGCATCCGCTCGGGCGTGCGCGAGTTCCTGCTGCCGCTGTGGAACGCGTGGTACTTCTTCGCGACCTACAGCAACGCCTCGGGCCCCGAGGGCTACACCGCCGAGTGGCGCACCGACTCGACCGACGTGCTCGACCGGTACATCCTGGCGCTCACCGGCGACCTCGTCCGCGACGTGGCCGCCGACCTCGAAGGCCTCGACTCCACGACCGCGGCCGAGCGCCTGCGCGACTTCGCCGAGGTGCTGACCAACTGGTACATCCGCCGCTCGCGCGACCGCTTCTGGGTGGGCGTGACCGACGACCCGCGCAGCCGCGAGGCCTTCGACACGCTCTACACGGTGCTCGAGACGCTGACCCGCGTCGCCGCTCCGCTGCTGCCGCTGGTCACCGAGCGCGTGTGGCAGGGCCTGACGGGCGGGCGCAGCGTGCACCTGGCCGACTGGCCCGATGCCGCGGCGTTCCCCGCGGCGGAGGACATCCGCACGGCGATGGACACCGTCCGCGAGGTCTCGAGCGTCGCGAACGCCCTGCGCAAGCGCGAGGGCAAGCGCGTGCGCCTGCCCCTGCCGCGCCTGACGGTGGTGACCCCGGATGCCGCGGGCCTGGCGCAGTTCGACGACATCCTCCGCGAAGAGCTCAACGTCAAGGCGGTCGAGCAGGTCGCCCTCCGGGAGGGAACGGCCGCCGAGTACGGCATCACCCACCGCCTCTCGGTGAACGCCCGCGCCGCGGGTCCGCGCCTGGGCAAGCAGGTGCAGCAGGCCATCAAGGCCGCGCGCGAGGGCGACTGGAGCGAGGTCGACGGGAAGGTCGTCGCCGGCGGCATCCCGCTCGAGCCCGCCGAGTACGACCTGGTCGTCGAGACCGCGGGTCGTCCCGAGGGTGAGGCGTTGGCCGTGCTGTCGTCGGGCGGCTTCGTGCTGCTCGACACCGTCACCACCCCCGAGCTCGAGGCCGAGGGCCTGGCGCGCGACATGATCCGCGGCATCCAGGACACCCGCAAGGCCGCCGGCTTCGACGTGAGCGACCGGATCTTCCTCTCGCTCACGTTCGCCGACGACGCCGACGCGCAGGCCGTCGCCCAGGCGTTCGAGGTCGCCGGTGTGGCATCCGAGACCCTCGCCGAGGCCGTCGTGCTCGCCGGTCCCGGAGGACGACTGATCGAGAGCGGCCGGGCCCTCCCCGCCGAGCACGAGGCGCAGATCGCCGCCAAGACCTATGCGAACGCCGGTGCCGTCACGGTCGCCGTCGCGCGGATCGGAGCCCCCGCATGAGCGACCGCACCCGCGCCGACGCCGTCTACAGCGCGCTCCTCGAGCGGCAGGGGGAGCAGTGGGTGCAGCCGCGCGTCGAGCGCACCCGCCGCGTGCTCGAGCTGCTCGCCGACCCGCAGCGCACGTACCGCGTGATCCACGTCACCGGAACGAACGGCAAGACCTCGACCAGCCGCATGATCGAGAGCCTGCTGCGCGCGATGGGCCTGCGCACCGGCCTGTTCACCAGCCCGCACCTCGAGCGCTTCACCGAGCGCATCCTCATCGACGGGGAGCCCGTGGCGGATGCCGCGATCGCCGACGCGTGGGACGAGATCCAGCCGTTCGTCGACATGGTGGATGCCGAGCTCGCGGCATCCGGAGACGCCCCGCTGACCTTCTTCGAACTGCTCACGGTGCTCGCGTTCGTGGTCGCCGCCGACGCGCCGATCGACGTCCTCGTTCTCGAGGTCGGAATGGGCGGGGAGTGGGACTCGACGAACACCGCCGACGGCGACGTCGCGGTCTTCACGCCCATCGACATCGACCACGCCGACCGGCTGGGGTCGACGATCGCCGAGATCGCCACCGTCAAGGCGGGGATCATCAAGCCCGGGGCGGCCGTCGTCTCGGCGCCCCAGCCGCCCGAGGCGCTGCGCGCGATCCGCGCGCGTGCCGAGAAGGAAGGCGCGACCGTGGCCGTCGCCGGCGACGGCTTCGCCCTCGAGGGGCAGACCCTCGCCGTGGGCGGCCAGCAGCTCGACCTGCGGGGCATCGCCGGTTCGTACCGCGAGGTGTACCTTCCGCTCTATGGCGCGCACCAGGGCGCCAACGCGGCCCTCGCGGTCGCGGCCGTCGAGTCGCTCATCGGCGGGGGAGAGCAGGCGCTGAACGCCGACGTGGTCGCCGACGGCCTCGGCAACGCGACCTCCCCGGGGCGCCTGCAGCTCATCGGCACCGCGCCGACGGTCTTCGTCGACGCCGCGCACAACCCGCACGGCGCGTGCGCCCTCGTCGCCGCGCTGAAGGAGTCGTTCGACATCGACGAGTGGGGGGCCGTGGTCGGCATCCTCGAGGGCAAGGATGCCGCGGGCATCATGTCGACGCTCGCTCCGGCCGTCGCGCGGGTCTTCGCGACCGCCCCCGACAGCGACCGCGCGACCGACCCCGATGCGATCGCCGACGTCGCGGAGGCGGCCGACCTGCCCGTCACCGTGCACCCGACCCTCGAAGACGCCGCCGACGCCGCTCGCGCATGGGCCGCGGAGTCCGACCGCCGCGCGGTCGTGATCGCCGGGTCGGTCGTGCTGGCCGGGGAGGCCCTTCGTCTCGCCGCGCTCGAGGACTGGAAGGCCGGGTGGCAGGAGTGAGTCCGCGACAGCCCCGACCCCGCCGCCAGCGGGGGGCGCAGGAGTCGCTCGGCGCGGTCGTGCTCGGATTCGAGTCGATCATCGTCTTCCTTGGCGGCCTCGTGGTCTACGGCCTCAAGGTGCTCCCCTTCGGCATCGAACCCTGGTGGGGGATCGTCGGCGGCATCGTCCTCGCCGTCGCCATGGTCGCGGTGTCGGGCTTGCTGCGTCACCGCTGGGCGCTGTTCGCCGGATGGGGGCTGCAGGTGCTGCTGCTGCTCGGCGGTTTCCTCGTGCCGGCCCTCGCGGTCGTCGCGCTCATTTTCGGCGGCATGTGGGCGTATGCGACGATCAAGGGAGCGGCCCTCGATCGCGCGAACGCGCGGCGGGCCGCCGACCCCGACCTCTCGAACGGAGAATGACCCATGGCCACCGAAGAGACCCTCGTCCTGGTCAAGCCCGATGGCGTCGCCCGCGGCCTCACGGGCGCGATCCTCGCCCGCATCGAGGCGAAGGGCTACGCGCTCGTCGACATCCGCCTCGTCGAGCCCGACCGCGAGACCCTCGCCCAGCACTACGCCGAGCACGAGGGCAAGCCGTTCTACGAGCCGCTGCTCGAGTTCATGATGTCCGGTCCGTCCGTGGCGATCCGCCTCGCGGGCAACCGCGTGATCGAGGGCTTCCGCTCCCTCGCCGGCACCACCGACCCCACCACGGCCGCTCCCGGCACGATCCGCGGCGACTTCGGCCGCGACTGGGGCCTCAAGGTGCAGCAGAACCTCGTCCACGGCTCCGACAGCGTCGAATCCGCCGAGCGCGAGCTCGCGATCTGGTTCGCCTGATCCCGGATGCCGAGAAGGCCGCCGCCCCGAGAGGGGTGGCGGCCTTCGTCGTCGGTGTCGGCGGGTCGCGCCGTGGGCTGAGGGGCCCGTCCAGGGTGCGCGGGGTGCGCGCCCGGGCTCGTTCGCGGGTAACCTCAGCGATTCGCACCGGGTCAGTGGCATCCGGGGCTTCCGGGCTGAGGTTGCGCGGATCGCGGAGGATGCGCGGAACGCGGAGGATGCGCGCGGCGCGTGCCGGGCTCGCGCGCGCATAACCTCAGCGATTTGCACCGGGTCAGTCGCATCCGGGGTTTCCTGGCTGAGGTTGCGCGGAACGCGGAGGATGCGCGCGGCGCGTCCCGGGCTCGCGCGGGCATAACCTCAGGAATTCGCGCGGGGTCAGTGGCATCCGGGGCTTCCGGGCTGAGGTTGCGCGGAACGCGGAGGCTGCGCGCGGACAGCGCGCTCCAGCCGAAACGCCCGCGGTCAGGAACGCGCGACGTCACCGCGGGCGCGGCGGCCGGCGAGGATCCACGCGAGCGGACCCAGCACGGGCACGAGAAGGATCACGACGGCCCACACCGCAACGACCGCCGACGACAGATCACGGGCGCGACGCGACAGGCTGACGACCGCCCAGACCGCCAAACCGAGGGCCACCACGGCGAGGCCCGACCACACGAGGTCAGACGTGGCGGGAATCAGGGGGTTCGCAGCAATCATGTCCGCACCCTACCGCCCGTCCGCCACCCGCTGTGATGCGGATCAGAGCTGCGCGAGCACGTCCAGGCGCAGCTGAGCGAGCACGGCGACCACCACGTAGGCGAGGAAGGTGGCCAGTGGAACCCAGGGCATCAGGCGGTCGGCGACCTGCCGCACTCGCTCGCCCGGGATCACTCCCTCCCGCAGCACGTGCAGGGTCACGACGAAGAACGAGGGGATCACGACCGACCACGTGACCATGCACCACGGGCACAGCGTCGCGAGCACGAACAGGCTCTGCGCGATGAGCCAGATGACGAAGCCGATCGCGAACGCGAATCCGACCCAGAACAGGGCCCAGAACCAGCGCGCGAATCGCGCCCCCGCCAGAAGAGCCATGCCCACCACGATCGGCGCGATCCAGGCCGCGAGCCCGATGATCGGGTTGGGGAAGCCGAAGACGCTTCCCTGCGCCGACTGGAGGTTGGTCGAGCACTGCACGAGCACGCTGAAGTCGCACGACGCGGCGTCGCCCGGGTTGGCGAGCTGGTGGAAGCGTTCCATCGTGAGCGAGAACGCCGCCCACCAGCCGACCGCCCCGGCGAAGATCAGCCAGAGCGCGACGACGACCGGACGACGGGGGGCGGCGATTTCACTCATGGCGAGATTCTCCCACCGTCGCACTGTGGCCCCGCTCCAAACGGTCTCACTCGTGCGTGGCGAACACGCTGTGGTCGACCACCTCGCCCGTGAAGAGATCGAGGCCGGGCGGCGGTCCGCCGTGCTGTGCGGCGTACTGCTGCTCCCACGCGTGGACCGAGTTCGTGTAGGCCTTGTTGTTGTGCGCGTCGATCGGGCTCGCCGGTCCGGGCATGAGCACCCGGTGGACGTTCGAGGCGGTGTCGCCGAAGGCGTTGCCGTCGAGCGTCGGCACGACATCCGTCGCGTGCTGGAACGCGTAGACCGGGACATCAGGCGGTACATCGAAGGAGTCGACCGGCGAACCGTTTGTGACGACACCGACCGTGTTGTAGGGGAACGTCCGATCGGACGCCAGATTCGCCGCCATGATGCCCCCCTGGCTGAACCCGGTGAGGACGACGTCGCTCCCCGGGGGCACGCCCGCGTCGCTCATCGCCTCGAGGACCGCGCGCTCGTAAGCCGTGCGCAGAACCGGATTGTCCATCATGAGGGCCACGTTCGAATCCCGGTCGTTCAACGCACCCGCATCGGGGCCGAACTGCCAGTCCTGGGTGGACGGAAGCGAAACGACCCACCGCTCCGCCCCGTCGGGACCGACGATCTTCTTGATGTCGATGACCGTCCGATCCGCTCCGCCCATCATGTCCGTCGTGCCGTTGACCGAGACGAGGTCGGCGAGCGTGGACAGTCGTGTGACCTCCTGCGACCGCTTCCACGCCTCGAGTCGGTCACCCGTCAACGTGTCGGGGTCGAGCTCCTCGACGTCGGTCGATCTCTGCAGGAAGTTCTGGCCCGCCCCGCCGAGCACGAGGCCGGCGGCCACCCCGAGGGGACCGAACGGCACCCCCGCGAGAGCCCCCAGACTCGGGAGCATCTGCGCGACGATCTGCCGAAGCTCGTCGAGGCCCTCGGCGATGATCGGCAGGAGCCTGTCCAGGAGCGAACCGAGCGCGGCGAGGGCCTCGAGCAGATCGGTGACGAGGCGCCCGGTCGCCTCGATGAGGTCGTAGGCCCCGCGCGCGAAGTCTTCGACTCGGTCGGCGACCTCGAAGGGATTCAGGGTGAACGAGAACAGATCGTCGGCGAACCGCGCCAGCTGCACCAGAGCATCGCAGACGAAGGACCGGGTGGCATCCACGATGCGGGAGGCCAGGCGTAGTGCGGCCGCGGTGGCCGCCGTCCACTCCGCGGCGTCGAGGGCGACCTGGTGGAGGTCCTCGTGGCGCTCACGTAGCGCGCGCACCGTACGACCGTCGAGCTCGCCGAGTGAGGCGCGCGCACTGCGGACGGTGTCGGGGATGCCGATCAGCGAGCGAGAGGCGTCTTCCCACGCGGTCGCGACGGCCGCGGTCGCCGCGGGATCGCCGACCAGCTGATCGAACCACTCGCGCAGGGGCTGAACGTATTGCAGCACGACGCCCGCGATACCGGGGATCCGGGAGCAGGCGTCGCCTCCGGGACCGGTCGTGGGAAGTCCGTTCGCCCAGCTGCCTCCGGCCAGCTCCGAACTGATGACGGATGCCGCGGTCATCCGTCGCCCCTTCCGAAGACGTCCACGGCGTCCTGTTCGACCGTGCTGAACCGGTCGGTCGCATCGTCCACCCCGTCCGCCACACGATCCGCCAGATCCTGCGCCGAAGCGAGCAGCTCGCGCGCACGACCCGCCACGGCGTTCGCGACGGGGACGACCAGGCCGCGACTCAGCAGACCGAACGCATCCTGGGGCAGATCGGCGCGCACGCCGTCGCTCGCTGCCGCGAACGCGCCCGCTGCCTCCCGGGCCATCGACGCCTGCTTCTTCAGCACGCCGCCGTCGACCTCGATGTGCTGGTTCGCCGCCGTCATCGTGCTGCGCCCTCCGCGATCGTCCTCGCTTCGTCCATCGTGATGCTCGTTCCGTCGTAGCCCGGAGCCGCGCCGAGACTCGTGAGCGCCGTTGCAACGTCGACCCGCGCGTCTTCGGCGTCTCGGAAGGCCATGTCGAGGTACTTCATGCTCGGGTCGCGCCCGTCCAGCACGATCCCGATCACGCTCCGAACGAATTCCGGCGACGCCTGCGTCGTCTCGCCCTCGGGCAGGGAGACGGTGCCCCCCACGGTCAGCGTCTCGGTGAATCCGTCGAGGCTGACGTCGGCGTAGGCACCCGTGATCCCGAGGTCGGCCGCCTCGAGCGCGGCCGGGATCTCCGTCTTGTACGAATCGTCGGCGAGCGGCGATTGACTGCAGCCCGCGAAGAGACTCGCGACGACCGCCAGCCCGACCACCGCGACCGCGCGCAGGGAGCCCCTCACGCCGTCGCCCCCAGACCGCGAGCACCGGCGAGATCGGCGTCGCTGTAGGAGGTCGCAAGATCCTCCAGCGCCCCGCACATCCGCGCGAGCAGTGCCGTGCGGCTGGCGGCACTCTCCCCGAACTGCGCCTGCGCGAGCGCGTAGGCCTGCTGCGCCTCACCGCTCCACCGGGTGCTGAGCGTGGCGGCCTCGCGCGTCAGCGTCTCGACGAACCCGTCGATCCGCGCACCCGCGTCACGGATGCTCTGCGCGGTGGTCGCGAGCCGCGCCGGCGTGACCTCGAGATGGTCGATCATGCGTCCAGCCTTCCCGTCGTCGGACCGGCGTATTGGTCGTCGATGCGTCGGCGTGTCGCGGCGACGAGTTCCGAGGACCCGCCGAGGCTCTCCGCCATCCGTCGGAGCGCGGCATCCGCCGCGTCACGCTGCGCCTCGCGAACCGTCTCGGTGAGCAGGCGCGACAGGGTGGCGGCATCGAGATCCATCGCGCTCGCGGAGACGTCGATCCGCTCCACACGCCCGCCGGCGGTGGCGGACACACGTACTTCACCACCGACCGAGCTGCGCGTGGCGGCGGCCGTGCGCACGTCGGCCGCCATGCGGGACGCGTCGTGCGCGAGCGTTCTCGCCTGCGCCGTCTGAGCCTGCACGCGTGCGCGTGCCTGCTCCAGAGCGAGCAGCGAGTCTTCGGACAAGTTCATGGGTGCCCCCTTCGCCGGAACTCCGACGATACCCATGCCTCCTCCGAACGGGGGAGCGTGTCGGCCGACGTCGTCGCGAGCGTTCACAGCCGTTCGTGCGATAATGAAGGCTGATGTGACCGCGGCCGCGCCGCAGGAACATCACCCAGAAGACTTCGGGCGATGACCGCCCTTCGCAGCCTGAGCCGCAGGCCGGCTGCAGACCGAGTGAGTTCGCGGCCCCGCCGGGTGCGGCGCCGCATGAGATTTCGTCGGACGACGCGCGGTGTCGTCCGCCAGGGAGTACCCCGACATGGCCGATGTGACAGACGAGCAGAACACCGCCGACGAGACGCAGGTCTCTCCCGACACCGCCGCGTCGGCCACGGAGGGCGGCGTGGTCGACGAAGAGCCGGCGGCGGTGCAGGATGCCGCTCACGCGGCATCCGACGACACCGAGGTTCCCGCGGTGCTCGACGTGACCGACATCCCGTCGCCCGACGACGCTACCGCTGCGCCGTCCGGCGTCGCGCAGGAGCCGACCGGCGCGGAGGCGGCGGGGGAGCCGTCCGGGTCCGACGGCGCAGCCGAGCCCGAGGCTCCCGCCGAGCCCGAGGCTCCCGCCGAGCCCCAGGCTCCCGTCCAGCCCGAGGCTCCCGCCGAGCCCGAGGCTCCAGCCGAGCCCGAAACCCCCGCCGAGCCCGAAACCCCCGCCGAGCCCGAGAAGCCCGCGCGCCCCACGGCCGTCTCGCTCGGCCTGCTGCCCGAGAACTTCGTGTCTGCCGTGTCGACGGCCCTGCACTTCTATGCGCCGGAGCTGCCCCCGCTGCCCGCCCGCGAGGAGTCGTGGGACCGCGACGACCGCGACGACGACGGTCCGCACGAGCGCGGCTCCGCCAACGCGCGCCGTCGCAACCGTCGCCGCGGGGGAGCGAACGCCGGCCCCGCCGATGACAGCACCGAGGTCTCCGCCCCGGCCCCCGTCCGCCAGCGCGCGGTCGAGGTGATCACCGAGCCGCAGCGCATCAAGGGCTCCACGCGCCTCGAGGCCAAGAAGCAGCGTCGCCGCGACGGTCGCGAGGCCGGCCGTCGCCGCCCCGTCGTGACCGAGGCGGAGTTCCTCGCGCGCCGCGAGGCCGTCGATCGCGTCATGGTCGTGCGCTCCAAGGCCGGTCGCATCCAGATCGCCGTCCTCGAAGACAACGTGCTCGTCGAGCACTACGTGGCTCGCAATCAGGACGCGTCGCTGATCGGCAACGTCTACCTCGGTCGTGTCCAGAACGTGCTGCCCAGCATGGAGGCCGCCTTCGTCGACATCGGTCGCGGCCGCAACGCGGTGCTCTACTCGGGCGAGGTCGACTGGGACGGCGTCGAGACCAACAACCAGCCGCGTCGCATCGAGCTCGCCCTCAAGTCGGGCGACCGCGTGCTCGTGCAGGTCACGAAAGACCCCGTGGGCCACAAGGGCGCCCGCCTGACGAGCCAGATCTCGCTCCCGGGCCGCTACCTCGTCTACGTGCCGAACGGCACGATGAACGGCATCTCCCGCAAGCTGCCCGACACCGAGCGTGCGCGCCTGAAGAAGATCCTCAAAGAGGTGCTGCCCGAGTCGTCGGGCGTGATCGTGCGCACCGCGGCGGAAGGCGCCACTGAGGAGCAGCTGACCCTCGACGTGCAGCGCCTCACCTCGCAGTGGGAGCACGTGTCGAGCCAGGTCAAGACCATCCAGGCCCCGGCCCTGCTGCACTCCGAGCCCGACCTGCTGGTCAAGATCGTCCGCGACGTCTTCAACGAGGACTTCACGCGCATGCTCATCCAGGGCGACGAGGCGCTGCAGACCATCTCGTCGTACCTGAAGGGCGTCGCCCCCGACCTGCTCGAGCGCGTCGAGAAGTACGAGGGCGAGCAGGACCCCTTCGACGCCTTCCGCGTCACGGAGCAGATCGAGAAGGCGCTCGACCGCAAGGTCTGGCTGCCCTCCGGCGGCTCGCTGGTCATCGACCGTACCGAGGCCATGACCGTCGTCGACGTCAACACCGGCAAGTTCGTCGGGTCGGGCGGAAACCTCGAAGAGACCGTCACCAAGAACAACCTCGAGGCGGCCGAAGAGATCGTGCGGCAGCTGCGCCTGCGCGACATCGGCGGCATCATCGTCGTCGACTTCATCGACATGGTGCTCGAGTCCAACCGCGACCTCGTCCTGCGACGCCTCATCGAGTGCCTGAGCCGCGACCGCACGAAGCACCAGGTCGCCGAGGTCACCTCGCTCGGTCTCGTGCAGATGACGCGCAAGAAGCTCGGCCTCGGCCTGCTCGAGACCTTCAGCGAGGCGTGCGAGGTGTGCGCCGGCCGCGGCGTCATCGTCCACCACGACCCCGTCGTGCGCCACCGCGCGTCCGGTTCCTCGTCGGGCAACGGCGGCAACGGCAACGCCAACGGGAACGGCAACGGCGGCTCCAACCGCCGCGGGCGGGGCGGCAACGGCGGCTCCCCGAACGGCAACGGAAACGGCAACGGCGGCTCCCACGGCGGCGCGAACGGCTCCGCGCAGAACGGCGGCGCGTCCGCGGCCGCCGCGGGCGGCACGCACGTGATCACCGAGGGTGTGAAGTCCGCGCTCGCACAGATCGCGGCATCCACCGTCAAGCCGACCCTCGACGACCCCGCCGTCGTCGAGGCGGCTGTCGTCGCCTCCGTCGAGGCCGTCCTCGAGGCCAAGGCCGAGAGCGAGGCGCCGGCCGCGCCCGCCCGCGAGAAGCGCCCCCGCAAGAAGCGCGAGCCCAAGGCCCCGCGCACCGAGAAGGACGCCCTCCTCGAGTCGGTGCTCGAGGCTCTCCCCGAGCCCAAGGCCCCCGGTCAGGGGCGCTCGCGTCGTCGGGTGACCACCGCCGCCCTCACCGGCACGCCGGTCAACGCGCAGCCCACCCAGGAGTCCTGAACCCGCCGTCCGTGAGGGGTCGCACCCCGTCGCCGGACCTCGTTCCGGCGGCAGCGTGCGGCCCCTCGCGCACGTCGGAGGGGCGGATGCCGCGCTCGCGCGCGTCCGCGTCCGACTCGATCTCCCGCGGGGTCGGTGTCAGCGTCCCGCGTCGCGGCGCTCGCGCGCGGTGATGCGCAGCCCGGAGGCGCGCAGACGCCGGACGAGCTCTCTGCCGCCCACGTGCTCCGCGCCCGCGGCGACGAGGTCGGCGTGCCGCTCGTCGGGGACGTCGTAGTGATCGAGGTCGAAGGCGCGGCGGGGGATCCCCGCAGCCTCGGCGAACGCGTGCAGTTCGGCCAGATCGCTGTCGCTCACCAGATGCGCCCACAGCCGTCCGTGCGCGGGCCACTGCGGGTCGTCGATGAGGATCGCCATCCCGCGATCCTACGGGCGACACGCGGGGCGGATGCTTTTGCCGGATGCCTCCGGGTGAGCTAAACTCGACCCTTGGTGCGTCGCGTCCGCTCTCGTCGGAGCGTGACCCCGCTGACTTTCGTCGGCCGGATCGCACCGAGACTTGGGTCGTCAGACCCTCCCGACGTCATCAGACAACCGGAGCCGTGCGCTCCCGAACGAAAACAGGTGTGAAGTGGTTTACGCAGTTGTGCGCGCCGGCGGCCGCCAGGAGAAGGTCCAGGTCGGCACGGTCGTCGTGCTCGACCGCCAGAAGGCGAAGGTCGGCGAGAGCATCCAGCTGCCCGCCGTCCTGTTCGTCGACGGTGACGCGGTCACGACCGACGCCGACAAGCTCGCGAAGGTCTCGGTCACGGCCGAGGTGCTCGGCGAGGAGCGCGGTCCGAAGATCGTGATCCAGAAGTTCAAGAACAAGACCGGCTACAAGAAGCGCCAGGGCCACCGTCAGGACCTCACGCGCGTCAAGATCACCGGCATCAAGTAAGAGCCAGGAGACGCAGAGATGGCACACAAAAAGGGCGCAAGCTCCACCCGCAACGGTCGTGACTCCAACGCACAGCGCCTCGGCGTGAAGCGCTTCGGCGGCCAGGCCGTCAACGCCGGCGAGATCCTCGTCCGCCAGCGCGGCACGCACTTCCACCCCGGCGCCAACGTCGGCCGTGGTGGCGACGACACGCTGTTCGCTCTGGCCGCCGGTGCGGTCGAGTTCGGCAACAAGGGCGGCCGCAAGGTCGTCAACATCGTCGCCGCTGCGGAGTAATCCTCAGCGCTCCGGCGCTTCCGAGGGGGTGGGCACTGCCCGCCCCCTCGTCTTTTTTCCCGTGCAGGGGCGACCCGAACCCGCCTGCACCGACGGCATCCCCGTCTCCGCCGCGTCGGCCCCGCCGCCGCCCACCCGGAAGGACCCGCCATGGTCACCTTCGTCGACCGCGTGACCCTGCACCTGCGTGCGGGCAAGGGCGGCAACGGCTGCGTCTCGGTGCGCCGTGAGAAGTTCAAGCCGCTGGCCGGTCCCGACGGCGGCAACGGGGGCAGCGGCGGCGACGTCGTACTCGTCGCCGACCCGCAGGTGACCACCCTGCTGTCGTACCACCACTCGCCGCACCGCTCCGCCGGCAACGGCGGATTCGGCATGGGCGACCACCGCTCCGGCGCCCTCGGCGAAGACCAGGAACTGCCGGTCCCGCTCGGCACCGTCGTGAAAGACCCCGACGGCAACGTCCTGGTCGACATGCTCACCCCGGGAATGCGCTTCGTCGCCGCCCCGGGAGGCCTCGGCGGTCTCGGCAACGCGGCGCTGGCGTCTCCCAAGCGCAAGGCCCCGGGCTTCGCGCTGCTCGGCACCCCGGGCTGGGAGGGCGACGTCGTCCTCGAGCTCAAGACCGTCGCCGACGTGGCGCTGGTCGGCTTCCCCTCCGCGGGCAAGTCGAGCCTCATCGCCGCGGTGTCGGCGGCACGTCCGAAGATCGCCGACTACCCCTTCACCACCCTCCACCCCAACCTGGGCGTGGTGCAGGCGGGCGATGCGCGCTACACGATCGCCGATGTGCCGGGCCTCATCGAGGGGGCCAGCGAAGGCAAGGGCCTGGGCCTGGAGTTCCTCCGTCACGTCGAGCGCTGCACGGCCCTCGTCCACGTGCTCGACTGCGCCACCCTCGACCCGGGTCGTGACCCGCTGAGCGACCTCGACATCATCCTCGCCGAGCTGGCCGCCTACCCCGTGCCGGAGGGGCAGCTCCCGCTGCTCGAGCGGCCCCAGATCGTCGTGCTCAACAAGATCGACGTCCCCGAGGCGCACGAGCTCGCCGACTTCGTCCGCCCCGACATCGAGGCCCGCGGTTTCCGCGTCTTCGAGATCTCCACGGTCAGCCGTGCGGGCCTGCGCGAACTCACCTTCGCCCTCGGCGACATCGTCGAGCAGCACCGCCGCGCCACGGTCGATGCCGCTCCGGCGGAGCGCGTCGTCATCCGCCCCAAGGGCGCTGAGAAGGACTTCGAGATCAAGGTCGAGGGCGGCACGTACGGCCCCGTCTACCGGATCCTCGGCGAGAAGCCAGTCAAGTGGGTGCAGCAGACCGACTTCCAGAACGAAGAGGCCGTGGGCTACCTCGCCGACCGCCTCGCGCGCCTCGGCGTGGAGGACGGGCTGTTCCGCGCCGGTGCGGTCGCGGGCGCGACCGTGGTGATCGGCCCCGGCGACGGCATCGTCTTCGACTGGGAGCCCACCCTCACCTCGGCGGCCGAGCTCATGACGGCCCCGCGCGGTACCGACCCGCGCCTCGTGCAGAACAACCGCCGCACGTCGTCCGAGCGTCGTGAGCAGTATCACGAGCGCATGGATGCCAAGGCCGACGCCCGCGCCGAACTCGAGGCCGAGCGCCGCGCGGCGCGGGCCGCGGGGATCTCGCCCGACGGCGACTCGTCCGCGCTGACGTTCGAGGACGAGGAGCGATGACCGCGACGACGCGCGCCGACATCCCCGGCGCCGCCCGCGTCGTGGTGAAGGTCGGTTCGTCGTCGATCAGCGGAGACGGTGCGCACCGCATCGACACGATCGTCGAGGCCCTGTCGCGCGCCCACGGTGCGGGCACCGAGGTCGTGCTCGTGTCGTCGGGCGCCATCGCCACCGCCCTCCCGCTGCTCGATCTCGGCGGGCGTCCGAACGACCTGGCGACGCAGCAGGCCGCGGCCGCGGTCGGGCAGAACGTCCTCATGTGGCGCTACCAGACCTCCCTCGACCGCTTCGGCCTCCTCGCCGGACAGGTGCTGCTGACCGCCGGCGACCTCGAGAACGCCACGCACCGTTCCAACGCCCGCCGGGCCATGGAGCGGCTCCTCGGTCTCGGCATCCTCCCCATCGTCAACGAGAACGACACCGTCGCGACCCACGAGATCCGCTTCGGCGACAACGACCGGCTGGCCGCGCTGGTGGCCCAGCTGATCGGCGCCGACGCGCTCGTGCTGCTCAGCGACATCGAGACCCTCTTCACCCGGCCGCCGAGCGAGCCCGGCGCGCGCCCGATCACCGATGTCGCGTGGGGCGACGACCTGTCCGACTTCGAGTTCGGCGCGGGCGTCGTCAACGGCGTCGGCACCGGGGGAGCGGCCACCAAGGCCTCCGCAGCCAAGCTCGCGTCGACCGCGGGAGTGGGGGTCCTCGTGACCAGCGCCGACCTCGTGGCATCCGCTCTCGACGGCGACGCCGTCGGCACCTGGTTCGCCCCGAATCCCGACCCCGTCACCCTCGCCACGGGCCCCGTGGGCGCCGTGGGTGCGCCGGTACACTGAGCGCATGACCGTGATCGCCGCCTCCGTCGACGAGCGCCTGCGTCTGGCCAAAGACGCGGCGCGCGAGATCGCCCTGCTCGACGGGCCGCGCAAGAGCGCCGTGCTGAACGCGGTGGCCGACGGCCTCGTCGCCGCCACCGCCGACATCGTCGCGGCCAACGCCGACGATCTGGAGCGGGGACGAGCGGATGCCATCGGCGAGGCCCTCCTCGACCGACTGCGCCTCGACGACGCCCGGGTCGCCGCCCTGGCCGCCGCGGTGCGCGCCGTCGCGGAGCTGCCGGATCCGGTCGGCCGGATCCTCGACGAGCGCACGCTGCCCAACGGCCTCGCGCTGCAGAAAGTCGCGGTGCCGTTCGGCGTCGTCGGCTCGATCTACGAAGCGCGTCCCAATGTGACCGTCGACATCGCCTCGCTGGCCCTCCGCTCCGGCAACGCCGTCGTGCTGCGGGGCGGTTCGGCCGCGCAGAGCAGCAACGCCACGCTCGTGCGCGTCATGCGCGAGGCTCTGAGCGCTCAGGGCGTCACGCCCGAGGCGATTCAAAGCGTCGACGACTTCGGCCGCGACGGGGCGCGTGCCCTCATGAACGCCCGGGGGCTGGTCGACGTGCTCGTGCCGCGGGGGAGCGCTTCGCTCATCGAGACCGTGGTGACCGAGTCGACCGTCCCCGTGATCGAGACCGGGGCCGGAGTCGTGCACGTCTTCCTCGACGCCACCGCCCGAGACGACTGGGCGCGGGACATCGTGCTCAACGCCAAGGCGCAGCGGCCGAGCGTGTGCAACGCCGTCGAGACGGTCCTCGTGCACCGCGCCGCCGCCGATCGCCTGCTGCCCGAGCTGCTGGCATCCCTGTCCGACGCGGGCGTCACGGTGCACGGCGATGAGGCGACCCGGGCTCGCGACGACCGCGTGGTGGCGGCCACCGACGACGACTGGGCACGCGAGTACGGCACTCTCGACCTCGCGGTGCGGGTGGTCGACGACCTCGACGAGGCGCTCGCGCATATCCGCCGGTACTCCACGCAGCACACCGAGGCGATCGTCACGGCCGACCAGACCGCCGCCGACCGCTTCCTGGCCGAGGTCGATTCGGCCGTCGTGCTGGTCAACGCCTCGACGCGTTTCACCGACGGGGGCGAGTTCGGCTTCGGCGCCGAGGTCGGCATCTCGACCCAGAAACTCCACGCCCGTGGCCCCATGGGGCTCGCCGAACTGACGAGCACCAAGTGGCTCGGGCGCGGCGGCGGCCAGGTCCGCGCCTGACCGCCTAAAATGGCAAGGCGCATCGCGATGCGCGCACACTTCGAACGGAGCACTGATGACTTTCGTGTCACTTCTCGCCCAGGCCGCTGAAGAGGGCGCCCACCACGGGGGCAACGTCCAGGCCTCGACCTTCTGGTACGGCGTGGTGGCCTTCGTCGTCTTCGTCGCGCTGAGCCTGGTCACCCTGTCCTACCGCAACGTGTCCAACCGTCACGCGCACAAGGCCGAGGCCTACACGCAGAAGCACGGCACGCCCACGCCCGAGGCACACGGCCACTGAGGGCCACCGTATGTCGGTGACGCGCGCCCCTCGTATCGGGGTCATGGGTGGGACGTTCGATCCCATCCATCACGGTCACCTCGTCGCGGCCAGTGAGGTCGCCCAATCGTTCGATCTCGACGAGGTCGTCTTCGTGCCGACGGGTCGCCCGTGGCAGAAGGACGACGTCACCGAGAGCGAGCACCGCTACCTCATGACGGTGATCGCGACGGCATCCAACCCCCAGTTCACGGTGAGCCGCGTCGACATCGACCGCGCGGGGCCCACCTACACGATCGACACCCTGCGCGACCTGCAGGAGCAGCGTCCGGGCGCGGAGCTCTTCTTCATCACGGGAGCCGATGCCGTCGCGCAGATCCTCAGCTGGCGCAACCATCAGGATCTGTGGGACCTGGCGCACTTCGTAGCCGTCTCGCGCCCCGGCCACGTGCTCACCACGGAGGGACTGCCCTCCGAGAACGTGAGCCAGCTGGAGATCCCGGCCCTGTCGATCTCGTCCACAGACTGCCGCGCCCGCGTGCGCCGAGGGCACCCCGTGTGGTACCTCGTGCCCGACGGTGTCGTGCAGTACATCGCCAAGCATCACCTCTACCGGAGCAAGGCATGAGCACTTCCGAGAATCCCGAGACGCCCGCCCTGACCCGTCGTCAGCTGCGCGAGCTGCGTCAGACCGGCGCGACCCCGATCATCCCGCCGCAGCCCGAGGGCGAGCAGGCCCCGGATGCCGCGGACTCCGCGCCCGCGGACGTGATCGATGCGGTTCCCGCCGGCGCGACCGAAGCCCCCGCGACCGAAGCCCCCGCGCACGAAGCCCCCGCGCCCGAGGAACGTCACGACGACGGCGTCGTCGCCGAGGAGTCGGAGAACCGCGACGAGAGGGAGATCCGCGACGAGACCGGTGACGCCGCCCCGGCCCCCGCGGTGAGCGGTGACATCCCTGCTCCCGCTCCGGTCTCGGAGGCGACGGCGCCCGCTCTGCGTCCCGCCACCTTCGATTCGGCGTTCAGCGACGCGGGTGCCGAGTTCGGCGTGTCCGGCCTCACACGTCGTCAGGTGCGCGCACAGGAGAAGATCCGCACGGCGGCCGTTCCCATCATCAGCCCCGATCTCGAGCCGGCTCAGCCGCGGCAGAGCCCGCTGCCGACGCCCGCGGCCGCCGAGGGACCCGTCCCCGCGATCTTCCGTCCCGCCGTCGCCGACACCGACGAGAACGCCGTCGCCTCGACCGATGAGGTTCCCGCGCCGTCGGTGGTCAACCCGGCGCTCGGCTCCGATCTGCTCGACGGACAGACGCCGGATGTCACCCTCCCGGCCTCGTTCGATCAGCTGATCGCCCGCAACACCGGCGCGACCGGAGCGGTGTCGACGCCGAACGCCCTGATCCTCTCGCAGACCCCCGCGGGCGTCCCGCTCGTGGGCCCGATCAACGGCACCGGAGAGATCATGATCACCGGCACCTTCGAGCTCCCCGAGGGTCTCGGATCGGTCGGTCACGCACCCGGCACCACCGACGGCCGCGACGCCGACGCGGTGCTCCTCGACGGCGAGCTCCCGCCCGCCTCGTCCCCCACGCCGATCGCAGCCAGCGCCGCGATCAGCACCGTCAAGCAACCGGGCGAGATCATCCGCCCCCCGGCGCCCGAGAAGGGGAGCAAGCTCCTCGTCGGCCTCATCATCACGACCGGCGCGCTCGCGCTGGCGGTGGCCGTCACCCTCGTGCTCGCCTTCACGACAGGAGTCTTCCGATGACAGCCACCGACAACGGTCGCGAGATGGCGCAGATCGCCGCCCTCGCCGCCGACTCCAAGAGCGGCGACGACATCGTCGCCCTCGACGTGTCCGAGCCCCTTCCGCTCGTCGACGTCTTCCTCCTCGTCACCGGTCGCAACGAGCGCAACGTCGCCGCGATCGCCGACGAGGTCGAGGAGAAGCTCCTCGAGGCCGGACACAAGCGTCTGCGCCGCGAGGGACGCCAGGAGTCGCGCTGGGTGCTCCTGGACTTCGGCGACCTCGTCGTGCACGTCTTCCACGAGGAGGAGCGCGTCTACTACGGCCTCGAGCGCCTCTGGAAGGACTGCCCCGTCATCCCGGTCGAGCTGCCGACCCCGGCCAACGCGGCCGAGTAACGGCCCCTCGACAAACGCCCTCTGCCCGCCGGCAGGGGGCGTTCTGGTTGGCGTACGCGCGGTGCGGCGGGGAGGACTCGCGCGTGCGCGCGGGAGAGCGACATGTCCGTCCTGAACGGTGGAGGACGGCCGGCCGCAACGGCGGAAGGGGGGAGGACGAATGCCGCCGCTCGCTGCTGCCCACGGATGCAACGAGAAAGCCCCCGCCGAAGCGGGGGCTTTCTCTCTGGGTGGGCCTCCGTAGAGAGTTTGAGAACCCCTGCCCACACCTCAAGACCTTGTCTTTGCGCAGGTCACGGGGCTTCTACAACCACGACCAGCGCTCCTCTGAGCCTACCGTTACCGATTCCAGGGGGCGAGTGGTGCGATCACTTGGGATGACTCAAACCCTCCTTCGCCCGGAGCAGGTCGACGATCTGGTGGCGCAGTACCGCGAGGGCGCAACGCTCGTGGAACTGGCATCCGTGTTCGGCGTGAACCGCCGCACAGTCGCCACCCACCTCACCCGGCGGGAGGTGACGATCCGCCGTGGACGGTTCGATCCCTCCCGCATCCACGAAGCAGCCGACCTCTACCTCAGCGGGTTGACGCTGGTAGAGGTCGGCGTGAAGGTTGGGGCGGGGCCTCAGGCTGTCCGGCGAGCGCTCGCTTCGCACGGCGTCGTGATTCGGCCTGGCGGGCGCTGTGGTTCTCGCATCACGGCATCCACTGCCGTGAGCGGTTGAGCCTAGACACGGAGGGCTGGCTCACGCAGGCTCGCCTCGCCGCGCGAGTCGTGGCGCTGGTGACGACGGACCGCGGCCTCGCGCAGGCGCGCACGGATGAGCAGAGCGACGCTCACGGGTCCCATGATGATGAACTTGAGCGCGTTCCAGCATGCCCACAGCACGATGAGGTGGAGCCAGCCTGGGCCGCCGTCGGCTGCCGAGCCAGAGCAGATGCTGGCGATCAGGATGTACGGAAGCGCGACCAGCATCGCTGGTATCCCCCACTTGAGTCCGCGCCGGGTGCGGATGACAGCGAGCAGTCGGTTGCTCGGCATGTAGCGGTGCAGGTAGTCGCGGGTGCGAACGCTGAGCGTCCAGATAAGGCGGAACATGACGGACCTCTCGTCACACGTGTTACTCCGTCGAGGAGGCAGAACGTGTATGAGTGCCCGAAGGCCGTCCCGGAGGACCCGCAATATGAGGAGAACCTGCCTCGCCATCCACTGTACGCCGGGGTCCGCGTTCATGGAACCCTCGGGCTCCCGGCGTCGCCGCGCGCACCTCTCTATACGAGTGAGAGGACCCGACGTGACGACGACCCTGAGCCAGGTAGTCCAGGACGAACGCACGGCGCGGATGGCGCTGTCGATACTCGTCGAACCGGACGATGCCGTGACCGGTCGCCTCCTGGGCGAGCTCGGCGCGCTTGAGCTGTTTCGGCTCGCCGAGGGTGAAGACTCGGTGCCGGGGCTCAGTACCGTTGACGCTCAAGTGTGGCGTGCCCAGTTCCGGCGCTCAGACACTCGGACACTTGAACAGAACCTCGTCGGAGCCGAGCGCGCCGGTATCGCCGCGCTGATTCCCGGCGACAAAGAATGGCCTTCCGCGCTCGACGATCTTGGCGACCGGCGGCCGTACGTCCTCTGGACTCGTGGCACGACATCGTTTCTCGCGCGACCGCTCAACGATCTCGTCACGATCACCGGCGCGAGGGCCTCGACCTCCTACGGCGAGCATGTGGCCGGACAGCTTGCCTCCGACCTCACCAGCGCTGAGCGGATCATCGTGGCCGGCGGTGCGTACGGCATCGAAGGTGCTGCTCATCGAGCGGCCCTCGCGTCAGGCGGCGACACGATCGCGGTCGTGGCGAACGGCGTTGATCGCCCCTACCCGATGGGGCACCGTGAACTGCTTGAGCGGGTGGCTGACCTCGGCCTCCTGGTCAGTGAGGTTCCGCCGGGCGCGGTGCCGACGCGCCATCGCTTCATTGCTCGGACGCGGCTGATGGCCGCGCTCTCCGCAGCGACCGTCGTTGTCGAGGCTGGCGTTCGCTCTGGATCGATGACCGTCGCCCGGCGTGCGCACGAACTCGGCCGCACCGTCGGAGCTGTTCCCGGTCCGGTGACCAGCGCAGCGAGCGCCGGGCCGCACCAACTCCTGCGAGATAGCGCGTCACTGGTGACGGATGCCGCGGACCTGCTCTCTCCACGCGGACGTGACGGCGCAAGCGCGATCCGGGCATCTGCGGCTTCCCGCGGTTCAGGGCGGCCGTCAACAGCCACGAAGTCGATGAGCACCCGCGCCCTGTAGCTGCCTGCGAGCCGCTTCTACGATCTGCCGCTCAAGTGGCGATGTATGCCGAGCGCGCTGCTTTCGCCTTCTCCCAGTCCTCCTGCACTTCGCTCACAGTCGGCTTGGTGCTCATGTACTCGGCGGCGTGAGAGTGTCCGGTCATCCGTTCGCAAGCACGATCGAAGAGAGGTTCAATGACTGCGATGGCAGCATCGAGCCGAGAACTGTCGATCTTCGACAGGCGGGTCATCATGATGTTCTTGCGATATCGCTGTGTGACGTTCTGCAGGAGTTCCTGCTCAACGAATGCTTCGCACCAGGCGCGAATGAGGTCGTAGGTCTCTTTGATGAGTGCATCCTGGACCACGGGCTCCGCGCTGGTCATCTCTTGAAGTTTGACGTTGATCCGCTTGGCTAGATCGGCCGGCGTATCGAGCCTCGGCTCGACGTCCGGAGCCAGGATTCCCTTGGCCTCTCCACCGTCGCGCACCTCGTAGATTTTCGTCCTGAGCTTCTTGTTCTGCCTGGCGGCCATCAGCGCTGACGCGAACATGATGTTGTGGGTCAAGACAACAACCTGATGTGTCTCGGCGAGATTCTGGATGCGTGCAGCAACCTCATCAAGTCTGCGGTAGTCGAGACTTGTGACCGGGTCATCGAAGATCAGAGGTGCTTTGGTCCCTCGCATCCGACTCTCGGCAAGAAAGTCGGCCAGCGCCAACACCTTCTGCTCACCTTCCGAGAGCACCGCAGAGGGCTTGTAGGAGGCGACCGCCTTCTTGCGTTGCGCCTGTCCGCTACGCCCCAGAAATCGAAGTGCGACCTGAGGCGCTCGAAGACGAGCGCACTCCTCGGCGAACAGCGTCTCGAAGTTCTTGTTCACGAGGTCTTCACTGGCAAGCTTGGACTGGACCGTGAGTTGCTTCGACGCGCCGCTTGAAATGACCCGTGAGAGCTTGTCAAGTTGTTGCGCTCTTCGCGCACGTCGGACATACTCGCGGGCTGCGGCGATGTTGCGGTTCAATTCAATGCGTGCCGTGAGTTCTGAAAGCTCCTTCTGCTTTCCGGTGAGCGCGCTCGCCGCATTTACTTTGTCCTCCGACATCTGCTGAACGGCCGCCCGTGCAGTCGCCAGTTCGGCTCCGACTTTGGAGGCCACTGCTTCTGCGCTCTCTCGGAGGGTGCCTGCGGTCACGGGCTTCCCATTCGCGGTGTCCTGAGCTGCGGCTCGGGCCGCCGCGAGCACGTCACATGCTTGGCTCGCCCATACCGGTGGGTCTTCACCATCCCGCTGTTCTGTGGCGAACTCGTTCGCGCGGGTGAGCTCGGCTTCGTCGAACCTGAGGCTGGAGTTGCGCACCTCGGTGTTCGCGTCCGCGACCTGACGGACAAGCGTTTCATCGAGGAACGTGCGATAGCGAGTCAGCAGGTTCAAGGCCGTCGGGCTGAGCTCCTGCATGCAGTAGAGACACTTGTCTCCGGCAGTTGGATAGTGCTCGCGGTCAAGGTGTTGGCGGTACGAGTCTCCCGCAACGATGAACTCCTGCCATTCCCCATCTGCGGGGCCTGGCAGCTCATCCTGACTGAAGAGTTGCTCTCGCGCTTCTGTCCTTCGACCTTCCGCTTCCTGGAGTTTCACCCGGGCTTTCTCGTAGACGACCGCATCGAAGTTCATCGCCGTTGTAAGCACGCCGTGCAGCCGATTGAGGTGACGTACCGTCTCCTGTGTGCTGGAGAGAATCGCGTCGAGCGAGTTGGAACGGAGCGCCGCGATCTCACCTTCGAGCCGCTCGCGGTCGGCCTCGACACCGTCAGGCAGCGTTGCCAGTGCGTCAAGCTCCGCGAGGTCTGTGGTGGCACCCAGGGTCTCGATCACGGGATACACCTTCGTACCTCGCGTGAACCTCGACAACAGCGGGTTGCTCCCCGGCGCCAAGGCCTTGACCTCGGTTGCGATCCGCTGCTGAATGCCTTGCAGCCCGGCAGCGACGTGACCAAACAGTGCGAGTTCGGCCGGTGTGTAGACGTAACCCAGATCGCTGTCAACGTGCAACGAGACTGCGCTCGCGTCGAAGACGCTGATGCGGGTGAATGGCGCAAGGCCGGATTCGTCCTTCCACATCACCGAGGAGTCCATGCCAGACAGTCGGTACTGGATGGTGGCGCTGGGCGACGGCGGGCTGTCGAGATAGGCGGTGTGCGCGTTCGGCAGGATGTCTTCAGCGGTCCGAACAGCCGAGATGCGCTTCAGTATTCGTGCATACCCGGTCTTCCCCGATCCGTTCTGCCCAAAGAGCACGGTCAGTTCCGGGTCGAAGCCAAGTTCTTGGTCAGCGGCGAGCGCATTGACGCCTTCGATGCTCGCCAGACTGACGAGTTCAAGAGTCTCCTCTTCCGCCGCATCCGTGGCGACGAGTTCAAGCTTCGGAACTTCCGGGGCCTCACCATCGCCAAGCCCCTTCTCCGCAAGGAAGGTGGTGTAGGCGGCGTCCAGCAGGGCATCGCTCGGCGCCTGGCGAGAGAGGATCGTTTCGGCAGTGATCTGACGCACCCATGCGTCCTGCCCGTTCGCCCAACCCACGAGCAAGCGTCGGGGCGTCGCGTCTCCCAAGTTGACCGAGACCTGTTCAGCGGCCACGTCTGCCTCCGTCCTGGCGAACGGTGTCAGGAGATACGTGTCGCCGATCCAGCTCGAACTGTCATGGTGCTGTCCATCATGCCTGAGGAGTCGGGGGTCGGGCCGGACGACACAGCGGCCGCGGCGCTCCGAAGCTCGTTCTGGCTCACAACGACGGCCCGGTTCGCTGGGTCCGAGAGTGTCGGGAGTGTTCTTGATCTTGTTCGACGCGAGCGAGGTTCATCGTTCTGTCCAGGGCTGTACGCGCCCGCGCAGCGTCGATCCTCTGGGCCGCAGACTCGGGTGGGGCGCCGAGGGGTGCGTCGTCGGTGACGCGGTAGCGGTCTCGGTAGGCAGCGACCACGCGGGCAGCCTTGCGCCAGGTCGCGGCTCGTCGCCGGTCGGTGGGCGCTGCTCCAAGAGCGTTCGTCCACGGCGTGCTCTCCGTGAGCGCGGCTTCGAGAACGGCGTCGGCGCGTGCCTCGATCAGTGCTTCTCGCTCGTCGAGGGCTGCTCGCATTTCGGCGCCGATGGCCCCG
The DNA here is from genome assembly GCF_041379845.1 of Microbacterium sp. BWR-S6Y. Lineage (NCBI taxonomy): Bacteria > Bacillati > Actinomycetota > Actinomycetes > Micrococcales > Microbacteriaceae > Microbacterium > Microbacterium sp. BWR-S6Y. The sequence continues at coordinate 61,461 of NZ_JBFECV010000003.1, forward strand.
TGCGCCTGTGGGATGAGGCCGGCGATGAGCCGCGGTGGCTTGCGAGTCCTGCCCGACCCTGCGGGTCGCGCCGTCGCGCGCTCGGCTCGGTAGTGGAGGACGGCGGCGATGTCGTCCGCGTCGCCGAATCCACGCGCAGCGACGAGGCGCGGCAGCAACGCATCGACATCGTGATGGTTCGCTTCAGCCCGGCGGAGTTCAGCCGTGAGCGAGCCGAACGCCTCGGATTCGATGGCGCTCTCTGCCTGTTCGTCGGTGAGCCCGGAGCCGCGGATGAGGATGGCCCAGCGGTCGTGTTGAGCTGCGGCGGCGATGGTCTCGTACTCAGCAGCGAGCTGCGCGATCGAGCCCCACTGCTCCTGCTCGGCCACGATGGTCTCGTGCGCCGAGAGTTCGGCCCCGCTGTGCTGCAGAACGCCGTAGAGGACGCTTCGCGCGGTGGCATGCGGGTCATCGCCAGGGTGCGGCTGCGCGTGGTCGTCGGCGCGGTCGAGGGTCACGTAGGCGTAGTTCGAGTGCCGTCCCCGGGTCATCGCGACGTAGAAGGTCTCCCTCGTCGAGGTCGGTTCCACCAACACATGCGCGGTGTCGGTGGTGATGCCTTGGGCGCGGTAGGCGGTGACTGCGTAGCCGAGATCGACATGCTCGGCCACGTACGAGGCCGGGAGGACGATGGTGCCGCCGAACCTGCGCCCACGCCCGCGAGCCGTGATGGTCCCGTCGTCGCGGACGGTGGTGCCGGTCCCGTAGTCGCGTGCGATGGTGATGGTCCCGTCGACGCCGACAGCGGTGATGGTCCAGATGTCGCCGTTGCGCACCCAGTCCCGCCCGGCCTGGGTACGGAGGTTCCGGTTGTTGAGGCGCGTGATGATGGTGTCGCCGACGCCTGCGGCGGTGCCGTCGCGCAGCTCGACCTCACGTTCGGGCGTCAGCGTCTGGTTGAGGATCAGGTCGGCACGGGCGCGACCGTTCAGCGTGGTCACGTCTTTGTGGGTTTCGGCGATAAGCACGGACACCAGTCCCGCGTCGCGGTCGGCGCGCCAGGCGTTGTAGGCCGTATCAGTCATGGCCTCGGCCTCGCCGTCGGTGATGCGCTCGTGGCTGAGGTAGGTGTCGATGGCTTGGGTGCGTCCGTGGCGTAGTTCGAGGGAGGCGGTCTTCTCCCAGGCGTGGGTGAAGCGGTGAACATCGGCGAGCTCGGGGGTGTCTGCCCGCTCTCGGGCGACCATCGCGAACGCGCCGCCGGCGTCCACGGATTGCAGTTGGGCGTAGTCGCCGACCAGCAGCACCTTCGCGCCCGCGTCTTGGGCGAGGTGGGTGAGGCGGTCCAGCGACAGGGTGCCGGCGAGGGAGGCTTCGTCGATGATGACGAGCTGGCCCGCCTCGAACGTCGTGCCGTGGATGAGGTGGTTCTGCCACCACTTCGCAGTGTTCTCAGTACCGATCCCGAGATCATCGGCGAGAACCTGGGCAGCGACCGCTGACGGCGCGAGACCGACGACTGAACCGGAGCCGTGCTCGGCTTCCCACGCTCGTCGGAGCGCGTTCATGGCGGTGGTCTTGCCCGCCCCGGCGGGACCGACGAGTACGTCGAGTATCCGGCCTGACACTGCGATGCGGGTCAGTGCGTCGGATTGGTCGTCGCCTAGCATCCGACCGTCCGCATCGGGGCTGCGCGTGATCTTCTCAACCATCGTGAGTGGCACCGTCGGCCCGCTGAGGTTGGCGGCTCGTTCGAGGAGTCTGTCCTCGGCCGCGAGCTGGGATTCGGAGGTGAACACGGTCGAGCTCTTCGGACGGAACACCGAGGTGCCGTCGGACCGGCGGAACACGACCGGAGAGGCGGCGAGTTCAGGTGGCGTCAATCGGAGCGAGACGAGCTCGGCGGCGTCGGCGACCATCGCGACGACGGCTTCCCGGTCCTGCATGGTGGCGAACCGCCAGCCCATCGTCTGCCGGGAGGCCTCGGCCATGAGATTCCACCGTCGCCAGGTCGAGCGCTTCTCACCGACGACCTCGACGACTGACTGCCCCAGCTCGCCGATCACGTCGAGGGGCACGTCGTCGGCACGCAGTAACAACGGCTTTCCGTTGTCGGTGACCTCCTGAGCCCACGTCGTCGCATCCCGCCCCAGCGACTTCGTGGCGCGCTCCCGCCACTCGGAGGTGAGGGCCGCCAAGGATCGGACCTGCTTCTCGGGGCGTGTCGCGAGTGTGGCTTGGGCTCGCAGCTTGAGGATCGTCGCGTTCGACGGCTGGCGTCCGTGCTGAGCGACGTACTCGGCGATGAGCCGGTTCTTCTCCGCGTCGATGTGGCGGGCGCGAGTGGAGAACTCCGCGACCAGCGCTTCCGGAACCTCAGTGACCGCCCACGCTGGGTTCCGGTCCCGGCCCATCTCGCGCGCCTCCCAGGAGACGCCGAAGGTGCGTGTCATGTGGTCGGCGAACACGGCTTCGTGTAGTTCGGAGAGCGCCACCACGGCGGCGTGCATCGGTCTGCCGTCAAGCGAGCGCCACCTACCGTCAAGGACGGTCTTGGCCTTGTTGATGATGACCACGTGCGTGTGGAGGTGGGGGTCGCCGGCGCGGGAGTCGAAGTGATCGAACGCAGTCGCGATCAGGCCGGTGACATCGACCTGCGCAACCGCACCGTCCCCGGCGGTTGCCCCCGTGCGAGTCGCTGCAACCTCACGCTCCATGAACGCAACCACCTCCGCAACCGCCCGATGATGCGCCTCGGCGATCAGAGCCTGGACCCCGGCATCGGCGACCGCCCACAACACTGACGCGGACTTCGGTATCGAGAAGGTGAAGTCGAAGCCCGCCACCGCACGCCGTGTGGTTCGGGCAGTCTCCTCGGCAACGATCTGTGCCACGGCCTCTCCCTTGGCGCCGGGCGTCATCGTCGGTTCCAGGTCGGCGATCCGCGCCTCGATCCGCTCGTCCTGGCCCTTGTAGCTCGGGAACGCTCGACCGAGCGGCTCGTTGGTGATCGGATCATGGCCAGTCCCCATCAGGAGCTGGAGTTGGTGGTCTGATACCCGGTCGCCCACCTGAATCTCGCCCTTCCCGAGGGCAGCTACGCCTGAGCCGAGCCATCGCCCGGGTGGTGTGCCTTCCTCCAGGTAGTAGCGAGTGAGCGGCGTCGAGAGCCGCCTGTTGCCGTCGGCGGCCGCGACCGTCTTGAGCAGGTACTTGTAACCGTCACCAGCCGACATCACACGCATCGAAACCGTCATGCTCACCTCCGCTCCTGCGCGACAGGTGAGCACGCGCACCCTGCGGCAATGCCCGGCTTGACCTCGATCTGCAAGACGCGTGTGACCTCGGAGGGCGGTCGGAGCTGAGGTCGGAGATGGAGGCATCGGACGGCGGCAAGCGGGGGCTCAGTTGAGCAGCGGGCGCGTGTCGGAGTCGTGCACCTGACAGGTGACCAGCTCGGCATCAGTTCTCGATGAGGCACGGATGCCGGGGACGACCGTCACCGGAGCGGACTTCATGCACGACCTCAACGCCAGCGGCGGCTCAGAACTCAGGATCGGGTCGCTGTTCAGCGGCTACGGCGGCCTCGACCTCGGCGTCGAGCACGTCTTCAACGCCAAGACCGTGTGGTTCTCCGAACTCAACGAGACCGTCGCTCGCGTCTTCTCGCGGCACTGGCCCGATGCGCCGAACCTCGGCGACATCACCACCATCGACTGGAGTCAGGTCGCGCCCATTGACATCCTCATCGGAGGGTTCCCATGCCAAGACGCGTCCACCGTCGGAAAGCGCGCCGGCCTCGCACCCGGAACGCGCTCGGGTCTCTGGGCGCACATGGCCGCAGGCATCGACGCGCTCCAGCCCGAATGGGTCGTCATCGAGAACGTCCGCGGGCTGCTGTCCTCACCCGCCACGCGGCCACCCGCAGAAGGAGGCGCTCATGAACGACGCAACTCCGGCGACGCAACCCCCCGACGGCGCAACCCTTCGCGGCGTGGAATCCGACCCGTGGCATCTGGGAGACAACGCAGCTCGACCTCTACGGGCTCTCGGCGCCGTTCTCGGCGATCTGGCCGACCTGCGGCTGGATTGTGCGGTTGATCGGCCTACCGGCTTCTCTTGTCGGCGCTCCTCACCAACGCTTCCGCGTCTTCGCCCTCGCCCGGCGCGCTGTTCTGCACCCCGCTGGCGACGGACTCATCTCGCGGCCGGGAGACTCTCGACCAAGTGCGAGCGAGGCGCGGGACGATCGCGCTGTCGCACCAGATCATCGACTTCGCACTCCACGGACCGGCTGGCTCGCCGAGCAGGAGAGGCGAACCGGAAACGCTGTGGTCCCTGATCGACGGACTGTTCAGCGCTGGGGACGCTACGCCGACGCAATCGCCCGCTGGGAACACATCACCGGACGCCCCGCGCCAGCGCCAGCGCTCCTTAACGACGCCGACGGCCCCCGCCCAGCACCAGCATTCGTCGAATGGCTCATGGGCCTGCCCGCGGGGTGGGTCACGGTACCGACAACCTGACGCAGAACCAGCGGATCACCGCGCTCGGCAATGGCGTTCTGCCGCTCCAAGCCACCTCGGCGCTGTCGATATTGGTCCAGTAGGGGTGGGCGTGGTTCTCTGATGCGAGACTCAGCACTCCCGCTACGTGAATAGTGGTGTACCGCTGTGGCGAACGCCGTAGCGCGTTCCGAGGCGTTCTGCCGCCCGATCGATCGCCGCATCCGGTACGCCAAGTTGGGTGAGCAATACCAGGGTGATGACGATCCAGTTCGCGTCCCGAATCCTGCGAAGGAGTTCACTCTCTTTCCAGATGTTCGCTCCGCCGGGAAGTCCCGAAGCTGCGTGCGCGATTCCGTTCCTCGCCTTGATGAATAGCTTGATCCACTCATCTACCTCGACTCGGGAGAACCGCCACTTCTCGGGCGCTACGCCCTGGATCAGACTCTCAACTTTCGAGCGGAATATGGTCCTATGCAGGTCCCCCTTCAATCTCGCGATCGCTTCACTCTGAGCGCTATTCATGCCACTCAGCGAGTCCAGAGCAGTAATGATCGGCTCAGCCTCCTCAACGCTCAACGGGGGCCGAGAAGCGCCCAGCGCGGCAGTAGCCAAGGCCTCGATCGCGGCCGCGCTCAGGATAGCGTCCGCTTCGACATATCCAGGCTGGTAGCGCAGGCCCGCGATGATCTGCGTGACCGGGAGCAGCTCGTCACGAGCTTTCCACCACCCGTCGATCACTCGCTGAGTCTGATCGCTGACGAAGCGGAGTGAGAATTCAACCGGCTTCCGCGTCTTCCCGTTGAACGGCTGGTACTTCTCCCTGCCGAAAACTCGAACATCATTGCCTGAGCGGTCGGTCAGTATCAAGCTCGTTCGACCGCACGGCTGGTCGGCTGCAAACGTGAGTAGGTCCTGGAATGTGGTGAGCTGTGCCTCGAACGCTTCCAAGGGCACGGGCGCATCTGCGGAAAGGGTGATGGCCGTGGCGCGACAAGGTAGCTCCGCTCGCATTCCGGGTGCATCGTCGAGAGCTGGGAAGGTGAGAGCTTGATTGGCGTCGCGCGCAGCGCCGTCTTCTGGTCGATACGTGCACGCGGAGGCGAGGTGCTCAAAGTTGGCCGTGGCAGAAACGTACTCTGCATCCGGCTCCACTGATCCAACCCTCAGTTCATCCACGCGAAGACCGAGGTCGCCGTCGATCGCGAACACCGAACCCCGTATCTGTGCCGGTTCGCCGTTGAGAGTCGTACTGAGGATGCGCTGTTCAGACTGACCGGTGGCTCCCGAGAAGTGTCCGGGCGCTTTCAGAATCCAGCGATCGCCCTTCTCCACGAGTTCCGCGTCGCCGTCACGGGCCCCAGTGGACAGAGAAACGAAGCTTGTGACTGGGTCGGGCCACTGGAAGGTGGAAGCGTACAAGGGCACGGAATCCTCCTACGCTGTGACGAGCTGCATCAGCTCGGTGTAGTCGGTCACCACGTCGTAGGTGACGTCGTTGCCGTTCTTCTCGCTGAGGGAGGCGAAGAACTTGCGGGCGCACTCGATCTTGGCGTCCTCGACGCCCTTGAGTTGGAGTGTGGATAGCGAGCCCTTGGTCTCGGCGACGAAGTAGACGTGCTTGACGCTGCCCTCGGTGAAGGCGATGGCCCAGTCCGGGTTGTAGTCGCCGACTGGTGTGGGGATGAAGAACCCTCGCGGGAGCTTCGCGTACACGGCGACCTCGTTGCTGGTATCGAGTTCGGTGACGAACTCACGCTCGATCTTGGAGTCAGTGACCACGTAGTCGTAGACATGCTTCTTGAGCTTCGACCCGGCCTTCGAGAAGTCTTGGGCGGTCTGGTTCTCGGTGAAGATCGCAGAGTCGAAGCGGTCTTCGAGCGCGTCGTAGGCGAGGTGCTCGACGATGACCGTGGCCTTCTGCTCGTTGATGAGCCGGGCCGCCTCGGTGATGAACTGTTCAGGGTTGAGGCGGAACTTGGCGAACGTTCCTGGCGTGACGCCGCGGAGGATCGCGGCGACCGTGCGACGGGTGAGCTGGGTCTTCTCGGTGATCTCGCCCAGCAGGTCGTACTTCACCTGCGAGCCGGCGCTCACGGTCTCGGTGTGCGTCTGGGTGGTCTGCACCGCGAAGCCGTAGCCGCTGGTCAGGTCGTCCGCCTCCAATTGCTCGCGCTGCTGGCCGGCTTGCACGACGTATTGCAGTGCGGCGACATTGAGGTGCTTGTCGAGGTGGTCGATCGCCTTGCGGATCAGTTCGCCCGAGTCGAACTCGACCTGGTAGACGGCGCGGTGGTTGATCCTGCCCCACAGTGCCTGGAACTCCTTGCGGGCGAAGTTGGCTTCGTTCAGCGGTATCTTCTTCGGCTTGCGGTCGTCGGTGGGCACCGGCAGGTCGAGGTAGAGCACATCGATCAGCGGCCACACGAAGTCGATCACCGGCAGGAGCACCTCGGACGTTGGCGCGGCGAGGGTTCCGTCTTCCTTGGCCTGCTTGTAGGTGTCGGAGATGGTGTCGTCGTCGTTCACGTAGTCGTTCTTGACGAGGTACTTGTAGAGCGCCTGCGCGACGGCCTCTTCGATGACCGATTCGCCCGAGAGCGTCTGGATGGTCTTGCCGACGAAGAACTTGACGCTGGCCTTGCGCGGCCGCGCGGCGAGCGATTCGGAGATTTCTCGTTGGAGGCCGGTCACGAAGTCGGTGTAGGACTCGTCGGTGACGACGGTCAGCTCGTTGATGTCGTGCACGGTGACGGGGTTGTCCATCCTCTCGCCGTGCTGGTCGACGGCCAGCCGCAGCCCACGTCCGATCTCTTGGCGGCGCGAGACGGTGTTGTCACTCTTCTTGAGCATGCCCATGACGAACACGTTGGGGTTGTCCCAGCCCTCGCGCAGCGCGGAGTGGGAGAAGATGAACCTGACGGGTTCGGCGAACGACAGCAGGCGTTCCTTGTCTTTGAGGATCAGATCGTAGGCATCGGTGTCAGTGGACTGTCCCTTGTCGTCGCCCCGGCCGGAGACCTTGCCGTCGATCTGGTGCTTGGTCTTCTTATCGATGGAGAAGTAGCCCTCGTGCACCCGGCGCACATCGTCGCGGCGCAGGTAGCTCTGGTACTCCTCGGTGGCCGCGTCGATGGCGAGTTCGCCGAGCACCTCGTCACGGATCGCGGCGTACTCTTCCTCGAATATGCGCGCATAGTCGCCGAGGGTGTCCTCGCGGCTGTAGTCGCGGTACTTGGCGACCTCATCGATGAAGAACAGCGAGAGCACCTTGATGCCCTGGCTGAACAGCTCGCGCTCCTTGTCCAGATGCGCCCGGACGACCTCGCGAATCTGGATGCGCCGCTTGGTCTCCTCGGTGACATCCCGGTCGGCGAGCTGCCCGGCCACGACCACATCGCCGTTGCTCAGCTCGATCACGTCGCGGTTGGCGTCCACCTCGGTGATGAACAAGCCCTTGTACGCCTCGATCCCATTGGAGACATCGTGAAGGTTCGCTCCCATGTCGAGGCGCTTGACCTGCCGTTTGATGCCCGAGGCCGTCTGTACCTCGATCTCGACCCGCGCCCGAGGCTTGGCACCCTTCGCGATCTCGATCGCATCCAGATACAGGTAGGCAGTCGAGCCGGCGAGTCCCTTCACGGTGAGACCACGCACGGCGATCTTCTTCACGAGCTTCTGGTTGTAGGCATCCAGCGCGTCGAGTCGGTGCACCTTGGTGTGATCGACCTTGTGCGTGGCCGAGTACCGCAGCAGCATCAACGCGTTGAACTCCGCCAGCGCCTTGAGCGACTTGTCGGCGCCGATCTTCTGCGGCTCATCGATGATCACGATCGGGCGGTTGGCCTTAATCACGTCGATCGGACGACGCGACTGGAAGTCATCGAGCTCGTCGTAGATGCGGCGCTGATCCTTGCCGGTGGCATTGAACGCCTGGATGTTGATGATCATCACCTGCACCCCAGCATCCGAGCTGAACCTCTCCAACTCGTGCAACTGGGATGAGTTGTAGATGAACGAGCGCGGCTTGGTGCCGTAGAGCTGCTGGAAGTGCTCGGCAGTCACGTCGAACGACTTCTTCACTCCTTCGCGGATCGCGACCGACGGCACCACAATGATGTACTTCGACCAGCCGTACCGCTTGTGCAGCTCCATGATCGTCTTGATGTAGACGTAGGTCTTGCCCGTGCCCGTCTCCATCTCCACGTCAAGGTTCGGTGCGCCGGGAGCGGCGGCACTGGAGGCGAGCTTGGCCGACAGCGGGAGGTTCCGTGACCGCTGCACTGCGTGCACGTTCTCCAGCAGTTGCGCTCCCGACAGGACGATCTCAGCGTTGCGCAGACCGGCGTCCGAGCGCTCCTCGGCCTCGAACAGTGCCGGGGCGGTCACGGGGCGGACCTTGCCGGGGTCGATCCGGTAGGAGATGCCGTCATGCTTCGGCTGCCCGGCGAAGGTCTCGACGACAGCATCGACGGCATCGGTCTGGTACTGCTGGACCTTGAACTGGAGCTTCATCGAGTGTCTTTCTTTCTGCAATCGGCGCTGTTCGTCGTCGCTGCTAGAAGGTTGCGGGCGGCGGGGATGCCTGTGTTCACGCTGATCCCGGCCCTCTAGCGGTACCGCCGACGTCGTCAGCCTTCTTGCGTGAGGGCTCGGACTGCGCGCCTTCGTCGCCTGCGTAAGAAAGCTCCCATCGTGGCTTCGTGCGGGTGCCCCGGTTGACGATGACGCCGTGGCGTCGCAGCTTCGTCAGAAGGTTCGTGATCTTGGTTGCCTTCTGCTGCTCGGTGAGTGCCTCGCTGAGCGCTGGCCGGAGCAGGGCCTCCACGTCGCTGCGGTCTGCGTGTCCTTGCGCGCGGAGGAAGTCAGTCAGCAGGGCGGTGTAGTGCGCGTCCGCCTGGGGGCGGGTGCGGATGTAGTCGGCCATCGCCCCGGTCGCTGCTGCGACGCGAGGAGTGATCCGGCGGTGGGGCTTACGGCCCTCGATCAAGCCAGCTCTCCGCAGGTGGCGGGCAGCCTTCTCGCTGATGTCGAGCCGCTTCTGCACCCGATCCAGCGCGAGCACGTCTTCGAGCGGAAGATCAGTTCGGACCATGAGCAGCTGGGAGTAGGACTCATCGATCACCGCGCCAGGGATGGTGAGCTTCACCTCGCCAGCGGTACTGAGATCGTAGTCGGGCAGAGGCAGGAAGCGACGGACCTGGTCCTGCACCATGCGGTGGATTCCATAGCCCATCTGGTCGATGAGGTTCAGCTCGGTCATCGCCTCGACGAGGAACGGGTTGCGGTACTGCCGTGGGGTCCGCTCATCCAGGGCGTAGTCGTCGGGTGCGCCATCGAAGAACTCGCCCACGCTCTCGAACACGATGCGGTCGGCATGCTCGGTGACGATGATCCGGGAGTGTCGCGTGTAGTCCTGGTGCGCGATGCAGTTGTAGAGCGCTTCGAGCAGGCTGCGTTCGTCGTACTTACTGATCTCTCGATAGATCAGCTCGTCAGGTGGCAGGAGCCGGAGCTGCACGTTGCGGATACGCTTCGCGAGTGCCGTCGTGTTCAGCAGGAACGGCAGCCGGAAGTGCTCGTTCGCCCGCTGCTCGCCAACGAGCTTCCAGGTCATCTGCGCCGGGTGCGGGGTCAGCAGATGCGTCGAGGTGTCAGCACCGAGCAGAAGAAGCGCGGCTCGGGTGATCTGGCCGTCGCGAGTCAACCGGGCCTTGGCCAAGAAGGTCGCGTCATCCCATGCGTCGATGTCAGCAGCGGGGATACGGGAGGCGTATCGCTCGGTGAACCCCTGACGCGCGCGTGCGATCGCCGCCGGATTGAGGTGAGCGAGCGTGGCGTCAGGAACCACGACCGCCGACCAGTCAGCGCCGATGGTCTGCCGCCGAATCTCGTCCAACTTGTCGAGCGAGAGCGGCACCAGGCTCTCACCGGCACGGGCGCGGTAGTCACCCTTCCACGAGATCGGGATGCCGCGGGGCGCAGCCGGCACTTCCAGAAGCACCACGCGCTTACCCGAGTGCATGACCTCATAGACCTCACGGACAGTCAGCCCTTGGTCGATCGACTGATGGATGTGGTGCTTCAACGTCTGGCGCTGCTGCACGTCGATGAGATGCGTCGTGCCGACAACCTGCCGAGCGTTCGAGACCCCGAAGACGAGCCACCCCGAGGCGAGTCCGCGCAGGTTCGCCTCATTGCTCAGCGCCGAGACGTACTCACCAGTCTTGTCCGCAGAGAACTGGCGCGCAGCCTCCTTGAACTCGACAACCTCGTTCTCCCAACCGGCCAGCAGCCGGTCGAGGAGTGTCATGAGTTCGTCGTTCGTCAGAGTCATGTCGTTCCTCAGATAGTCCTTACCTCGGTCGCGGGCGACACCTCACGGAACACCTGCTCTGCGTTGATTCGTGCAGCGTCGGACTCGAAGGCATCATCGCGGAAGACCGCCCGCAGCGGGCCACTCTCGGCGATCACTCGCACGACTTCCGGGGTCACAGACTCCGCGAAGCAGGCGATCAGCGCATCACCGTCAACCGCGAACACCTCGTAACCATCAACCTCGTCGCGCACGATCGGAAGCGACAGCTCAAGGCCCCAATCGATAAGCACCTGGAACAGGAGGTCATCGCCTGTACGACCGGCCACAACACTCGGCTCCAAGGCACTGAGTTCGAGTTGCTCGGTGTCATCTGCTGCTCTCAGCACGTCGGTCCTGTTGCTGCTATCTACGTGCAGCGACCGGAAGCCAACATCCTCACCTTTGCGAAGGTTTCCCAGAGTATTCGCAGCCTTTCGAAGGCGCTCGCGGCCGATGTCCGCAATCGTTCGAAAGCCGTGCTGGGCCGCAACTGAGCCAGTCTGGCAATCCTCGTCAAGCTGCACAGAGATGAACTGCCGACATCCACCATCGCTGTGGTTCAGTTCCATTACCGCATGAGCGGTAGACCCGGAACCGGCGAAGAAGTCCATCACAATCGATTCGGAAGTCGTCGAGATGGAGATCAGCTTCTTCAGTAGATCGAGAGGCTTCGGATGATCGAAGACTGGTGCGCCGAACATTGCGCGAACCTCGCGCGTTCCAGCCTCCGTGCGTACCTCCGTCTCGTCCCAGATCGTCTTCGCCTTCTGCGTGGTCGGGCGGTGCTTCTCGTAGACGTTCCATGCTCCGGTGCGCACTCGTCGAGCAACGAGTTGTGACGCGCGAGGGTCGTCGATCTGGATGGCGTCTCGTGACTTGTCCCGCCCCCAACGCCAGCAACTCTCCGCACCCTGACTGTTTAGCGGCACCGTCTCTACGGCATATCCCGAGCGCGGTTCGAGAGAGACCGCCGAGTATCCGTGCTCATCCGTTAGGTCTGGATTTACGTAGAAGCTGTAGAACAGGTTGGGTCGGTTGCCACGGTGAAACTTCGGATTGCGATTCCTTAACTCGCGCGCCTCATACGGTCCGATCTCATCCACAAGTGGGAGGGCCGAAACGTCTCTCGGAAGGTCGTAGATGCCAGCTCCGCCGGTGCGACTGTAGATCAGGAGGTACTCATGGGTCTGCGCAAGCGGCAGATAGTCACGACCTCCCTTGTTTGCCTGCACAACCACTTGAGCTACCCGGCCGTCGTCGCCGAACAACTCATCGAGCATCTGTCCAAGCCGCGCGACCTCGTTGTCGTCGATGCTGATGGCTAGGACGCCGTCGTCTGCAAGGAATGTCCGTGCGAGCTTGAGCCGCGCGTACATCATGCTCAGCCAGTCTGAATGGAATCGCCCGTTCGACTCTGTGTTCGCCGTCAAACGCTCGCCGGAAGGGGCAACCTGCCTGGACCGAGCGAGGTACTCGGAGGAGGTCTCGGCAAAGTCGTCCTCGTAGACGAAGTCGTTTCCCGTGTTGTAGGGCGGGTCGATGTAGATCAGCTTGACCTTGCCGAGGTAGGACTCCTGGAGCAGCTTGAGTGCTTCGAGGTTGTCTCCTTCGATGAAGAGGTTCTTCGTGGTGTCGAAGTTCACCGACTCCTCGCGAACAGGGCGAAGGGTCTTGGCGATTGGGGCGTTCGCCGTGAAGGCGGCGGCGCGCTTGCCGGGCCAATCGAGCCGGTAGCGCTCTTGTGGCCCCTCGACGATGTGGTCCGAGAGCTCTTGCCGGAGTAGGTCGAAGTCAACAGAGACCGTCACGTTGCCCTCCGCGTCCCTCGATTCGGTGATGACCTGCGGGAACAGGTCGGCGATTCGCTCGATGTTGCGAGCGGTGAGGTCGGGGGTATGCAGGGTGCGCTTCTCCATCACGCACCACCGACCAGAGAGCGACGGTCATATGGTCTTGACCTCAGTGTGTGGCGAGCGTTCACTGAACACCTGCCCGACGTTGATGCGCTCCGCGTCGTCCGCGAAGTCTTCGTCGAGGAACACGACACGTAGCGGCTGACGCTCCGCGATGGCTGCGGCAGCCCGAGAGAGAGAGAGAGAGAGAGAGAGAGAGAGGTCGCGCGCCTCACGCGGACGTGTGCACAGGATCAACGCACCCTCCTCAACGTCGTACACCTCGAAGCCATCGATGGTCTCCTTCTTGATCGGCATCGTGAGTTCCAGGCCCCAGTCGAGAAGAACCTGGAACAACAGGTCTTCACCCGTGCGGTCGGGTTTCACGCTGCTGACAGCGTCGATCAGAGCGGTCTGCACAAGATCGTCGGCTGCGGTTGCCGTCTCTGCCAGGTTCGTTGTGTCAACACGGAGCGATCGGAAGCCGGCATCCAGGCCGACCAGACCAACACCCACAGAGGCTTTGGCCGCTGCCCGCCGAATGCGCTCACGGGCCGTCTCAGCGATGGTGGCAAATCCGAGCGACTTCGCTAGCGAGTCGTCACCATACTCTTCGGGCAGTTGCACCATGATGAATCGTCGTTCCTGCCCATCCTCAGCGTTGAGCTGCAACACAGCCTCCGCAGTAGTGGCCGATCCAGCGAAGAAGTCCAAGACGATGTCGTCATGCTGAGTGTTTCCAACGTAGATCAGGTGTTTGATCAACGAAGTTGGCTTAGGGGTATCGAATACGTTTCCCTCCGGGAAAAGTGCGTTGACTTCGCGCGTGGCGGCGGTGTTATCGCCCACAACTGTCCGAAGAAGCAGCGTTTGAGGCTTAACGCCCTGCTGGTTCTCTGCCAGAAAGGCCTTTAGGCGTGGGAAGTTGGTTCCCTTGGCGCCCCACCAGAGTCGGTCCTCAGCAATCAGCCTCGCCATTGAGTTCCGGTCGAAGATCCAGGTGCGATTCTGGGACGGGAATACATCCTCACCGGTGTGAGGGTTCCGCACCGGGTAGTAGAGGTTCGGACGTTCTTTGGCTGTTTTGTTGATCGTGCAGTCGCTCGATGTCCAGACCCCCCGTGGATCGTTGTCGGGGTTGTCGTAGCGGTTCAGTTGCTCTTCGCCCATCGGCAGGAGTCTCGCGAGCCATCCACTGGCATCCTTACGGTCTTCGGGCCGACGGCGCGAGTAAACGAGGATGTGATCATGAGTGGCCGAGACATTGGTTGCGTCGCGCTGGGGTGACTGCTTGCGTTGCCAGACGAATGATGCCTCGAAGTTGGCGCTACCGAAGACCTCGTCACACAACGCACGAAGGTTGGCGACTTCGTGGTCATCGATGCTCATCATGATCGCGCCGTCGTCACGAAGCAGGTTGCGAGCGAGCTTGAGCCGCGGGTACATCATGCTGAGCCAGTCTGAGTGTAACCGCCCGTTCGACTCCGGGTTGGCAGTGAGTCGAACCCCTGTGCCATCCCTCTGCCCGGACCGCGTCAGATACTCGTCGGTCGTTTCCGCAAAATCGTCGTTGTAGACGAAGTCGTTCCCAGTGTTGTACGGAGGGTCGATGTAGATCAGCTTCACCTTGCCGAGGTAGGACTCCTGGAGCAGCTTGAGTGCGTCGAGGTTGTCGCCCTCGATGAAGAGGTTCTTCGTGGTGTCGAAGTCGACCGACTCCTCCCGCACGGGGCGAAGGGTCTTCGCGATCGGAGCGTTCGCAGTGAAGGCGGCGGCACGCTTGCCGGGCCAGTCGAGCCGGTACCGTTCCTGCGGACCCTCCACGATGTGGTCGCTGAGTTCCTGACGCAGCAAGTCGAAGTCGACCGCTCGCACGGGGTTGCCGTCGGCGTCGGAGCTCTCGGTGACGACGTTGGGGAACAGATCAGCGATCTTGTCGATGTTGGCCCGCGTGAGGTCGGGCGATGTCATGCGTAGTCTCTCCACGGGTTACCTCTGCTGTTCCAGTTCGTGTTGCTTCGTCTTGAGTGTGCGGCGGAGCTCGACCTTGCGGTTGAGCTGTGGCTCGGTTCGGAGCTTGCGCTCCAAGGACGCGACCTCGCGTTCGAGCTTGCGCACCGTGGCCAGTCTGTCGGCGACGTCTGACATTTCCTCGCCCGGGCGTGCGGTGATCGGAGTCAGCGGTTGCAGGAGCGCAGGGTAGAGCGTCGGCAAGGTGATCGCCGTCGGCAGGGCTTGCCGCAGGGTGTCCTCTGGCTGCCAACCAGTCGAGTAGTAAGGGCTGAGCTTCGGCGTTCCGGCCCCGAGCTGCTTGTGCGCCGCGACCATCCGAACCTCGGGCTGATCGGCGCGGTGGCGCGCGATCTCGAAGATAATCGGGAACGGGATGGCCTTGTCGATGGCACCCAGGACGGCTTCGCTAACGTCGTCGGTCTTGGCGTCGATCGTGAAGACCTGTATCTCCGGCACTGCTGGTGTGCTGGGCAGGTTGATCGTGGCCTCGGCGAGTTTGTAGGCCCAGGTGGCGCGTTGGACTTCATTGATGAACTTCTCTCGCACAGCGGTGTTGACGGTGCCGTGCTCGTAGAACTTCTCCTTGGGCACGCGTCTGCCGAACTTCGCTGCCTCGGGCCAGCGGTAGAGGATGTCAGTCATCGGCGCCGCCCCCATTGGGGTCTACGACCGCAATGAACGCGGTCAACTCGAAGTCGTCGAGGCCGGCGATGGTCTGGGTGAGGGCCGTGGTGCTGCCGCCGGTGAAGAGACTGTCGATGTCGCGTTCCTCGGTGACATCGATCATCGAGTGGATTGCGTCGGTGAGCAGCGCCGAGTACTTCCCCATCTGAGCGCCCTCGCCGGTCGCGGCGTTAAACATGCCGACGACATCGCTGACCGGCTCTTCGTGGGGCCGGCAGCCGACGCGCAGCAGGTCGAGGAGGTGCTTGGCCTCGGTGTGGTTCGCGATCACCTCGCCCTGGTCATCGAGATAGACAAGGTAGTGCGGGTGGAGGCGGTTGCCTCGATTGATGTGCTCGTCCGCGGTGAGGTTCCGCAAGGCGAAGATGACGCCTGGTCGTAGTCCCTTTGCGGGGTCTGCTGGGATCACGGCGTGGAGGCCGCGCGGTGCGGTGTCGAGGTCGCCATGTTCCTTGATATAGCCGAGCAGGTCCATGCGGAAGTCGTTGAGCCCGAGGTCGGTGATCGAGACCCCGGTCCGGACATCTTCGAGCTCGATGACCTCGTCTTGGAGCTTGCGGAGCTGTTCCTTGCGGAAGGCGGCGTCGGAGTCCTCAAGGGTGAGGACGTTATCGTCGGCAGTGCTCGCGAGGTCGGCGATGACCATGCGGTTCTCGACGCGTTCCTTGAGGTTGATGTACTCGTCAAGGGAGATGTCAGGCCAGAAGTTCACGAGCTGAATCTGGCCATTGGTGGAGCCGATGCGGTCGATGCGCCCGAAGCGCTGGATAATACGCACCGGGTTCCAGTGGATGTCGTAGTTGATCAGAAAGTCGCAGTCTTGGAGGTTCTGGCCCTCACTGATCACGTCGGTGCCGATGAGCACATCCAACTCGCGGGTCTCGCGCGGCATCGTGAGATGGCGCTGCTTGGAGCGCGGCGAGAACAAAGACATGACCTGCTGGAAGTCGAAGCCCGTGCCGAGGGTCGTCTTCGCACCGTGGCTGCCACCGGTGATCACTGCCATGTCCAACCCGGCGGCTGCGAGCGTGGGTGCAAGTTCACGGTAGAGGTAGTCGGCGGTGTCGGCGAAGGCCGAGAACACGAGCACCTTGCGGTTGCCGTCATTGATCGGATGCTCGGCCTTGTCCTCGATGAGCTGCCTGAGCCTGCGGAGCTTGAGGTCGTGCTCAGGAGTGACCTTGCGCATCTCGTCGAGAAGCTCCCGCAGGGTCTCGCGGTCGTTCCACAGGTCGCGCTGCCAGGACTCGATATCGAGGTCGTCGAGGTCGATCTTGATCTTCTCGCCGAAGGACAGCGCCTCGATGTTCGCGTCGTCTTCGTCATCGACATCGAAGTCGAGCCCGGCAAGTTCGGGGCTGAGGTCGGCGAGGTTGCCGGCGTGGTTACTGATGCGCCCGAGCGTGTGGGTCACGGAGTCCTCGATCTTCGCCAGGGTGAGACGGAAGGCATCGACCGAGCTTTCCAATCGTTTGAGCAGGTTGACGGTCATGAGCTTCTTCAAGCCCTGCTCACGGCCCGCCTGCCCGAGGTTGGATCGGGCGCTACCGGCAGTGACGTTGTAGAGGTCTTCGTACTTGGAGCGCCGGCTCGGGAACACGTACGTGAGCGGGGTGTAGACAGCGAGGGTCAGTGCCTGGAGCTGCTCGAAGATGTCGTTGAAGCCCGGCACGTCCGGGAGGTCCGTGAGTGGCTCGCGGATGGACATCGGCGGGCGTCGCTCCGGGAATGCCCCGATCTCGGTGGTGTCGTAGAACGCCTGGATGTGCTTGCGGGATCGGGCGATCGTCACGGAGTCGAGCAGCTCGAAGAAGTCGAAGTCGAGCATCTGAAGGATGCGGTCGGTCGTGCGCTGCTCGGGGTCGAGCTTGGACCACTCGTTGAACACGCGCTGCGCGTCGGAGAAGACCTTCTCGACCGTCGTGGACAGACTCAGGTGCTGGGCAAGACTCTCCGATTCACCCTCGTAGGCGAGCTGGAGCTGATTCTTGAGGTCGTTGAACCTGTTGTTCACCGGGGTGGCCGACAGCATCAGCACCTTAGTCTTCACACCCTCGCGGATGACCTGGCGCATGAGGCGCTGATAGCGGGACTCCTTCTCCTCGGCGTAGTCGGCGTTACGGAAGTTGTGGGACTCGTCGATCACGACGAGGTCGTAGTTGCCCCAGTTGATCCGATCCAGCCGCAGGCCGAGCGACTCACCCTTCGTGCGGGAGAGATCAGTGTGGGCGAGCACGTCGTAGTTGAACCGGTCGGAGGCGAAGATGTTGGTCGTGAGGTTGGCGTTGTAATTCGTCCAGTTTTCGGCGAGCTTCTTCGGGCAGAGCACCAGCACGGACTTGTTGCGCAGCTCGTAGTACTTGATGACCGCGAGCGCGGTGAACGTCTTGCCGAGGCCCACGGAGTCGGCGAGGATGCAGCCGTTGTAGGTCTCCAACTTGTTGATGATGCCCGTGGCCGCGTCGCGCTGGAAGTTGTAGAGGCTCTGCCAGACCTTCGTCTCCTGGTAGCCGGTGCGGTCGTTCGGCAGCACGTCCTCGTTGATGTCGTCGAGGAACTCTGCGAAGAGGTTGTACAGGATCAGGAAGTAGATGCGTGCCGGGGAGTTCTCGGTGTACACGCTGGCGATGTGGTCGTGAACGGCCTGGGTGACATCGCTCACCTGCTCAGGGTTGTTCCAAATCTGGTCGAACAACTGCATGTACTGCTCGGTCATCGGGGCTTCGTCGAGACGGTTCACGAAGCTCGACACGGCGTTGCCGCGCTCGTAGCCGAGATCGGCGGTCGTGAACCCCTGAAGCTGGGTGTAGGCCGCCTTGTCATCGATGACAGCGAACTGCTGCATCGGGTTCCCCGTGGCGTTCGAGCGAAAGGTGACCTTGCGGCGAACCCAATCGGCACACTCACGTGCGATCGCCCGCTGGGTGAGCTTGTTGCGCAACCTGATCTCGAAGTCCGACCCCGCCAGACTCGACTCGGCCTGCCCGCCGGGGATGAAGAACTCACGCCGCTCCTTGCGGAGCTTGTCCGTCACCTTCTCCGTCACGAACGACGGCGACGTGAAGATGAACTCCAGCTCGCTGACCTTCTCCAGCTCCTTGCGGAGCGCCTCGAACGCGAAGATCGAGAACGTCGACGCGGCGATGCGCACCTTCGAGCCCGGCGCGATCTCGGCCTTGAGATCGTCACCCAGCAGGTCGGAGACGTTATTGATGATCCGCACGCGACTACCCAGCGTCCTCGTCGTGAGTCGAGGACGAGGCGCCACCTCGTCGCACCCAGTCGTCGACCTCGCTGGCTTGGAACTTCCAGAGGCGTCCGACCTTGTGGGCGGGCATGGCCTTCTCGGCGATCCAGGTGTAGACGGTGTCTTTGGTGACCCCGAGGTGGGCGGCGATGTCCTCTGCGGACAGCCACGGCTCAGCCACGTTGGTCCTCCCTCGCTCAATGGCCCAGGCAGGCCAACACTCACGATGATACCGGCGGAGGTACGGCTTGAGTTGGGTTTCTCCGGGCGTGGCCGAACGAGATGGGTGCCGAGGGTGGTCGCTCCGTTCTGCCGATCAGCGTGGGACACGCGCCTTGAGCCAGGTGGTCACTGCGTCCTGCCACCGGTCGGGGGCGGTGTTCCAGCAGAGGGTGTGGCCGGCGTCGAAGGTCGCCAGATCAACAAGGTCCGGGCGGGCATTTCGGAGTGCTCGTGAGAGCCGGATCGGTACGGAGTCGTCCCGAGTACCGTGAAGGATCAGGGTCGGTGTCGTAAGGTCTGTCGCTCGGGATGTCCAGTCGAACGAGCGGAGCGGGATGTGCCCCGGCAACCCGACGGCACGCGCCAGCGGCTCGGCGGTGAGCCATGGGAGCGCGAGGTGCCCAACTGCTGCGGGCAGTCCGCTTCGGGCGCAATTGGCCTTGACGACCTCGGTCCAGTTGAGGACGGGTGAGTCGAGGACGAGCGCAGCGATGAGTCCCTGGTGCCGCGGGTGGTCGGCGAGCTGGAGTGCGATCGCGGCACCCATCGACCAGCCGAAGATCACGATTCGTTGGGCTCCGCGTCGGACGGCGTATCCGATGGCTTCGTCAACGTCCGCGGTCTCGGTGCGGCCGAGGGTTGATCGCCCGGTGCCAACTCGCGGCCCTTCTGCGGTGTTGCGGTAGCTGACGATGAGGGAGGTGTAACCGAGTTCGGTTGCCGCGAGGACGCCGCGGAGGGTGCCTGCGCGGGTGCTGCTGAGCCCGTGCATATGGATAACCCAGGTCGACGGGTCGCCGTCGATGCGCCAGGCCGGGCATGGCCCTGCCGGTGTGGTGATGGTGATGTCGCGGGCGTGGAGTCCGGCGTCGGCTGGGCTGGCGTAGTAGATGCCGCTCCACGAGGCACGGTCGCCGACCTTCGGGGTGAGGCCGGGTGTGGTGCCCATGATCCTGCGGGCGACGCGGGTAGGGCCGCGATCGACGACCTCGGTGGAGAGCTGCGCCCAGCCGCCGCGCTCAAACCAGAGGTTGTAGATGCCATCGGCAGTGGTCTGCTCGGTTCGGTCGAGGACGATCAGGCCGCCGTCGCCGTCGCCGTCGTGCTCGATGCCTCGGATGGCGAGGTCGAACGTTCGTGGGTCGACGGGTGCGGTGAGTCGCCGCGCGATGGCCCACCCGACCCCGGCAGCCGCTGCCGCCGCGACCCCGCTTCCGAGAGCGACGCGGCCGATCACGACTCCCGCTCCTCGACGTTGGGAACTGGCAAGCCCGCTGCGACGGCGGTCTCGCTTCCGACGAGGTGGCTCTCGGCGCGTTCGAGTAGGTCGCGCTCGTCGGCGTTGATGTCGAAGGTGATGCGGGGGTCGATCATCGCGTCGCGGATTTCGACGATCACTCGGTGGAGGTGGCCTTCGGGGTCTTCGCTGTTGGCGGCGAGGGGGTCGGCTTGGCTGAGCCCGGGTCGCGCGTGGGTCGCTCGGAGCCAGAGCGGCTCCAACTGCGCCGTGAACGAGATCGTGTGCCGACGCCGGGAGCGGTGCTGGGCGCGGCGGACGGCGGGCTGGACCGCGAACCCGGCGCAGAGGAACACGAAAGTGAGTGCGGACAGCGGATCGTAGGCGGCCTGGATGGCGTGCATGAGGCCGAGGTGGCCGGTAGCGTGGGCGATGTCCATGACGATCACGGCGAGGCAGAGGGCGACGCCGAACGTTGATCCCAGGCTGAGCAGCGCAGCGGGGAGGCGTTGGATGCCGGTGCTGTGTCGATACTGCCGTGCGGCGAGGACGAGCATCGTTGCGATGACGAGTGCTCCGTAGCTGAAGTTGATGATCGAGTAGACCGCTGCTGCGGGCTGCTCGCCGAGGTCGCTCATGAATCGTGTCGTGGTGGTGCCGCGGTCGATGGCCAGGAACGATGCGGTGATCGCGAGCAGTGCGATGAGCAGGACGGGTGCGCTGACGGCGGCACGGACGAGCCTGGGCCGGTACTCGCCGGACTTCATGACGCCGCGTCCGAGGAAGAAGAGCCCGGTCATCAGGAGTGCGTCCGCGAGCAGGGTGGTGAGGTTGGTGCCGCCGAGCAGTGGATCGACGACCGTGTAGATGCCATCGACGTTCAGCGTCATGGCGATGGCGATGGTGAGGGCGGCGTAGGTGATGCTGCGGTCGGTGCGTTTGCGGCGGAAGATGAGCAGGCTCGCCACGAGCGCCCACATGAGCGTTGCGACGAGCGTCTGGATCATCCGAAGACCTCCGAGTAGGCCGATTCGGCGAACACCGATGCTCGGATGCCGGCGGCGAGCCGGTCGGCGAGGGACTCGGCGGCGATCTCGGTTTCGCTGTCGAGGTCTTGCCGAGCGAGCAGGCGTGCGCGGGTGTGCGGCGGGATGTTGGGCAGTAGCGCTTCCTCGGCGGCGCAGTCGTCGCCGTCGCAGTGCCCGAGGATCATGTGGGCGAGCTCGTGGAGCACGAACTGCTGGCGGTGGAGTGCGGAGTCGCTGCGGGCGTGGAGCACGTAGTCGTCGGCGTCGGTGGAGAGCAATGCCGCGCAGAGGCCGTCGTGAGCGTTGAGGTCTGCGAGTTCGACGATGCGGAGCCGCCGGTGCCGTCGGTCTTGGACGGTGTGGCGGAGGTTGTCGAAGGTGAAGGTGTTGCCGAGCTGAAGGCCCGCGACGGCCGCCGATACGGTCTGTTCGATATTCACGGTTTGCCCCTTGTCTGTGGGGAGCAGAGACCGGCGTCGGCTCCGTGTCGTGCGGTACCGGTCAGTGCTCGGGCATGTGTGTCATTTCCTCGTCCAAGAACTTGGTGATGGCGTGGAGTGCTTTCGGCGAGATGTCGCCGAGGGTGCGGGCTGCGTAGGACTTCACCTTCGCGGCCCGCATGGACCGAACCAGATCGAGCTGCGCTGAGACCTTCTCGGGAGTGGCGGCACCGTCCTCACCGAGAAGGAACGCGGCGTCCACGTCGAAGAACGCGGCGAGCCCCTCGAAGACGGCGGGGTCTTGGACGTAGCGGTGGCCGTTGACCATGTAGGTCCAGCGCGACCGCGACAGGTTGGTGCCTCGTTCGTGGAGGTAGTCGGCGATCTGCGAGTACGTCGGTTCCGTGCCGGACTCGGCGACGGCGACGTCCATCAGGAGCCGCAGACGCTTGGCGAGGTCTTCGGCCGCAGCCTGGCTCTCGTCTTCGGTCATGGCGGTGACCCCCTTCCCTTCGCGACGGGCAAGGCATCCATGTGATCCACCCGGAGGGTGGTTGTGCATGCTCAACCGTAGTCGTTGAGCATGCACAAATCAAGGCTTGCGCATGCTCAACGATGGGTGTTAGAACAGGACTCCGGGACATTTTGAGCATGCTCAATGCTCGGTTTCGGTCTCGGCTCGGGCTGCCTCAAGGAGGTGAACGATGTCCAGCTCACGATCCGGGCGCGGGTGTTCGCGCCTACCTGCCAGGTGTACCGCCGCGCGCAACCTTGGCGCGGCCCGCCGAAGAGGAGGCCGGAGCATGGCATCGAACGAGGACGCCCGCGCGGCAAGGGAAGCGAAGCTCGACGAGCTGCACGAGAAGTTGACTGGCGCTGTCGAGTCGCTGGTCTCGGGTGACGACTGGCGGCAGGCGCTGGCCTTCGCGGCTCGGTTCCGGTCGCGGTCGTTCAACAACACGATGCTGATCTGGGTGCAGCACGAGGCCGCGTTCGAGGCCGGCCGGGTGCCGGAGCCCTTCCCGACTCTGGTTGCCGGGTACCGGCAGTGGCAGGGGCTCGGGCGGCAGGTGATGAAGGGCCAGCCCGGCTACATGATCTTCGCGCCCGTGACGGGCCGGTTCGCCACCGCGACGCCTGCCGATGCGGGGTCGTGGCGGCGGCTCGGGCCGCGGGAGAAGCCGAAAGCCGGCGAGGTGGTGCGCTCGCGGATGGTCGGCGCGAGGCCGGCGTACGTGTGGGATGCCTCGCAGACCGACGGTGAACCGTTGCCGGGGCCGCCCGCTCCGACGCTGCTGGAAGGCGAAGCGCCCTCGGGGTTGTGGGAGGGGTTGGCCGGGCAGATTCGCGGGGCGGGGTTTGAGGTGCTGCGGGTGCCGCACGAGGGGATGATCTCCGGCGCGAACGGCATGACCGACTACGAGGCGCGCACGGTCGCGGTGCGGGAGAACATGGACCCGGCCGCGCAGGTCAAGACTCTCGCGCACGAGCTGGCGCATGTTGTGATGCACGATCCCGATGACGAGGAGGCGCGGCAGCATCGCGGCATCCGTGAGGTCGAAGCTGAGTCTGTCGCGCTGATGATCGGTGCCGCGCACGGCATGGACACTGCCGGGTACACGATCCCGTACGTGTCGACGTGGGCTGCCCGCGTGGACGGCCAAGAGCCCGTCCAGGTGGTGCAGGCCACCGGCGAGCGGGTGCGGAAGACCGCGCTGGCGATCCTCGACCAGCTCGACACGCTCCAAGTCGGCGACGGCACCCCGCCCGGCCTCGAACGCAACACCCCCAGTCCGCGCACCTCCCGCACACCTGCGGTGGAGGCGGATCGACCGCGTGCTGTGCCGGTTATGGCAGGGCGGGGGCTGTGATGCCCGAACCGTTCGATGTCCTTGCGGCGCTCATCCGCGTGGATCGCTCGCCAAGCCTGGCGCTGGCGGCGCGGACCCTCGCGGCGGCTGGCGTGCCCGTGTTTCCGTGCGTCGTCGAGGGGAAGCGTCCGCTGACCCGTCGTGGGTTCCTCGACGCGAGCAGCGACCCGGAACAGGTTGCGGCGTGGTGGTCGCGCACACCGGACGCGAACATCGGCATCCCGACCGGCGCGGCATCAGGTGTCGTTGTCGTCGATGTCGATGTCCACGGCCCCCACGACGGCCGCCCGGCCTTCCAGCGCGCCGCCGACGCGGGGCTCGTCGACGGGGCGGGTCTGCTGGTGCGCACACCGACCGGTGGCGCGCACGTGTACTTCCCGGCGACACCGGGCAGAGAGCAGCGGTCGTGGCAGGCAGCCACCGCTGGTGTCGATTTCCGGGGCGACGGCGGTTACATCATCGCTCCGCCCTCCCGGCGAATCATCGACGGCCACGTCCGCCGGTACGAGGTCGCCGACATCGCCGCGCACTCGGTCTGCGCGGTGGATGCGGCCCGTCTGCGGGATTTCCTCGACCCGCGCCCCGTCGCTCCACCACGCGCGAGCAGCGGCTCGATGGGTGTGGATGCTGAGCGGTTGGCGGCGTGGGTCGCCGGGCGGGGCGAGGGCGAGCGGAACCGGGGCCTGTTCTGGGCCGCCTGCCGCCTCGCCGAGAACGGCGTCCCGCCGTCCGACGCCCTCGATGCACTGGGGGCTGCGGCACAGTCGGCGGGTCTGGGTGATCGCGAGATCACCACGACGGTGCGCTCTGCCTACCGATCCACCCAGCCCGCGCCCGAGGCAACGTCAGACGGCAGAACCCAGAGCGCGGGTCGATGGTTCGGCCGCTCGGCGAGCGCGCCGTCCGCAGCCTTCGGGAGGGCCGGGCTGTGAGGCGTGAATCGGACGGGCGGCGCTGGGCTGCCATGACGGCGGTTGCGGGGACGGTGTTCATCGCCGCCGGGGCGTTCTGGCTGTCGTTCACGTCGTTGGCCGATCTGGCCGCTCGCTCCGGGATCGGGGCGGGGCAGGCGTGGGCGTGGCCGCTGATCGTGGACGGCATCATCGTCGTCGCCACGGTCGCCGTCGTCGCTCTGGCCGGGCAGCGGTCGGCCTGGTACCCGTGGGTGCTGCTGGTCGGCGGCGCGCTCGTCTCGGTGACGGCGAACGCCATTCACGCTGTCGTCGCCGCAGACGCCGACGTTCCCAGGATGCTCGCGGCCTCGGTCGCCGCGGTGCCGCCCGTCGTTCTGCTCGCCATCACGCACCTGACCGTGATCCTCACCCGCACCACCGACCCCGACAAGGAACCCGCCGCCGCGTTCTCTACGGTCGCCGTCGAGCCCATGCCAGAGCTGCCGTCTGGCGACGCGCAACCGGCTCGTCGAGACGACGATGTGGCGGATCGGCGTGCCCTGGGCTGGGAGCTGCGCGAGGCGGGCTGGTCGAACAAGCGGATCGCCCGCGAACTCGGGGTGCATCCCTCGACCGTGGGCCGCTGGTTCGCCGTCGCGCACCTCACTGACACCAACAACACCGCAGACGAGCGGGAGGAGACGACCCCATGAACACAACTGAGAACCCGCAGCACCGCGACCCCGCTAGGCCCGATCCGGCACGGCTGGTGCCTGACGAGCCGCGGGAACGCCCCGAGCCCGCCGAGGCGACGAGTACGCCGGAGGCGGTGCGGGCCGCGCAGGTCGCCCGCGATGACAAGCAGCACGCGCTCGTTCGCGGGCGCGGCGTGGAGTGGGTGCGCCCCACCGACCTGATCGCCCGGCACTCGGCGCACGCGGCCGGGCGTGGCCTCGACTTCCACGCCGAGCTCGCCCGCCGCACCCGCACCCCGCTCGGGGCCGGCGTTCGCCGTCTCGGAGATCGCGCCCGGCGGCTGCCTCCGATCTCGGCGTTCGGGCGCAGCACCGCACCGGCGTCGCAGGTGTCCCGTTCCGGGGTCTCGATGAGTTGACGGAGGTGACAGGTCATGGCTGCGACGGCATCGGCAAGCAGGACGCGCTCGTGGGAGCGAGTGAGCACCTGCCTGCCAGGAGGTGCCGACACCATGACCACACCAACCAGCACCAGCAGGAACACCAGCACCGAACACGCGACGGTCTACGGGGCTGAGGACTTCACCACCGGCGAGGGCCTGCGCGCCCTGCTCAATCGCCTCGCCGAAGGTGGCGAGGATGCCTGGGTTCACGACCCGGTGGCCCGCGACCTGATGGAGTTCGCCGCCGACAAGTACCGCGCTCTGGCGAGGAAGCACAAGCTCGATACCTGGGAAGCAGTCACGGCGGCGTTCGACGCGATGCAGTACCGCTCGACCCGCGAGGCCAACGATCCGTGGGCGATCATCACCCACGCCGTGCGGATCACCTGCGTCTACGAGGAACGAGCCCAGGGACTGCTCTGCTCGGTGCACCAGGCCCGCCGCGCGCACGTCTCCGCGTTCCACGACCCCGAACGATTCTCCGAACGCGACACCGCGCTGGCCGACTACCATCCCGCGTTCCACACCACCGACCTGCGCCCCAGCGACCTCGAACCGCAACCGCGCGACAATCTCGGGTCGGCGCAGGCATGCATGTCCGCCGGGTCGGCGGCCGAGGACGCCATCACGATGCTGTGCCTACTCGACTGGCCCGCCGACACCGCACGGGCCGCCGTCGAGCACGTCTGCGGGGCGTTGATGAAGGCCGGCACCCGCCAGTCCGCCTACGAGACGCTGCGCCGCGATCGGCACGCGCGGGCACTGCTCGACCTGCCGCGCCGCTCCTGGGCCGCACTCCTGAAAGCACTGCTCGGGAACCCGCACCCGGCCTACGTCGCCACCAGCAGCGGTCGCGGCATCCTGCTCCGGCTCCTGCTCGGCGAAACGCTCGACCTGCTGCTCCGCGACGACGACCTGATCCTCGCGCTCGCACTGGCCGCACCGAGTAGTGGAGGCGGTGAGTCATCGTGACCGAGCCACAGATCGGCAGCATCCAACTCGACCGCACCGTCGATTCGATCCACGTCGGCACCCGGCACCGCGCCGACCTCGGCGACATCGACGCCCTCGCCGCGTCCATCGACCGCGACGGCCTGCTGCAACCCCTCACGATCACCATCGACGGCGTGCTCGTGTGCGGGGCACGACGCCTGGCCGCGATCAAGAAGCTCGGCTGGCGCACCGTCAACGTGTGGGTTCGCAGCGGTTTGTCCGACCGGCTCGGGCAGCTCCTCGCCGAGCAGGACGACAACATGCTCCACAAGCCTTACACCCAGCTCGAAGCCGCCGGCCTGTACCGGGAACTCAAGCAGGTCATGGCCGAGGACGCCGCCCGCCGGAAGTCCGCCACGCAGTTCAGCAGCGAGAACCAGCCCGGAAACGACGGTGGTGCAAACTTTGCACCACCGTCGAGCGGGCCGCTCGGGAAGGCCCGCGAGCAGGCGGCGGCGATGATCCCCGGCGGCGCGTCGCACACGACGTTCGAGAAGATCGGCTACCTCGAAGACATCGCTGGCAACCCTGCCCTGCCAGAGACCCTGCGCGCCGAGGCTTCCGCTGGGTTGGAGAGGATTGAGGCCGGTGACCCGGTGCATCCGATCTACCAGGCGATCCGTGAGGCCGACACGACCGCGCGGGAGCGGCGCGAGGCCGAGATGCACGCTCGCGCCGAAGCAGCCGTTGCCCGCGCGAAGTCGATCAAGAAGGGCAAGCGCACCCCACCCAAGCCATTGCCGCTCGTCACCGGCGACGGGCAACCCGTCCGCTATCCGCTCCGGGCGTTCGTCCAGACCTGGGGCGAACTGACGAACTGGTGGATCCACTACGACGCCGACACCCTCGCCGCCGAGCTGACCGACGAGCAGTTCGAGAACTTCCTCGCCACCGCCGACGGCACAGTCCGGTTCGCCGACGCACTCCGCACCGCCCGCGACGACGCGGCGGGGCGGCCACGCCTCCGCGCGCTCTGACCACGGGCACGGGTGCCGGGTGCGCACCTGCTCGGCATGAGCCCTGCATCCACCGATCCCCGGAACCGCCGCCGACTCTTCGCCCTCATCGCCGCCGGCATCGTCCTGCTGCTCCTAGCCGGCGTCGGCGTCTACGGACTCCTCACCGGCCCCCGCAGCAACACCACCCCCGATCCCGACCCCGAGCCTGGCCCGACCACGACAGCACCGCCGTCGGTGGCACCGAGCACGCCCCGGTCGCCGCGGGTACCGGCGGTTCCGCGTTCGGCCGATCCCGAGACCTTCGCTCGCGGTGTCGCGTCCACTCTGTTCGCGTGGGACACCGCCTCGGGGCTGTGGCCGCTGGACTACACCTCAGCGATCCTCACGGTCGGTGACCCCAGCGGCGACGAACAGGCGGGGCTCGCCTCCGACGTGGCCGTCTACCTGCCGACCCGCGACGCCTGGATCGAGCTGCGGCAATACGCCACCCGCCAGCACCTCACCATCGACACCGCGTACGTCCCCGACGCCTGGGCCGACGCCGTAGCGCAGGCCCAGCCAGGGCAGCTCGCGGCAGGCACGACGGCCGTCACGATCGAGGGCACCCGCCACCGCGCCGGGGTCTGGAACGGGCAACCGGTCACCAGCGAGCATCCGGTCGCGTTCACCGTGTTCGTCGTCTGCGGACCCACCTACCCGACGTGCCATCTGCTGCGGCTGTCGCAGCTCGACAACCCGCTGCGGTGAAGGGGCTGTCGTGTTCCGCAAAGCCGCCATCGCAGCCCTGGCGCTGCTGTTCCTCGCCCCCGCCGCAGCACTCCTCGGGATCGGGGTGCTGATGAACCCCGCTGCCGCCTACTGCGCCACCCCTGCCGGGACCGTGAACCTCGGCACGATCCCAGACTCGCTCACCGTGACCACCGCGAACGGCGAGACCTTCACTCTGAACCGTCAGCAGCTCACGCACGCGGCAACGATCATCGCCGCCGGCAACGGCATCACCGACGTGGGCCGGCCAGGAATCAAGATCGCGCTGATGGCCGCGCTCACCGAATCCACGCTACGGATGCTCACCAACACCGGCACCTACCCCGAGTCGGCGAACTACCCCAACGACGGCAACGGCGGCGACCACGACTCCCTCGGACTGTTCCAGATGCGCCCGCAATCGGGAT
This sequence comes from Microbacterium sp. BWR-S6Y, assembly GCF_041379845.1. Taxonomy (NCBI): domain Bacteria; kingdom Bacillati; phylum Actinomycetota; class Actinomycetes; order Micrococcales; family Microbacteriaceae; genus Microbacterium; species Microbacterium sp. BWR-S6Y. The sequence goes on from NZ_JBFECV010000003.1 coordinate 90,098, forward strand.
GGGGCACCGTCGCCGAACTGATGGACCCGAACTATCAGGCGCGAGCGTTCTTCGGCGGGCCAACCGGACCGAACTACCCCTCACCGCGCGGCCTGCTCGACATCCCCGGCTGGCAACAGATGGAACCCGGCGAAGCCGCCCAAGCCGTCGAAGTCTCCGCCTACCCCGACCGCTACCGCACCTACGCGCCCGTCGCCGACAGCATCCTCGCCGCCCTCACCAACAGCGGCAGCGCGACTGGCGGAGTGGGTGGCCCGGCGGTCTCGTCGTCGCGGGTGGTGTTCCCGCTGCCCGAGGGCACCTGGGTGCTGACCTCGCCGTTCGGGATGCGCATTCACCCGATCACAGGCGAACGGAAAATGCACACCGGCACCGACTTCGCCGCACCCGACGGCACCCCGATCCTCGCCGCCGCGGACGGCACCGTGACCATCGCCGAGTTCTCCGGCGGGTACGGCGGCCTCATCGTCATCGAGCACACCATCGACGGCAAGACCGTCGCGACCGCCTACGCGCATATGTGGCAAAGCGGCATCCACGTCCGCCCCGGTGACCGCGTGAGCGCCGGGCAGCACATCGGCGATGTCGGCTCCTCGGGCATGAGCACCGGCGCACATCTGCACTTCGAGGTCCGGCCCGGCGGCACGAACGGCGAGGCCATCGACGCCGCCGCCTGGCTCAACCAGCACGGGGCCGCGAACCTGCCCACGGCGACCAGCGGATCACCCGCCGCCTGCAACGCGACTGCGGGCGCGCCGACCGGTGTCGATGGAGACCCCGACCGGCTCGTCGACGATCCCACCAGCTCGGGCAAGATCACCGCCCGCATGCTCCACCTCCGCCAGCAGACCCTCACCGCGTTCCCCGACACCGGCTGGGGCTGCTACTCACCGCGCCCCGGCACCAAGTCCGAGCATCCCCTCGGCAGAGCGTGCGACATCACCTTCGGCAACCGCATCGGCCAGCACCCCACCCCGACACAGCTCGACGCCGGCTGGAAGGTCACCAACTGGATGAAGGACAACGCCGACGTGCTCGGCGTCGAGTACCTGATCTGGCAAGGCCAAATCTGGTCCGTCGCCCGCGACGCCGAGGGCTGGCGACCCTACAACGGCGGCGGCATGCACGACCCCGCCTCCATCACCGGAGGCCACTACGACCACCTCCACGTCACCGTCAAGGCAGGGTGATCGACGATGGGTGTCTTCCCCGACTTCAACGGGCTCGGCGGCATCGGAGACCTCCGCGCCGTCGTCGGCGCGCTCCTGACGTTCGTCCTCATCGTCGCCGTCCTCATGCTCATCGTCTCCGCGATCGTCTGGGCCATCGCGACAGCCCACGGCAACTACGCAACCGCCAGCAAAGGACGCATCGGAGTGCTGGTCGCTGTCGGTGCCGCCGTCCTCGCGGGAGGCGGCGTCGCCTGGATGAACTGGCTCCTCAACCTCGGCCAGCAACTCTGACGCTGAACCTCTCTGAGCTCGATGCCCACGTCCTCGGCGGCGTGGGCATCGCTGTCTCTGCTGTCGAGGGGTTGCGGGTGCACCTGTGGCGTGTACCCCCGTCTGCGAGTCCGTGGGCGGGCCGCCCGTCGCCAAGGAGACCTACCGTGTTCGATCTGCTCGCCAACGTCATGTCCGCGCCGCTGCTGGTGCCGATGGACATCAACATCGACCCCAACACCAACGGGCTGCCGGGGATCAATCAACTGCGTACCATCGTCGGCGCGGTGATGACCATCGGCCTGATCCTGTCCGTGCTCGCGCTGATCGTGTCCGCGATCGTGTGGGGCTTCGGCGCGAACTCCTCCAACCCGCACCTCGCCTCGCGCGGGAAGATCGGCGTCCTCGTCTCCTGCGGTGCCGCGGTGATCTGCGGCGCGAGCGTGACGCTCATCAACTTCTTCTGGAACGTCGGCCAGTCCGTCTGACTCGCCTGTCGTCGAGAGCTGGTGTTCGTGATGGGCGTGTGCGACGTTCCCGTGATCTCCTCGGTCTGCGATGCCGTCGGCGAAGGAGCCGCCTCTCTGGTCGCGGCCCCGTTCGACTGGCTCGCCCAGGCGATGGGTGCCGCCGCCGGGTGGCTGTTCGAGGCGGTCTGGTCGGTCTTCGACACCACGACCCTGGTGGATGTCACCAAGCCCGGCTACATCGCCGTCTACAACCTGCTGTTCGGCATCGCGGTCTTCGTGATGCTGATCTTCTTCTGCCTCCAACTCATCACCGGCCTAATCCGCCGCGACCCCACCGCACTCACCCGCGCCGCGCTCGGGCTGGCGAAGTCCGTCCTCGGATCGTTCGTCGTCATCACGCTGACGGCACTGCTGCTGGAAGTCGTCGACCAGCTGTGCATCGGGATCGTGCAGGCCGCCGGAGAGACCACCGAGTCGATGGGCGACAAGATCGCCCTCCTCGCCGCAGGACTGGTGGGCATCAACATCGCGGCCCCCGGTGTCGGTGCGATCATCACGATCTTCATGGCCGGCCTCGCGCTCACCGCCGCCGCGATCGTGTGGCTGTCCCTCCTCGTCAGGAAAGCACTGCTGCTGGTGGCGGTCGTGTTCGCGCCGCTCGCGTTCAGCGGCGCATCCTGGGACGCCTCGCGCGGGTGGATCGGAAAGTGGGCGATGTTCGTCGTCGCCCTGATCTGCTCCAAGCTCGTGCTCGTCGTGATGTTCCTCGTCGCGATCACCCAGGTCTCCGCACCCATCGACGCCGACCTCGCCTCCGTCAGCGACCCCATCGCGGGGATCGTGCTGATGGCGATGGCCGCGTTCGCCCCCTACCTCACCTACAAGTTCATCGCGTTCGTCGGGTTTGACATGTACCACGCGATCGGCTCCGAACAGGACGCCAAGAGCGCACTCAACCGCCCGATCCCCGTCCCCACCAAACCCCAAGGCGGCGGCGACCCGAAGAAGGTACTCGACGGAACCAGCAGCAGCGGGAACGCAGGAGGAGGCTCCGGTGGAGGAAGCAGCGCACCGCCACCCCCGAAGACCCCGGCACCGGCACCCGCCGCGGGCGGCGGAGGTGCAGCCGGTGGTGGAGCCGCAGCAAGCGGGGGCGGCGCGGCCGCAGCCGGTCCCGTCGCGGCAGGCGTCGTGGTCGGCGCGAGCGTCGCCAAGGGTGCCGCGACCGCCGGCCCGAAGGCCGGAACCGCGTTGGGAGCCCAAGGCGAGCACGCCGCCGACGCAGCCGCGCAGACACCGCCACCGCCCGCAGCCTCGCCTGCGGCACCGCCGTCGAGCCCTGCACCACGACCGCCGAGCACTGATCCGTCCCCGCCGCCGAAGCAGCCCCCGCCGCCCGCGCCACGCCCACCGAAGGAATAGACGATGAGCAGCACGAACCACGACCGTCCCACCGCGGGCGAACTCGTGCCGGTGAAGTTCTCCCGCCTCACCCGCCGCGGTGTCCTCCTCGGCCTGTCGCTGACCCAGCTCATCACGCTCGCCATCGGCGGAGCCACGCTCATCGGCGCGTTCTACGCCGGCGGCGGGATGCTGCTCGCTTACACCGCCCCCATCTGGGTACTCGCCGCCGCGCTGACCTGGATACCCATCGCGGGCCGGCCCATCGTGGAGTGGCTGCCCATCGCCTGCTGGTGGCTATGGCGCACCACCGGCGGGCAACTGCTGTACCGGCGCAGGATCGTCGTCCCTCGCCCCGTCGGCACCCTCGCCCTGCCCGGCGACATGGCGCGACTGCGCGAATACACCGACCCCGACACCAGTGCCGGGATGATCCACGACCCCCACGCCGCCACACTGACCGTGGTGTGCGAGGTCACCCATCCCGCGTTCGTGCTCCTCGACCCGGGCGAACAGGAACGCCGTGTTACGTCTTGGGGCCGTGTGCTGGCCACCGTCTGCCGCTCCGGGCGGATCGCCACCCTTCAGGTCTTGGAGCGCACGCTGCCGGACTCTGGCACCGGACTGGCCGAATGGTGGGCCACCCACGGCACTCCAGATGGATCGTGGGCGGCCGACACCTACGCCGAACTCATCCAGCGTGCGGGACCCGCCGGCGAACGCCACGCCACCACGCTCTCACTGTCACTGGACATGAAGACGGCGGCGCGGCAGATCAGGACCGCCGGAGGCGGGATACGCGGTGCTGCCGCCGTGTTGCGACAGGAGATGAACACCCTCGTCGCCGCGCTCCGCTCCGCCGACCTCTCGCCCTCGGGGTGGCTCACGCCGGGGCAGATCGCGGTGATGCTGCGCTCCGCCTACGACCCGGCGATCGCTGCGACCCTGGAACGGCACGGGAGGCTCGGCCAGTCCCTTGCGACTGCGGGGCCGCTTGCGGTCACGGAGACCTGGGGCAGGCTACGCACCGACTCCGCCCATCACGCGGTGCTCTGGGTCAGCGAGTGGCCGCGATCGCTGGTGTATCCGGGGTTCCTGTCGCCGGTGTTGCTGTCCACCGGCATCCAGCGGTCGTTCTCGCTGATCTGCACCCCGATGCGCTCCGATGCCGCTGCTCGCGACATCCGCAAGAAGAAGGTCGAGCACATCTCCGACCAGGCCCAGCGCGCGAAGATCGGCCAGATCGAGGACGCCTCCCAGACCGCCGAGTACCACGACGTGCTCCAACAAGAAGCCGACCTCACCGCCGGACACGGCATCCTCCGCTACACCGGCCTCATCGCCGTCTCCGCGCCCACCGTCGAGGAACTCGATGCCGCCGTCGCCGCCATTGAGCAGGCCGCGATCCAAGCATCCTGCGAGACTCGGCTCCTCGTCGGCCAGCAAGCAGCCGCGTTCACCGCCGCCACACTCCCGCTCTGCCGCAGAGTGTGAAGGTCGATCATGGTGGCATCCAAGATTGGCGATGTCGGGACCGACGCACCGACCGGAGCCATAGTCGACGGGGGCACCTCTGGCAGGATGGAACTCCACGATCCCTGGCGACAAGGAGGCTCGCTGTAGTGACCATTCAGGACGCGCGAAATGCGATTGAGGCGGTCTGTAAGGCCGGAGCGTCACATCTCAAAGTCGAGTTCGAGGCTGAAGGAGCAACAAGCGCGGAAGCGTCCCTCTTGGCTACACTCGCCGACGAAGCCAACCTGGAGCTGGTTGTCAAGGTCGGCGGTTGCGAAGCCGTGCGAGACATCCGAGAAACTCTTCAACTCGGAGCCCAGAGCGTGGTCGCGCCGATGATCGAATCCCCATTCGCCGCTTCAAAGTTCGTGCGCGCTGTCACCGTTGAAGCTGACCTTCAGGGCATGAAACTACCGCAACTTGCGATCAACATCGAGTCAGTCGCAGGTGTTGCGGCGCTTCCTGAAATTGCCAACGCGCCCGTCGCAGAGAAGATTGAACGCCTCGTGCTGGGACGGACAGACTTGACTGACTCTCTCGGACTCTCCCGTGGGCATGTTGAAGATTCAGCCGTCAGGGATTTGGCTATCCAGACGTTTCAGATCGCGCGAAGGCTTGGCATATCGACGACCCTCGGCGGGACAATTACTCTGCGGTCTGTTCCCTTCATTCAATCACTATCGGCGCTTATCGACAGCGTGGAGACAAGGAAAGTTGTGTTCCCGATCGGGAGGACTTCGCACCTATCCGCTGCGATCGCGGCGGCAGTCCATTTTGAGTTGGCCTGGCTCGACTTGAAATCGCGGGAGCTCGCGCCGCTTACAGCAGCTGAGGCTAAGAGACGTGCTGACCTGGGAGTGAGGTTGGCCACCACCTGATCATCGCGCAAGCAGTTCCGCACGCCGCATCTGCGCGAGTGGACCAGAGGACCTAAATCGCGTTGGTAGATATCGATCTGTTCTGCGCCGAACGCGAACCCAGGCCCACCAAGCCATCGGAGAAACCGCAAACAGCCGCCACTCCTTTGGTAAACCCAACCTGTCGCCGGAGATCGTTTCTTGGATCTCTGAAGTCAGCTCCGGAAATACCTCGTTCAGCGCTGCGAGCGTCTCCGATATCGACCCGGCCGTCGGATTCATCAGATAGGACTCCAGCGTGTAAAAGTAGTTCACGAGAATCTTCGTCCGGCGGAAGTGGCTAGCAACAGCGCGAACGCTCGGTCTCCCGTCAGCATCCAGCGCAGCCTGAACGCGCTTGAGGGCCAGGATGCTGTCGAAGCGCGAAAGCCTTGGCTTCGAGGTCACCGAACCGGAGCGTTTTCGGTAGGTGGCGAGCACTCGCGGGAGAAACGAGACCTTCTTCGCGTATAAGAGCGCTAGGTAACTAAACTCCAGGTCCTCTCCAACAGAACAATTTCGCGTGTATGCCAGCGCATGCTCTGCAACGTGCGTGCGCTTGTAGGCAGCACTCGCCGTCCAGACACGAAGTGAACGATCGACTACGCGCCGGTAAAGCGCCTCCTCGCCAGTCATGTTCAGTGGGAGCTGGGGATGGACGTCGAAGTATCGTCGGAGGACCGAACCGTCGGCAGATTCGGTGTCCCACCCCCAACACACTACGTCGGCCGCATAGTCAGAAACAGACGCTCGAAGCAAAGCAAGGAGTTCATGCGACACGCAGTCATCGCTATCGAGGAAGAGTAGGTAGTCGCCTCTTGCGTGCTCGATGCCCCTGTTCCGTGCCGCACTTACCCCTTGGTGAGATTGCCTGACAATCTTCGAGTTCGCGAGTGGGATGCTTCGCTGGAGAGTGAAGAACTGATCAGCCGTGTTGTCGGACGAGCCATCATCCACAAAGATCAGTTCGGCATCTTCACCGAGCAAGGAGGCGACGCTCTTGAGCGTGGGCGCCATGTGGCCACTGCTATTGTGTGCAGGCATGACAATTGAGAGAATCACAAAAGGTCTCGCAGCCGCGCGCGCACGATCGAGTCGACGACCGTTCTCGATGAGCAGTTGACCAGCTCGACGCCGCGGCTTTGGCAATAACTGGACAGAAATCGGAATGCCATAAGCACTTCAAGATATGACTCTGCGCATCGCTCCATGTCGCGTTTGCGATACTGATTCCGAAGCCACTGATCAGTTTCGGGCGACACGCTATACGCGTAGCTGCTGTCCGCACTCTCTTCCATCGCCGTCTGGACGTTGGCGACAATGTTCGTAGTGTCGCAACCAAGGAGGTAGATCTGCCGGAATCCGAGATGTATCGCGACAACTATGCAGTGCTGAATGACGGAACTAAATCGTGGTATCACGCGAGACAGGTTGTCCGATATCTGGTAGTAGTCCGAAAAGTAGTACGGGTTACAAAAGTACCGGACGTCATGTACGCGCGCACCAGACAATTCCTCAAGTTTCCCGATCTCCGAACTCGGGACGAAGGTGGTCGGCGGTTGGCCGGAGGCCACTCCTTCTCTGCTCGTGATGTGCGCGAGGCGGGAGGCCATCGCCCGATCAGCGACTGAATCAGAACCCATGGAAAAGAATCGCCGATCAGAGATCACATGGTAGCGCGGTGGCGGCGCTCCCAACTCCTGAGCATCGAGGTTGTTGACGGAGAACAGAGTCTCACCGTTTAGCAGTGTGAGGTCTTCGTCAAGCAACGAGGGTCCATTACCCAGAATGAAGCACCTCTCGCCTTGGTGCGTGCCACGAAGCGGAAGGTTCAACTTGATGGCCTGCCGCTCTGCTGGGTGCGAGGCAAGGTACCGAGAACTACGGGCATGCCAGAATGCCTTGCGGATTGGCTGCAACGCGGCGGTATACGTCTTCATCGCATCCAAAGACTCTCGGTGTGAAATCCAGTCTCGCGTAGCCTGGTAGCGGTCTGCCAGACTTGTCGGAACTCTTCAATCGAGTCCGTGGTGTGAAGCGCATGGCGCCCGACTCCACACATCCGCCGAACCTCTTCCTTGACTTGCAGAACCAGATTTGTTTCGGCTTCAACGACCAATATTTGAGCGCGGTCCGATTCGCGCCAAACACCCTTCGACTTATCGGTCGAGAATCGAAACCCGTCGTCCTCAGTGCCGATGAAGTCCTCGCCGGCATAAACGCGCACTACGAACTGTCGTAACGTCGAGTAGTGCATGGAGGGCAGCAGGAGCCTATGTTTAACTTGCAGAGCGCCATTGATCAGTTGCTCCGAATCATTGGCTCGATAACCACCAAACGTCGCAGGCCACATAATGAGAGCGTGGAGACGATCGGTGCGCACGCGTGCTTCACCGTCTGCGAAGATGCGCCTCACCCCCGTAAGACTCGTACAGAAACTCCGCAACCGCAAAGTCTGTGGGTGTATCAATATCGATGCCTTCGATTTCGTCAAGCACGCGAAGCACGGGAGCGTAGCCAAGAACGTTCTTGCGTTCAATCATCGTCGTACGCGGCAGAATGTTGATCGCGAAGTTCAGCGCGTCGATTCTTGGAAGGTCTTGCGACCGCGGCTGATTTGCTGGGTCGTAGTTGATTGGACTCCCGTCTCGCAACAAGAACTCCCGTACAAGCGAAGTCGTACTAACTGAGTCATGATCTTCATCCATGCTCATGAAAGTCTCAATGAGATCCTCGACAGTTGCGTCACGGATAAGCGGACTAGTGCAGTTGGCATAGAGGATCGTCTCAGCTTCAAGCTCCGAAGCCATGTGGCGGTAGACCTCGCTCATCGGTGCTTCGCTGGAGGCGAGTGAACCAGGGCGGCGCTTCGCTACGCAGCCATGTTTCCGTGCGATCTTGAGGATTCTTTCGTTCTCAGAACTGACTACGATCTCATCGATACCTCTCACACGGATCAACTGGCCCAACTTTATGTCGAGAAGGGTGCTGTCGGCGAATGGTCGTGTGTTCTTGTCTTGGACTCGTTGTGAGCCGCCCCTGGCGGCCACCAACGCTACGACTCTCACGTCTCCACCCCTTTTCTCTTGTCGCCCGCCTCGCCAAGTGCCCACTGAGCCATGCGCTGGATTCCTGCGGCTGCATCTACCTTCGGACTCCAGTTCAGCTCCCTGGCGATGCGATCGAATGAACAATAGATGCCGTGTTGATCGCCAGGGGTGCTTCCCTCCACCTCGACTTCAACGTTGAACGGCAGCGAGGAAGCGATCAAGGAGAGCAGTTCCTCTACTGTTGTCTTCACTCCGGTGGCGACATTGTACGCACGGAATTCAAAAGGCCGCGCCGAGGCGCCCGCCAAGGCGAAGGCTTCGACGGCATCATCAATATAGACCAGATCGCGAAAGCGGTCCTTGCCGCCTTTCACCTTGATCTGTCCGGAACTTACTGCCTGGCCGAGGAAGATGCTCGCCATACCTTGATTGAGGTTGGACAGGTCTTGGCCGGGTCCGTAAGTGTTGTTGAGGCGTAGCGCGGTGCAGGCTATTCCTTGGTCAGCGTAGAGTCGAAGGTATGACTCGGCGGCTATCTTGCCAACTGCATAGAATGTCTTCGGACTGAAAGGGTGTTCCTCTGTTACTGGAAGCGTCGCCGGATCGCCGTAAACTGCCATTGAACTCGCATATATGACAGTCGGACATCCGGTTTTCTTTGCATAGGCAAGCAGCAGCAGTGTTGACTGGACATTGGCTTGGAGGTCATACACTGGGTCCGCGAAACTAGGAACGCCCCCACTCTGCCCGGCAATGTGATAGATCGCGTCGAACTGATGCTCGCCAAGATGGTCGAACGTATGCGGACTACTGAGATCAGCAATGACGGTCGTGCAGCCTTCGGGGATGGCCCCAGCGGAACCAGAACTGAGGTTGTCGATGGTCGTGACCTCATGTCCTTCGTCTAGGAAGCGTCGAGCAACTGCGCTTCCTATAAAGCCACCTGCACCGGTGACCAGTAGTCTCCCCATCGAACCTCCGCTTGCCTGTTGATGGCGCATTGTCAGACAGAACCTGGTCGAGGGTGACCGCTGTCTGAGGCAGGCTCACCGCTAGGGAGTCGGCTCTCCGCGCGCACCGTCAGTTTACCGGAAGGACATGGAGAGGGCCGGGGTGCCCAGTCCAGAGCATTCGGTCCTTCCTGTGCACCTGACTGTCGTCTCAGCAGACTCCCAACGCCAGGAGGCCACCATGCCCACGTTCTTTGATTCGACTGCCGATGCCGCTGAGGCGTCCGAAGCGTTGCGCGGACTCGCTCACGCGAGCCGGGGTTTCGATCAGCCCGCCGAGATGTATGGGGTGATCGGTGATCTGTCTTCGGGGATGCGCTCGCTGCGGCAGGCGCTCGACCAGATCGCTGATGTTCACGAGCGCAAGGCCGCGCACGCCTTCAACGATGCTGGCAGCCACGAGGCTGGAGTGCGTGACGCGCTCGCCACTGCGGAGGAGCTGCGTCAGGCCGCGAACCTCGTCGACCGGGCGTATGACCGGCTCGCGGAAGGGTTCATCGCCGCGGGGCGGATCGCTTGGCGTCCGGAGCCCGCCGTCGAGGAGTCCGTGCCGTCGCGGTGGGTCAGCGTGGTGTTCCTCCAGGGCGAGGAGGCTGACCGGCCGTTGCGCATCCTCGGCGAGTTGGGGCATGTCGATGCGGTGGACTTCCTCGCACAGTGGGACTACGGCGACGAGACCACGCAGGCCGCTTTGGAGAACGGGTACGTCTACGACGAGCCCGGTGAGGGAACGAACGACCAGGTGGCGCTGTCGGGCGACTATGCACTGGTCGTGAACCCGCACGTCGGCTATGTCTCGCTGCTGCGCCGCTACACAGAACCGGAGGCAGAGCCCCGGGATGCCGAACAGGTCGAGTCCGCTCGGGCGCAGGCGGGGCCGGAGCTACTGGTGTCGTACTCGTCGCCGGGTGCCCCGGAGCAGGCCGACCATCCCGCCCCGAAGCGGGATGGGTCGTGGTTCGAGCCGGCCAAGATCACGGCGGTCAAGCAGGCGCGGGGGCTGGTGCTGTGACCGAGGATCGCGCGCGGCTGCACACCGCCGTTCTGGTGGCACCGTCGAAGGAGCGGCGGAAGCTCCGCAAGCAGCGCCGCAAGGCAGAGGCCCGGCTCCACGCCGAGCAGCGAAGGACCGCGATCGCCGCTGCGAAGTCGAAGGCGGAAGAGGAGCGTGCCGAGCGCCGCGCGACGGTCTATCTACCGAAGGCCGGCGAGCCGGGTGCTGCGCGGTTGCGCACTCCGGGTCGGTTCCATCTGACGCGGCATCAGGACACGTCGGCGACGCTGGCGGGTGCGTACCCGTTCGTCGCCGAGGGCGGGCTCGGTGCCGATGGCGTGTTCGTCGGTCAAGACCTGTACTCGGGTGGGAGCTTCGTCTACGACCCGTGGGTGCTCTACGCGCGCGGCATCATCACCGCACCCAATGTGTTGCTGGCCGGGATCGTCGGCTCCGGCAAGTCCTCGCTGGCCAAGTCTCTCTACACGCGGTCGCTGCCGTTCGGGCGGCGCGTGTATGTGCCTGGCGACCCTAAGGGCGAACACACCGCCGTGGCCAATGCTGTCGGTGGACGTGCCATCGTCCTCGGGCACGGCCTCAACACTCGCCTGAATCCACTCGACGAAGGTCACCGACCGAGCGGCCTGTCGGACGTGCAGTGGGCCTCGACCGTCGCGGCCCGGCGGCGTGATCTGATCGGTGCGCTCGCGGAGACCGTGCTCGCGCGTGGGTTGTCGCCGTTGGAGCACACCGCGATCGACATTGCCCTGACGCAGACGGTGCGGGAGAACGCCGTGCCGATCCTGCCGATGGTCGTTGATCGCATCCTCGCCCCGAGCGCGGATGCCGACGGCCGGTTGGCCGAGGACGGCAGACTCGTCGGCCACGCGCTGCGCCGTCTCGTGGCCGGTGACCTGGCCGGCTTGTTCGACGGGCCTTCGACGGTCGCGTTCGATCCGTCGTTGCCGATGATCTCGCTCGACCTCTCGCGGGTCACCGAGAACTCGACGCTCATTTCGGTGTTGATGACGTGCTCGTCGGCGTGGATGGAGTCCGCGCTGCTCGACCCGAACGGTGGGCAGCGGTGGGTGATCTACGACGAGGCCTGGCGGCTCATGTCCCATCCCGCACTGTTGCGGCGGATGGATGCGCACTGGCGACTCGCACGGCACTACGGCATCGCGAACATGCTGATCTTCCACAAGCTCACAGACCTCGACAATGTGGGCGACCAAGGCTCCGCCATGCGTTCCCTGGCCAACTCGCTGCTCGCGAATGCCGAGACGCGGATCGTGTACCGGCAGGAGTCCGACCAGCTCGGGCCGACCGCAAGGGCACTCGGTCTGACTGGGACGGAGCAGCAGCTCTTGCCGAACCTCGGCGTCGGCCAGGGCCTGTGGCGGATCAAGGCCAGGAGTTTCGTCTGCCAGCACCAGCTCCACCCCGACGAACTCGCCCTGTTCGACACCAGCAGCCGCGCCGCGGGAGGTCACCGATGAACTTCACCGGCCCGCACCGACCATGCCCGAACGACGACGACACGACGGCTCCCGTCGAGCTGCCGCACGTCCTCGTGACCGTCGCCGAGGACGGCACCCTCGCCGCGATGGTCGATGGGACACCGTACGCGTCGCCGGACGCGAGCGTGTGGACGCGCGCGACGTTTGGGCCGCTCATGGATGCCATCACCAAGGACCGCACCATCGCGGTCCGGGTCGAGGTGCGCGAGAACGATGGCAGCGTCTTCACCGACATCCTCCGCACCCGCAAGCCCCGACGCGCAGTGGCCCTGACCGAGAGCCCGTTGCCGGAGACTCGTCGGAGTCGTCACGCCCGACGTGTGCCGCGTCTGGCGGAGGTCACCGCGGGCGGGTTCGTGCCTGGCGAGGATGTCGCCGTCGCGACGATTGTCTCCCAAACCGACGCTACCGGGACCGGCGAGGCCCGCGCACTCATTGACCTCGACGACCTACCTGACGGCACACACGAGGTGATTCTGTTCGGGCGTATCTCGGGCACGCTCGCGGTGCGGCGGCTGACATGAACCAGCGGCAGGCCGGGGGCATGGGCGACGAACTCACCAACGCCGCCCTGATTGGCCTGATCGGCATGTTCGGGATCGCGCTCGTCCTCCGCGCGTCTGGCAGCGTCGCCGCGTTCCTCACCGGCACACCGCAGCCTGACGCTGGCGCGGCGGGAGGGCTCGCCGTGTTGTTCAACCCCGGCGATCCGGCGACCGCGCTCGGTGCCGACGGGCTCAACCCGGTCGTGTACTGGCTCGTCAGCGCCGCGCTGCTCGGCGGACTTGCCGCCGGGATCGTCTGGGTCTGGATCGTGCTACGGCGACACACGCGGAGGACCGAGACTGACCCGCACCGACTGGCCGGGATCGCGACCGGCCATGAGGTCAAGACCGCCGCATCCGCGAAGGCACTGCTTCACCGCGCGGCCACCCTGCGGCCCTCCTTGGAGTCGCCAGCGCCGCAGGATGTCGGCTACCTGCTGGGGGCGAGTCGTGGGACGAAGGTCTGGGCATCGGTCGAGGACTCGATCCTGCTGATCGGCCCGCCCCGCTCCGGGAAGGGCCTGCATGTCGTCATCAACGCGATCCTCGATGCGCCGGGTGCTGTGGTCACGACCAGCACGAGGCCCGACAACCTCACCGCGACCCTCGGCGCTCGACGCCGCAAGGGCGGGCCGGTCGCCGTGTTCGACCCCCAACACCTCGCCGAAGGCATTCCCGCCGGGCTCCGATGGTCGCCCATTCGCGGGTGCGATGATCCGCTGACCGCGATGATCCGCGCCAACGGGCTCGCCGCCGCCACGGGACTGTCCGCTGGAGGGGTCGAGTCCGGCGGGTTCTGGGAGGGCAAGACCCGCACCGCACTCCAGAGCCTGCTGCATGCGGCTGCGCTCGACGGCCGCGCTCCGGCCGAGCTGTTCAGGTGGACCCTCGACCCCAGCGCGGCGTCGGAGGCCGTCGCGATCCTCAACTCCCACCCGAACGCGGCGATGGGCTGGGACGACTCGCTAGCCGCGATGATTGACGCCGATCCCAAGACTCGCGACAGCATCTGGCAAGGCGTCTCGCTCGCTCTCGCTGCCCTGGCCGACCCGCGCGTGCTCGATGCCGTCACCCCCGGCCCACACGAGCATTTCGACCCCGAGACCTTCCTCACCGAACAGGGCACCCTCTACCTGCTCGCCACCGGAGCCGGTGCAGGAGCCTCCGCGTCGCTGGTCGCGGCGTTCGTCGAAGACCTCATCGAAACCGCCCGGCGGCTCGCCGCCCGCTCACCCGGAGCCCGGCTCGACCCGCCCCTGTTGCTCGCACTCGACGAGATCGGGAACCTCGCCCCGCTGCCGTCCCTGCCGACGCTCATGGCCGAGGGCGGCGGCACGGGGATCACGACCATGCCGGTCTTGCAGTCCCTCGCACAGGCTCGCGACCGGTGGAGCGAGCACCAGGCCGGCGCGATCTGGGACGCCAGCATCGTCAAGATCATCCTCGGCGGCGCGTCCAACAGCCGCGACCTCCAAGACCTCTCCACGCTCATCGGCGAGCGTGACGAGTACACCGACAGCGTGACCCTCGGCGACCACGGCACCCGCTCAAATCAGCGCTCGATCCGCCGCGTCCCAATCCTGCCGCCAGACCGCATCCGCACACTGCCATTCGGCACCGGCATCACGATGCTGCGCTCCGCGCCGCCCATCGTCACCGACCTCCGCGCCTGGCCGACCCGCCCCGACGCCGCACAACTCCGCAGCGACCGCGACGAACTCGAAGCACTGCTGCGCCACCGTCCCTCGGCCTGACGGCGCTTGGGAATCGGGGTGCACCTGCCTAACAGAGCGACCCGCACGCAGTTGGTCGCCCGAGTCAGGAGGAGGCCATCATGGCCATTCACACGCAGGAATCGCTGTCAGGCTTCATCGCCTCGGAGCCGTTGCTCACCGAGACGGCCAAGGGAGACGCCCGGTTCTTCGCCCGGATCGGTAAGGAGCATTTCCGCCGCGAGGACGACGGATCGTTCACGCAGACCGAGACGACCTACCACCACCTGGTGATGTTCGGGCGTTCCGCTGAGCATGCGCACGCGAACTTCGCGCAGGGCGACAACTTCGTCGCCGAGGGCTACACGCGGCCGGTCAACTACGAGCGCAACGGTCAGGCGATCGAGGGCGAGGAGTTCGTCGCCAAGAAGATCGGCCACGACCCCGCGCGAACCCGCTACGAGGTGGACCGGACGCCGCGCAATGGAGTCGGTCGGGATGCAGCGGCGTACGACCCGACGCAGCGAGCAGCGACCGCGGCGCACACCCCAGTCAGCATGTGAGTTCGGGAGCCACGGCACCATGAACGATCAACATGAGATGGATGAGCCGGACGTCTTCGACGGGCCGCCCCGCGTCACCAACGCGGACATGCCCGAGCCGCCTCACCCCGTGAACTGGAACCTGCTGACGGCGCACGAGCTGGAGCAGGAATGGCTCGCACTGAACCGGTGGGTTGACTGGCTGCGTCGTACCTACGGCCTCACCGTCGCGGTGGTGCCGCCGTTCTGGCACCACCACCCGGAGATGGTCTGGGAGCTGTCGGCGCTGCACCTGCATTGGCTCGGTGCTTACGACCCCGAGCAGA
Organism: Microbacterium sp. BWR-S6Y; assembly: GCF_041379845.1. NCBI lineage: Bacteria > Bacillati > Actinomycetota > Actinomycetes > Micrococcales > Microbacteriaceae > Microbacterium > Microbacterium sp. BWR-S6Y. Next base: position 105,521 of record NZ_JBFECV010000003.1, read on the forward strand.
ACGCATCCGCGCCGCTCGGCTGGCACCGCGACTTCGCCGACGCACGAGAGCGCCTTCGCTACTGGGTCACCGCCTGCGGTACCCGTGGCGACCACGACCGCCCGACCCGGCAAGCTGCTTGGCCCGGTGAGGACCCTGCACCCACGATCCAGGACTTCACCTTCACCGACCGCGACACCGAGTTCGTCGAGTTCGTCATCGCGCAGGTCCGTAAGCGCCAGGAGGCCGAAGACGAGTTCTACGCCAGCCTGGCTGACGACGAGGGTCCGTAGACCGATGAGCCGCTACTCCAAGAAGACCGACCGTCGCCCGTACGAGGAGCGTTCGTTCTCCGTCCGGGCCGTCCACCGCGAACGCGCCGACCTGCACAAGCTCGCCGAGGTTCTCATCCGGCTGACGTTGCAGGAGACCGGCGAGAGCCGCGCGGCCCGCGCGGCCGCGCGGGTGCCCGACACCTACCGGGCGGCGACGGATGTCCTGGCCGCCCTGGAAGTCGCCCGGGTAGAATGAACCGTGCAAGCCTCGCGATGCGGGGTGTTGTGGCCTAAACCTCGCCGCTCGGCGGGCAACACGCACCGAGACCATCGGGTCTCGCCCTACAGCCTTCACCGGCTGCTCTCACGATCAACACCCCTCCCACGAACAGTTGGGAGCGCGAGGGTCGAACCGCGTGAGAGTGAGCCCCCGATGACCACCATTGCCGACGATCCGGCAGCCAGCCTCATCGACCCGCCCAAGACAATGGCCGCCGCCGTGTCCTACCTGCGGGTCTCGACCCGCGAGCAGGCCGAGAAGGGCGGCACCGACGAGGGCTTCTCGATCCCGGCCCAACGCGAAGCGACCCGGCGCAAGGCCGAACAGCTCGGCGCCGGCATCGTCGAGGAGTTCGTCGACGCAGGAGCCTCGGCCAAGTCGTCCGACCGGCCCGAACTGATGCGGATGATCCAGTACGTCAAGGCCAACAAGGTCGCTTACTGCATCGTTCACAAGGTCGACCGGCTCGCCCGCAACCGTGCCGACGACGTGAGCATCCACCTCGCGCTCCAACAGTGCGGCGTCATGCTCGTGTCCGCATCGGAGAACATCGACGAGACCCCCTCCGGGATGCTCCTGCACGGCATCATGTCCACCATCGCCGAGTTCTACTCCCGCAACCTCGCCACCGAGGTCACCAAGGGTATGACCCAGAAGGCCATCGGTGGCGGCACGAACGGACGCGCACCCATCGGGTACCTGAACGTGCGCAAGCGCGACGAGCTCGGCCGCGAAGTCCGCACCATCGAGCTCGATCCCGAACGAGCGCCGATGATCGAGTGGGCGTTCAAGGCCTACGCCTCGGGCAACTGGAGCGTCAGCCAGCTCCACGACGAACTCACCTCGCGCGGGCTGCGCAGCCTGCCGACGCCGAAGAGGCCGGCGAAGCCGCTGGCCGTGTCCACTATCCATCGGCTCCTGACCAACCCGTACTACAAGGGTGATGTCATCTACCGCGGCACCCGGTACAAGGGCAACCACCCGGCGCTCGTGCCAGCCGAGGTCTGGTACCAGGTCCAGTCCGTGCTCACCGCGCACCAGTGCGCCGTCGAGGCAACCCAAGTCCACGGTCACTACCTCAAAGGCACCATCCACTGCGGCCAGTGCGGTTCCCGGCTCATCGTCTCCAACGCGAAGAACCGCCACGGGAACGTGTATTGCTACTTCGTATGCTCGGGCCGGCACTCCAAGCGCACCGACTGCACGCGCCAGGCGATGCTCATCGAGGACGTCGAGAAGCTCATCGAGGACTACTACACCCGAGTCCAGATCACACCCGCCCAGCAAGACGCCCTCTCAGGCATGCTCCACCACGAGTTCGATCGGCTCATGGCCGCTGAAACCGAGGAACTGGAACGCCTCACCACCAACCGCGACCGGCTCGAAGGCGAGCAGGACCGGCTCATGCAGGCGCACTACGCAGACGCGATCCCGCTCTCCGTGCTCAAGCGCGAGCAAGACCGGATCGTCGCCGAACTCGACCAGGTGACCCGTCGCATCGACGCCCACTTCGGAGACTACGCCGACGCCCGCGCCCACCTCGACGACGCGCTCGGGTTGCTGGGCGACTGCGCCGACATCTACCGCAGGTGCGACGACACCAACCGGCGCCTGTGCAACCAGGCATTCTTCACCAAGGTCTTCATCGACGAGGACAACGAGCTGCGCGTCGAGCACAACCGGCCCTTCGAGATGCTCCTCGATCCGCAGGTCAACGCCAACGCCCTGACCTGGGCCGCAGACATGAACAAGGCCCGAACCTCGACCAACGTTTCCGTTGGCAAGGGTTCGAGCCTTGTGCGTGGGGTGGACCTGAGGGGACTCGAACCCCTGACCCCCTGCATGCCATGCAGGTGCGCTACCAGCTGCGCCACAGGCCCGCGTTTTTTGTTTTCCGCCCCGTTTGAGGCAACTCCATGAGCTTACAACACGGAACGCAGACGAGAAAAATCGGCGTCGCCGGGCGTGTCGTCGGGTGCGGTCACGGCGTCGAGGAGCCGCGCGCGGAGGGCCTGTGCACGGGCGCTCACGGCACGTTGGCGTGCCACGTACTCCGCCTTGCCCTCGGGGGTCTCGATCGCCACGGCGCGGTACCCCCAGTCCGTCAGGTCGTACGGCGAGGCCTCCATGTCGAGCGTGCGGATGTCGCGAGCCAGCTCGAACGCGTCGAGGAGCACGTCGCCGGGAACCAGGGGACCGAGCTTGACGGCCCACTTGTAGACGTCCATGCCGGCGTGGAGACAGCCGGGCTGCTCGCGCCCCACCTGATCGTCGCGGCGGAGCGCTGTGCGGTTCAGCGGAACCGCCTCGGGTGTGAAGAAGCGGAACGCGTCGAAGTGCGTGCACTTCAGCTCGTGCGCGTCGACGACCGCGTCGGTGCCGTCCCGGCCGAGCCGCAGCGGAACCGCGTGGCGCACCTCGTCGGCGCGATACGCCATGGCCCATTCGTGCAGGCCGAAGCACCCGAACTGCGGGGCCCGGTCTCGCGTGGCGCGCAGAAGGTTGACGATGCCGCGGTACATCGAGCCCTTCTCGGCGCGAAAGCCGGCCGCATCCACCCTCACGTCATCGCCCTGGGCGCGGTACCAGCGCCACGCGGAGCGCTCGGGGGCGTCACGCAGCACGATGCCCGGTCCGGGATGCCACCGGCGCAGGATCGCGGGTTTGTAGGAGTAGTACGTGAACAGGAAGTCCTCGACGGGGTGCTTCTCGCCACGGCTGGCGCGCGCGCGATGCGCGGCCGTCAGCGCCTCGGCGCGCTCCGTGTGCGCGGACGCGAGCGGCATCCATTCGTCTCGGGAGAGCACCGCGGCCGCCGCGAGCAGGTCGCTCACTCGACGCGCTCGATGAGCTCGGGGGAGTCGTTGCGCACATTCCCGACCGCCGACGACACGACGTGGTCGTCGAGGGTCTCGGCGACGTCGGGAGCCGCGTCGATCGCGGCGTCGAGGATGTCGCCGACGTTCTCGGTGGTGGGGTCGAGCCACGCCTCGGCCACGTCGGGGTCCATGAACAGGGGCATGCGGTCGTGGATGGAGCCGAGCCGGCCGATGGAGTCCCGCGTGAGGATCGTGCAGCTGAGCACCCACCGGGCGGGATCGTCATCGGCGCGAGCGGGGTCTTTCCACCACTCGTACAGCCCCGCGAAGAACAGCGGCGAGCCGTCGGCGGGGTGGATGTAGTGGGGTGTCTTTCCGGCGTCGGTGGTCTTCCACTCGTAGTACCCGGATGCCGGGATGATCGCACGGCGCTTGATCAGCGCGTTGCGGAACATCGGCTTGTCTTCGACCTCTTCGCTGCGCGCGTTGAACGCGCGCGCACCGATCTTGACGTCTTTCGCCCACCCCGGAACGAGACCCCACCGGGCCACCTCGAGGCGTCGGACGGGCGGCTCGCTCTTGAGGGAGTCGAGCACGATCGCCACCGGCGAGGTCGGGGCGATGTTGTACGAGGGGCGCGGCAGCTCGTCGGCCTCGACGTCGACGCGCAGCACCCCCACGAGCTCACTGGCGACATTGGCCACGACGAATCGACCGCACATGCCTCCACCGTACGCGGACCCTCCGACACCGGGATCCGCGAGCGGCCGCCGAACGCGGCCACGACCGACGGCACGCCGCTCCCCGCGCGCATCACGACGGTCCTCCCGGCGCGGAGGGGAACGCCGCGGCATCCGGGATCAGGCGTCGGGGGAGATGACCCCGACGCTCTCGAGGCGGTCGAGCAGCGCGGCGCCATCGGATCCTGTGACCCACGGCACCTCGGCCGCCGAGTGGTCGTCGACGACGGTGCGTCCGCCGGCGAGCACGGCCTCGGCGGGCAGCAAGCGGCGGATGGCGACGGCTTCGACGTTCTGCGGGTGCTCGATCGCGAAACCGGTGTAGATCGCGTCGTCGTGCTGTCCGTCGTCGCCGACGAGGAGCCACTTGACGTCGGGGAACTCCGCGGCGAGGCGGCGCAGGTTCTGCTCCTTGTGGTCGCGGCCGCTGCGGAACCACCGGTCGTGGGTCGGCCCCCAGTCGGTGAGCAGGAACGAGCCCGCCGGGAACAGGTGCCGGCGCATGAAGCGCGTCAGGGTGGGGGCGACGTTCCACGCACCCGTGGAGAGGTAGATGACCGGGGTTCCGGGATGCTCGCGCGTGAGCCGCTCGAGCATGACCGCCATGCCGGGGACGGGCTGGCGCGCATGCTCGTCGACGACGAAGGAGTTCCACGCCGCGAGGAGCGGTCGGGGGAGGGCGGTGACCATCACGGTGTCGTCGACGTCGCTGACGACCCCGAAGCGCACGTCGGAGCCGACGACGAAGACCCGGGTCTCGGCGGGCTCGCTGCCCTCGACCGACATCGTGATGCTCTGCCAGCCCGGCGCGAGCGACGCGGGAAGCTGAGCGTCGATGACCCCGCCGCGATCGGCCGCGACCTGATGCGTCACCCCGTCGATCACGACCGTGACGTGCGCGAAGCCCACCGGCACCGCGGCGAAGCTGCGCCATCCGCGCAGGCTCTCGAGCTCGCCGGTGGAGGTGCGCCGCTTCGGCGGGGCGATGAGGACGCGGCCGAGGACGCGCACCCATTCCTCGGTGCCGTAGCCCGGGAAGCCGGTGACGGCGGGCCGGAGACCGCGGGCCCGGGCGCGACGTTCGCGCCAGCGGTGGAAGCGACGCTCCAGTCGGGCGAACCAGAGCACTTTGGCGCGAGGATTGCGAGGCATCCGCCTCAGTCTTTCACGTCACCGTCCGCGGATTCGAGGATCTGGTCGTCATCGGCCAGGTGACGACGTTCCATCCGTTCGATGACCTTCTTGCCGACGAAGACGAGGATCAGGAAGACGACGAGGATGCCGACGAACACGTAACCGGCGTAGTGGATCTGGTCGCTGAGCTCTCGGTACGTACCCGCGGCGCCCGCCGCGACGCCGACGTACAGGCTCGCCCACACGGCGCAGGCCGGGGCCGTCCAGGCGAGGAAGCGCCGATAGCTGTAGCCGCTCATGCCGACGGTGAGGGGGACGAGCGAATGCAGCACGGGGAGGAAGCGCGAGAGGAAGATCGCCGGCCCCCCGCGGCGGCGGAGGTAACGGTCGGCCCGGTCCCAGTTGCGCTCGCCCAGCTTCCGGCCGAGTCGGGAGGCGCGGATACGCGGTCCGAAGAACCGTCCGAGCCAGAAGCCGAAGCTCTCGCCGATCAGCGCTCCCACGACGATCGCCGCGGCGAGGACCACGCCCTCGACCGGGGAGGCGACCGCGGTGCCGGCCACGATCACCATGGTGTCGCCGGGCACGATGAGACCGACGAGCACGCTCGTCTCGAGCATGACCGCGATGCCGGCGATGACCGTGCGCAACACGGGGTCGACGTTCTGGACGACGTCGAGCAGCCACGTGAGGATCTCGTTCACCTCCGTCAGCCTAGAGCCGCCGGCCACGCCTAGCCTGGGAGCGTGCCCGACTCCTCCTCCCCGTTCGCCCGGATCGGCTGGATCGACCCCGAGGCGGTCTTCGTGCACCTGTTCGCGACGGCCGCGCACGCCTTCTGGCTCGACGCCGGGACGGATGCCGAGACGGGCTGGAGCTGGATGGGCACCGGGACGCCCGTCGCCCCGGACGCCCCCCTCGCGGTCGTCGCCGCGCGCGCCGACGGCGGCGACGACGGGGCCGAGCACCCCGCCTCCGACGACGGGGCGTTCCGCGGGGGATGGGTCGGCTGGCGGACGTACGAGGGGGCCGACGCCTGGATGAGGGTCGACGCCCTCGTCGCCTTCGACCACGGCAGCCGTCGCGTCCTCGTCTTCGGCGACGCCGACCTCGCGGCGCAAGTGGCGGCGGCGCCGGCCGCTCCCGCCGTGGCCTCCGCGACGGCCCGGGGCGCGGCATCCGCCCGCGTCTCACCCGACCGGTACGCCGAGCTCATCGAGGAGTGTCGCGACCGCATCCGGGACGGTGACGCCTACCAGCTCTGTCTCACCACCCGTTTCACCCTGACAGGGAGCTTCGACGCCCTCGACGTCTTCCGACGCCTGCGCGCGACGTCGACCTCGCATCACGCCGGCTTCGTCCGCTTCGGCGAGACGGCGCTCGCGAGCGCCTCGCCCGAACGGTTCCTGCAAGTACGGAACGGGCGCGTGCACACCCATCCCATCAAGGGCACCCGGCGCCGCTCCGCCGACGCCGCCATCGATCGCGCGCTCGCGGAGGAGTTGCGCACGGATGCCAAGGAGCAGGCCGAGAACGTCATGATCGTCGACCTGATGCGCAACGACCTCTCGCGCGTCTGCGAGCCATCGAGCGTCGGCGTCGACCGCCTGCTCGAGGTGGAGACCTACCCCAACGTGCACCAGCTGGTCAGCGAGGTGTCGGGCACACTCCTGGCGGCCACGACCCTCGGCGGCCTGCTGTCGGCGACGTTTCCCGCGGGCAGCATGACCGGCGCCCCGAAGGCTTCGGCGATGCAGATCCTCGCGGCGCTCGAGGGCGAGCCCCGCGGCGTCTACTCGGGAGCGTTCGGGTGGATCGGCGACGACGGCTCGGCCGACCTCGCGATGGTCATCCGCAGCGTCGTGGTGCAAGCGGATGCCGCCTGGGTCGGCGCCGGGGGAGGCATCACGTGGCGGTCTGTCGCGGCATCCGAGGTGGCCGAGGTCGGGCTCAAGGCGCGCAGCCCCCTCGCCGCCCTCGGGGCCGAGGTCCCGCCCGGGTGGTGACGCGGACTCCGATAGCCTGGGGGTTGGTCCCCGCGGCCTCCCGACCTTCACGATTGGCTTCACCCGTGTCTCAGAATTCCGCAGCAGACCCCCGCGAGGGGGGCTTCGACACCCACGCCATCCAGGCGAAGTGGCAGCAGGCTTGGGCCGAGAAAGACCCCTTCCGCGCCGGGGGCGACGATGACACGCGTCCGCGCAAGTACGTGCTCGCGATGTTCCCGTACCCCTCGGGCGACCTGCACATGGGTCACGCCGAGAACTACCTCTACTCCGACATCGTGGCGCGCTTCTGGCGTCACCGCGGCTACAACGTGCTCAACCCCATCGGATGGGACTCGTTCGGCCTGCCGGCCGAGAACGCCGCCATCAAGCGCGGCGCCGACCCCGTCGAGTGGACGTACGCGAACATCGACCAGCAGAAGGAGAGCCTGAAGGACTACGGCGTCTCGTTCGACTGGAGCCGCGTGCTGCACACGAGCGACCCCGAGTACTACCGGTGGAACCAGTGGCTGTTCCAGAAGCTGTACGAGAAGGGCCTGGCCTACCGCAAGGACGCCCTGGTCAACTGGGACCCGGTGGATCAGACCGTGCTCGCCAACGAGCAGGTGCTGCCCGACGGCACGAGCGAGCGCAGCGGCGCCGTCGTGGTGAAGAAGAAGCTGACGCAGTGGTTCCTGCGCATCACCGACTACGCCGACCGCCTGCTCGACGACCTGAACCAGCTCGAGGGCTTCTGGCCGAGCAAGGTCCTCCAGATGCAGCGCAACTGGATCGGCCGCTCCGTCGGCGCCGACATCACCTTCGAGATCGAGGGGCGCGACGAGAAGATCACGGTCTTCTCCACCCGGCCCGACACGCTGCACGGCGCGACGTTCTTCGTCGTCGCGCCCGAGTCCGACCTCGCGGCCGAGCTGGCGGCATCCGCCGATCAGGGCGTGCAGGAGACGTTCCGCGCCTACCTCGAGCAGGTGCAGCGTGCGACCGACATCGAGCGTCAGGCGACCGACCGCCCGAAGACCGGCGTGTTCCTCGGGCACTACGCGATCAACCCCGTCAACGGCGAGAAGCTGCCGATCTGGGCCGCCGACTACGTGCTGGCCGACTATGGCCACGGCGCGGTCATGGCCGTGCCCGCGCACGACCAGCGCGACCTCGACTTCGCCCGCGCCTTCGATCTGCCCGTGAAGGTGGTCGTCGACACCCACGCCCCCGTGACCGGGGCGATTCCGGTGATCGAGCTGGATGCCGACGGCGTGCCGATCGATCCGCTCGGCGACGTCGAAGAGACCGACCCCGTGAAGACCGGGATCGCACTCACCGGCGACGGGCGCATGATCAACTCGGGGTCGCTGAACGGCCTCAGCAAGCGCAACGCGATCGCACGCATGATCGAGGAGCTCGAGGCGAAGGGCGTCGGCCGGGCAGCCAAGACGTACCGCCTGCGCGACTGGCTCATCTCGCGCCAGCGCTACTGGGGCACGCCGATCCCGATGCTGCATGGCGAGGACGGCTCGATCACGCCCGTCCCCGCCGATCAGCTGCCCGTGCGCCTGCCCTCGGTCGAGGGCCTCGACCTCAAGCCCAAGGGAACGTCGCCCTTGGGTGCTGCGACCGAGTGGGTGCAGGTCACCGACCCCGAGACCGGGCAGACGCTGCTGCGCGACCCCGACACGATGGACACCTTCGTCGACAGCTCGTGGTACTACCTGCGGTTCCTTTCGCCGAACAACGAGACCGAGGCGTTCCCGACGCGCGAGGCGTCGAAGTGGGGCCCGGTCGACTTCTACATCGGCGGTGTCGAGCACGCGATCCTGCACCTGCTGTACGCGCGCTTCATCACGAAGGCGCTCTTCGACATGGGCCTGGTGGAGTTCACCGAGCCGTTCTCGAGCCTCATCAACCAGGGCATGGTCATCCTCGACGGCGCGAAGATGTCGAAGAGCAAGGGCAACGTCGTGCTGTTCCAGGAGGAGCTGAACGCCCACGGCGCCGACGCCCTCCGCGTCGCCCTGGCCTTCGCGGGCCCGGTGGAGGACGACAAGGACTGGAACGACGTCTCGACCACGGGAGCGGCGAAGTTCCTCGCCCGCGCCCTGCGCATCGCGCACGACGTCGACAGCGAGACCGACGTCGTCTGGGCCGAGGGCGACGCGTCGCTGCGCCGCGTGACCCACCGCCTGCTGGCCGAGGCGCCCAACCTCATCGAGCAGACGAAGTTCAACGTCGTCGTCGCCCGCCTCATGGAGCTGGTCAACGCCACCCGCAAGGCGATCGACGGCTCGGCGGGGGCGAGCGACCCCGCCGTGCGCGAGGCGGCCGAGGTCATCGCGATGACCCTCGACCTGTTCGCCCCGCACACCGCCGAGGAGATGTGGCAGACGCTCGGCTACGAGGGCTTCGTCGGTCTCGTCACCTGGCGTCAGGCCGACCCGACACTGCTCGTCGAAGACAGCGTCACCGCCGTCGTGCAGATCGACGGCAAGGTGCGCGGAACGCTGCAGGTCTCGGCCAAGATCGGCGCCGACGAGCTGGAGAAGCTCGCCCGCGCCGACGAGAAGGTGCGCCGCGCTCTCGGCGACCGCGAGATCGTGCGCGCGGTCGTGCGCCCGCCGAAGGTGGTCAGCTTCTCGACGAAGTGATCGTCGATCCCGGATGCCACGTCCTCGCGCTCCACGGAACGGTGCGGGCGTGGCATCCGGCGTCTCAGGGTCGCGGGGCGCCGGCGTGACGGTAGGCGTCTCCGGTGCGCGAGCGGGTGAGCAGTCCCGCGTCGACGAGATACCGCCGCATCGACGCGACGTCGTCGACGATCGCCGAGAGCCGCTCGTTGATCGTGGCTTCGTCGACGCTCTCGTCGACGGTGATCACGCGGTGGGCGATGCGGGCCAGCACGGCGGCGCCGTCGGCCTGACGCGCCGGATAGACGCGCAGACGGCCCGCGGAGAAGAACCGGTCGACGCCCGACGGACGCTCGGGCACGGGGGCGGCGGCGAGGGCGCGCGCGAAGACCTCGGGGACGGGGCGCAGGCGGTCGCCGTCCCGCTCCGCGAGGCCCGCGGTCACGAGGGAGCGCTCGACGCGGCGCGCCGCTCCCGGTGACATCGCCCGGAACTCCTCCGTCGCGTCGTCGCCGAGCACCAGCCGCGCGTAGACGCGCCGGCAGCGGTCGTCGGACAGGGTGGCGACGAGGGCGCGCCAGGCGTTCGCATCCATCGCTCCAGGCTAGGCGGGGCTCCTCCCCAACGGAGCGGTCGACACCCTCGTCCACGGATCCGCCGCGAGCGCCCGCGGGCGGGTGGCGGTCGTCCCTACCGTGAGCGCATGGCCGCCCGCTCCGCTCCGTCCCCGGATGCGGAGCGCTCTGCCGGCGCGCGACGCCGGCTCGGGGTGGGCGCGGTCATCGTGCTCGTGCTCGGCGCGTTCGCCCTCACGATCCTCATCGGGATGTTCCGCGGCGCGACCGGGGTCGAGACCGTGGCGACCGAGGCCTCGCCATCAGCATCCGCCTCGCCGGGCGCGGCCATGCCGGCGGCGACCGGCGTGTACGTGCACGTCGCCGGCGCGGTGCGCCACGCCGGGCTCTACCGGCTCGAGGTGGGCGGACGGGTCGCCGACGCGCTCGCCCTGGCCGGCGGCTTCGCCGACGACGCCGACCGCGACGCCGTCAACCTCGCCCGCCCCGTCGCCGACGGGGAGCAGATCGTCGTACCGGTGGTGGGGGCCGCGGCCGACGCCTCCGCCGCCGCGGCTGGAGGAGCGGGTGGGGCCGGCGCCAGTGGCTTCACCGGAGGATTGATCGACCTGAACACGGCGACGAAGGAGCAGCTCGACACCCTGCCGCGCGTGGGGCCGGCGATGGCCGACCGCATCATCGCGTGGCGCACCGAGAACGGGCGGTTCACCAGCGTCGACGACCTGCTCTCGGTTCCCGGCATCGGCGACAAGATGCTCGCGGCCCTGCGCGATCTGGTGCGGGTATGAGCGACCGGATGCTGTTGCGGCGACGCACCTGGAGATCCATCACGGTCGCGGGCGTGGCCTGGGTCGCGGCCGCAGGAGCGACGGCCACACCCGAACCCGGGGTGATCGCGGTCGCGGCGGCGATCGGCGCACTGGCCGCGGTCGCGCTCAGTCTTCGCGTGCGGCACCCGGCGGTCATCGTGGCGGCCGTGGCCCTCGCCTGTGCGGCCGCCGCGGCCGGGACCGTCTGGAGTCTCGCACCGGCGCAGCGGGCGATCGCCGGCCTCGAGGTCGACGGCGGGCGTCACCTCCGCGTCGTCGCGACCGTGACGGGGCATCTGAACGCGACCCCCGGGGGCACGACCTGGTTCGACGCGACGGTGTCGTCGGTGCAGGCCGGGGCGACGACGGTGCGCGGGACCATCCCCGCGCGCATCGGGCTCGACGCCGACGGAGCGCGCGAGGCGTCGACGATCGGGCCCGGAAGCGGGATCACCGTGTCGGGAACGGCGCTGCCGCACGTCGACACCGACCGCGCCGTCCTCACGCTGCGTGGGAGCGAGATCGAAAGCGCCTCCGCACCCGAGGGCCTCTGGGCCGTCTCCGAGGAGGTGCGCGACGCTCTGGTGGCCTCGACCCGGGGGCTGCCCCCTCCCGGGGCGGGGCTGATCCCGGGGCTCGCCGTCGGCGACACCTCCGGTCTCGACCCGGGCACCGAGGCGGCCATGAACGCCGCCTCGCTGTCGCACCTGACAGCGGTGTCGGGTGCCAACTGCGCGCTCGTCGTCGGAGCGGCGTTCGGCCTCCTCGCGCTGTGCGGGGCGCCCCGCGGGCTGCGGGTGGGTGGCGCCCTCGTCGTCCTGGCGGCCTTCGTCGTGCTCGTCACACCCGAGCCCAGCGTCGTGCGCGCCGCCGCGATGAGCGCGATCGCCCTCGTCGCGATGGGGCTCGGTCGTCCGGCCATCGGTGTCGCCGTCCTCGCGGCGGCCACGACCGTGCTGTTGATCAGCGACCCGTGGCTGTGCCGGTCCCTCGGTTTCGCCCTGTCGGCCGCCGCGACCGCCGCCCTCCTCGTGCTCGCTCCACCCCTCGCGTCCGGCCTGTCGCGATGGATGCCGCCTCCCGTCGCCCTCGCCCTGGCGGTGCCGACCTCGGCGCAGATCGCCTGCGGTCCGCTGATCGTGCTGATCGATCCGCACGTGCCCCTGCTGGGCGTTGCGGCCAACATGCTCGCCGACCCCGCCGCGGCACCCGCGACGATCCTGGGTGCTCTGGCGTGCGTCGCGCCCGTGCCGTGGCTGCGCGACGGCCTCACCGCTCTGGCCTGGATCCCCGCCGCGTGGATCGCCGCCGTGGCGCACACGACGGCCGCGATCCCCGCGCAGAACCTGCCGTGGCCGGACGGCCCGGCCGGTGCGGCGCTGCTCGCGCTCGTGGGTGTCGCGATCACGATCGCGATCACCCGCCCCCGGAGGATCCCGCGTCTGACCGCTCTGGCGACGGCCATGGTCGCCGTGCTCGTGGGAGTGACTGGCGCGACGAGCGCGGTCCGCACGGTGGCGGGTCCGCTCACCGTCCCCGCGCGCTGGCAGATCGCGATGTGCGACGTCGGGCAGGGCGACGCGACGCTGTGGAGATCCGGCTCAGCCGTCGCCCTGGTCGACACCGGACCGGATCCCGCTCCGCTCGACGAGTGTCTGCGCACGCTGGGCGTCTCGCACCTCGACCTCGTCGTGCTGACCCACTTCGACAAAGACCACGTCGGGGGGACGGCGGCGGTCATCGGGCGGGCCACGGTCGTCGTCCACGGTCCGCCCGCCGAGGCCGCCGACCAGCGTCTGCTGGATCGGCTCGAGCGTGACGGGGCCTCCGTCCAGCTCGCGACGATGGGAATGAGCGGCAGCGTCGGTGCGACGCGGTGGCAGGCGCTCGGCCCGCTCCCCGGCGCCGAGCCGGGCAACGACGCGAGCGTCGCGATCGACGTCTCGGGCGACGGGTTCCCCCGGACGATCATGCTCGGAGACCTGGGCGCCGAACCGCAGGCGGCCCTCCTCCGACGTGTCGACCCGCCGCGCGTCGAGGTCGTCAAGGTCTCGCACCACGGGAGCGCCGACCAGGATCCCGCGCTATACCACCGCCTGCACGCCGCCCTCGGCCTGATCGGCGTGGGTGCGCACAACACCTACGGTCATCCGACCGAGAGGCTGCTCGGCATCCTCCGGGAAACCGCGACGAAGGCCGCACGGACCGACACCGGCGGACTCCTCGCCGTCTGGCGCGAAGATGACGGGCGACTCGCCCTGTGGCAGCAGCGGGGAGGGTGAGCGGTGCATTGGAGTGCACTGTGGGGACCGTCGAGACGCAGCGTACGGATTCCAGCACGAACGGTGGCCGATATGGTGTTCACATCGCGGATCGAATTGGGAGCACGGCGCCAGCGTGAAAGCGAGACGAAGGATTGTCCTCGCGGGGCTCGGCCTGGTCGCTGTGGTGCTTGCGGCGAGCGGTTGCATCGCCTCGCCAGATCGCAACGATCTGCGCCAGCAGGCAGAGGTTCCCGGAGTGTGGCTCGAGACCAATCCCGATATCCCGCGGAACTGGCTGACGCCAGAATCGGCGAAGTCCGGCTTCGAGCTGCGTCCTGACGGGACGGCCATGATGTGGAACATGCGGACAGGTACGGCTGATCTGGAGTCAGCGGTCCCCTGTTTCAAGAGCGATGATTCAGAATTCACCGGAACCGGGTCGTGGGAAGTGGTGGCAGACGGTGTTCTGCACTTGCGCTCGGCCGCCGATACGCTGCTGGTCGCCGACGAAGGCTTCATCGATTCGTTGGACTGGGTGAATCTCACGCTGGCAGAGTGCGAGGCATCGTCACCACTGACGTTTGCCGGTGAGACGAGAGAGGACTGATCCTCAGCTCGGGAAAAGCGGCCCGTGACGCGGCGCTCGCCGGGTTTCGCCCTCTGGGTGGGGCGATGCCGCCGGGGTCTTCTCACGATCAGATATCTCGACGTGCGGGCGCCGGTGGCTCCCTCGCTCGAATACAGCAGAGGCGGCCGTCGCTTCGACGAACAAGACCATGCTGCGATCGATGATCTTGCCGCGTACCGCAGCGGGTGAGAGGTTGGGTACGCTGCCCAGCGAGTCAGGTCGGTTCGCCGAGAGAATCCAGGTCTCAACCTGAGCCGAGGAGAACAGATGGTGAGCTCGAAGCTGCCGCGAATCACCGTGCTCCTAGCCGTGGGGCTGGCGCTCGCGGGATGCGCGGAGGGCAGTATCGCGTACGGGACGGAACCGGCCGACTTGCCTGGCACGTGGCGCGCAGACTTGGGCTCCGCTTCGCCGGTTGTGCTCACACTGAATGCCGATGGCTCACTCGATGGGGCTGACTGGCCGGAGCAACTGAGCTGCACGGATGACGTCGAGTCGAGGGAGCAGCTTGGTCTTTCCCGTCGCGTCGATGTTGCGGGGCATTGGACGAGTGACATCGAAGGTTCAGATGCGTACGTTCGCTTCTCTTTGGACCCATCGCCGTGCAGCAGGGGGAGTTTCACGGGCGTCATCTGGCGTGATCACGGTGGTCTGCAATTCTGCGTGCTCATACCGCGGAGCCTCGACCCCGACTCCGCAACTTTCGACACCACACTCATCTTCCGGCGAGATGGCCAGCAGGAGTCATCGATGCGCGGTTGCGGATTCTGACTATCGGACGCTTCGGGATGACGCTCCGGGGCGTGCACGTGCCGACGCGCACTCGGAAGCATGTCGAGAACCCGCTCGACATCCATGCCGACCTCGTGGACGAACTCGTCGAACCTGCGGATGTAGAGGGAACGTCGCTACCCGTGCCTCGGACTCCGCCCCGACCGCGGTGTCCGAGGCGATCGGTAGGCTGGGGGAGTGACCCCGGCCCCCCGACGCGCAGCCCCTGCCAAGGCCAAATCGGCCATCCCGCAGGTGTCGTGGCGCGCCCCGCAGCCGGCTCCGGTCGTGCTCGTGTCGGGTCCCGAAGAGGTCTGCGCCGAGCGGGCGATCGCCGGCATCCGTTCGATGCTGAAGAGCGAGGACCCCAGCCTCGAGGTCACCGACATCCGCGCCGACGACTACGCCGCGGGAACCCTCCTCGCCGTGACCTCGCCCTCGCTGTTCGGCGAGCCGCGGCTGGTCCGGGTCAGCGGGGTCGAGAAGTGCAGCGACACCTTCCTCACCGAAGCGGTGTCGTACCTGTCGCAGACGCAGGAGGGCGCCACGGTCGTCCTGCGTCACACCGGAGCGAGCGTCCGCGGGAAGAAGCTGCTCGACGGCATCCGCGCGGGTACCGGCGGCGGCATCGAGATCGCGTGCCCGGCCGTCAAGCGCGACTCCGATCGCTTCGACTTCGCGGTCGGGGAGTTCAAGGCCGCGAACAAGCGCATCGCGCCGGTCGCCCTGCGCTCGCTCGTCTCGGCCTTCGCCGACGACCTCACCGAGCTCGCCGCAGCCTGCCAGCAGCTCATCGCCGACGTCCCCGGCGACATCGACGAACGCATCGTCGAGCGCTACTACGGGGGGCGCGTCGAGACCTCCGCGTTCACCGTCGCCGACACCGCCATCGCCGGGCAGTACGGGCCGGCGCTCCTCGCCCTGCGTCACGCCCTGGCATCCGGAGCCGACCCCGTGCCGCTGGTCGCCGCCGTCGCGATGAAGCTGCGCACGATGGCGCGGGTGGCCGGAACCCGCGAGTCGTCGTCGGCCACCGCCCAGCGTCTCGGCATGAAGGACTGGCAGGTCGACCGCGCCCGCCGCGACCTCGTCGGCTGGACCGGCAACACCCTCGGCATGGCGATCCACGCCACGGCCCGCGCCGACGCCGAGGTCAAGGGCGCCTCGCGCGACCCGGTCTTCGCGCTCGAGCGCATGATCACGATCATCGCCACGCGCGCTCCCTACGGGGACTGAGGAACGCCTCCCGCCCCGACGCGCGCTCCCGGCGGGAGAATGCCCGCTCACGCCGCGACCGCTCCGTCGCGGCACGGCGTCCTGACCCCTGCCCCGCCATCCGCGGGCCCCGGGGCAGGGGTCAGCGGGCATGCCGGCTGGTCTCAGCCCGACAGACCCACGCGGCATGCAAGCGTCTCGAACAGCTGCCGCCGCCAGGGGAGCGACGACCAGCCGTGGTCGGCTCCGTCGACCAGGGTGAACGACCCGCCCGGCATCGTCCGCGCGTAGCGGGAGCCGTAGTCCGCGGGCACGACCTCGTCGGCGGAACCGTGCAGCACGTCGACCGGCCCGGGATAGGCGGCCACCGGACCGTACACGTCGAGTCCGTCTCGCACGTCGTCGACGATCGCGGGCCCCACCGCCATCCCGCCGAGGTCGACGTACCCTCGCGCGCGCATCGCCGCGAGCGGTTCGCCCATCACCCGGTCGTGCACCGTCATGTCGTCGACGATCACGCCGGCCGGCGACCACAGGGTCACCGAGGCGACCCGCTCCGGATCCCGTGCCGCGGCGAGAGCCGACTCGACGGCGCCGAGGCTGTGGCCGACGACGTGCACGCGTCCCTCGCCCGCCACCTCGCGGATCATCGCCCGCACCTGCTCGACCTCGTCGCGCACCGTGATGTCGAAGAAGTCCCCGTCGCTCACCCCCTGTCCGAGACGGTCGAACGACCACGCCGCCGCTCCCCGGTCGACCAGGTACCGCGCCGCCTGCACGAAGAGCTGGCGCGATCCGGCCGAGGTGCTGCTGAACCCGTGCACGAACAGCACGCGCGCGGAGGCGGATGCCGCGGTCCCGGCGTCCCATCGCCAGCCGCGCAGCGTCCGGTCGCGGTGCGTCAGCTCCACCGCGGTCACGACGGGCTCCCGCTGCGCGCGGACCGCCGCGAGGTCGGGGGAGAGGGGCTCGGGGGTGTGCGTCATCCCTCGATTTTCGTCGCGCGGTGGTCCTTCCGCCACGCTCGGCCGCGCATGCGTCCGTGCGGGTAGAGTGCGCGGGCCGGCCGACCGTTCCCCTCACCCTCCGGACCGTGTCGGGTGATCGGTGCCGGCGAGACCCCGCCCCGCCTCGACGGTCGGGGACGCGAGCGGAGACGGGCCCGGATCACACCCCGACCAGATGCCGCGCCAGGAATGTCGCCGCCCTCAGCGTGAGCCTCGGCTCTGCCCGGCGCAGATCGCGCACCACCACGATCTCGTCGTGCTCGGGCGACGACACCGCCCGCGCCCAGCGCAGCGCGGTCTCGGGAGGCTGGCCCGCGGCCGGCATCTCCCCGCCGAACAGTTCCACGAGCCGGGCCCGGGGGTCCTCCCCGTCACCGAAGATCTTCGCCGCGCGTTCGCTCTGCATGTCGCACCTCCGGCTCTCCACGCTACGGAGACCCGGATGCCGCGGCATCCTCCGCGAGGATGAGATCCGTTCGCTGCGGGATCCCTCCGGAAACGACGAAGCCCGCCCCGCGGATGCGGGACGGGCTGTCGAAACGGCCGCGGCTCAGAGAGCGTTGACCTGCTTCGCGATGGCCGACTTGCGGTTCGCGGCCTGGTTCTGGTGGATGACACCCTTGCTCACGGCCTTGTCGAGCTTCTTGCCGGCGAGGACGAGCGCCTTCTCGGCGGCTTCCTTGTCACCGGCCAGGACGGCCTCGCGGGTGCGACGCACGTGCGTCTTCAGCTCGCTCTTGACGGCCTTGTTGCGCTCGCGCGCCTTCTCGTTGGTCTTGTTGCGCTTGATCTGCGACTTGATGTTCGCCACGTCGACGGTCTTTCGTTTGAGTGAGTGTTGGAAGTGCCGGTCGAGCGGTAGAGGGGCGCCGTACCGGCGGTCGTGGAGGTCGGGAAAAACCCCACACGCAAGCCAAGAGACGAGTCTAACAGGTCGACGTCTCGACCGTGGTGAGCGCCACGTCCAGCAGCGCGTTGAAGACGCGCGGCCTCATCGCGGTCACGAGGTGGGTCGTGCGCGGGACGACGATCAGTTCGGCATCCTTCGCGATCGAGACGAACAGTCTCTCGTTCACGCGCAGCTGATCCCACTGCCCGTTGACGAACCAGAGCGGGACGTCGATCCGGCGCAGCGCCGCCAGCAGGTCCAGCACCGACAGCGACGCGAGGGCGGTGTCCTGCGCGTCGAACGCGTAGCCGCCGGCGCCGAAGTCCGGTCGCGTCTCGGGAGGGAGCGTGCGATCCAGCACGCGATTGGTCAGTCCGAGGCCCCGGTCCGGGAGGCTGTCGAATCGACGCGCGAAAAACCTGTACGCCGCGAGCCCCACCCCGCGCGGGATCGAGGTGCAGGATGCCGCGACGAAGGCCGCGACCGGCGGCGGCTCCTCCCGCCCCACGTAGTCGATGCACAGCAGGCCGCCCATCGAGTGCCCCACGAGCAGCACGGGGCCGCGCGTCGCAGCATCCTGAACGGCCCGGTCGATCGTCGCGAACGCTTCCTCGAGGGTGAAGTCCTCGCCCCGACGCGTTCCGTGGCCCGGCAGGTCGACCGCCGTCACGGGGTTCCCGCGGTCCCGCAGGTGGGCCACCTGCGCACGCCACATCGTCGCCGACGTGCGGATGCCGTGCACGAGCACGACCTGGACCGTCATGGCATCCACTGTAGGAGCGCCGCACCCCGTCCGGCCCATCCTCCGGCGACCGAACGGGGCCGCGGGATCACGCGCCGCAACGGACCTCGGCGGCCCCGGATGCCGCGTCCCCGAGCATCCGCGGACGGCGATGTCGGCGCACCACCGTAGAATCGACGGAACATGTCACCGCGCGCCCTGAAGCCCCTCGAGCCGTCCGCCACCCCGCCGGCGCAGATCCGCAACTTCTGCATCATCGCCCACATCGACCACGGCAAGTCGACGTTGGCCGACCGCATGCTGCAGATCACCGGCGTCGTCGCCGACCGCGACATGCGCGCGCAGTACCTCGACCGCATGGACATCGAGCGCGAGCGCGGCATCACGATCAAGTCGCAGGCCGTGCGGATGCCGTGGTCCACCGCCGACGGCACGTTCGCCCTCAACATGATCGACACGCCCGGCCACGTCGACTTCACCTACGAGGTCAGTCGCTCCCTCGCGGCGTGCGAGGGCGCGATCCTGCTCGTCGACGCCGCCCAGGGCATCGAGGCGCAGACCCTCGCCAACCTCTACCTGGCGCTCGAGAACGATCTGACGATCATCCCGGTGCTCAACAAGATCGACCTCCCCGCCGCCGACCCCGACAAGTACGCGGCCGAGCTGGCGGGTCTCATCGGCGGCGACCCCGCCGACGTCCTGCGCGTCAGCGGCAAGACCGGTATGGGCGTCGAGGAGCTCCTCGACCTCATCGTCGAGAAGATCCCCGCCCCCGTCGGCGTGGCCGACGCGCCCGCGCGCGCGATGATCTTCGACTCCGTCTACGACGCGTACCGCGGCGTGGTGACCTACGTGCGCATGATCGACGGCGCACTGCAGCCGCGCGAGCGCCTGCAGATGATGTCGACCGGCGCCACGCACGAGGCGCTCGAGATCGGCGTCTCCAGCCCCGAGCCGATCCCCACCCAGGGGCTCGGCGTCGGCGAGGTCGGCTACCTCATCACCGGCGTGAAGGACGTGCGCCAGTCGAAAGTCGGCGACACGATCACCACGCACCGCAAGCCCGCCACCGAGGCCCTCGCGGGGTACACCGACCCGAAGCCGATGGTCTTCTCGGGCATCTATCCGATCGACGGCAGCGACTACGCCGAGCTGCGCGAGGCCCTCGACAAGCTCAAGCTCTCCGACGCCTCCCTGCAGTACGAGCCCGAGACCTCCGTGGCCCTGGGCTTCGGCTTCCGCTGCGGCTTCCTGGGCCTCCTGCACCTCGAGATCATCACCGAGCGCCTCTCGCGCGAGTTCGGCCTCGACCTCATCACCACCGCCCCGTCAGTGACGTACGAGGTCACCACCGACACCGGCGAGACGGTGTCGGTCACCAACCCCAGCGAATACCCCGACGGGCGCGTCGCCTCGGTGTCGGAGCCGATCGTCAAGGTCGGCATCCTGCTTCCGAAGGACTACGTCGGCACCGTCATGGAACTGTGCCAGTCGCGCCGCGGCACCCTGCTGGGCATGGACTACCTCAGCGAAGACCGGGTCGAGCTGCGCTACAACATGCCGCTCGGCGAGATCGTCTTCGACTTCTTCGACCACCTCAAGTCCCGCACGCAGGGATACGCGAGCCTCGACTACGAACCGGCCGGCTCGCAGACCGCCGACCTCGTCAAGGTCGACATCCTGCTGCAGGGCGACAAGGTCGACGCGTTCAGCTCGATCGTGCACCGCGAGAAGGCCTACAGCTACGGCACGATGATGGCCGAGCGTCTGCGCAAGCTCATCCCGCGCCAGCAGTTCGAGGTGCCCATCCAGGCCGCGATCGGCGCCCGCATCATCGCGCGAGAGACGATCCGCGCGATCCGCAAGGACGTGCTCGCCAAGTGCTACGGCGGTGACATCACCCGAAAGCGCAAGCTCCTCGAGAAGCAGAAGGAGGGCAAGAAGCGCATGAAGATGGTCGGTCGCGTCGAGGTCCCCCAAGAGGCGTTCATCGCCGCGCTCTCCGGCGACGTCGAGGCCAAGAAGTAATACGCACGCAACCGAGAGGGGTGAATCATGCGCAGGCAGAACTTCACCGATGACACGGTCGATTACGCCGCGGTCGGCGCCACCCAGGCGCCCGACCTCATGCAGTACCCGCCGGAGCACTCCGTGCCCGCCGAAGACGCGTGGCGCATCGGCAGCGGCGAAGAGCGCTTCGCCGCGGCGGGCGAGCTGCTGCTGTCGTGGGCTCCGCTGCGCTCCGAGGAGCTGAGCATCACCGACGTGCGCCCCGCCTCGAACACCGGCTACGCGGGCGTCGGCTTCGACGCCGAGGGCGCCCCGGTCGCACCGAGCCGTCTCGAGGCCGAGCAGCGCTTCGCGGCCGACGGCACGCCCTTCGTCAGCCCCGGCACCGGCGTGCGCCTGCACGGCAAGGTCGACGGGCACCGCGCCGACGCCGAGCTGCGCGTCATCTCGGTGTTCGAAGAACCCCGCCGCGTGGGCTTCATCCTCGGCACCGTCGGGCACTCCATCGTGAGCGGTGAGGAGCTCTTCTCCCTCGAGTGGCGCGAGAACGACGAGGTCTGGTTCGTCGTGCGCGCCTTCGACCGGCCCACGGCCCCGTCCTACCGCCTCTTCACGAGCCGCGTCCGCCGCCGGCGCAAGGCGCTCTTCGCCCGCTACCTCCGCGCGATCTCGCCGCTGTACTCGTCCTGATGGGCGGGCCCCTCCCGCTCGGCGACCCCGCCCCGGTCGACGGACGACTCCCCGACGACCTCGTCGTCGACCCCGCCGCCGATTTCGGCGTCTACCTGCACGTGCCGTTCTGCCGCGTGCGCTGCGGCTACTGCGACTTCAACACCTACACCGCGAGCGAGTTGCGCGGAGCGCGGCAAGACGACTTCGCCGACACCCTGGCCGCGGAGGTGCGCCTCGCGGGTGGGGTGATGGATGCCGCGGGCGGTCGGCGGGCGGCATCCACCGTGTTCTTCGGGGGAGGAACGCCGACGCTGCTGCCGCCGGGAGACCTCGCCCGGATGCTGCGCGCGGTGCACGACGAGTTCGGAATCGCCGAGGGCGCCGAGGTCACCGTCGAAGCCAACCCCGACACGGTCGATGACACGGTCGCCGAGACGCTCGCCGCGGCCGGGGTGACCCGCCTGTCGATCGGCATGCAGTCGGCCCGGCCGCACGTGCTCGCCGCGCTCGATCGCACGCACGATCCGCTGAACGTCGCGACCGCGGTCACCGCCGCGCGCCGTGCCGGTCTCGATGTCTCGGTCGATCTCATCTACGGCGCGCCGGGGGAGTCGCTCGATGACTGGCGCGCTTCGCTCGAGGCCGCCGTCGCGCTCGAGCCCGATCACGTGTCGGCGTACGCGCTGATCGTCGAGGACGGCACGAAACTCGCGCGCCAGATCCGCTCCGGCGCCGTCGCGATGCCGGACGACGATCTGCAGGCCGACATGTACGAGCTCGCCGACGATCTGCTCGCCGCTGCGGGCTACGACTGGTACGAGGTGTCGAACTTCTCGCGCGGGGCGGACCACCGCTCGCGTCACAACCTCGCGTACTGGCGCGGCACCGACTGGTGGGGCTTCGGTCCGGGAGCGCACAGTCACGTCGCGGGGCTCCGGTGGTGGAACGTCAAGCACCCCGCCGCGTACGCCCAGCGCCTGGCCGCCGCGGAATCCCCGGCCGCCGCGCGGGAGCGCCCCGACGAGACCGCGCGCCGCCTCGAGTCGGTGCTCCTGCGCAGCCGCATCCGCGAGGGGATCGCGGTGTCGGAGGTCGTCGGCGACGGCCGGAAGGCCGTGGCATCCCTCATCGCCGACGGTCTCATCGAGGGGGCGGATGCCATCCGCGGCCGCATCGTGCTGACGCGCCGCGGGCGGCTGCTGGCGGATGCCGTGGTCCGGGCGCTCACGGTCTGACCCTCGCGGCGTCGATGCCCCGTCGGATCCTCGCCGTTGCGGTGCGAGGCGCCGGCCGCAGGTGTCGCTCCTGCGCGCATCCCGCTCCCTCGCGCATCCCGGCATCCGGCTGCGCCGCATCCCTCGATGAACGCCGATCCTGTCGACACTCGGCGCGACGCCGCGTGTCTCGACGGGATCGGCGTTCATCGCGAGGGCGGACGGGCCGCGCGCGGAGCGCTCCGCGAGCCGCTCGACGCAGGGTGGCGGTGATCGTCGTAGAATTGGCACTCAGTCGAGTCGAGTGCCAGACGGGAGGAGAGCGCATGGTGTCGGAACGCGGTCTCCAGGTGCTCCGCGCGATCGTGCAGGACTACGTCGACACGCGCGAGCCCGTCGGCAGCAAGGCGATCGTCGAGCGGCACGCGTTCGGCGTGTCGGCGGCGACCATCCGCAACGACATGGCGCTGCTCGAAGACGAAGACCTCATCGTCGCTCCGCACACATCGTCCGGGCGCGTGCCGACCGACAAGGGCTACCGCGTCTTCGTCGACCACCTCGCCGAACTGCGCCCCCTGTCGACCGCGCAGCGCAGCGCGATCACGTCGTTCCTCGACGAGGCCGGCGACCTCGACGACCTCCTCGCGCGCACCGTGCGGGCCCTCACGCAGTTGACCGGTCAGGTCGCGATCGTGCAGTACCCCTCGTTCGCGCGCGCCAACGTCACGCACGTCGAGCTCGTCGCCCTCGGCGGACCGCGCGTGCTCGTCATCCTCGTCACCGACACCGGTCGCGTGTCGCAGCGCATCGCGCTCGTGCCCGCGGAGCCGGGGGACAGCGACATCGCCCTGCTGCGCTCGCGCGTCGGAGCGGTGCTCGTCGGCCGCAGCGTGGCCGACAGCTCCCAGCGCGTCGCCGACGCCCTCGCCGACGGCCCGCGCCCGGGCGTGATCCTCGACGCGATCGCCGACGCCGTCCTGCGCGTCGTCGGCGAAGAGCTCGAGGAGTTCCGTCAGGACCGACTCGTCATGGCCGGGGCCGCGACCCTCGCCAAGCGCGAACAGGACTTCCGCGGCAGCATCTACCCCCTCCTCGAGGCGATCGAGGAGCAGGTCACCCTGCTGCGTCTCATGAGCGAGATGGTCGCCGACGAGAAGGGGCTGTCCGCGAGCATCGGCCGCGAGAACGAGCCGTTCGGTCTCGTCGAGGCCTCGGTGCTCGCGAGCCGGTACGACGGTTCGACCGGTGGCGCGCGGGTGGGGCTGCTCGGCCCGACGCGCATGGACTACTCCTCCAACCTCGCGGCGGTCCGCGCCGTCGCGCACTACCTGACCCGGATGCTCGAAGACGACGACAGCGCGCGCTGACGGCATCCCCGAAGAGAACGACCCCGCGGGAGCGGGCAGGAAGGCGATTGTGGCTGACCACTACGAGGTCCTGGGCGTCGAACGAGACGCCAGCCCCGAAGACATCAAGAAGGCCTACCGGCGTCTCGCGCGCCAGCTGCACCCCGATGTGAACCCCGGTGAGGACGCGTCCGAGAAGTTCAAGCTCGTGACGCACGCCTACGACGTGCTGAGCGACCCCGAGCAGCGTCGCCGTTACGACATGGGCGGCGACCAGAGCCCGTTCGGCGGCGGGGGAGCGGCCGGTTTCGGCGGCTTCAGCGACATCTTCGAGACGTTCTTCGGCGGAGCCCAGGGCGGCGGCGGACGCGGTCCGCGACCGCGTTCCCGCCGGGAGCGCGGCCAGGACGCCCTCGTGCGCGTCACTCTGCAGCTCGGCGACGTCGTGTTCGGCACGCACCGCGACCTCGAGGTCGACACCGCCGTGCTGTGCGAGACGTGCCAGGGCGCGTGCACCCAGCCGGGGACGAGCGAGGTCACCTGCGACATCTGCCACGGCTCCGGCCACGTGCAGCGCACCGTCCGCAGCCTGCTCGGCAACGTCGTCACCAGCCAGCCCTGCACCGTGTGCCACGGGCACGGCACGACCATCCCCTACCCCTGCGGCACCTGCCAGGGTCAAGGACGCGTCCGCGCGCGCCGCACCGTCTCGGTCGACATCCCCGCCGGCGTCGAGTCGGGGCTGCGCCTGCAGCTGCCCGGTTCGGGCGAGGTCGGACCCGCGGGCGGCCCCAACGGCGACCTCTACCTCGAGATCACTGTCGAGTCCCACGACGCGTTCAGCCGGGAGGGCGACGACCTCGTCGCCACCCTCGAGGTGTCGATGCCGGATGCCATCCTCGGCGCCACGACCACGATCGAGTCCCTCGACGGCAGCGTCGACCTCGAGGTGCGCCCGGGCGTGCAGTCCGGAGACGTGCTCACGATCAAGGGCCGCGGGATCACCCCGCTGCGCGGCAGCCAGCGGGGCGACCTCAAGGTGGGAGTGCACGTGGTCACCCCCACCCGCCTCGACCACAAGGAGCGCGCCCTCATCGAGGAGTTCGCCAAGCGCACCAAGGCACCCAAGCCGCGCCTGGCGGAGCACCAGCAGGGCATGTTCAGCAAGTTCCGCGACCGCTTCCGGCACTGAGCATGGCACTGCACTTCGTCGTCGACGAGGCGGGTTTCGCCCGTCCCGGTGACACGATCGCCCTCACCGGCGCCGAGGCGCATCACGCCGCGGCCGTGCGGCGCGTGCGCGTCGACGAGGCCGTCACGCTCGGCGACGGCCGCGGCGCCTGGCTCTCGGGCGTCGTGACCGCCGTCGCGCCCAAGCAGGTCGACGTGCGGGTCACGGGTCGCGAGCAGGTCGACGCCCCCGTCCCCCGGTTCGTTCTGGTGCAGGCCCTCGCGAAGGGCGATCGCGACGAGCTGGCCGTGCAGGCCGCGACCGAGCTCGGCGTCGACGCGATCGTGCCGTGGCAGGCCTCGCGCAGCGTCTCGCGATGGGATGCCAAGGCCGAGAAGGGTCTCGCGCGCTGGCGCACGATCGTGCGCGAGGCCGCGAAACAGGCGCATCGCGCGTGGATCCCCGACGTGGAGGGCGTGGCGCGCACGGCCGATCTCGTCGCCCGCGCCGGCAGCGCTCTCGTGCTGGTGCTGGAGCCCTCGGCATCCGTCCGTCTCACCGAGGTGGCCGCGGAGGCCTCTGACACACGCGATGTCGTGCTCGTGGTGGGCCCGGAGGGCGGGATCGCTCCCGAAGAGCTGTCCGCCCTCGAGGACGCCGGCGCGCGACTCGTGCGCCTCGGCGACACCGTGCTGCGCACCTCCACCGCGGGAGCCGCGGCGATCTCGGTGCTGTCCGCCGCGCACGGGCGGTGGTGAGCGGCCCGCTTCCTCGGGGTGACCTTCGCCGTTCGCGCGGGAGATGTCGGTCCCGAACGGCGCAACCCGCCCCGAAGTGCTCGTCGACGCACCGGCGGCCCCGCCGACTCGGCCTGCGTGTCGGAGGCCCTCACTAGACTGGATGCCATGAGCGAACCGTCGATCTTCACGCGCATCCTGCAGGGCGAGATCCCCGCCGAGATCGTGGCCGAGACCGAGAACGTCTTCGCGATCCGCGACATCGCCCCGCAGGCGCCGGTGCACCTGCTCGTCATCCCCAAGACGGCGCGGTACCGCGACGTCGTCGCTCTCGCGGCCGGCGACCCCGCTCTCCTCGCCGAGGTGGTCGACCTCGCCCATCGCGTCGCGGCCGAGCACGCCGACGGCGACTTCCGCCTCGTCTTCAACACCGGCGAGGGCGCCGGTCAGACCGTCTTCCATGTGCACGCCCACGTCCTCGCGGGCGGCCTGAACGAAAAGAGCCTGGGTGGCTGATTCCCCCGAAGAGACCGTTTCCGAGCAGATCGCTGTCGACGGCGTCGCCATGGTGCAGCTGCTCGGACCGCAGGACCGCCTCCTGCGCGTCGTCGAGAAGGAGCATCCCGACGTCGACGTGCACGTCCGCGGCAACGAGATCACGCTGACGGGAACGGCCTCGGCCGTGCGCGCCGCGCGTGATCTCGTCGACGAACTGCTCGCCATGACGCGTTCCGGACAGGGCCTCGATCCCTCCGACGTGTCCAGCTCCAACCGCATGCTGCGCAGCGACGGCGGACCCCGTCCGTCCGAGGTGATGGGCGAGGCGATCCTGTCGTCGCGCGGCAAGGTCATCCGCCCCAAGACCGCCGGTCAGAAGGAGTACGTCGACGCGATCGACGAGAACACGATCGTGTTCGGCATCGGCCCCGCCGGAACCGGCAAGACCTACCTCGCCATGGCGAAGGCCGTGCAGGCGCTGCAGCGCAAAGAGGTCAACCGCATCATCCTGACGCGGCCCGCCGTCGAGGCGGGGGAGCGGCTCGGCTTCCTTCCCGGCACGCTCACCGACAAGATCGACCCGTACCTGCGCCCCCTGTACGACGCGCTCAACGAGATGATGGACCCCGACATCGTCCCCAAGCTCATGGCGACGGGCACGATCGAGGTCGCGCCTCTGGCGTACATGCGCGGTCGCACGCTGAACGACTCGTTCGTCGTGCTCGACGAGGCGCAGAACACCACGCCCGAGCAGATGAAGATGTTCCTCACGCGCCTCGGTTTCGGCACGCGCATGGTCGTGACCGGCGACATCACCCAGGTCGACCTCCCTCAGGGTGCCTCGGGCCTGCGGCTGGTGACGCGGGTGCTGAGCGACATCGACGACATCCACTTCTCCCGCCTGACCAGCGACGACGTCGTGCGGCACTCGCTCGTCGGCCGCATCGTCGACGCGTACAGCGAGTACGACGAGAAACGCCTGGCCGCGCGTCGCGAACGCGACGAAGCCTCCGAATTCGCCACCCGTGCGGAGCGACGCGGCCCCGGTGCCGCCGGACCCCGCGATCACCTCCCGATACGGAACCGCTCATGACCATCGAGATCAACAACGAGTCCGGCCACGAGGTCGACGAACAGGTGCTGCTGCGCCTGATGGAGTACAACCTGGCCGAGCTGCACGTCAGCGCCGACGCCGACGTGGCGATCGTGCTCGTCGACGAGGGGGCGATGGAGTCGCTGCACGTGCAGTGGATGGACGAGCCCGGCCCGACCGACGTGCTCAGCTTCCCGATGGACGAGCTGCGTCCCGGATCCGAAGACGCCCCCACCCCCGCGGGTCTGCTCGGCGACATCGTGCTGTGCCCCGCCGTGGCCGAGACCCAGGCGGTCGCGGCGAAGCACTCCACGCAGGACGAGCTGATCCTGCTCACCACCCACGGTCTGCTGCACCTGCTCGGCTTCGATCACGCCGAGCCCGACGAAGAGCGTGAGATGTTCGGTCTGCAGCGCGAGCTGATCACCGGTTTCCAGGCCGTCGAGCGCCAGCGCCGGGCATGACCGAGGCGCTCCTCCTCGTCGCCGCCTTCCTGCTCGTCGCGTTCGGCGGTCTG
Organism: Microbacterium sp. BWR-S6Y; assembly: GCF_041379845.1. Taxonomy (NCBI): domain Bacteria; kingdom Bacillati; phylum Actinomycetota; class Actinomycetes; order Micrococcales; family Microbacteriaceae; genus Microbacterium; species Microbacterium sp. BWR-S6Y. Next base: position 133,530 of record NZ_JBFECV010000003.1, read on the forward strand.
ATGGCGGCTTCGGAGGCGGCGCTGGGCGTGACCTCGCGCACCGACCTGCTCGAGCTGGGCGCCTCGGGGCGCAACGCACGGTCGCTGCGCCGCATCGCCGACGACACCAGCGCGCACAACACCGCCGTGGTGTTCATCCGCGTGCTCTCCGAGACCACCGCGGCCGTGCTCGTCGCCGCCGCGTTCATGCTGATCTTCGACAACATCTGGCTGGCGGTCGCCGCCGCGGCCGTGCTGATGACGGGCATCTCGTTCGTCGCGGTCGGCGCGAGCCCCCGCTCGGTCGGTCGCCAGCACGCGCGCGGTCTGCTGCGCGGCGTGGCCCCGGTCATCCGGGGCATGCGCGTGCTCCTCGGCCCCCTCGCCCACGGGCTCGTCGCGGTCGGCAACAAGGTGACGCCGGGGGTGTCGCCGTCGACTTCGTTCGCGTCGGAGGAGCAGCTGCTCAGCATCATCGACGAGGCCGCCGAGAACGAGTTGATCGAAGAGGACGACCGCGAGCTCATCCACTCGGTCTTCGACTTCACCGATCGGTACGTCCGCGAGGTGATGGTCCCGCGCACCGACATGGTGAGTGTGGATGCCGCGGCCACCTCGCGCGAGGCCCTCGCCCTCTTCCTCGAGAAAGGCGTGTCGCGCGTGCCCCTCGCCGACGACGACGCCGACGACGTCGTGGGCGTGCTGTACCTGAAGGACCTCGTGCAGTTCGGCTTCCGCGACGAGGCGGGCTGGCGCGATGCGCCCATCCGCCGCATCGCGCGTCCCGCGGTCTTCGTGCCCGAGTCGATGAAGGCCGAGACCCTGCTGCAGCAGATGAAGAGGGACGCCGTGCACGTCTGCCTCGTGGTCGACGAGTACGGCGGGGTCGCGGGACTGGTGACGCTCGAAGACCTCATCGAAGAGCTGGTCGGCGAGATCGCCGACGAGTACGACGCCCCGAACACCGAGATCGTCGAGCTCCCCGACGGGCGTTACCGCGTCAATGCCCGCCTCGGCCTCGACGAGGTCGGCGACCTCTTCGGGCTCGAGCTCGACGACGAGGACGTCGATTCGATCGGCGGTCTGCTCGGCAAGGCCCTCGGCCGCATCCCCCAGCCCGGCGCCACCGCCGAGCACTCCGGCCTCGTGATGACCGGCGGCGCGTCGCGCGGTCGCAACCGGGGCATCGCCACCGTGATCGTCGAGCGGGGCGAGACGCCCGCCGACGACGACGCCGAGGCAGAGGCCTCGGCGCGTGAAAGGAACGACAGATGACCGACACCCGATCCGGTTTCGTGACCTTCGTGGGCCGGCCCAACGTCGGCAAGTCCACGCTGACCAACGCCCTCGTGGGCGAGAAGGTCGCGATCACGAGCGAGAAGCCGCAGACGACCCGACGGGCGATCCGCGGCATCGTCAACCGCCCCGGTGGTCAGCTCGTGGTGGTCGACACCCCCGGCATCCACCGCCCGCGCACCCTGCTCGGGCAGCGACTGAACGACCTCGTCGAGCAGGTGCTCGGCGATGTCGACGTCATCGCGTTCTGCGCTCCGGCGACCGAGAAGGTCGGCCCCGGCGATCGCCGGATCGCGGAGTCGCTGTCGGGCTACCCGCGCGCCAAGAAGGTCGCCCTCGTCACCAAGACCGACGCGGCCACGCGCGATCAGATCACCGAGCGCCTCGTCGAGGTCGACGCCCTGCGCGAGGACTGGGCCGCGGTCATCCCGCTCTCGGCGGTGACGAACGACCAGCTCGACGTGCTGAGCGACGAGCTCCTCGCGCTCATGCCCGAGGGGCCCGCGCTCTACGCCGACGACGTCGTCACCGACGAGACCCTCGAGGATCGCATCGCGGAGATCATCCGGGAGGCGGCCCTGCACGGCGTCCGCGACGAGCTGCCGCACTCCATCGCGGTGACCGTCGACGATGTGGCCGCGCGCGAAGACAGCGATCTGACCGACGTGTACGCCAACATCGTCGTCGAGCGCGACAGCCAGAAAGCGATCATCATCGGCAAGAAGGGCTCGCGCCTGGCCGACGTGGGAGCGCGCGCCCGCGCCGGGATCGAGCCTCTCGTCGGCGGGCGCGTCTATCTGTCGCTGCACGTACGGGTGGCGAAAGAATGGCAGCGCGACCCGAAGCAGCTCGGACGCCTCGGCTTCTGAGCCCCGGCTGCGACCCGGCGCCCGAGCAACCCCGACGTCGCGCGAGAGCGCGCTCGTCTCAGTCCGATCCGCGCGAGATCGCGCGGTCGCAACGGAAGGTGCAGGCATGGCGAAGAGGTGGACGGCCCCGACCCCCGGGCCCATCGAGACGTGGAGCTTCGACGACGTCGAGGTGCCCGCCCCCGGTGCGGGGGAGGTGACTGTGCGGGTCCGCGCGGCGGGCGTCAATCCGGCCGACGCCAAGCACGTCGCGACCGCCCGTCCCGGCGCGACGTTCCCCGTCGCGATCGGATACGAGCTCTCCGGCGAGATCACAGCGATCGGCCCCGACACGGTCGGCGGATCGGGGGAGCTCGCGGTGGGCGACGAGGTCGTGGCCTTCCGCGTGCAGGGCGCCTACGCCACCGACATCACGGTGCCGGCGCGCGACGTCTTCGCCAAGCCCTCGTCGCTCTCCCACGCCGAGGCCGCCAACCTGCTGCTGGCCGGGACCACCGCCGCCGAGATGGTCCAGGTCACCCGTGTCGTCGAGGGCGAGACCGTGCTCCTGCACGCCGCCTCCGGAGCGGTCGGGGTGAGCCTCTTGCAGCAGGCGCGAGAGCTCGGCATCCGCGTGATCGGCACCGTCGGTCCGGATGCCGCGGACTCCGCCGACCGCGTCCGCCGATACGGCGGGATCCCCGTCGCCTACGGCGAGGGCCTGCGCGAGCGCGTCGAGGCGGCCGCCGACGGCGGGACGATCGCCGCCGCGTGGGATGCCGCGGGGACCGACGAGGCCATCGACGTCTCGCTCGAGCTCGTGGCCGACCGCGACCGGGTCGTCACGATCGTGTCGCCCGACCGCGCTGCCGCCGACGGGTTCCTCTGGATCGCCGGGGCCCGGCCCGAGAGCGCGCGCTTCCGCGACATCGCCCGCGCCCGCGTGCTCGAGCTCGCAGCATCCGGGGCCCTCGAGGTCCCCGTCTCGCGCACCTTCCCCCTGGCGGAGGCGGTCGAGGCCGTGCGCTTCGTCATGACCGGCCACCCCGGCGGCAAGGTGGCCCTGCTGCCGTGAGCGCGTCGCCGTTCTCGCTGAAGCCCGCGCCCGACCGACTCGACGTGAGGCGGGAGCGCGTGCGACTGCGCCCCTTCGAGGAGCGCGATCTCGACGCCATGGCCGCCTACCGCGGCGACGCCGAGGTCTGCCGCTACCTGCCCTTCGATCCGCAGACAGCCGACGACATCCGTCGACGCAACGGAGCCCTCATGGGGCGGACGACGCTGGAGGGCGAGAACGGCGGCGTCATGCTCGCGGTGGAGCGCCTCGACGACGACCTCGTGATCGGCGACCTCGTGCTCTTCCACCTCGATCCCGCCGCGGGCTCCGCCGAGATCGGCTGGGTGATGAGCCCGGCGGCATCCGGTCGGGGGCTGGCCACCGAAGCCGTTCGCGCGCTGATCGACACCGCGTTCGAGGTGTACGGGTTGCGCCGACTGGTGGCCCGGATCGATCCCGAAAACGCCCGTTCGGTCGCCCTGGCCGAGCGGCTCGGCATGCGGCGCGAGGCCCACTTCGTCGAGGAGGACTGGTTCAAGGGCCGGTGGAGCGACCTGCTCGTATACGCCGTCCTCGCGCGCGAATGGGACACGCCCGCGGGGTGAACTCGGTGACCGCCGGTCCGCGGTGGACGGATGCCGCGGCACGGGGCTGCTACGATCGCAGAATGCGCTTCGGTGGCCTGCTTCTTCTTAGCTGCCGCGACGAGTCCTCGTTCTAAGGGCCTTCCTCGTCGCGGAGATCGTCGTCGGCCCCACCGAACGAATCTAAAGAAGCGACACATCATGAAGAACACGCAGAAGCCCACGTCCGCTCCGGTGCACAAGTACCGTCCCTTCCACGAGCAGATCCGGGTCGACCTGCCCGACCGCACGTGGCCGTCGAAGCGCATCGAGGTCGCGCCGCGCTGGTGCGCCGTCGACCTGCGCGACGGCAACCAGGCGCTCATCGACCCGATGAGCCCCGAGCGCAAGCGCGTCATGTTCGACCTGCTGGTGAAGATGGGCTACAAGGAGATCGAGGTCGGGTTCCCGAGCGCGAGCCAGACCGACTTCGACTTCGTCCGCCAGCTGATCGACGACGACCTCATCCCCGACGACGTCACGATCCAGGTGCTGACGCAGGCGCGCGAGCACCTGATCGCCCGCACGTACGAGGCGATCGCCGGCGCGAAGCAGGCGATCGTGCACCTGTACAACTCCACCTCCGTGCTGCAGCGCGAGGTCGTGTTCCGCACCGACGAGCAGGGCATCGTCGACATCGCCCTCGAGGGCGCGCGCCTGTGCAAGAAGTACGAGGCGACGATCCCCGAGACGCAGGTGTTCTACGAGTACTCGCCCGAGAGCTACACCGGCACCGAGCTCGAGTTCGCGCTGCGCATCTGCAACGAGGTGCTGGAGGTGTTCCAGCCGACGCCCGAGCGCAAGGTCATCCTGAACCTGCCGGCCACCGTCGAGATGGCCACGCCCAACGTGTACGCCGACTCCATCGAGTGGATGTCGCGTCACCTGAACCACCGCGAGAACGTCATCCTCTCGCTGCACCCGCACAACGACCGCGGCACCGCCGTCGCGGCGGCGGAGCTGGGCTACATGGCCGGCGCCGACCGCATCGAGGGGTGCCTCTTCGGAAACGGGGAGCGCACCGGCAACGTCGACCTGGTCGCGCTGGGGATCAACCTGCTGACGCAGGGCATCGACCCGCAGATCGACTTCAGCGACATCGACCAGGTCAAGCGCACGGTCGAGTACTGCAACCAGCTGCCCGTGCCCGAGCGCAGCCCCTGGGCCGGCGACCTGGTCTTCACCGCCTTCAGCGGATCGCATCAGGATGCCATCAAGAAGGGCTTCGAGGCGATGGAGGCCCGCGCGAAAGCCGAGGGCAAGACCGTCGACGAGATCGAGTGGGCGGTGCCGTACCTGCCGATCGACCCGAAGGACCTGGGACGTTCGTACGAGGCCGTCATCCGCGTGAACTCGCAGTCGGGCAAGGGCGGCGTCGCCTACCTGCTGAAGGCCGACCACGCGATCGACCTGCCGCGCAAGCTCCAGATCGAGTTCTCGGGGGTCGTGCAGGCCCGCACCGACGCCGAGGGCGGCGAGGTGTCGAGCGCTCAGATCTGGGACATCTTCACCGACGAGTACCTGCCCTCGACCGTCGACGACCAGCGCTGGGGCCGCTTCGAGCTGCTCTCGACCCGCTCGTCGAGCGACATGTCGGGCGATGTGCACCTCGACGTCTCGCTGCGCGACGGCGACACCACGCACCCGGCCTCGGCCGTGGGCAACGGTCCGGTGGCCGCGTTCCTCGAGATCGTGCGCTCCCAGGGCTTCGACGTGACGCTGTACGACTATGTCGAGCACGCCCTCAGCTCCGGCGGCGACGCGCAGGCCGCGGCCTACGTCGAACTGCAGGTCGACGACCAGCGCCTGTGGGGCGTCGGCATCGACGGCGACATCTCGACGGCCTCGCTCAAGGCGATCGTCTCCGGCGTGAACCGCGCGATCCGTACCCGTCAGACCAGCGGCGAGCTGGCCGGCGTCTGACACCGCGCACGAGAGACACGACCGTGGCCTACGCCCACGGACACCACGAGAGCGTGCTGCGTTCCCACGCCGCGCGCACCGTCGCCGACTCGGCGGCCTACCTGGTGTCTTCGCTGTCGGCCGGCGCCCGCATCCTCGATGTGGGCGCCGGCCCCGGCACCATCACCGTCGACCTCGCCGACCGGGTGTTCCCGGGAGAGGTCGTCGGAGTGGATGCCGCTCCCGACGTGGTCGAGATCGCCCGCGCGACCGCGGGGGAGCGCACGAACGTGACCTTCCGCACCGGTGACGCGTACGCACTCGGCGAGCCCGACGCCTCGTTCGACATCGTGCACGCCCACCAGGTGCTGCAGCACCTCGCCCGGCCGGTGCAGGCGCTGCGGGAGTTCCGCCGCGTCGCCGGACCCGAGGGCCTGGTCGCGGTGCGCGACGTCGACTACGGCGGAGTCATCTGGCATCCGGTGATCCCCGCCCTCGACGAGTGGCTCGAGATCTATCACGGGGTGCATCGCGGATCGTCGGGCGAGCCCGATGCGGGTCGACGCCTGAAAGCGTGGGCGCGCGAAGCCGGTTTCACCCGCATCGAGGCCAGCGCGAGCGTGTGGGTGTTCGACACCCCCGACAAACGCGCGTGGTGGGGTGGGATGTGGGCCGATCGCGTGCTCGCGTCGTCCTTCGCGGGTCACGCGCGGCGTCTGGGTCTCGCCGACGACGCGACGCTGCAGCGCATCTCCGACGCGTGGCGCGAGTGGGCGGCGCACCCGGACGGGTGGATCCTGCTCCCGCACGGCGAGGTGCTCGCCCGGTGGTGACAGCGGCGGAGGGCGTGGATGCCAAGATGAACGACGTGATCCGCATCGACGCCCTCTTCCGCTACCCGGTGAAGGGCTTCACGCCCGAGCGGCGCGACAACCTCGTGATCCAGCCCGACGGGCGGGTGCAGGGCGACCGGTCGCTCGTCTTCCGCTTCGCGGACGCGGTCGAGCCCGAGGACGCCACGTATCCCAAGAGCCGCGGTCTCGCGCTCATGACCTTCCCGTCTCTCGCGCGCGTCGACCTCGCGTTCGACGACGAGGCGCGGACCCTGCGGCTCCGCGTCGACGACATCGACGTGACCGCCGACCTGAGCGACGACGGTCGCGCGCGACTCGCCGAGGCCGTCACCGCGTACCTGCGGACCACCGGCGATGCCCGACTGCTCGACGCCGACGGCATCCTGCCCCTGGGTCTTCTCGGCGACGGCCGCACGGCGCGGTTCCAGGATCGTCCGCAGGGGTTCGTCTCGCTGCACGGAGCGGCCTCGGTCGCCGACCTCGATGCCGCGGTCGAGGCGCCCGTCGACGATCGGCGCTTCCGCTCGAACATCGTCGTGTCGGGCACTTCCGCGTGGGAGGAGCTCGGCTGGGCCGGGCGCGTGCGCATCGGCGAGGTCGAGTTCGCGGTGCAGAAGCCGATCGAGCGGTGCGCGGCGATCACCGCGAACCCCGACACCGGTGTGCGCGATGCGCGCCTGCTGAGGGTGCTGACGACGGAGTTCGGACAGGACGAACCGACCCTCGGCATCCTGCTGCTGCCCGTCGCCGACGGCGGGACGATCCGCGTCGGCGACGAGGTCATCCTCGACGCCTGAGTCGCCAGGAGTCGTCGCCTCGAGCGCGCGTGAGGCGACAGATCTTCGCACCTCGCGCGGTCAGTCCTCGGTGCGGATGATCGGGATGCCGGTGGTCTCGACCGCCACCTTGCGACGGTAGAGCTTGCGCTGCTCGGGGAGCGACAGGTCGAAGAGCACCGCGAGCACGCGGATGACGGTCGTCACCACCACGCCGATCACCGCCGCGATCGGCAGCGGCACGCCGAACGCGGCGGTCGTCGCCAGCACGACGCATCCGCCGCCCGCCGCGACGGCGTAGAGCGACCCCACGTGCATGATCGCGACGGGCAGGCCCATCAGCACGTCGCGCAGCACGCTGCCGCCGGCCGCCGCCAGGACGCCGACGAAGATCGCGGGCACCGCGGGCATCCCGAGGGCGAGCGCCTTCGAGGTGCCGAACGCGCCGAACAGACCGATCACGACGGCGTCGAGCATGACGATCGCGCGGTTGAGCCGCTGGAAGATCCCCGACAGCAGCATGCCCACGATCGAGGCGAGCGTGGCCGTGATGAGGTACCAGTTGCTCTGCAGGGTCGCGGGGGTCAACCCCAGCAGCAGATCGCGGATGAGGCCTCCGCCCATGCCGAGCAGGATGCCGATGATCGCGACCCCGAGCAGGTCCAGGCGTCGCTGCCCCTGGAATCCCGAGGCGAAGAGCGCCCCCTGCACGCCGCCCAGGGCGACGGCGGTGAGATCCGCCCAGAGGGGGATGACGAAGGTCGGCGTGTCCACGGCATCCATTCTCCCGTTCCGAGGGCGGCCGCCCGCGCGCGCCGCGCAGGCCGCTCACGGGTGGGCGGACGGATAATGGACTGTGCCCACCTACCGCGACGAAGTCGTGGTCCTGCGTACCCACAAACTGGGGGAGGCGGACCGCATCCTCACCCTCCTCAGCCGCCGCAACGGCAAGATCCGCGCGGTGGCCAAGGGCGTGCGGCGCACCTCGTCGAAGTTCGGCTCGCGCCTCGAGCCCTTCATGGTCGCCGACGTGCAGCTGTTCAAGGGCCGCAACCTCGACATCGTGCAGCAGGCGGAGTCGCTGGGCTCCTACGGCGCCGACATCGTCGTGAACTACGACCGCTACACCACCGCCAGCGCCATGGTCGAGACCGCGGACCGGCTCAATGAGGCCGAGGCCACGCCCCAGCAGTACCTCCTGCTCGTCGGCGGTCTGCGCTCGCTCGCGCGCGGCGACCACGCGGAGCGCAGCGTGCTGGACTCGTACCTGCTGCGCGCGATGGCCCTGTCGGGGTGGGCCCCCGGGCTGACCGAGTGCGCGCGGTGCGGCACGATCGGCGATCACCCGTACTTCCTCCCGCAGCTCGGCGGGGTCGTCTGCTCGACCTGCGCCCCCGCGGGCTCGCCGCGCGTCGCGCGCGAGACCGTCGACATGCTCCGCGCCCTCATGGCGGGGGAGTGGGACACGATCGACGACGCCCCCGGCCGCACCGTGGCCGCCGCCTCGGGTCTGGTGGCCGCGTACGCGCAGTTCCACCTGGAGCGCGGCATCCGTTCCCTCTCGCACCTGGAGTCGCATCGATGACACCGAAGCCGTTCACGCACCGCGACGCCGTGCCGTACCGCCCCCTGGACTGGACGGGGGAGTACCCGCCCACGTACCCCAAGGGCGCCGTGCCGGAGCATGTCGCGATCGTCATGGACGGCAACGGCCGGTGGGCCAACCGCCAGGGACTCACGCGGGTCGAGGGGCACCGCGCGGGCGAGGCGGCCCTGCTCGACGTGGTCGCCGGGGCGATCCAGGCGGGCGTGAAGCACCTGTCGGTCTACGCCTTCTCGACCGAGAACTGGTCGCGCTCTCCCGACGAGGTGCGCTTCCTCATGGGCTTCAACCGCGAGGTGCTGCACCGCCGCCGCGATCAGCTGAACGAGTGGGGCGTGCGCATCCGGTGGTCGGGCCGCAAGCCGCGCCTGTGGGGCTCGGTCATCAAGGAGCTCCAGCACGCCGAACGCCTCACCGAGGGCAACTCCACGCTGACCCTGACGATGTGCGTGAACTACGGCGGACGCGTGGAGATCGTGGATGCCATGCGCCGCATCGGCGACGACATCGCCGCCGGGAAGCTCAAGCCCTCGGCCGTGACCGAGAAGCTCATCCGCAAAAACCTGTACCAGCCCGACATGCCCGACGTCGATCTGTTCGTGCGCTCGAGCGGCGAGCAGCGCACCTCGAACTTTCTGCTGTGGGAGTCGGCGTACGCCGAGATGGTGTTCCTCGACACGCTGTGGCCCGACTTCCGCCGCACGCACCTGTGGGACGCGATCGGGCTCTACCTCTCGCGCGATCGGCGGTTCGGGGGCGCGGTCGACGCGCCGACGGCGTGACGGATGCCGCGATCGGAATAGATCCACCATCGAAGGAGTTGCACGCGATATGACGGATGCCATCAAGATCGACGTGTGGAGCGACATCGCCTGCCCCTGGTGCTACATCGGCAAGCGGAACCTCGAGAACGGCCTGGCCGCCACGGCCGGCGATGACGACGCCCCCGTCGTCGAGATCGAGTACCACTCGTTCGAGCTCTCGCCCGACACCCCCGAGGACTTCCACGGCGGCGAGGTCGACTACCTCTCGCAGCACAAGGGCATCTCGCCCGACCAGGCGCGCGAGATGCTCGACCGCGTCACCGGCGTCGCCGCCGAGGCGGGACTCGCGTACCGCTTCGACATCCTGCAGCACACCAACACCGTCAAGGCGCACGAGCTGCTGCACTTCGCCAAGGAGAACGGCAAGCAGCTGGAGCTCGCCGAGGTGCTCATGTCGGCGTACTTCCTCGAGGGCAAGCACGTCGGCCGCGACGACGACCTCGTCGCCCTCGCCGTCGAGGTCGGACTCGACGAGGATGCCGCCCGCGAGGCGCTGTCGTCGCAGCGCTTCCGCGCCGCCGTGCGCGCCGATCAGGAACAGGCCCGCCAGTTCGGCATCACCGGCGTGCCCTTCTTCGTGATCGACGGCAAGTACGGCGTGAGCGGCGCGCAGCCCGTGGAGGCGTTCAGCCAGATCGCGCGTCAGGTGTGGGGCGAGCGGCGCGAGGTCGCCGAAACCGCCGACGCGTGAGGCTCCTCCCCACCCCCGGCCCGCGTTCCCGCATCCGTGGACGCGGGCACCGTCGGCGTCGGGCGTCTGGGAGAATGACAGGGTGAATACGGCATTGGCTCCGACGCGATCGCTTCGCATCGGCAACATCGAACTCGACGCCCCCGTCGTGCTCGCCCCCATGGCCGGCATCACGAACACGGCGTTCCGTCGTCTGTGTCGCGAATACGGTGCCGGGCTCTACGTGAGCGAGATGATCACGACGCGCGCGCTCGTCGAACGCAACGAGACCACGATGCGTCTCATCCGCCACCACGAGTCCGAGACGCCGCGCTCGATCCAGCTCTACGGCGTCGATCCGGCCACGACCGAAGCGGCCGTGCGCATGATCGTCGACGAAGACCACGCCGACCACATCGACCTGAACTTCGGCTGCCCGGTGCCCAAGGTCACGCGGCGCGGCGGCGGCGCCGCCCTGCCGTGGAAGACCTCGTTGTTCCGCGAGATCGTGGAGCGCGCGGTGAAGGCGGCGGGCGACAAGCCGCTGACGGTCAAGATGCGCAAGGGCATCGACGCCGATCACCTCACCTATCTCGAGGCCGGACGCATCGCCGAGGGGGCGGGGGTGGCATCCATCGCCCTGCACGCCCGCACGGCGAGCGAGTTCTACTCCGGCCACGCCGACTGGGCCGCGATCGCCACGCTCAAAGAGACGGTTTCGAGCGTCCCCGTGCTCGGCAACGGCGACATCTGGTCGGCCGACGACGCCGTGCGCATGATGGACGAGACCGGGTGCGACGGCGTCGTGGTCGGTCGCGGCTGCCTCGGCCGTCCGTGGCTGTTCGGCGACCTCGCGCGCGCCCTCGGCGGTCCGGACGCGGCCCACGGCGAGCCCGTCGACGCCACCCTCGGTTTCGTCGCGAAGGCCTTCCGCCGCCACGCCGAGCTGCTCGTGGAGTTCTTTGAGGACGAGGGGCGCGGATGCCGCGACATCCGCAAGCACGTCGCGTGGTACTTCAAGGGCTACCCCGTCGGCGGTGAGCTGCGCGCGAGCCTCGCGACGGCCTCGACGCTCGACGAGATCGACGAGCTGCTGGCCACGATGGAACTCGACGCCCCCTACCCGGGAGCCGCGGCCGAGGGGCAGCGCGGTCGCGCCGGAACGCCCAAGCGCCCCGCCCTGCCCGACGGGTGGCTCGACTCCCGCGAGATCGGCGTCGAAGCCGGCCGCGCCCTCGCCGACGCGGAACTGCACCACAGTGGCGGTTGAGGCGTCGCCGACGGTCGCGCGACCGGTCGGCTACGACGACGTCGACGCGGCGCGCTTCCACGTCGAGAACCACCGCTCCCAGCGCGACGACTTCGCGCGCGACCGCGCCCGCGTGCTGCACTCGGCCGCGCTTCGGCGGCTCGCCGCGAAGACGCAGGTGCTGAGCCCCGCGAGTCCCGCCGACTTCGCCCGCAACCGTCTCACGCACTCCCTCGAGGTCGCGCAGGTGGGGCGCGAGCTGGCGACCGCGCTGCAGCTCTCACCCGACGTGGTCGACACCGCGTGCCTCAGCCACGACCTCGGCCACCCGCCCTTCGGGCACAACGGCGAACGGGCCCTCAACGAGTGGGCCGACGAGATCGGCGGCTTCGAGGGCAACGCGCAGACGCTGCGCATCCTCACGCGCCTCGAGCCGAAAGTGTTCGGTGCCGGCAGCGAACCGTTCGGCCTCAACCTCACCCGCGCGAGCCTCGACGCCACCTGCAAGTACCCGTGGACGGTGGATGAGCCCGTGCCCGATCCGGGCGGCCGCCTGAAGTTCGGCGTCTACCCCGACGACGAGCCGGTGTTCCACTGGATGCGCGGGGGCGCCCCGACGCGACAGCGCTGCATCGAAGCCGAGGTCATGGACCTCTCCGACGACATCGCCTATTCGGTGCACGACTTCGAAGACGCGGTCGTCAACCGCTACGTCGACCCGGCGCGCCTCGCCTCGCGCGTCGGTCGCGAGGGGCTGCTCGACGCGATCCAGCGCTGGGTCGGTTACGACTTCGTGCGCGACGACCTCGCCGCGGGCCTGGAGCGCCTCATGGCCATGCCGGAGTGGATCCACTCCTTCGACGGCACGCGCCCGGCGCTCGCGAGACTGAAGAACCTCACCTCCGACCTCATCGGTCGCTTCGCACGCGCCGCCACCGCCGCGACGCGCGAGGCGTACCCCGCCGACGAGCTCACGCGCTACCGCGCCCATGTGATCGTCCCGGCCGAGGTCGAGGTCGAGATGGCGGTGCTCAAGGGCATCATCGGCGCCACCGTCGTCTCGATCGACGGCCGCAAGGTGCTGTACCGCGAGCAGCGCCACGTGCTGAAGCGGTTGGCATCCGCGCTGTGGGAGAACCCCGGAGCGTTGGACGCCCTGCACGCCCCCGACTTCGCGGCCGCTCGCGACGACGCCGCGGCACGACGCGTCGTCGTCGACCAGGTCGCGAGCCTGACCGACCAGCTCGCGATCTCGTGGCACGGGCGACTGGTGGGCGAGGTCGACGCCGCCGAGCTGGGCGTCTGGGCGCCCGGCGCCCGCGCCTCGCGCGGAGCGGATGCCTGATGGCGGGACGCATCCGTCAGGCCGACGTCGACGAGGTCAAAGCGCGGGTGAACATCGCCGACGTGATCGGTGAGCGCGTCGCTCTGAAGCCCGCGGGCGTGGGCTCGATGAAGGGCCTGTGCCCCTTCCACGACGAGCGCAGCCCGAGCTTCAACGTGCGCCCGCAGGTGGGCTACTACCACTGCTTCGGGTGCGGCGAGTCGGGCGACGTGTACTCGTTCCTGCGCGCGATGGATCACGTCTCGTTCACCGAGGCGGTCGAGCGCATGGCCGCGCGCGTGGGGTACACCCTGCACTACGAAGACGGGGGAGCCGCCCCCGAGACCTCCGGGCGCTCGCGCCTGTACGCCGCCAACGCCGCCGCGGCGGAATTCTTCCGCGCTCAGCTCATGACTCCCGAGGCCGAGACGGGTCGCCGGTTCCTCGGCGATCGCGGCTTCGACGCCGGAGCGGCCGCGCACTTTGGGGTCGGCTACGCGCCGAAGGGCTGGTCGCACTTGCTCGACCACCTGAGCGCGCAGAAGTTCACCCGCGACGAGCTGCTGCAGGCCGGACTGGTGTCGCAGGGCCAGCGGGGAGTCTACGACCGCTTCCGCGGCCGCCTGGTCTGGCCCATCCGCGACATCACCGGGCAGGTGATCGGCTTCGGGGCGCGCAAGCTCTACGACGACGATCAGGGCCCCAAGTACCTCAACACCCCCGAGACTCCGCTCTACAAGAAGACGCAGGTGCTCTACGGGCTCGACCTCGCCAAGCGCGACATCTCGCGCTCCCACCGCGTGGTCGTGGTCGAGGGCTACACCGACGTGATGGCCTGCCACCTCGCGGGCGTGACCACCGCGATCGCCTCGTGCGGAACGGCGTTCGGCAGCGACCACATCACCGTGCTCCGGCGGGTGATGGGCGACGACAGCGCCTCCGGCGAGGTCGTCTTCACCTTCGATCCGGATGCCGCGGGCCAGAAGGCGGCGCTGCGCGCCTTCGCCGACGAGAAGCGTTTCGCGGCGCAGACGTACGTCGCCGTCGCGCCCGAGGGCCTCGACCCGTGCGACCTGCGTCTGCAGCGCGGCGACGGCGCCGTCCGCTCGCTCATGGAGACCAAGGCCCCCATGTTCGAGTTCGTCATCGATCAGCGGTTGAAGGATTTCAACCTCTCCAGCGTCGAGGGCCGCGCCGGGGCGCTGAACGCGGCCGCGCCGATCGTCGCCGACATCCGCGACCCCGCCCTGCGACCCGGCTACGTGCGCGTGCTGGCGCGTCGCCTGGGCCTCGACATCCCCGAGGTGCAGTCCGCGGTCGAGCGGGCCGCCCGCGGGGCCGACCGCGCCGAGAAGAGGGACGCGCAGCGCTCCGCGGAGCCCGCCCCCGTCGCGGTCTCGGTGACGATGGCCTCCCTCCCGCACACCCGCGATGTCGCCCTCGAACGCGGGGCGATGATGGCCTTCCTGCAGTACGGGCACCGCATCGATCCCGACCTGTTCCTGCGGGCCCTGCAGACGCCGTTCGGCCACCCCGCCCTCGAGGCGGTGCGCGCGTCCCTGGCATCCACGGATCTGTCGCAGCCCGGCTGGGCCGTGACGGCCGTGGAGGCGGTGCGCGAGCCGTTCCGTTCCCTCGCCGCCGAGCTGCTGACCGCGGAGTTCCCCGCCCGCACCGAAGAGGGAGCCGTGGCCTCGGCGAACGACCTCGCGCGGGGCCTCCTCGTGCGCGAACTGCAGCGCGAGAAGGACGAGCTCCTCCGCGGCATCCAGCGCGTCCCCGCGGAATCGGAGGAGGGGCGCCGGCTGCGGCTGCGGCTGCGCGAACTGGACGCCGACCGTCAGCGACTCGTCGCCACCTGACCCCGCGGGAGCGCTACCGCACCGGCGTGTCGCGAGGAAGCCCCGCGACGGGCGACGCGATCGTCGGGGAGGATGAGGACATGCCGCGCTCCCTCGACACCGACGTCGCCCTCCGCACCGACGACCTCTCGCTCGCGCGCAACGGCGTGCGCGTCATCGACGGGGTCACCCTCTCGCTGTCCGCGGGGGAGACGCTCATCGTCCGCGGGGCGACAGGAGCGGGCAAGACCTCGCTTGTGTCACTGCTGGCCGGTCATCCCGACGACGGTCTCACCGTGGTCGGCGGAGACGCGCGCGTGCACGGCATCTCGGCTCGTCGGCCGGGACGCGCCCGTCGGGAGTGGACCTTCCACACCGGATACCTGCCGCAGGGCGCCGGAGCGGGACTCCCGTCGCGGCTGACGGTGCAGGACGTGATCGCCGAACCCATCACCAGTCGTGACCGCCGGGTCAACACCCGCGCCCTCGCGGTGCGCGTGGCGACGCTCCTCGACGAGATGGAGCTGCCGCTGGGCACGGCTCCGAAGTACCCGTACGAGTTGAGCGCCGGCATGCGCCAGCGCGTGGCCCTCGCGCGCGCCCTCGTGCTGGAGCCTCGACTGTTCGTCGCGGACGACCTGTACGCCAACCTCGACGTCGAGGTGCGGGCGGCCGCGCGGGCCTCGATCATCCGCCGCCGCGACGACCGCGGCATGGCGTCGCTCATCGTCACGAACGACGCGGATGCGCCGCGCGATCTGGACGCCGACGTGCTCGTGCTGCACGCGGGGCACACGGTCGCGCTGGGGCACGGCGACGAGACACTGCAGTGGACGCCCGACGGCACGCCCGAGCGACGGATTTCGGCGCGCTGATTTTTCCGGCTGCCCCGGGTGCTGTTAGTATCGTGGGGTTGCCCGCCGCAAGGCGAGCATGATCCTCGGTAGCTCAATTGGCAGAGCAATCGGCTGTTAACCGATAGGTTCTTGGTTCGAGTCCAAGCCGGGGAGCCACGAAAGGCCCGGAGTCTCGCAGAAGTCGCGAGGTCCGGGCCTTCGTCGTCTCAGCCGACCGCGATCGGGAGATCCTCGTCCGAGCGCGGCGGGTGCGCCACCAGTTCGCGCGCCTGGGCGGCGTCGAGGTGCGCGGGGAACAGCGTGCGCGAGAACCGCCCGCGCGGGTCCTCCTTCGCGCGGGGGAGCGCGATGCGCGCCGCCTCCACCAGAGCGACCGCGGCCCGACGTTGAACCGGGTCCATCGCGAGCCCACCGTGGCGGCGCAGCACTCCCGCGGCAGCCGCCCCGAGCCGCCGACGGCGAACCGCCCGTCAGGGCGCGCCGGGCGAACCCTTCCCGTTGCCGTGCGATGCGCCCGGGCCCGGACCGTTCGCCTCGCCCTTCCCGCGGCCTGGTCCCGGGCCGCCACCGTTGCCGGCTCCGTTGCCCGCTCCGTTGCCCGCTCCCGGGCCGGTGCCGGGTGCGGGCTCCGAGATCGGAGGGGCGGCGGGGGCGGGCTCGACCGGGGTGGTGTCTGCGGGCGCCTGATCGACGGTCGGCTGGTCGACGGAGACAGGGTCCGCGGGGGCCTGTCCGGACGTGGCATCGCTGCCGGTGTCCGCGACCTGTTGGACGGTGGGGGCTGAAGGCTCCGTCGAGGGCGACGGAGCGGGGCTCTCGGCGACGACCGACGGCCGCGGAGACGCGACGTTCCCGCCCGCGGGCGCACCGCCCGACCCGGCGACGGAGAACGCCACGAGGTGTCCGGCGACGACGACCGCCGCCGCCACGCCCACTCCGGCCCACAGCCGGTGTCGTCGACGCGACGGAACCGCCGCGGCCTCCGTCTCGCCGCGGAGTGACGCGGGGTCGGCCGGAGCCGCGATCACGGTCGACGGCTTGGACAGCCTCTCGGTCGCGACCGCCCCGCCCATCGCCACGCCCGCCAGGCCGAGGTCGGCCCACGCGGCATCCGTCGTCACCGTCACCGGTCCCGTGTCGGCCGCGAGCGTCTCCGCCCCCGCTGCCAGCACCGCCGCCCGCGCGGCGACATCGGAAGCGGACGGCCGCGACGACGGATCGTGCGCGGTCATGGCCGTGAGCAGGGACCGCCAGGCGTACCCAAGGGTCGAGGGCACGTCCGGCTGCCGGGCGAGCCGGGCGAGCAGGGTCTCCTGCACGGAGCCCCCGCCGAAGGGGTGCAGACGGGTGAGCGCCTCGATCGTCAGGAGTCCGAGCGCATAGACATCGGATGCCGCCTGCGGTGCCTCGCCGCGCACCTGCTCGGGCGCGAGGTAGGCGGCGGTACCGATCACGGTTCCCGGGGTGGTCAGGCGCGTCGCGTCGACGAGGTGGGCGACGCCGAAGTCGGCCAGCACCGCCTCGAACCCGCGCGCCGCGCCGCGGACGGGGCGGAGGAGGACGTTCGAGGGCTTGATGTCGCGGTGCACGATGCCCGCGTCGTGCACGACCGCCACGGCCGCCGCGAGGTCCGACAGGATGCCCGCGACCTCCACGGGGGAGAGGGGCCCCTGTTCGATTCGCCGCTGCAGCGACGGACCGTCGATGAGCTCCATCACGAGGTAGACGTGGTCGCCGGCGTCGAGCCGGGCGTCGTACAGCGTCACCAGCGACGGGTGATCGAGCGCGGCCAGCGCCCGCGCCTCCGACATGCGGCGCAGCGGCTCGGCGTCGTCGCTGCGGTCGGTGAAGAAGATCTTCACCGCGACGTCACGGCGCAGCACCTCGTCGCGGGCGCGGAACACCCGCCCCATCCCGCCGGCGCCGATGCGCTCGGTGAGCACGTAGCGTCCACCGAGGATGTCGCCCGCGTGGGGCAGCGGCGCGTCGAGTGCGTGGTCCATCGAATCCTTCACGGTGGGCGCTGCGTGAGCGCCACGGAGGCGGTGGGAGGCGGGTGACGATCCACCCCTGCGAACGCTACGTCGGCCGCACTGCGCCCCCATGGGGGTGGCGGTGCGCGCGACCGACGCCGATAATGAGCGTCTCAGTCGGATCCCGACGACCCGCTCGACCACACCGCGCGCGCGCCGCTGTCGCCGACCTGCACCACGGAGAAGGTGGTGGCACCGGCGACCACGATCGCCACGATCGCGATGGCGATCGTCGCCACGCGTCCGCCGGCACGGCCGCCGCCGTCCCGTCGGTCGGCGCGCCGCGCGCGCAGTCGGAACCAGAGCCACTGGCCGGCCGCGACGATGAAGAGTCCGATCGCCCACGGCAGCAGCTGATCACCGAGCTCGGTGTGCCGCTCGAGCACGGCCGACTCGGGAACCTGGCGCTCCAGGGCCTCACCCGCCTCTTTCGCCAGCGGCACGAAGATCAGCGCGACGAGAGCCACGATCGGGGTCAGGATGCCGAGACGGCGGCGCGCCGCCGGCCAGACGCTGCCGACGACGACCATGAGGGCCGCGAGGGGGATGAGCACCACGACGGCGTGAACGAGCAAGGGGTGGGCGGGGAGGCCCGCGATCTGCCACATGCGCACATGGAACCACCGGTGCGTGATCGGACATCGGGCTTGCGCGAGCCGGACAGACGTGCTTGCCGAGGACGGACGACGTGGGAGCGCTTCCACTAAGCTCTCTCCGGTCGATCCCGACGGCCGGGAAGGACGTTCCGTGACCACGAGCCACGCGGGCAGGCGCCGCGACCTGCAGGGGCTCCGCGCCGTTGCGGTGCTCGCGGTCGTCTCCACCCACCTGACCGGGTGGCCGCGCGGCGGCTTCGTCGGCGTCGACGTGTTCTTCGTCCTCTCGGGGTTTCTGGTCACCGGCATCCTCCTGAGCGACCTGCGCGAGGCGGGGACCGTGCGCCTGACCGCTTTCTTCGCGCGGCGCGTGAAGCGCCTCCTCCCGGCCGCGGTGCTGGTGCTGATCAGCGTCGTGGCGCTCGGCTCCGTTCTGTTCTCGACGACCCGCGCCGAGAGGACGCTCCTCGATGCGCTCTCCGCGCTCGGGCTCGCCTCCAACTGGAGGTTCGGGTGGGAGGGCCGCGACTACTTCGCGACCACCGACATGTCGCCGTTGCAGCACTTCTGGTCGCTGTCGGTCGAGGAGCAGTTCTCGCTGGCATGGCCGCTGCTGGTCCTCCTCGCCGTCGCCATCCTTCCGGCGATCGCCCGACGCGGACGTACGGCTCGCGTGCTGATCGCCCTGCTCGCGCTCCTGGTCGTCGTCGCGTCGGGTGCCGCCGCGGGGATGTTCACCCCGACCGATCCGAGCCTGGCGTATTTCTCGACTCTCACGCGGGTCGGAGAACTCGCCGTGGGTGCCGTCATCGCGGCCGGTGCCGCTCCGCTCGCCCGCCTCCCTCGAGCCGTCGGGGGTCTGTTCTCCTGGCTGGGCGTCGCGGTGATCGCCACGTCGTTCGTGGTCGTCGACCCGGATGCCGCCTTCCCCGCCCCGTGGGCCGCCCTCCCCGTCGCGGGCGCGGCGCTCGTCATCGCCGGAGGCGTCGGCGGCGATCCGCGTCACCGGCCCCTGTTCGTCCTGACGAACCCGCTCGCGGTGGTCATCGGCGACCTCTCGTACTCGCTCTACCTCTGGCACCTGCCCGTCATCGTCTTCGCCGGCATCCTTCTGCCGCCGGGCCCGGGCGCTCTCGCCATCACGGCTCTGGCGATCGTCGTACTGTCGGTGGCGACGTTCCTCGGGGTCGAGCAGCCCGTGCACCGGATGCCCTGGCCGCGCCACGCCGGACGGGCAAATGCCGCGCCCCCGGCCGCCGGATCGGTCGGTGCCGCACCCGCCGTCGTCGCGGCGACCTCTGCAAGCCCTGTGGCGACGCCCGCGCGCACGAGGGCCGCGTCCGCACGCGCGGAGGAACCGTCACCGCGCCCGAGGGCGCTGGCGTCGCGTCCGGCGGGCTGGGTCCCCGGGCAGCGGTACTACCCGGGCGCGCGGCCCCCCGCGATCGAGCCGGGCGCCCCCGCGACCGAGCCGGGAAGCCCCGCCGCGACGCCGGGACCGGGCGCCCCGGCCGTCGTCCCCGCCGTGACGGCGGCGACCTCCCGCGGTCCCCGCGTCGAGACCGCTCCGGCGGCGACCGCACCATCCCCCGCGCCGGGAGGAGACACCACCTCCCTCGACGTCGGTCCGACTGAGACGTCCCCCTCGCGCCCGACGGACCGAGACGAGTCCTGGTCGACCTGGAGGGCGCGCTTCGCCCCGCGCACGGCGATGGCCCTCGCGACGCTGGTGATCGGCGCCGGCGCGACGGTTCTCGCCGTCTTCGTCGCCTACGGAGCGCCGACCCTCCCGGGGGTTCCCCTCGTCGCGGCTCCACCGGCCGCGGTGGCCGCTCAGGACGACGACGCCCTGACGCGCCTTCAGAGCGACCTCGCGGCCGCGGCGACGGCGAACGCGTGGCCCGAGCTGCATCCCTCCCTCGACGACGCGATCCGCGACTCGTCGGCGACGAACCGGGCGCACGAGTGCTTCACGCCCGATCGCACCCCCGATGCGTCGAGCTGCACTTGGGGAGACGCCGGCGCCTCCCACCACCTCTCCCTCGTGGGGGACTCCAGCGCGATGGCCTATGCGCCGGCCTTCGCCCGTCTCGCGGAAGAGAGCGGCGGCGCGTGGCGGGTCACGACCGTCGGCATGTACGGATGCCGCTTCACCGACGTGCTCATCGAGAGCCGCGACCCCGCGGTCACGGCCGGCTGCGACGCGCGGAAGAACGCCGTGGCGGCGATGGTGGCCGCCGATCCCGCGGATCTCCTCGTCGTCTCGAACGCGTTCACCCTGGCCCGCACCGTCGACGGGCGGGATCTGGATGCCGCGGACCTGGCATCCGCCACCGCACGCGAAGTGGCCGGATGGGTTCCGGCGGGACGCACCGTGCACCTCGCACCTCCGCCGCACGGCGCCGACCTCGGCCGCTGCTTCTCGCCCGTCACGGGGCCGGGAGCCTGCCTGTCGGCCGTCGACGACGTGTGGACGCAGATGGAGTCGGCGACGGAGGCGCAGGCGGCGACGACCGGCGACGCCGCGATCAGCGCCCTCCGCTTCACCTGCTGGCAGGGCGTCTGCCCGGCCTTCGCGGGGCAGACGCCCGTGCGATACGACGACACCCACATCACCCCCGCCTACGCCGAGCGGCTGACGCCCATCCTGCGGGGCGAGCTGACGTCACGCGGCCTGTGGTGAGCGCCCGACGACGCGACCGCGATCTGCGCGCGTCCACGCACGACACCCGCGGGACGCCTCGCGCGGCGGCGCGTGCCCCGGGCGTCGCAACGGTGTGAGAGCATCACCGGAGGCCCCGCCGTCCCGGCATCCCGAGGAGACCACCGATGCATCCCCCCACGCGCCGTCGCGCGTCGCGCACCGTCACCGTCGGCGTCGTCGCCGCGCTCGCCGCGACCCTCACCGGGTGCGGTCAGGGCGCGAACGTGTCGGAGGACTACGCGCAGATCTGCCGCGA
Source organism: Microbacterium sp. BWR-S6Y (assembly GCF_041379845.1). Lineage (NCBI taxonomy): Bacteria > Bacillati > Actinomycetota > Actinomycetes > Micrococcales > Microbacteriaceae > Microbacterium > Microbacterium sp. BWR-S6Y. The sequence continues at coordinate 154,822 of NZ_JBFECV010000003.1, forward strand.
CAACGCGACGGAGAAGCGCCTGCCCGACGACGACTGCAACAACCACGGCGGCAGCGCGCACTGGTACTACCTCCCGATCGGTTCGAGCGGGCGGACGGTCCCCGCGGTGGGCCAGCCGACGACAGGCGGCGTCGACGAGCTCCCCTCCGGCAAGACGGCGGCGCGCGGGATCTCGAGCGACGGGGCGAGCGTGTCGCGGGGCGGCTTCGGCGGCTCCGGGTCCGACGGAAGCCACGGCGGCTGATGCGCCGCATCGAACTCGACCCCCGCCCCGACTGGGAACGTACGATCAAGCAGTCGGGACTGATCTACTCGCGCACCCTGCGCGACGACGGATCAGCGGTGGAGTACTGGAACGACGCCGCCGCCTACGTCTTCACGCTCCCCGAGGTCGAGCGGTTGGAGAGGGAGACCGAAGAGCTGCACCGCATGAGCCGCGAGGCCGCGCGCTATCTCGCGAGCGGCGAGATGGGCACCCTCGGGCTCGACCCGCGGGCGTTCGAGTTCGCGCAGTGGTCGCTCGAACAGGACGAACCCGACGTCTACGCGCGCTTCGATCTCGCCTACGACGGCGACGGATCGCCGGCCAAGATGCTCGAGTACAACGCCGACACCCCCACGGGACTCATCGAGGCCTCGGTGACCCAGTGGTTCTGGCTGCAGGACCGGATCCGTACCGGGGCGCTCCCCGCCGACACCGACCAGTGGAACGGGCTGCACGAGGCCCTCGTCGACCGCTGGCGGACGCTGCTGCACCGCTCCCTCAGCGAGGGGGAGGGCGGGCGGCTCTTCGTCGCCCACTCGGACGCCGACATCTACGGCGAGGACTGGGACACCGTCGCCTACATGCGCGACCTCGCCGCGGAGGCCGGGTGGGAGCACACCGGCATCGAGATGAAGGACATCGGCTGGCACCACGGCGCGCGGCAGTTCGTCGGCGTGCCCGAGCCGTGGGGTTCCTCACGCAGCGTCGCCGTGCTCCCCGGCGACGAGCCCGGCACGCAGTACCCCGTGATCCGCAACCTCTTCAAGCTCTACCCGTGGGAGGACCTCGTCTCGGGTGAGGACCGCGTCGTGGGCGATCAGGAGTTCGGGGCCCTCCTCATCGCGGGGCGCGGCCTGTTCGGCCGCTGGTACGAGCCGGCCTGGAAGATGCTCCTGTCGAACAAGCTGCTGCTCGTCGCCCTGTGGCGACTGTTCCCCGGTCACCCGAACCTGCTCCCCGCCTACGCCGACGGTCCGAACGGCATGACCGACTTCGTCGTCAAACCCGTCTTCGGTCGTGAGGGGGACGGCATCCGCGTGCACCGCGCCGACGGGAGCGTCGCCTCCAACGGCCAGGAGTATCGACGCGAGGGCCGGGGTCGCGAACGTGTGTGGCAGCAGTATCACGAGCTGCCCGACTACCCCGGGAGCCGGGGGAGCAACCACCCGGTGCTCGGGTCCTGGGTGGTGAACGACGAGGCCTTCGGCGTCGGCATCCGCGAGTCCGACGGCCCCATCACCGACTACTACTGCCGTTTCGCCCCGAACATCATCGAATCCTGAGCATCCGGATGCCGGCGGGCCCGGCGACCCCGACGCTCAGGCGTCGATGTCGTCGACGCCCGGCATCCACGACGCGCCCGGCTTGCCCCACTTGCGCTTCTTCGCGATCTTCGCCACGACCCGGGCGTCCTCGTCGTCGAGTCGGTCGACGTACAAGATGCCGTCGAGGTGGTCGAACTCGTGCTGAAGGATGCGCGCACGCCACCCCGTGACCTCGATGCGCACGGCGTGACCGTCGAGGTCGGTGCCGGTCAGCAGGGCCGCCTCGGACCGGCGCAGGGGGAAGCGCTCGCCGGGGAACGACAGGCAGCCCTCGCTCTCGTCGTCGGGATCGGGATAGCCGGGCTCGAGCGGACGGATCCACAGCTCGGGGTTGATGACGACGCCGCGCCACGGCTGTCCCTCGTCGTCTTCGTACGTGTACGTGAAGATGCGCAGCCCGACGCCAACCTGGGGCGCCGCGAGACCGACGCCGGGAGCGGCGTCCATCGTCTCGAACATGTCGGCGACGAGCTGACGCACCTCGTCGGTGATCTCGTCGACGCGGGCGGCGGGAGCGTGCAGCACGGGATCACCCATGATGCGGATCGGGAGTACGGCCACGTCACCAGCCTAACCAGCGGGCGTGCGGTTATCGTCGGAGGGTGACTCCGCTCGATGCAACCCTCAGCGACGGAATCGATCAGCTCGTCGGCGTCTTCCGCGATCCGCGCATCCTCCTCGGCATCCCGCTGGCGCTGCTCGGAGCGGTGTTCATGTCGTTCGGGGCGCAGTACCAGCACCGTGGCGTGCAGAAGGTCGAGCGCCTGTCGGGCAAGACCACCGGCGGCCTCTCGCGCAAGCAGCTCACCTCGCTGCTGACGCGTCCGTCGTGGGTGGCGGGCACGCTCATGCTGGGCCTGGCGATCGTGTGCCAGCTCTCGGCCCTGTCGGTCGCCCCGCTGATCCTGGTGCAGCCCCTCGGCGCGATCGCGCTGGTGATCACGACCGTGCTCAACGCGCGGGTGTCGCGCCACAAGCCGACGCGTCAGTCGCTGCTCGCGATCGCCCTGTGCGTCGGCGGCATCTTCATCTTCGTCACGATCGCGGCGTTCTTCGCCACCGAGCACGTCATCACCGAGCGCGAACTGCTGATCATCCTCGGCATCCTGGCCGTGGTCGTGCTCGTCTTCGGCGTGTTCTGGGTGCTCGTGCGCCGCCGCGCGCAGGCGCTGTTCTACATCATGGCCGCGGGCGTCATCTACGGGTTCGTGGCGACCCTCGCCAAGGTCGTCATCAGCCGCGCGCAGGCCGGGAACTTCGAGTGGCTCACCCTGCTGTGCCTGGTGGCCCTCCTCGCCGCGGTCGCGGTCGGCGCGTACTTCGTGCAGACGGCCTATTCGGTGGGCCCGCCCGACCTGGTCATCGCGGGCCTGACGGTCATCGACCCGATCGTCGCGGTGCTGATCGGGCTGCTCGTGCTCGGCGAGGCCTCGACCGCTCCGGCGTGGGCGCTCATCGGGTTCGTCATCGCGGGCGCGATCGCCACGTGGGGTGTGGTGCAGCTCACCAAGCACCACCCGCAGATCGCCGCCGACGGCAAGCCCGCGAGACCGCGCGTGCACTGACGGGCGCGGGGATGACCACCGCGCACCGCTCCCCGCTCGAGGGTGAACCGGCCGCCGCGACGATCGGCCGCGCGTACTTCGCCGTCCAGGCCGTCGCGGGTGCCGCCTGGTGGGTCGCGGTCTTCACCGTGCCGCTCGTGCGCGAGGCGACGCTCGGAGCGCTCGACCCGATCGCCGTGGCCGCCGTCGACATCCCGCTGTTCGTCGTCGCCTCGGGGCTGGCCGCGGTGCTCTCCGGGCGTGCGGCGATCGGCGCGGCGAGCGTGGCGACCGTGTGGACGATCGTGGTCACCGCTCTGCTCGCGGTGTACGCGACGGTCACCGCCCTCGCGGGAGTCGGTGTGATCCTCATGATCGCGGCGAGCGTGGCGGCGGTCGGGGCGTGGTTCCTGCTGGCACTCGGGCGCATACCGACCGAGTGGCTGCTGGTGGGCCCGTTCGCCTTCCGCCCCGCGCGTCCGCGTCGCACGCCCCTCGTGCACGTCGTCGTCACGCTCGGGCAGATCGTCGTGTTCTGGGGCCTGTTCCTCGTCGTCTTCCCGCTCATCATCGACGCCCTCGAAGCGCGGTGGGGCCTGTCGCTGCCCGCATCCGTCGGTGTCGCGATCGCCGGCGTCCTCGTGGTGCTGTCGGCGAGCGGTCTCGGGCTGTGGTCGGCGGCATCCCTCACCGTGAAAGGCGACGGGACCCCGCTGCCCTCGGCCATGCCGAACCGGCTGGTGATCGCCGGTCCCTACCGGTTCGTGCGCAACCCCATGGCGATGGCCGGGATCGCGCAGGGCGTGGGGGTGGGACTGATGATGTCGTCGTGGATGGTCGTGGCGTACGCGCTCGCGGGCTCCCTGGTGTGGAACTACGCGATACGCCCGCACGAGGAAGCCGACCTGTCGCGCACCTTCGGCGACGCCTACCGCGCGTACGCCCGTGCGGTCCGGTGCTGGGTGCCACGGCTGAGGCCGGTGGACTGATACCGACGGGAAGCTGATCGACGGCGTCGGTCGGGGCCGGTCGCTTTCGAGATCGGGGTCGGGATGCCGCTAGGCTCGTCATCGCTGGGGGCGGTGGCCAAGCTGGTCAAGGCAGCGGGCTCATAACCCGACGATCGTGGGTTCAAGTCCCACCCGCCCTACTCTTCCTCCCCGACGCGGGGCCCTCGTGGAGCGTCGCCCCGCTGCGCCGCGCGGGAGCGCACGAGTTCGACACCGAGCCGACCGATGTCGGAGGCCGCCGCTACGGTCGGGCGCATGGCGGAGAGAGTGCAGGCCTGGTGGGCGCGCCGGCAGTGGTCGAAGGGGCTCGACGTGCCCTATCCGGTGGGGACGTATCGCGAGGCGTGGGCGCCGTTCCCCGCGCTCGTGCGGCAGTACCACCCCGACCTCAACGCCGGTATCGCGCTGAGCCAGGTGCCTCCTGCGGCGGAGGTGCTGCTGCTCTGGCAGTGCGACGCAGGCCACCGGTTCGCGGCGACCCCGGGGGAGCAGCGCCTGCGCCCGGGGCGCGAGCGACGGCGCAGCGCCTGGTGTCCCGAGTGCAGCGAGAGGGCGAACCCCCGTCTCACCGTGGCGCTGCCGATGCGGGATGCCGTCACCCTGCCCGCGATCACGGGCAACGAGGTCCTCCGTGCCCGACGCCCGCGACCCGCCCTGCGGCTGTGCGAGAAGACACCGGATGTCGCGGTGGGAGAGGCGTTCGTCTCCGTGTGCGCCCCGAAGCCCGCCTCCGCGATCGAGGCGCGCGTGCGGGCCGATGTGCGGGAACGGCTGGACCTGCGCGACGAGTGCACCGCGGTCCGCGTCGCTCGACCCTTCTTTGAGCACCTCGAGGTCTGGCCCGACCTGGTGTTCCCCGAACTGCGCATCGCCGTCGAGTACGACTCGATCGGTCGACACGGGCTGGAGCACGTCGGACGGCGGGAACAGGCCGACCGGCGCAAGGATCGCGCGCTGCGCGCCGCGGGATGGGAGGTCGTGCGGCTGCGCACCGCGAAACTCGAACCCCTCGGTCCCCACGATCTTCGGGTGACGACCTGGAATCGTGCGGCACGGGACCGGCTGGTCGACGCGTTCCGCGGCATCCGGGGTCCGCTGCTCGTGGATGCGTACCTGCGATGAAGCGCCGACAGCGTGTGGTCGTCGAGCGCTCCCGCCGAAGGCCTGCGCCTCGCCGGGCGACGTCCCGGGAGGGGAGGGTGCGTCAGCGACGCCCCGAGGAGCGATCCCACTCCAGCGAGCGGAACTGCAGGTACGTGCACAGCCGCGCCGCGTCGAGCACCACCGCCGCGACGGCCCCCAGTTCGAGGGCGCTGAGCGTGGAATCCTCGTCGCGGGCGGGGATCGTGAGCTCCCACAGCGGGTCGTCGAACGCCCGCGGCTGCATGTACACGGTCAGGGGCGAGTCCTTCGGCCGCATGATGACCAGCCCGGTGTCGAGGTCGTCCTCGCCGTCCTGCGGCACGACGTCGACGCGCGCCCCGTTCAGGCCGGACTCCGCGAGGTAGTCGTCGACCCAGGCCTGCAGGATCTCGCGACTGCGGCGCGGGGGGAAACCGATGTCGGAGCTCACCGACTCATCATCGCACCGCGACCGGGCGGTGAGGCGACGCGCCCCGCACTGCCCTGCTCGGCCCCGCCCCGCCCGGGATGCCGGCAGCGCGCCGGTCCCGGGCGGGGTCTGGCTCACGAGCCGTGCGCCTCCTCCGACACCGGCTGCCACTCGCGCCACGTCTGCAGCCGCGACGCATAGTCGCGCTCGGCGATGCCCAGGGGCGCCTTGCCGAAGAAGATGCGCAACGGCGGGTTCTCGGCGTCCACGACCTTCAGGATCGCGGAGCGGGTCGCTTCCGGGTCACCGGGCTCGGCGGCCGACGGCCGCTTGGCCGCCTGCTCGCGCACCTCGGCGTACGCCTCGATCTCGTCACTGCGCTTCGCGGAGGGGCCCGACCAGTCGGTCGAGTATCCGCCGGGCTCGATGAGGGTCACGTGTATGCCGAATCCGGCGACCTCCTGGGCGAGCGACTGCGACAGCCCCTCCAGCGCCCACTTCGACGCGTGGTAGACGCCCACCGAGGGGAACGCGCTGATTCCTCCGATGCTGGAGACCTGGATGATGTGCCCCGATCCCTGCGCGCGCATGATCGGCAGAGCCGCCTGAGTGACCCACAGCGCTCCGAAGAAGTTGGTCTCGAGCTGGGCGCGCACCTCGTCCTCGGCGAGCTCCTCGACCATTCCGAAGTGTCCGAACCCGGCGTTGTTGACCACGATGTCGAGGCGGCCGAACTTCTCGTGCGCGGCCTTCACCGCGGCGGTGTCGGCCGCGTGGTCGGTCACGTCGAGCTGCAGCGGGAGGAAGGTGTCGGGGTAGGCGTCGACGAGCGCCTGAACGTCGTCGAGGTCGCGGGCGGTGCCGGCGACGCTGTCGCCGCGCTCGAGGGCGGCTTCAGCCCACTCGCGGCCGAAGCCCTTGGACGCGCCGGTGATGAACCAGATCTTGCTCATGGGAGTCCTTGCGGGAAGGGGGAGGGTGAACGCGAGCGACGGTACGCCGCGTTCTTCGGCCCTTCGGACGGCTTGACAGCCCGGCACGAGCGCTCGGACAACCGTCCTCGCCGAGCGGATCGGGGCGGCATCCTCCCCTCGGGGCGCGAAACCGCCGCTCCGAGGGGAGAACTCCGCCCCGAACCCCCTAGCGCGCAGCCACCTCGACGCCCTCGCCCGGTCCGGGCAGGATCTCGCGCAGCAGGTCGTCGAGGGTCACCACCCCGACGAGGCGCTCTCCCTCGACCACCGTAGCCAGTTGCACGCGCCCGCGGCGCATGCGCGCCAGGGCGTCGTAGGCGGATGCCGTGGGCTCCAGCAGCAGCGGTTCGCGCGCGATCTCGATCGCCGGCGTCGACGGATCGACGGCCAGCGTGTCGCGGACGTGCGCGACCCGCGACGACGCTCCCTGGCCGACGAGGATGCGCAGGTGGGTCGACGAGGCGGCCACCCGCTGGATGTCGGCGACCGTCGCCTGCGCCGACACCGCGGTGGGGGAGCGGTCGGTGCGGACGATGTCGCCCACGGTGAGCGTGCCGAGGGCGATCGCCTGCGCGATGGGCTCGGAGTACTGCCGCTCGAGCGTGCCGGCCTGACGCGAGTGCGCGACGAGCTCGCGGATGGTGTCGGCGTCCTGCCCGCCGGCGGCGGCCTTGTCGACGGGCTCCACGCCCGACGCCTTCACCAGGCGGTTCGCGATGTGGTTGATCCACAGCAGGAACGGGCGCAGCGGCCACGTGAGGGCGCGGGCCAGGATGCCGGTGGCCTTCGCCGCGGTCTCGGGGTGGGCGATCGCCCACGACTTCGGCGCCATCTCGCCGATCACGAGATGCAGGAACGTGACGACGATCAGCGCGAGCATGAACGCGATGATGTCGGCGAGCACGTAGGGCAGCCCCCACGCCTCGAACATCGGGGCGAGGGCGTAGTCGATCGCCGGCTTGGTGATCGCTCCGAGCAGGAAGGTGCACGCGGTGATGCCCAACTGCGCGAAGGCGAGCATGACGGTCAGCTCGTTGACTCCGCGCAGGGCCGCGCGCGCGGAGGCGCTGGTGGCGGCCTCCTCCTCGAGCCGGTGCCGACGAGCCGCCAACAGGGCGAACTCGACGATGACGAAGAAGGCGCTCGCGATGATGAGCGCCGTGGTGATGAGCGCGACGGTCCAGCCGTTCATCGGGTCACCTCCTCATCGCGGGCCGCGCGGTCCAGCTCATGCACCTGCACCCGCAGCTGCGACGGCACATGGCGGTCGACCTCGACGACCTCGACGGCGAGCCAGCGCTCGTAATCGAGCCCCTGCACGGTCTCGGAGGCCCGCTCGGGCAGGTCGATGCGCACGATTCCGCCGACCGGCGGGAGATCGCCGTGCGTCTCGATGACGAGCCCCGCGACGGTCTCGACGTCGCTGTCGGCGAGGTCGAAGCCGATGAGCCGCTCGAGTTCGTCGAGGTGCAGGTCGCCGGGCACGCTCCACGCGTCGTCGCCGACGGCGGCCACCTCGGCCACCTCGGCGTCGTGCTCGTCGGAGAGCTCGCCGATGACCTCCTCGGTCAGGTCCTCGATGGTCAGGATGCCGTCGAAGTTGCCGTACTCGTCCACGACGCACGCGAGCTCGTTACGGGTGTGCCGCATGCGATCCAGCGCCACCGGCAGCAGCATCGACGTCGGGATCACGACGGCCGCGCGCATGACGGAGGACACGGGAGCGGCATCCGCCGGCTGCTCCCGCAGGATGTCGATCAGTTCGACGACGCCCACGGGGGAGTCCTCGTCGCCGATCACGGGGTAGCGGGTGTGGCCCGTCGCCATGAGGGCCCGCACCTCGCCCACGGTGGTGTCGGGGGAGACCGAACCGACCTGCGAGCGCGGGACCATCGCGTGCTCGACGTCGCGCTGGGGGAAGTCCAGGATGCGGTCGATGATCATCGAGAGGTCGTCGGGCAGATCGCCGCTCTGCCGCGACTCCTCGATGATCGCCTCGAGGTCGCGCGCCGTGGCGCTCTCGTCGACGTCTTCGAGGGGCTCGATGCGCAGCAGACGCAGCAGGGCGTTGGCGGCGACGTCGAAGACCGTGATGAGCCAGCCGAACAGCAGCAGGTAGATGCGCGTGGGCACCGCGAGGGCGCGGGCGAGGGGTTCGGGGTTCGCGATCGCGAGGTTCTTCGGGTACAGCTCGCCGAAGATCATCGTGACCACCGTGGCGAGCAGGAGGGCCCCCACGGTACCGATGAGCACCGAGACGGCCGGGTCCACGCCGACGCCGCCCAGCAGCGTGCCGATCGACTCGCCGATCAACGGCTCGGCCACGTAACCGATCAGCAGTCCGGTCACGGTGATGCCCAGCTGCGCGCCCGACAGCATGAACGAGGTGCGCTTGGTGATCGCGAGGACGCGCTTCGCCTGCGCGTCGCCCTTCTCGGCCCGCGCGGTCAGCTTCGCCCGGTCGACGGACATGTAGGCGAACTCCTGCGCGACGAAGAATCCGCACGCGACGATGATCGCCAGAGTGACGATGATCCCCAACAGAAGCGTCAGGGCCGCGGCCAGCATCAGATCTCACCCCCTCTCGAGAAGAGGGGGCTCGAAGATCGGCCCTCCTGGTCGGTGGAGGTGCGGTGATGGCTCACGGGTTTTCTCTCTCGTGGGTCGGGTGATCGCAGATCGCCCCTCACGCTAGCGGCGCGAGGTCACGGCATCCTGGGGATTCGCCCCCATCCCGCCGGGAGTCGCGGTCACCGCGCACGGGGCGGGGCCGCGCCGTCCGTCGACGCGGCCCCGCACCGATCCACGCGTCAGGGCATCGCGTGGCGCAAGGTGCGGAACGCGGATGCCGCCAATGCCGCGGTGAGCACGAGCCCCACGAGCGCGAGTCCGAGCGCGCCGGCCCGCGTCACCGCCTCGACCACCGTCGGCCACGATCCGGTCGCCGTGACGAGCCACACGATCACCACCAGCCCCACACCGACCCCGACGAGGGTGAGCGTCGTCACGGTCGCGCCGAAGCGCTTGTAGACGGTCGCCGCCCAGAAGCCGATGACGAAGAAGAACATCGCGATCGCGAAGTAGACCACTCCGGCCGCCAGGGCGCCGGCGTCCCACACCCAGGGCATGAAGAAGAACCACCCGTTCATGCCGTAACCGCCGGTCGCCTGTTCGATCAGGCCGCCCACGACGAACACCGCCGACAGCAGCACCGCCGTGCCGACCGCCGTGAGCAGGGTGCCGCTCCAGAACTCGCGACGCGTGACGCTCATCGCCTGCGAGAACGGGAACGTCCGCGTCAGGGCCTGCACGCCGATCGCCAGGAAGTACCACAGCGGGGCCTGCACGCCCCCGCCAATCTTCACGCCCGACGCCCCGGCCGACTGGATGATGCCGTACAGCGCGAGGCTGATCCCCAGGCTCCCGAACAGGATGATCAGGGGGATCCACACGAAGGTCTGCCGGTTGATCAGCTGCATGCGGACGACGTTCAGCGTGCGGCTCATCGCAGCGCTCCTTCCTCGATGCGCTCGCCGCGGGTCTGCGCGGCGTGGCGGGTGGTTCGGACGACGAGCTCCTGCAGCGAGACCGGGACGATCTCGACGCGGGAGGCGGTGAGGGCGCGACGGTCGGTCTGCGACAGCGGACCGGCGACGATGACGGATGCCACCCGGCCGAGCCCCTCGCGGTGCAGCACCTCGCGGTCGGCGCAGAACGCGTCGACCGCGCCGACGTCGCCGACGAGAGTGACGGCCCGATCGCGCACCGCGTCGGTCTCCTCGTCCATCACGATGCGCCCGCGGTCGAGTACGACGACCTTCTCGAGCAGGTTCGCGACCTCGTCGATCAGGTGGCTCGACAGGATCACCGTGCGCGGATGGTCGGTGTAGTCCTCCCGCAGGCGGTCGTAGAAGATCTGCCGGGCCACGGCGTCGAGGCCGAGGTAGGGCTCGTCGAAGAACGTGATCTCCGCGCGGGAGGCGAGCCCGATGATGATGCCGACCGCCGACAGCTGCCCGCGCGAGAGCTTCTTGATGGCGCGCGTGGTCGGGAGCTGGAACTCATCGATCAGGCGCTCCGCCAGGTTCTGGTCCCAGTGCGGGAAGAACAGTCGCGCGGACCCGAACGCGTGCCGGGGCTGCGCGTCATCGGGGTACTTCTGACTCTCGCGCACGAAGCACATGCGCGACAGCACGCGCGCGTTCTCGTACGGCTCCTCACCGAAGATGCGCACCGATCCCGCGGTCGCGATGTTCTGCGCGGTCAGAATCGACATCACGGTGGTCTTGCCGGCGCCGTTGCGGCCGAGAAGGCCCGTGATGGTGTCCTTCTCGACGCGGAACGATACGTCGTCCACCGCGACCGCGTCGCGGTAGCGCTTCGTCAGGTTCGAGACCTCGATCACGGCGGTCATCGCAGCGTCCCCTCGGTCAGACCGGCGGCGGAACCGATCCCGGCGCGCTCGCGGATGAGATCGGCCAGGTCGTCGGCCCCCAGACCCAGGGTGCGTGCCTCGGCCAGGAGCGGGTCGACGAAGCGATCCGCGAAGGCGGTGCGGCGCTCGCCGAGGAGCTGGGCGCGCGCCCCGGGGGCGACGAACATGCCGATCCCGCGCTGTTTGTAGAGGACGCCCTTGTCTACGAGCATGCTGATTCCTTTCGCCGCCGTGGCGGGGTTGATGCGGTGGAACGCGGCCAATTCGTTGGTCGAGGGAGCGCGGCTCTCCTCGGGGAGGGAGCCGTCGACGATCTGGTCCTCCACGCTCTCGGCGATCTGGAGGAACAGAGCCCGGCCGTCGTCGATCATGTGATCTCCGTCTGTTGGTTACCTACTTGACTAAGTAACCATGCAACACGGACGAAGGGCGCGTCAAGTGCCGCCGACGATGCAGCCCCGCGACCGCTACCGATATATCGGTCGGATGCCGCCGACACCCCCGAACAGTGAAATACTGAAGGTCCCCGCATTGCCTCGCTTCCCGGCGTGGTCCCGCCCGTGCTCTACCGGTACGCTTCAGCGCGCCAGAAAAGGACCCGTCGTGGGAAGACTCATCTACCGAGACCGCGCATCGTTCGACATCGACGACCGCATCCTCGCCCACCTGCGCATCGTCGTCATGAACAAGTTGCGTCGCAACGAGGGATTCATGCTGCAGCTGCCCGTCAACGAGGGCGTCCGCCAGGCCAGCCTGTGGATCCACGCCTCGAACGCGCTCGTCATGCAGTTCTACGGGGGACGCGAGCCCGCGATCGATCGCGAGCTCATCGACCAGATGATGCACGACGCCAGCGGTGCGGACGGCCTCACGTTGACGGCCGCGGGGATCGCTCCGCCGCCCGCCCCGGCCCGTCGTCCCGTCGGGCGCACCGCGTCCTGACGCGCACCCGCGTGCGGCCGGCGCTCGCGGCATCCTGATCCCCGCCGGTCGCGGGAAGACGGATGCCGCGGCGCCGACGCTCCGGAAGGTTCGCGCGCGGGCGTCGCCCCGCTCAGTCGGCGGCGAGGGGCAGATCGATCTCGAACCGCGCGCCCCGGTCCCCGGCAGCCGTGCAGCGCACGTCGCCGCCGTGGGCGCGCGCGATCCCGCGGGCGATCGGCAACCCCAGGCCGACGCCCGCGGCCGAGGCCCGCGCGGTGTCGAGGCGCACGAGCCGGTCGAAGATGCGCTCCCGCTCGGCGACGGGAACCCCCGGCCCGTCGTCGGTCACTGAGATGACGGCGCGGTGAGCGCGCTCCTCGAGCGCGAGGTCGATACGTCCGGTTCCGTCCGTGGCCCGCGCGGCGTTCTCGACGAGGTTCGCCACCACCTGCGCGAGCCGGTCGACGTCCACGCGTGCCATCACGGCCCCCTCCGGCGACGTCGTCCGCAGCCGCACCGAGGGGTGCACGAGCGGCACCCGACGCGCCTCGGCGTCGACGAGCGTGCGCAGGTCGACCTCGACGCGCTGCAGCTCGAGCCCCCGGTCCACGCGCGCCATCATCAGAAGGTCGTCGACGAGCCGCGACGCACGGCCGGCCTCGCGCGCGACGTGGGCGGCCAGCAGCTCGCGCTCGGGTCCGTCGAGGTCGGCCCGCACGAGGGTGTCGGCGGCCGCCCGGATGCCGGCGACCGGTGTGCGCAGTTCGTGCGCCGCGTCCGACAGGAACGCCCGCAGCCGCTGCTCGGCTTCCCGGGCGGTCTGCTCGGCACCGACGACGTCGTCGAGCATGTCGTCGAGCGCCGTCGCGACGCGCCCGATCTCGGTGTCGGCGCGGGTCGGACGCAGCCGACGCCCGCGTTCGCCGGCGCCGATCGCCCGGGCCACCTCCGACACGCGGTCCAGCGGCCGCAGACTGCGGCGGACGACCAGGGTCACGGCGCCCGCCGCGAGCACGAGCACGCCGACCGACGCGACCGCCATGATCCACCGCACCTGCGCGAGCGTCTCGCCCACGCCGACGGCCGAGGCCGTGAGGGTCAGGACCGAACCGTCGCTCAACGTCGACCGCAGAGTCACCAGTTGGTCGTCGCCCGAGACCTCGGATGCCACCACCTGCACGCTGCTCGAGGGGGCGGCCTGCGGCGTGGATCGGTCGCCGGGGCCGCCGGCACCCGGGCCGCCCGGCCCCGGAGGGGCCTCGCGCAGCTGCTCGGGACTCGGTCCGGCGACGATCGACTCGCCCCCCGCGCCGTCGATGCGCACCGCGAGACCCTGGTCCGACAGGCGTTCGGCGAGGTCGGCGTCGTCGACCGTGCCGACGAGCGACGCAGTGGCGGCCGCGCGATCGCGCAGGCGGTCCTCGATCTGCCCGCGCAGGCGCGCGCCGAGCGCCACGTCGACCACGACGGCCAGCACGACGAGCAGCAGCGCGACGAGCGCCACGACGGCCACGATCGTGCGCCGCCGCAGAGAGCCCGACCTCAGCACGGGAGTGGTCACGGCGTCACGCTCAGCCGGTATCCGAGGCCGCGGACGGTGTGGATCAACCGGGGTCCGTGCTGCTCCATCTTGCGGCGCAGGGCGCTGAGGTGCACCTCGACGAGGTTGGGGTCGTAGTCCTCGTACCCCCACACCTGGGTGAGGATCTGCGCCTTCGACAGCGTGCGTCCGCGGCTCTCCGCGAAGAGCTGGAGCAGGCGGAACTCGGTGGCCGTCAGATCCAGCGACGCTCCCGCGCGGTGGGCGGTCGCGGCATCCGGGTCGACGAGGAGGTCGCCGATCGCGAGGGTCTGCGGAAGGCGCCCGCGCCGACGCAGCACCACCCCGGCCCGCGCGACGAGCTCCGCCATGGTGAAGGGTTTGACGACGTAGTCGTCGGCGCCCTCGGCGAAGCCGCGCAGGCGGTCGTCGACCTCGTCGCGCGCCGTGAGCATGATGACCGGGATGTCGCCCGTCGCCCGCACGAGGGGGAGCAGACGGATGCCGCTGGGCCCCGGCATCATCCAGTCCAGGATCACGAGATCGGGGCGGAACCGCTCGAGCCGGGCGCTCAGATCGCTCCCGTCGGGAGCGGCCTCGGTCACGAAGCCCTCGGAGCGCAGCGCGGTCTGGACGGACACGCGGATCGTCTCGTCGTCGTCGAGGACGAGCACGCGGGCGGGAGCGGACATCCGACCGACGTTAGAGCCACCCCCTGAACGCGGGATATGGCTTGCGTATGCGCTCGCCCGTCGGCGACCGGCTTCAGGTTCGCTTCAGTCCCGGCTCGAAGTCTGGTCTCAGGAGCCGGTGAACGCCACCGGCACAGGAGGAGATCATGAACGACGACGACAACCCCACGCAGCCGCTGCCGCGTCTGGACGACACCGCCGAGCCGCGCCGACGCAGCTGGCGCCGGCCCGCCCTCATCGCGGGTGCGGTCATCGTGGCCGCCGGCCTCACCGGAGGAAGCGCCGCCCTGGCCGCGCAGACCGGCGGAGGGGCGACCCTCGCGTCGGCGACCTCTGCCCCCAGCGCCGACGGGGGCTCGACCGGTCCCGGCAGCGCCCCGACGCCCGGATCGACGCCCAGCGGCGCACCCGCCGACGGCACGGCCCCCACGCCCGGGACCGTCCCGAGCCCTGCCCCGACAGACGGCACCGCTCCGGCCGCGCCCGGTGGAGGCGCAGGACCCGCCGAGTGCGGACCCGGCGGTGCCGGTCCCGCGGGCCCCGGTGCGGGAGGCCCGAAGGTCGAGGGGGAGAAGCCCGCCCCGCCGGCTCCGCCCGCCGACGGTTCGGCCCCCACTCCGCCGACCGACGGCAGCGCCCCCACCCCGCCGGCACCCCCGGCCGACGGCACCGCCCCCACGCCGCCCGCCGACGGTTCGGCCCCCACCCCGCCGGCCCAGCCCGGCAGCTGAGCCGGCGCCGACCGCGCTGACCGACGCGCCCACGCTCCCGCGTGCAGCGCGCGGTCAGCGCGGTGCGGCACGATCGTATGGTGGCCAAGACTCGCAAGCGGCGCCCCTCCGCGGCCCGCGTCCGCGTGCTCCGCCGCCGCCGGATCGTCGCGGGCGTCACCGCTGCCACGCTCGTCGCCCTGATCATCGCGGCCCTCGTGCCGTTGATCACCCTCACGCGCGCGTGGAACGCCGCCTGGAACGCCGAGACGCGCCGCGAGGCGGTCGACTTGACCGCGTTCGACGCGGGGTCGCTCATCTCCGACGACGACTTCTATGACGGCGACGCCCTCACCGCCGATCAGATCCAGGCGTTCCTCGACGACCAGGTCGGCGCGTGCACCTCGGACACGTGCTTGGCGAACCTGGAGGTGGATCTCCCCGCCCGCGCACCGATCGTCTCGGATGCCACGGGCCGCACGATCTGCGAGGGCTGGGACGGGGGACGCCTGACCGCCGCCGAGGTGATCGACCGGGTACAGCGCGCGTGCGGCATCTCGGCCAAGGTCATCCTGGTCACCCTGCAGAAGGAGCAGAGCCTCGTGGTGGGTCGGACCGCACGTGCCCCGAGTCCCGCGCAGCTGGGCGCCGCGATGGGCGCCCGGTGCCCCGACGACGCCGCGTGCGATGCGGGCGTGGCGGGCTTCGCGGAGCAGGTGGCCCAGGGCGTGACCGACCTGAAGTCGTACAGCGCTTCGGACTTCATGCGCCAACCCGGCACGCACTACATCGCCTATTCACCTGACCCCGCCTGCGGCGGGAGCGACGTCACGATCGCGAACGAGGCCACCGCCGCGCTGTACAACTACACCCCCTATCAGCCCAATCCGGCCGCTCTGGCCGCCCGCTGGGGCGCCGGCGACGCGTGTTCGGCGTACGGGAACCGCAACTTCGCGCTGTACTGGGCGCTCTGGTTCGGCTGAGCCGCGCTGTCGGCGGAATCACAGTGTTGTGATTTCGTTATGCGCGGGCGATAATTGCCGGGACAACCGAACAGCCGCCGTGCTCCATCACAGGTCGTAGGGGAAGACGTACCTGACGAAGGAGAGACCATGGCGATCACGTCTTCGCGCGGAGTGATCCTGATCCACTCCGCGCCCCGCGCGTTGTGCCCCCACCTGGAGTGGGCGGTGGGACGCGCTCTCGGCCGTGCCGTCAACTTCGACTGGGCCGACCAGCCCGTGCTGATGGGCAGCCGTCGCGCGGAGTTCTACTGGGAGGGTCCCGTCGGCTCCGGTGCGGCCCTCGCGAGCGCCATCCGCGGTTGGGAGCACCTGCGCTTCGAGGTGAGCGAGGACCCCACGCCCCGCAGCGACGGCGGTCGCTGGATGCACACGCCGGGGCTCGGCATCCACTACGCGCAGACCGACGCGTCGGGCAACGTCGTCATCGGCGAGGACCGCGTGCGGTACGCGATGGAGGTCGCCGCGGGCGATCCCTTCGAACTGCAGCGCGAACTCGACGTCGCCCTCGGTTCCGCGTGGGACGAGGAGCTCGAACCGTTCCGTCACGCGGGCGACGATCAGCAGATCGTCTGGCTGCACAAGGTCGGCTGAGACCGCCGGGCGGGGAGGCGCCACTACCGGAGGCCGGTGTCCGCACCCGGCGCCGGGACCGCGTATCCCCGCTCGGACGAAAGAGAACGCCCCCTGGCATCCCCGATCGCAGTCGGAGGGATGCCAGGGGGCGTTCTCGTCGGATCAGACCGAGGCGATCGCGACGACGGCGTTGTGTCCGCCGAAGCCGAACGAGTTGCTGATCGCGAGCTGGTCGCCGGCCCCGAGCTCGATGGGCGAGCCGGAGAGGGCGAACGGGACCTCGGGGTCCTGCTCGGTGAGGTTGATCGTGGGCGGAGCCACGCGGTTCTGCAGCGCGAGGACGGTGAAGATCGCCTCGAGGGCGCCCGTGCCGCCGAGAAGGTGACCGGTGGAGGCCTTCGTCGCCGAGACCGGGATCTCGTCGACGCGGTCGCCGAACACCGCGCGCAGCGCCTTGTATTCGTTCGGGTCGCCGACCGGGGTCGAGGTCGCGTGCGCGTTGATGTGCGTGACGTCGTCGACCGACGCTCCGGCCATCTCCAGCGCCAGGTGGACCGCACGGGCGGCACCCTGACCCTCGGGGTCGTTGGCGGTGATGTGGTACGAGTCGGCGGTGACGCCTCCGCCCACGATCGAGGCGTAGATCTTGGCACCGCGCGCCTTGGCGTGCTCCTCGGTCTCGAGGATCAGCACGCCCGCACCCTCGCCCATGACGAAGCCGTCACGGTCGATGCTCGCGGGCCGCGAGGCGGTCTCGGGGGAGTCGTTGCGCTTGGACAGCGCCTGCATCGACGCGAACGAGGCGATCGTGATCGGGTGGATCGCCGACTCGGTGCCGCCGGCGATCACGACGTCGGCCAGGCCGTCGCGGATGTGCTGCACGGCGTTGACGATCGACTCGGTGCTGGACGCGCACGCGGAGGCGACCGTGCGGGCGAAGGCGCGCGCGTTGAAGTGGAGGGAGAGGTTGCCGGCCGCCGCGTTGGGCATGAGCATGGGGACCGTCATCGGCATGACGCGACGCGGGCCCTTCTCGCGGAGGGTGTCCCAGGCGTCGAGCAGCGTCCAGACGCCGCCGATCCCGGTGGCGAAGTCGACGCCGAGGCGGTCGGGGTCGATGTCGGGGCTGCCGGCGTCTTCCCAGGCCTCATTCGCCGCCACCATCGCGAGCTGGGAGGACGGGTCGAGGCGCTTGGCGACGGGTCGCTCGAGCACGGTCTCGGGACGCACGAGCGCCTCGGCGGCGAACGTGACGGGCAGGTTGTACTGCTCGACCCACTCGTGCTCGAGGGAACGGGCGCCGGAGGTGCCGGCGAGCAGGGCGGACCAGCTCTCGGGTGCCGTTCCGCCGATGGGCGAGGTGGCTCCGATGCCGGTGACGACGATGCGGGGTGTGCTCATGAGCGAGGAATCCTTGGTGCGGACGACAGGTCGTGACCGGTGGGGGCCGAAGCCCCCACCGGGAGGTGTCAGGACTGGTTCGACGTGATGAACGTCACGGCGTCGCCGACGGTCTTGAGGTTCTTGACCTCGTCGTCGGGGATGGTGACGCCGAACTTCTCCTCGGCGTTGACGACGATCGTCATCATCGAGATGGAGTCGATGTCGAGGTCATCGGTGAACGACTTCTCGAGGGCGACCTCGTCGGCCGAGATCCCGGTCTCGTCGGTGATGAGCTCGGCAAGGCCGGCGAGAACCTCGTCATTGGTGAATGCCATGATGTCTCCTGTTTCTTGGGGGCGGGCCTGACAGGCCCCGATCAGTCTAGGGTTCGGCGTCGCCGCGTCAGGGAAGCACGACCACCTGCGCGCCGAACACGAGTCCGGCGCCGAAGCCGATCTGCAGCGCGAGTCCGCCGCTCAGCTCCGGGTGCTCCTCGAGCAGACGGTGGGTGGCGAGAGGGATGGACGCCGCGGACGTGTTGCCCGTGGTCTCGATGTCGCGGCCGATGACCACGGTCTCGGGCAGACCGAGCTGCTTGGCGAACTCGTCGATGATGCGCATGTTGGCCTGGTGGGGCACGAAGGCCGCGAGGTCGGCGGGCTCGATGCCGGCCGCCTCGATCGCCTGACGCGCGACCTTGACCATCTCCCACACGGCCCAGCGGAAGACCGTCGGGCCCTCCTGGCGGAGGGTGGGCCACGGCGCCGTGCCGTCGCGGAACTCGTTGAGGGTGGCGTTCATGCCCACGGCGTCGGCCTTGGACCCGTCGGAGCCCCAGATGGTCGGTCCGATCCCGGGGGTGTCGCTCGGACCGACGACCACGGCGCCCGCGCCATCGCCGAGGAGGAACGAGATGCTGCGGTCGGTGGGGTCGACGATGTCGCTGAGCTTCTCGGCGCCCACCACGACGACGTGCGTCGCCAGGCCCGCCCGCACGAGGGCGTCGGCCTGTCCCACGCCGTAGGCGAAGCCCGCGCACGCGGCGTTGACGTCGTACGCCGCGGCGGGGTTGGCGCCGATGCGGTCGGCGACGATCGCGGACGCCGAGGGCGTCTGCTTCGGGTTGCTGATGGTGGCGACGATCACGGCGTCGATGTCGGCGGGGGAGACCCCGGACTTCTCGACGGCCTCGCGCGCGGCTTCGGAGGCCAGGTCGATGGCATCCGTCTCCTTGTTCGCGCGCACGCGCGTGACGATGCCGGTGCGCTGGCGGATCCACTCGTCGCTCGAGTCGATCGGGCCGACGAGGTCGTCGTTGGGGACGAAGTTCTCACCGCGGGCGGCGCCGTAGGCGTAGATGCGGGTGTGCGCCGCGCCCTGGGTCTGGCGGAGGGTGGGGGTGCTCATGCCTGGTCTTCTTTCAGGAGTGAGACGGCCGCGTCGAGGTCGTCGGGGGTCTTGACCGCCACGGTCGGGGTGCCGCGCAGGGCGCGCTTGGCGAGCCCGGTGAGGGCCCCGGCGGGCGAGAGTTCGATGATGCCGGTGACGCCGTGCTCGGCGAACGAGGCCATGCAGCGGTCCCAGCGCACGGGCGATGCCACCTGCGCGACGACGAGGTCGAGGGCGCGGCGGCCGTCGGCGACGACCGAGCCGTCGGAGTTGGTCCACAGCGTCAGGCGCGGGTCGCTCGCCTCCACGTCGGCCGCTGCGGCGCGCAGGGTCTCGACCGCGGGCTCCATGAAGCGCGTGTGGAACGCGCCCGCGACCTGCAGCGGGATGACGCGCGTCCCGCGCGGGGCCTCGGCCGCGAGCTCGGCGAGAGCGGGCAGCTCTCCGGCGGCGACGATCTGCCCACCGCCGTTGTAGTTGGCGGGAGTGAGATCGAGGGCGTCGAGGCGCTCGAGCACGGCCTGCTCGTCGCCACCGACGACGGCGCTCATCCCCGTCTGCACGGCGGCGGCGGCCTCGGCCATCGCGCGGCCGCGCAGTCCCACCAGACGCAGCGCGTCGTCGTCGCCGAGGACTCCGGATGCCGCCAGCGCGGCGATCTCGCCCACGGAGTGTCCCGCGACCCCGCCCACGGATGCACCCGCGCGCTCGTTCAGGGCTGCCCACGACAGCAGCGACGCCGCCACGATGAGCGGCTGAGCGACCGCGGTGTCGCGGATGCGGTCGGCATCCCACTCGGTCCCGGCGGCGACGAGGTCGACGCCCGCCTGATCGGAGAAGGCCGCAAGACGCTCGCGCGCCCCGTCGAGCTCGAGCCACGGAGAGAGGAATCCGGGGGTCTGCGACCCCTGTCCGGGGAAGACGGCGATGATCACCGTCCCATCCTGCCAAGGATCGGGCGCGCTCTTATGGAGATATCGGCACAGATATGCGGCGTGTCTTTGTGCGCGCCGTGCATCGGACCCCCATCATCCGCCTCGCGCGGCGCGAGCCGTGCGCCGCTTACCGTGTGCCTGGGACACTCGATCCGGGCAAAAGGGTGTCAGCGCGCGGGGACCGGACGCCGGCCGGCGAGGCCGCGACGACGCGTGGCATCCGTCCCGATCGAACCGAGGATCAGCGCCGTCTGCAGGATCAGCGCCTCGCGCGGGCCGGTGGCATCCCACCCGATCACCTCGGACACGCGCTTGAGGCGGTAGCGCACCGTGTTCGGGTGCACGTATAGCTCGCGCGCCGTCGCCTCGAGCGAACGCCCGTTGTCGAGGTAGCTCCACAGCGTCGCGACGAGATCCGCGCTGTGCGCCTGCAGGGGGCGGTACACGCGGTCGACGAGGGTCTGTTTCGCGACCGCGTCGCCGGCCAACGCGCGCTCGGGCAGCAGGTCGCCGGCCTCGACCGGACGCGGAGCGTGTCGCCAGGCTCGCGCGACGGCGAAGCCGGCGAGCGCCGCCCGCGCACTCTGCCCCGCGTCGACGAGGGCCGGAACGGCGGGGCCGAGCACGAGGTGACCCGAGCCGAAGCCGGGCTCGAGACGCTTGGCGATCTCGGGGAATGGCAGCTCGGCGGTGTCGTCGCCGCCACTGCGGGCGGGGAGGTCGGCGCGACCCACGACGAGCACGAGACGCGAGCCCTGCACGCCGATCAGCACGTCGACGCCGAGTTTGCGGGCCGTGCGCCGCACCTGGTCGACGTCGAGCTGCGGGGGAGTGGTGCCCACGAGCACCGCGACCTCGCCGTGCCCGTGCCAGCCGAGGGCGGCGATGCGGCTGGGGAGTTCGTCGTCGGCCTCGCCCGTGAGGATCGAGTCGACGACGAGCGCTTCGAGGCGGGCGTCCCAGAGTCCGCGGGCCTCGGCCGCGCGGGCGTAGACGTCGGCGGCGGCGAAGGCGACCTCGCGCGAGTACGACAGCATCGCCTCGCGCACCTTCTCGCTGCGCCCGGCGACCCGCTCCTCCATCACCTCGACGGTGACGCGGACGAGCTGCAGCGTCTGCGTGAGGCTGACGCTGCGCAGCAGTTCGCGCGGGGCCGCGGCGAAGATGTCGGCCGCGATCGCCGGAGTGGATGCCGGCTCCTCGAACCACTGCAGGAACGAGGTGATGCCGGCCTGGGCGACCAGCCCCACCGCCGAGCGCCGTGCGGGAGGCATCTCGGCGTACCAGGGGAGCGTCTCTTCGAGGCGCTGGATCGTCGCGGTCGCCAGATCGCCGGAGATGCGCCGTAGCCAGGTGAGCGTCTCGGCTTTCTCGGCCGCGGCGTCGGTGCCCGAAGACCGGTCGGACCCGGTCCCGCCCGTGGTGCGGGGGGAACCGGGTCCGACGGTGGAATCCGTCACGTGGATCAGGCCTCGCCGCCCGCGTTGCCGCTGGTGCCGGCGTTGACGTCGTGCAGGCGGTACTTCTCGATCGCCTGTCCGACCACGGCGCGGTCGACCTTGCCCTCTTCGGCCAGAGCCTGCAGGGCACGGACCGCGAGCGAGGGACCGTCGATCTTGAAGAAGCGACGAGCCGCGGCGCGGGTGTCGGAGAAGCCGAAGCCGTCGGCGCCCAGGGTCCAATAGTTCTGCGGGACCCACTGGCGGATCTGGTCCTGCACCGCGTGCATCCAGTCGCTGACGGCCACGACGGGACCCTCGGCTTCCTTGAGCTTGTCGGTGAGGTACGCCACGCGGGGCTCCTCGTCGGGGTGCAGGAAGTTGTGCTCGTCGGCGGCGAGACCGTCGCGACGCAGCTCCGACCACGAGGTGACCGACCACACGTCGGCCTTCACGCCCCAGTCGTCCTTCAGCAGGCGCTGCGCCTCGAGCGCCCACGGCACGCCGACGCCCGACGCGAGCAGCTGCGTGCGGGGGCCGTCGCCCTCACCGGTGGAGATGTGGTGGATGCCGCGGACGATGCCGTCCACGTCGACGCCCTCGGGCTCGGCGGGCTGCACGTAGGGCTCGTTGTAGACGGTCAGGTAGTACATGACGTTCGGGTCGGAGTGCTCCCCGCCATACATCCGCTCGATGCCGGAGCGCACGATGTGGGCGATCTCGTATCCGTAGGCCGGGTCGTACGACACGGTCGCGGGGTTGGTCGAGGCGAGCAGCTGCGAGTGACCGTCGGCGTGCTGCAGACCCTCACCGGTCAGCGTGGTGCGACCGGCGGTGGCGCCGATGATGAAGCCGCGCGCCATCTGGTCGCCGGCCGCCCACTGGGCGTCGCCCGTGCGCTGGAAGCCGAACATCGAGTAGAAGACGTAGACCGGGATGAGCGGCTCGCCGTGGGTCGAGTACGCCGTGCCGGCCGCGGTGAACGCCGCGAGGGCGCCCGCCTCGTTGATGCCGACGTGGATGATCTGCCCCTCGGGGCTCTCCTTGTACGCCAGCAGGAGCTCGCGGTCGACCGAGGTGTAGTGCTGGCCCTTGGGGTTGTAGATCTTCGCCGTCGGGAAGTACGCGTCCATGCCGAACGTGCGCGCCTCGTCGGGGATGATCGGCACGATGCGGTGGCCGAAGCCCTTGACCCGCAGCAGGTCCTTCAGCAGACGGACGAACGCCATGGTGGTGGCGACGTCCTGCGTGCCGGAGCCCTTCTTGGGCAGCGCGTACGCGGCATCCCCGGGCAGTTCCAGACCCACGTGCGTGGTGCGACGTTCGGGCAGGAACCCGCCGAGCGAACGGCGACGCTCGAGCATGTACTTGATCGTCTCGTCCTGCTCACCGGGGTTGTAGTACGGCGGCTGGTACGGGTTCTCTTCGAGCTGCGCGTCGGTGACGGGGATGTCCATCGCGTCGCGGAACGCCTTGAGGTCGTCGAGCGTCAGCTTCTTCATCTGGTGCGTGGCGTTGCGGCCCTCGAAGTGGGGACCGAGACCGTAGCCCTTGATGGTCTTGGCGAGGATGACGGTGGGCTGGCCCTTGTGCTCCTTGGCCGCCTTGAACGCCGCGAACACCTTGCGGTAGTCGTGGCCACCGCGCTTGAGGCCCCAGACCTGCTCGTCGGTGTAGTCCTTGACGAGCTCGAGGGCCCGGGGGTCGCGTCCGAAGAAGTTCTCGCGCACGTACGCGCCGTTCTCGGCCTTGTACGTCTGGTAGTCGCCGTCGGGCGTGGTGTTCATCAGGTTCAGCAGCGCGCCCTCGGTGTCACGGGCGAGCAGGTCGTCCCACTCGCGACCCCAGACGACCTTTATCACGTTCCAGCCGGCGCCGCGGAAGAAGCTCTCGAGCTCCTGGATGATCTTGCCGTTGCCGCGGACGGGGCCGTCGAGGCGCTGCAGGTTGCAGTTGATGATGAAGGTCAGGTTGTCCAGGCCCTCGTTCGCGGCGACCTGGAGCTGGCCGCGGCTCTCGACCTCGTCCATCTCGCCGTCACCGAGATACGCCCATACGTGCGAGTCGGAGACGTCCTTGATGCCGCGGTTCGAGAGGTACTTGTTCGACATCGCCTGGTAGATGGCGTTGATCGGACCGAGACCCATCGACACCGTCGGGAACTGCCAGAACTCCGGCATGAGACGGGGGTGCGGGTACGACGGAAGGCCGTTCGGGGCCGCGGACTTCTCCTGGCGGAACCCGTCGAGCTGCGCCTCGGTGAGGCGACCCTCGAGGTAGGCGCGGGCGTACGCGCCGGGCGACGCGTGGCCCTGGATGAAGATCTGGTCTCCACCGGAGGGGTCGTCGAGACCGCGGAAGAAGTGGTTGAATCCCACCTCGTACAGGGCGGCCGACGAGGCGTAGGTCGAGATGTGACCGCCGACGCCGATGCCGGGGCGCTGCGCGCGGTGCACGGTGACCGCCGCGTTCCAGCGGATCCACTTGCGGTAACGACGCTCGAGCTCCTCGTCACCGGGGAACTCGGGCTCGTTCTTCTGAGCGATCGTGTTGATGTAGTCGGTGGTCGGAACCATCGGCACGTTGAGGTGCAGTTCCTTCGAGCCCTTGAGCAGGCTCAGCATGATCTCGCGAGCGCGAGCCGGCCCCTTGGCCTGGACGAGCTGGCGGAGGGATTCCTGCCACTCCCCGGTCTCTTCCGGGTCGCTGTCCTGCGGCCCCTGCGAATACGGATCCTGGTCGTGAACAGTCACGGAAGACCTTTCGTCGTCTGGCAGGTCATGCCAGAGAATCGCCATACGAGTGCGGCAACCCTTGTTCGCTCCGCACAATCAACCAGCGTCCAGCCTAGCGAGTCGCGGCGCCGACGGATGCGCGCGGGGCCCTCCGTCGTCGTCTCGTCGTCGCGACGCTTCGACGTCGAGCAGTCGCGCGCCGCCTGTGGACTGTCGATGAAGGATGCCGCAGCCCGGGCGCGGCGACGCGGCGGGTCTAGCCTGAGCCCGTGACCACGCAGGATCCCTCCGCGTTCCGCACGCGACCCGAGCACCGGTGGCCGGTGCTCATCGCCCTCGCCGTGGGGGCGGGGCTGTACGCGTTCCTGCCGACCGAGGCCTCCGGCATCCTGAGGTACGTCGTCGTGGGCGCCGGTGTGCTGTGCGCCATTCCGATGGTGGTGACCAATCCGTCGCGCCTGACGCGCGAGTCGCGACTCGGGCGCGGCTTCGCCCTCGCCTTCACCGCCGTGCTGCTGCTCGCGAACCAGGTGGCGCTCGTGCTGCTCGTGCATCAGCTGCTGCAGGGGCAGGGCGACGGGGCCGGAACGCTCCTGGGCGCGGCGCAGGTGTGGGCGATCAACGTCATCGGCTACGCCGTCGTCTACTGGGAGATGGACCGGGGCGGCCCGATCGCCCGCCGCCGAGACGCCCGCGACGAGCTGCCGCCCGCCGACTTCCAGTTCCCCCAGGACTCCGACCGCGACGCGGTCAGCGAGGTGCGACGCCGCTCGTCCGACGTCGAGGACTGGGCGCCCGGCTACGTCGACTACCTGTACTTCTCGGCATCCAACGCGATGGCGTTCAGCCCCACCGACGTCATGCCCCTGTCGAGCAGGGCCAAGCTGTTCATGATGGTGCAGGCGGTGTCGGGGTTCATCCTGCTCGCGCTGGTGATCGCGCGCAGCGTGAACATCCTGAACTGACGGTGGGCCCTGCCGGGATCGAACCGACGACATCCACGGTGGAAGTGCGGCGCTCCGTCGCTCCCGTCGTCAGCCTCGCGTCGCGTCGCGCAGGCCGCGCCGCCTGATCTAGGCCCGTGCGCGGAACATGCGCCGCAGCTCCTCGAACCCGCCGTGCACGCGCCCGGTTGTGACCCGCTCGTGCAGCTCCTCGGTGAGGTACGCCGTCGGGGCATGGCGCACCGCGTTGCGCAGCCCGCCATTGAGCAGGTCCGCCTCGGTTAGCAGGCCGGCGAAGATGAGCCCTTCGATCGGATCCGCTCCGTACGCGCGAGCGATCGCGATGACACCTTCGGCCGGCGCGGTGCCGGCATTCCGCCATCGGCCGATAGTGGTGTGCGCGAGCCTCGTCTTCCTCGCAATCTCTCGATCTGAATCTCTGTTGGTGGCGCGGTCGAGCCACTGTCTCCACATGGTCAAGGGAGGGGTCGCTCCTGGGGAAACGCACGGGCGAGTACCGCTTCGGGTGCGGTGCGTGCGTGCACCGGGAGTCCACCACGAACCACCGACATTCCGGCATCGGCGCCTACTGGTGACTACTGAGATCCGGCTCACCGATGCACCAAACGAGCGACACGCCGCCGCCATTGCATAGCGTCGCTCCACTGCACATTCCGGGGCCGCGAGGCTCACGACAGAGGGGGACCGATCATGGGTGTTGCGCAGAGGAAACCGCAGCTCAGGCTGATATCGGATCAAGACGATTGGGACCTCGCACTCGCCTACTTCGAGGAGTACCAGCGCTCGGCCGGGCTCGCCGAAACCACCATCCGCAACCGCGCCTCCTTCGTGCGCACGCTGCGCCGATCGTGCGGCAAGTCCTACGAAGAGGTCACACTGGTCGACCTCCGCCGGCACCTCGGGCGCCCTGGCATCACCGCCGGCACACGACGCACCGAACGCGGCGCGCTCGTCGCATTCTTCCGGTTCCTGCTCGAGGACGACTTCCGCGGCGACGACCCGACCGTGCGCCTCGCCCCGGTCACCGCCCCGAAGGGCACGCCTCGACCGTTCACCCGCGCGCAAATCGACGCGATGCTCGACTCGGGCGCGTACCGAAAGACACGCGCCATGATTCTCCTCGGCTACTTCCAGGGCTTCCGCGTGTCACAGATCGGCGCGGTGCACGGAGGCGACATCGACCGCCTGACGAGCACCATCCGCACAGTCGGAAAGGGCAACAAGGAGCGCCGCCTCCCGCTGCACCCCGTCATTGCCGAGCTCGCGACGACCATGCCGGCGGATGACTGGTGGTTCCCCGCCCGCGGCACCCGCACCGGGCACGTGCGCGGCTCCTCCGTCACCGACCTCATCACGAAAGCAAAGATCCGCGCCGGCATCACCGATCCGAAGCTAACCCCCCACTCCCTGCGCCACGCGTACGGTACAGACCTCGTCGAGGCCGAGGTCGACATCCGCGTCGTGCAGGAGCTGATGATGCACGAGTCCCTCGCGACGACGCAGATCTACACCGGCGTCAGCGAGCGCCGGAAGCGCGCGGCCGTCGACGCCCTCCCGGGCCGCGTCGTGCCCATCCGCTCCGGCCGCAGCGCTAATCCGCTCGCTGCCTGAGCGCGGCACGCGCCCCGCAGACGAACAAAACGCCCCTCCCCGCACACGTGAGTGCAGGGAGGGGCGTTTCGTCGCGCCGGGGAGCGCGTAGCCTGTTGCGTGGCCGGGGAAAGGGGACCGGTCTATGGGTTCGACGAAGGTCAGCGACGAGATGCTGTCGCGCACGCTGGCATCCGTGCATCCGATCACACTCCCGCTGCAGGCGTACGGGCAGCAGCCGGTCGAGTGGTACCGGGACAAGCGTCCGGTGTGGGCGTGGGTGCAGTGGCCGAACCAGGCCGCCGAGCGTGTCGAGGCGTGGGCGATGGGCGCGAACGATCGCATCGTCGTGCTCGAGGTGCCGTGCGACGGCGGGCACTGGCAGCCGGTGGTCTGGCGCAACGCGGTCAGTGTGCGGCGGCTGTAACGACGAGAGTGCCCCGGCGTCACCTCCGAAGAGGGACGCCGGGGCTTGCTTGAATCAGACGGGCGCATCCTGCCCGGCGGACCATTCGAAGAGAGCCGGCAGCAGCCGATCATCGAACGGCACCACCCGCTCCTCGAGCTCGTGGCCGCTCTGGCGGACCAGGAACATCGTGTCGTCGTCGCGGATCGAGACGTACGTCCAGGCGTCGCCGTCGTGCCACTCGGCGGCGACCTCCCCGTCTGTCTCGACCGTGACCTTGATCTGTGCCGAGCGCTCCTCGGGCAGGTCGGCCAGGGCCGCCTGCAGCCGCTCGAGCGGCGTGGGCTTCACCCTCGCCACATCTTCGGACATCTCGTCTTCTCCTCTCAGCCCGCGAAGGGGCGAATCCCGAGTCCGTTGATCCAGCCGTCCGCGGACGCCAGGCCGAACATGCCGGCGTAGCGCGTCTTCGGAACGGTGCTGGTGTTGAACGGATCGCGGACGAGCTCACCGTTGATGTAGAACCAGAACGTGTTACCCGTCGCGCTCTGACGGATCTCGACGTGCGCACGTGTGGCGGTCGGAACCGTCGACGTCGCGACGGTCTGTCGCTGTCCGGAGAGGTCGTAACGGGTGACCTGGTAGTAGGTCGAGGAGTTCTCGATCACCATGCAGACGCCCGTTGCCGGGTCGAACGACGCGACGATGCCGCGGCGGCCGATGCCGGTGGAGGGCGGGTCGATCCATGCGCTGATCGAGTAA
The DNA here is from genome assembly GCF_041379845.1 of Microbacterium sp. BWR-S6Y. Lineage (NCBI taxonomy): Bacteria > Bacillati > Actinomycetota > Actinomycetes > Micrococcales > Microbacteriaceae > Microbacterium > Microbacterium sp. BWR-S6Y. The sequence continues at coordinate 182,995 of NZ_JBFECV010000003.1, forward strand.
CCGAGGACGCCGGCGTCGCGGTAGCGGACTCCCGCGCCCGAGTTTCCGGTGCCGCCCGGCTGCGGCTGCGCGCCGTAGCGACCGCGGCCCCAGACGTGACTCTGCGTGAACGCTCCGACGCTCGCTGCGATCCACCCGTCGCCGAGGCTGTTGACGTCGGGGTAGGCCGTCATCTGGTCGAAGAAGATCACGCTCGGGTCCACCGACGTCGTGACGATGCGGTTGTCGCGCTCGACGAGCTCGGTGAGCGCTGCGCGGCCGTCGATAAACGTGGCGGTGTCGATGGCGACGTTCTCGCTGATGACGGCCTTGTTGACCGGCATCGCCGGGTCGAAGCGCACCGCGATTGGCTGCGCGCCGGAGGTGGAGCGGAACGTGTTCCGGTGGATGCCGGGCGCGAGCATGGCGGTGCGCAGGTCGAGGCCGATGTTGCTGTCCTCGTAGTGCCCGTCCTCGAAGATCACGTCCGGCTCCATGCGGCCGCCGGCGCGCCAGTCGACGCCCTTGAGCGCACGGAAGACCTGCAGCGCGACGCGCAGACCGCCCGGGGTGAGCCGGAAGCCCGGCTCGGCGAGCAGCGCCGCGCCCTCGATGTTCTCGATGACCGCCTCGAGGTTGTATCCGCCGGCGCCCTCTCCGCGGAGAACGATGCCGTTTGCGCCGTAGATGTCCTGGTCGGGGCGGTTCGCGCTCGTCTTGGCGCCCTTGCGGATGCGCACCGACTTGTCGATGTGACCCCGGCGGCCGCCCTGCGGCGCCTGCCCGCCGGGGCCGATGACGATCGCGGCGGCGGTGAAGTACTCGATGAGGGCGTTGTAGACCTGCAGTCCACCGTTGCCGAGGTCGCCGATGCCGACGGCGTCGCCGTCGGAGTGCCACCCGTCGACGAGGATCTGCGTGTCGAAGTACTGGCCGTACTCGTGCAGCCACTCGAGGTTGATGCCCATGCGGCCGCTGTTCTTCGTGCGCACGTTGCGCAGGAACATCGACTCGTTGGGGTACGCGCCGGTGCCGATGCCGAACCCCGAGCCGAAGCCGAGGAGGGACTCCTTGTTGACGCCGCGGCCGGCGCCGGTGGCGCCGCAGTTCTCGATGACGACGTTGACGAGGAAATCCAGCCCGAACGCCGTCGCCCAGCTGCCGATGATCTCGATGTCCTCGAAGCGGCTGTTGAAGATGTGCCCGATGTTCAGGCCTTTCATCGACGCGTTGGGCTGCCCCGCCTGCGCCGACGCGTCGATCGTGAACCCGCGCATGAGCAGGCCGTCGAACCGGCGTCCCGTCGCCGAGTCGCCGTAACCCTCGGCGAGTGCGAAGCAGTCGGGGGCGAGGACGAATCGCGTCATGCGGCTGCCGGCGCCGATGAAGCTGACGTCGCGGCGGGCGGTGGTCATCTTGAGCGAGGTGCTGATCTGGTGGATGCCGTCGGGGATGCGCAGCTGCGCGGGCCCGAAGGATCGGTCGATGCCGTTGTAGCCGCGCTGCATGAAGGCCATGGGGGCATCGGAGAAGCGTTCGTCGGCGGAGAGGAACCGCTCGATCGCGACGCCCTCTCCGCGGTCGTACGTGCGGGCGAGGGCGCGGTAGGTCTTGCTGTCGGTGGCGCCGGCGTAGGTCGCGAAGGCGGTGTCGTTCTCGACGGCGTTCGTGCCGGGGAGGCCGCGGGGGATCCGAAGCTGCACGACGCGTGCGGTCTCGGGGCCGGTGATGCGGGGCTTGAGGTCGATCTCGTCGGCGGCGACCGAGATGGCGGTGGCGTCGGCAAAGGTGCCGGTATCGCCCTTGTCGCCCTTTCCGCCCTGGAAGCGGCCGAGGACGGGAACGTCTACGGGAAGCGGCATGTCAGCTCCTCACTCCCCACTCGTTCGGGGGAGTCGTGTCGATGTAGAGACCGGGGGGTGAGGGGAGGGGTGGCCAGTTCGGGCCGAGCCACACCGCGAGCAGGGAGCCGCCGGCCATCTCGCCGATGTTCCCGCCGCCGGCGGTGGCGGTGAAACGGAACGCGTCGGTGCCGTGGAATCGCGTCCCGTCGATGGCGTCCTCGAAGCGGCCGACCTCGATGATGTAGTCGACTCCGGGCTCGCCGGTCTTGGCATTCGTGAGCTCGCCCGACGGGACGAGACTCACCGTGAACGCGGAGCCGTCGGTGAGGGTCAGGGTCTTGGGCACGGACGAGATGAGCCCGTCCGCGCTGAACGCCTCGGCTTCCGGCCGGACCCGCACGACCGGCCGGAGGCCCGTGAGGAGCTCGAGGCCGATGTCGGCGAGGCGGCCGCTGTACTGTTTCGTCGGCATCGGCCTGACTCCCCTCCGCTCAGTCGGTCGAGCCGTTGCGGCGCGCGGCCTGCAGCGCCGCCTGGAAGGTCTCTCGCGTGGCTTTCGACGGGTCGGGCAGTCCGGTGATGTCGTAGGCGCCGTCGGCGTTCTGCTTGGCGTAGACGGGCTGCTGCGAGGAGCCGAGGAGGAAGGTCTCGACGATGGGCGAGCGTCGGCCGAGGTTGCGGGCGAGCCAGTAGTAGGCGGCGACGACGAGACCGATCGCGGCGGCGTTCAGGACGGTCGTGACGGTGAGAGCTGCGCCGGGGACGGCGTCGGCGAGGATGCGGTCGAGCGCGGCGATGATGTCGGCGGCGACGGGGATGCGGGCGATGAGGAGGGCGAGGAGCCAGCCGATCGCGGCGGGGATGGCGGTGCGGATGGTGGCGATGATGATCGCCTGACGAGTGAGCATGACTTTCCTCCGGTGTGGTCGGTGTGAGGGTCAGGGGGCGGTGCGGGCGCGGCGCGCGCGGTCGGTGTCCTCGAGGTCGTCGAGGCGGTCTTCCTGCTCGATGTGCTTTCGCATGAGGAACGCGACATCGCGCTGCACGGTGGTGATGAGACCGATGGCGCGATCGAGCTTCGCGGCGTTCTCGTCGTGCTTGTCGTCGAGGTCGTCGCGCAGCAGGATCGGCGTGCCATCGGGCTTCTTGTGGTCGTTCGCGACCTGGTCTTGCACGGCGTTCAGACGACGCGCGATGTTCGCCCCGAAGCGCCACAGCACGAGCCCGATCACACAGAGCGCGGCGATGAGCACGACGAGGATGCTGATGATGATGAGCCCGCCCTCGGTGATGCCGCCCTGGATGGGGATAGTGACGAGACCATCCCCACCCGTGAGGAGCAGGAGAAGGATCACCGGTGCCACATGCCACCGGATCGGAAGATGCCACCCTCGTCGGGCGTCTTCACCTGGAACTCGAAGCGCCCGTCCTTCTCCGCGATCAGGTGGATGTCGGTGCGGCATCCGTACGTCCAGAGGTACGTGTTGAGCTCGTGGATGCCGATCTCAGTCCACGCGTCGTCACCCCGGATGATGTTCTTCACCCGCTCGGGGTTGTCGTCCTCGATGAGGTGACGGAACACGCCGTTGCCGAGGGTGCAGAGGTGCACGCCGCGGGGGCCGGCGTCGATCTTGAGTGCGAGCATTTCGTCCTCCTCGGACGTGACGGCGGCCGGGCGGCCGGGGGCGGGGTCGTTGCGGTGCTTGTCGCGGTCGGGGAAGTATTCGAGATGCCAACGCTCGGCGAGCTGCCCGTTTCGGTAGACGGTCCAGTACCAGCCGTGCTCGTTCCAGATCCGCATCTGCGCGTCGGTCGTGTCGTCGGTGTCGACGGCGAACCCGAAGCAGTGGACGGACTTGTCGCCCGGCAGCGCGATCGGCGCCCACGGGCCCGCGCCGTTCAGCCACGCGATGTACTTGCGGTAGTTCTCGTCGGCATCCGCCGGTGAGCGCCACGCCTCATTGATGTCGGCCGCGCGTCCGAACGCGGAGCGGAACGCGGCGTCGACGCGGGCGAGGGACGCAGCGGGGGCGGGGGCGAGGCGGCCTCGGCCTCCGCCGATGTCGACGGCGTCGCCCCATGCGAGCACGCCCATTACAGCGACACCTCGATCAGCTGTCCGGAATCGTCGAGAGCGACGTAGACCGTCTCGAGATCCTTCCGAGTCGTCAGGATGCGCGGTGCACCGCTCTCGCGCAGCGTGTCGACGAGGGTCGGATCGAGGTAGTCGTTCGGGTCCGCCATGAGCAGGGTGTCCTTCCAGATCGCCCCCGGCCGTAGGCCATGGGGGAGGGCATGAGTAGGGTGATCGGCATGACCCGACGTCTGTACGCAGTGAGCGCTATCGCCCTGCTGCTGTTGACCGGATGCTCTGCTGGCGCATCGGAGGGCCGCGAGTCGGACTCCGCGGGCCGCGCGTCTGCGTCGCCCGAGGCTCCGCTCACGGCTGAGACGCCGGTCGAGGGCAATGACGAGACGACGTTCTACGACGCCGTGCGCTCGAAGCTCCGGCCCGACAACGTGATCCCGAACGCGACCGATGCGCAGCTGCGGGCGGCGGGGGAGAAGGCGTGCGCAGCCATCGCGAGCGGCGTGGACACTCTCACGCTGTCCCTGATCGACGGTGAGCAGCCTGACGCGTCGGGGTTCTACCCCGACAGCTTCGTCATCATCGCGTCGGCGAGAGAGACGATCTGTTCCTAGGCGACGACGACGCGTAGCCTCTTGGTCGCGTCGCGGAAGATTGCGCCGGCGAAAGCTCCTGCAGGTGCATCGGCGAGTGCGATCGGTACGAGGCCGGGCATGCTGACGGATCCCTCGAAGACGGCGCCCTGGCTCACCCCGAGTGCGCCGTCGACGTTCAGCAGTGGGGTTCGCACGACGATCGAGATGAGCGACGAGATGAAGCCGTCCGTCGCTCCTGAGATGCGTGTCGGGCCGACCTGGATGTAACCACCTTCGGCGACCTCGAGCGAGCCCGTGAGGCTGACCTTCCCGGAGATTTCGCCGTCGCCCGTGATCGACCACCCGCTGCCGTTCACGGTGAGTACGCCGTCGATGTCCATGTCGCCGACCTGAGTGACCTTGCCGGTCACCGTCACGTCTCCCGTTATGGTCCCAGCGCCCTCGAGGTTCCAGGGGCCCGTGACGGTGAGATTGCCCTCGACGGTGAAGTCGCCGGTGACGGTGAACGTGCCGGTGACGGTCGTCTCACCGTCGACCTGCAGGGCGCCGACTATTTCGACACGGCCGCCGGCGTCGACGCGCAGCAGCCCGCCGATGAAGCGCAGGCGGCCACGGGTCACCGACGCGTTCTGCAGCGGGATTCCGTTCTCGAGCCGGCGGATGCGGTCCTGCATCTCGCGAAGCGTGGCGAGCAGGGACGGGTCAACTGCCATGGCGCTTGATATCCAATCCGAGGGTGTCGGTCCCTACGTCGGTCGTGCACGACACCACGCGGTAGGTCTTGGGGGTGTCGTCGTTCCACTCGTCGGCGCGCTGCTTCGTCTCGAGCATCTCGCCGGGCATCCCCCATGCGGCCGTGACCGTGGCATTCATCTGCAGATCGAACTTGCGACCGACCGTCGGCTGATGGTCGCGGCGCATGTCGGCGAGCGCGGTGTCGCGGAGCACGTTGACGTCGGTGACGTCCTTCGCGTTGCGGATGGTGTCGCGGTTCGGGACGGTCGGGTCTTGGCCGGGGTAGAGGTCGTCCCAGTTGCTGCCGGCGTAAAGGGCGTCCTGGTCGGTGCCGTTGCCCTGGTACTCGATGCCGGTGAGCATCCGGGCGCCGTCCTCCTCGTCGGCGAGGCTGGTCACAGCGCTCTGCGCGGCGGAGAGCGAGATGGGGCGCGTCTCGCCGAGCACCTCGGGCGCCGCGACTGTCTGGTAGCGGGCGACGTCGCCGGCGGCGCGGTAGGGGCGGAAGTACACCTCGTGGCCGGTGTCCTCCACCTGCTGCAGGAGATCCTCGATCGTGAGGTGCTGATACCAGTACCAGCTCGCGGAGAACGACCCGGCGGAGTCGGCCGGCTTGTCGATGGGGATGAAGAAGCCGTAGCCCCAGTCGAGCGTCTTGCCGAGGATGGCGCGCACGGCACCCTCGGGCCCGCGGTTGGTGACGATGAGGTCGCCCTCGAGGTGCCGCTTCACCGGATACGTCAGCCGCACCCGGAAGATCGCCGCGCGCATCTCGACGGTCGTGAGCGTCAGCGTCCCCGCCTGCGGGTCGAACCGGCGCTTGGCGATCCACCCGTCGTACGCGGTCACGCCGTCGCGGCGGACGACAATCTTCGACGCCCACAGGCGGAACAGGGAACGCGCGAACGCCCGCTCCGCGGCGGTCGGCTGCTTGCTGAACAGGCCACTGCCGCGCAGCTGCAGTACGTGCGTCCCGGTGCCGGTGCCGCCGAGGTTGGTGGTCTGCTTCGACGACTCGACGATCTCGGCGATGTCGAGGAGCGGCTTTCCCTCCCAGCTCTCGTGAACGTCGACCTCCCACACCATCGGGCACCGCCCTTTCAGCTGTAGGTGTCGACCACGTCGGCCGCCACAGACGGGGCACCGGCGACGGTCACCACGACGTCGACGCCGCGCGGCACCTCCGGCACATGCCCCGTCACGCCGAGCAGCGGCACCGTCGACCCGTTGCGCTTCACCCACTGCGACGCCGCGGTGAGAACGTCCTGCTGACCCGCGCCGAGTCCCCCCGGCACGGTGACGATGTCGCCGGTCGAGAACGTCAGCGAGTAGCCGGCGCTCGGGCCGTTCACACGCAGCACGGGCAGGGCTGCGGAATTGCCGCGGTGGAACAGCGTGAGGGAGGCGGCCGCGGGAATTGCTGTGCTGCGGCCGTACCGGCGAGGATCCGGCGTCAGGAACCGCAGCGAGACGGCAGAGAGCAGGCCCTCCGCGATCTCCGTCACCTCGGGCTGTCCGTACCGGGACGCCATCGCTGTCAGCTGACGGTCACCTTCGTCGACGAACAGCTCACCCTCGCCGCCGTCGTCGAGGATGCCGATGACACGGTCGAGCGCCTCGACATGGCTGACGCCGAACGCCGGGCGCGTGAGCACCTCGAACTCGGCGCGCACGAGACGCCCCGACTTCCACCCCTTCGCGGAGAACTCTCCGTGAGCGGCGGGGCGGGGCGTCCGCTCGCGGCGGAAGTCCACCCCGTCCCGCCACCCGGTCAGACTGGTCAGCGTCAGGACGCCCTCGACGGTGCTGCCGTCGTCGATGGTCACCCCGTCGATGTGTACGGACGTCATCCGAGCCTCATGTTCATCGCAATGTCCTCGTCCATCGCACGGACGAGCTGCTCGGCGGTCACCCCGGGCGGGAAGTGGTACTCACGTGTGCCCTCGGGGCGGGCCGAGATCGCCGCCGCGATGGCGGTGCGCACGTCCTCCTGGATGGCGCGGCGGTTCACCGCGCCCGCGTCCTCACCCGCGGAGCCGGCGAGAGGGATCATGCGTACGGTCGGCGCTCCCGACGCGCTGGCGACGCCGAGCATCCCGTCCGCGTAGGCGCGGACTTCGCCGCCGGCGTTGATGTAGCTGAGCAGCCCCTTGTTCTTCTGCGCGGCATCCGCATTGACGACGAACTCTTCGTCCGACAGCCACGCGGCGATCGAGTCGGAGGTGCGGGTGCCGGGGCCCCGAACCTCGCCGCCACCGGCGAAGCGGTAGCCGTCCGCGAACGGTCCACTCTGCTCGAGCGTTCCACCACCGATTAGCGGCACGGCGTTGAGGCTGATTGTCTTGGACTGGATGCCGGCCCACATCGCCGCGAAGTCCTGCACGCGCTGCGTGGCGGTGCCGGTCTCCGCGATCAGGTCGACGGTGCGCGAGGGCGGCAGAGCGAACACCTTGTCGGCGAGCCGCTGCACCTCATCGGCGTTGAACCCCGCGGCTCGAGCAGCTTCCTCGAAGGCGGATCGCTGCTCGCCGAGGTTGCGGGCATAGCTCTCCGCTGCGGCCTGCGCGCCCACGGTGTTCACGTCGAGCTCGTACTGCGCTTTCGCGGCCGCCTGCGCGTCGCTGGCGACGGACGCCAGCATCGCGGCGTTCGCGGATCCCGCGGCCGTGTGCTCGTCGAGGCTGAGGGAGTACCCGTCGAGGGAGCCGTTCGCCCGCTCGTACTCCTCGCGCTGCTTCTGCACCTCCCCGGAGATCCCGGCGAGGCTGTCCTTCCACCGCGCGTTCGTGGTGACGGCATCCTGTCCGACGCCGTTCGCCTCGTTGACGGAGTCGATGAGGTTGTCGAGCTCCTTCGTCACCTGCTCGATGCGGTCCGCTTCGGCGAGGTAGGACGCGGCAGCCGAGTCTGCGACGTTCGCCGAGTCCCGGGATGCTGCGGAGGCGCTCTTGTCGGCGGCCTCCTTCTGGCGTGCCGCGTTCATCGCCTGCTCGAGCGAACCCGCCGAACCGAGCACGCCCTGCGACACGCTAGTCGCGGCGGCGGATACCTCCGCGAGCGAGAGGCCGAGGCGCTGAGCGAGACGCTCAGCCTCGATGTGATCGCCCTGGCCGGCCTTGAGCACGCCGGAGAGCTCCTCGAGCGCGGCGACCTGGCCGAGGGCGGCGTCCGTGACGGTGTCGAGGCTCAGGCCGAGCTTCTCGGCGTTCGTGAACGTCGAGCCGCGGTCGATGCCCATCCAGCTCTGCTGAGCGGCGAGAGTCTCCTTCGCCATCTCGCGCGTTGCCGTGGTGACGCGGCGCGTGCCCTGCTCGAGGGTGTCGGCGTACGCCTGCGCGCGCGCCTCCGCCTTCGCCTGCTCGGCCGCTGCGGCCGCGACGATCGCGATCACCGCGGCGAGTCCGATCGTGACACCGCCGGCCGCGAGGCTCAGCCCGCGCATCGACAGGCTCGTGCCCTCGACAGCAGTCTTGAGCGCCATGACCTTCGGAACGCCGACCGTCGCTGCGCCACCGAAGAGGCCGACGGCGGCCGCGGCAATGCCGAGGTATAGCCCGGCCTGCTGCAGCGGTGCAGGAAGCTCTCCGAACCACGACACGGCGCCGGCGGCGGTGGAGGTGAGGGCGCGCAGCGAGTCGTTCGCGCCGGAGCCGCTCTGGATGAGCGCGGTGTCGATCGCGCCGCCGAGCTCCTCGATGTCGCCGCGGAGGTTGTCGAGCCGGGTGCGCGCGACGTTCGCGGCGTAGCCCTGCTCGTCGACAGCGCCGGTCCACTTGCGGATGCCGTCGGCGCCCTGGTTGTAGAGGATCGTCGCCGCGCGCACGGCGTCGGACCCGAAGATGGTCGCGAGGGCGGACTGCCGCTGTTCGGGGGTGAGCGAGCGGAGAGAGCTCTGCAGGTTCCCGGCGAAGTTGGCGAGTCCGATGAAGTTGCCGCCGGCGTCGTACGCGCTGATGCCGAGCTCATCCATGACCCGCTGCGCCTCGGCGGACTGCGGGGTGAGCCGCTGCAGCATGGCCTTGAAGCTCGTCCCCGCGTCGGATCCCAGCAGACCGGCGGACGCGAACGCCGACAGCCCGCCCGTGGTCTCCTCGATCGAGAGGCCGGTGGCATTGGCGACGAGACCGGCCTGCGCCAGCGCGAAGGACATGTCGCTGACATCGCCCTGCGCCTTGCCCGCGCCGGCGGCGAGGAGGTCGGCGACGTGCGTCGCGTCCTGGCCGCTGACCGAGAACTGGTTCATGGACGTCGCCATGATGGTCGCGGCATCCGCGACACCGAGACCTCCGGCGGCAGCGAGGTCGAGCGCACCGTTCAGGCCACCGGCGAGGGTGTCCTCAGCCGATACTCCCGCCTTGGCGAGCTCCTCGATAGCGTTCGCCGACTCGGTGGCGGAGAACACCGTCGACGCGCCGGCGTCGAGGGCGGCGTCGCGGAGCGCTTCCTGACTACGCTTCGCGTCGTCGCCGGTCGCGACGACGTTGGACATCGCCTGGTCGAACTCGGCGTAGCGGTCGACCGCGATGCCGACACCGGCGGCGATGAGGCCGCCCATGACCATGCCGGCGGCGCCGACGTGTGTGAGATCGTCGGCCTTCCTGGCGAAGCGATCCAGCTCGGAGATGCCCTTGGAGGCGTCACCGACGATCCGGATCAGGAAGTCCTTCGCCACGGAGACCTCCTAGCGGCCGCGGCGGCGCGCGGCCTTCTGTCGGATGTTTTCGTCGGTGGCCTCAGCGAGACCCCGCCAGTCCGCGTAGACGATGTCGTGCACGTTCACGGCGTTGTGCCCCGGGAACAGCACGAGGAAGTTCGCGAGACGGCGTCTTACTTGCTGGGCGAGCCAGGGCTCCGACGCTTCGAGGGGCGACGTGCCGACGACGCGGTCGCCTCCGCGGGGGCGTCGCCGTCCGGAGCGGAATCCCCGGACGGCTGCGGAGGGTCCGCCTGCTCGTCCTCCTGGACGGCGGGGCGGTCGCCGGGCTCGACGACGACGCGGATCTCGTCGAGGCTGAGGTCGAGCGCGTCTTCCCACGTGAACGCGTGTCCCGCCCCACGCATCGACAGGAACGCGATGACGGGCGCGGTGAGCAGTGCGCCGGGCTTGCCGGCCTCGCGGATCTCGGGCAGCTTCATGCCGGTCTGCGTCTGCAGCTCGACGAGGTCGCGGATGCGCGCGGAGTCGATGTTGCGGCCGACGACCGTGACATCTTTGATTCGGATCTTCATGTCGGGTGTGTCTCTCATCTCAGGGACGCGAATGCGTCGTCGATCGCCGACGTGATGCGCGCGCTCATCCGCTGGCGCATCTCGTCGGTCACGGGCTTGAAGAAGTACGGCTGGCCGTACTGCGGCGCCCACTCTCCGGGGCGCCCGAAGACGGGGTGTCGGAACATGCGGCTCTCGTAGACGCGCGCCATGTTGGCGCCGCCGTTGCGGGGGCCGGTGGTCTTGAACTCGACCGCCTGCCGGCGCTGCGATGCGATCGTGCGCACGCGCAGGCCGCCGGCGATCTTGCTGCGCAGCTTCGACACGCCACCGGTGCGGGTGCCGCCCTCTTGGTACTGACGGCGCAGGGCGAGGTACGGCTTGCGCCCGTTGCGTGGGCGGATCATCCGCAGAACGGTTGAGGATCCGCCCACGCGCGGGGGACGCTTCGCCAGGGCGGCGCGCTGCGCCGCGAGGATCTCGTCACCTGAGCGTCGGAACTCGCGGCGCAGGTTGTTCGCGAGCTTCGGGTCGATCTCCTTGATCTCCGCGAGGATCGCGCGGAGGTTGACCGGCTCGACGGTGAACGAGACCGAGTCGGCCATTACAGCGCGGCGTCGGCCGTCCGCACGGCGATGTAGATCGGCTGCGGGGCGACGAGGCCGTCGAACGCGGTGAAGTCGATGGACTGCGTGATCACGTCGCCGCCGTTCGACTTGGGCAGCTCGCTCTCGAAGCGGATGTCGGGGACGACGACCTGCAGCGTCGGTTTGTAGCCCGCGACGATCTCCGTCGCCGCCTCGAAGGTGGCGACGAGGGCCAGCGGGCTCTGCGCCGCGAGCGCGTCACGAAAGGTGAGCGCGTCGTACTCGGCGGTGATGCGTCCCTTGACCTCGGCGATGCCGACGGCGGGGCGGCGGCTGCGCTTGCCCGCGCCGCCCATGTTGTACCCGTTGCTGTCGAGCTTCTGGTCGACCGAGATCGAGAAGTCGCGGACGTCGGCGACGGTGGTGCCGCCGGCGGCGAGGGCGGTGGAGGTGGGCACGGTGACGACGCCGCCGACGACGAGGCCGGCGCCGACGAAGGTGAACAGCTCGGCGGCCGCGGGGTAGGAGGGCGTGGCGTAGGCGATGCTCGTGTCGATGTCGCGCGACATCCACGACGACGTGAGCTTGAGCACGTCGGCGTTCGCCATGCTCAGCTCGAACGAGGAGCACACCGATCCGCGCGCGGTGTACGCGTCGACGATGTTCGCGCCGAGGCGGGGGATGCCCTTCTGCAGCGTGACCGAGGGGAGGAAGTCGTCCTTGATCAGCGTGAACAGCTGCTGGTAGACCCCGGCGACGACGAGCGATGACGAGCCGACGCCCATGAGCGCCTCGAGGAAGGTGCCGAGCCCGCGGGTCGGCACCTCGAGCTCGATGTCGCCCTTGCCGCCGTCTTTGACGAGCGCGCGGCGGCTCGAGCGGGAGAGGCGCGATCCGGGGCGCATGCCCTGGCCCTGGTAGAACGTCCGGTCGTAGTCGATCGTCTCGGACGTGAACTCGAGGAACCGGTCCGGGGTGACGGCCATTCCGTAGGTGGTCTCCTTCTTGAACCCGATGCTGCAATCCGCCTGGATCACTGCTCGTCACCGCCTTCCTGCGTGTCGGTCTTTTCGGTGGATGCCGCGCCGGGGTCGGTCGCGGTGGGATCGGTGGCGCCCACGGTGGGCGTCTCTTCGTGCGCGGCGATGGCCGCGGCGATGTCGGCCTTGTTCCGCATTCCGGTCAGGTCGACTCCGCGCTCCTCGGCGATCTTCCGCAGTTCCGGGACGGTGAGCTCGGTGCTGTCGGCGGGGGCGTAGAGGTCGGACTGCTCGAGCAGCGACTCGGCGATGTCGTCTTCGACCTCGAACGGCTCGCCGGGCTCGGGCTCGCCGAGCACGCCGGGGATGCTGAGGGGGCCGATGGGGGACTTGTGGATCAGCTGTCGCATGAGGGGTTCCTTATCCGGTGATGCGAACGCGGGCGGTGAAGGTGGCCTCGATCTCGCACAGGCGGCCCTGCGAGAGCTGATCGGCCTGCGTGTAGCCGAAGGACTCCGTCGAGGTAAGGAAGCACCACAGCGCGAGACCGCCGAGCTGCGGGTCCGTCTTGCGGACGTGCTCCTCGAGCGTGCGCAGGTGCGCGTAGGCGGTGTCGCTGACGCCGAGGTCGTCGTCATCGCCGGCGCGGGCGACGCTGATCACGACCTGCACGTCGACGTCTTCGTTTCGCGATCGGTTCGTCCCGGACAGGGGGCCCGGCTCCTGGCGCGTGTTCACCTCGAGGAACGCGACGATCTCTGTGAGGTCTCGGCGAGCGGTGGAGAGCCCGAACGAGACGAGCACGACGTTCGGGTCGAACAGCGTGCGCGCGGCGTCGTACAGGGCGCGCTTGACGGCGAGGGCGGTGGTCGCGGAGTCGCTCATGCGATCCCCACTCCGACGAACGGTGCGCACAGCTGACGCACACGGCGGGGGATGGCGTATTCGTCGGTGGGGAGGCTGGACGCGTCCGACTGGAAGTTCAGCGGTGCCGCGGCGGGACCCTGCCTGCCGTTCTGCACCCAGTGCCGCACGAGCTCGCGCGCGGCGAGCTTGAGGGTTTCGGGAAGCGGCGCGCCGCCGGCGGCGACGTCGATCGCGATGTTGCGGAACCCGTCGGGGAAGGTGCGGCTCCCGCCGGCGTAGAGGATGCCGCTGTGCACGTCGACGACGTGTCCCTCCCACGGGTTGCCGTCGACGCGGACGGCGGTCACGGCGCCAGCGGTGAGACGGCCGCTGAGCAGGACGGCGCGTTTGCCTCCGTCGCGCATCTGCGTTTCGGTGCGGGGGAGCAGTGGGCCGCCGACGAGGTGCTCGATGACGGGGGTGGCGGCCTGGATGTATCGGACGATGTCCGCGTCGCGGGCGGACAGCTGCCCCCCGTCGGGCGGCGACTGCTTGTCGCCGTACCCGAGGCCCTCGAGGGCGTATTCGAGGGTGATCAGTCCGCCCGCGACGTCGGTCACGCCTGCGCCTGCCCGGCGGTGTCGGACTGCTCCGCGGCCTCGACGTACTCGCCCTTGAGCGAGAACTTCGAGAAGTCGACGTCACGAAGCGTGAGGATGCCCTTGAGATCCTCGATGGTCAGCGCGTTGTAGTCGACGGGCACGCCGGTCGGCGGGGTGCCGCCGGCCTCGGTCGCGTCGACCTGTCCGGTCTCGTCGGCGCCGCGCGCGTGCGTCTCGCCGGCGGCTGCCTTGGCGGCGGCGTCGGCGTCGCGCTTGACCTTGTCCGGATCGGGGCTGGCCTCGTCCGGGGTGACGTCCTTGCCGTCGGCGGCGGCCTGCTGACGCGCCCACGCGGCGAGGGTCTTGTCGCCCTCGGCTTCGGCTCGCTGCGCGACGTCCTTGAACGTCATGTTTCGGTCGGGGTCGGCGACGAGCGCGCGGTAGTTGTCCGCGACGTGCTGCTCGATGTCCACGCCGGGCGTGATCGTCGACTCGGGGGTGCTCTTCTTGGGTGCCATGAGGTGCCTTTCGTCGTGCCTCGGCGGGCGGGGATTGGAGCAGCTCGGCGCCGCGCCGCGAAGGGCAGCGGCGCCGAGCTGCGGTGACGTTAGAACGTCGGGGCGACGAGACCGTTACCGGCGCCCGCGTTGCCGCCGATGAGGGCGGTGGCGAGCGGGTAGCGGCCCGCGGTGAATGCGGCGTAGCCGTAGGCCACGAGCTTCACGGTCAGCTGGTTGCCGAGCGTCTGCTCGAAGCGCAGCTCGCGGGGCACGCCGCCGTTCTCCTCCCAGAGAAGGAGATCCTCGAGGCGGGCCGTGATGACCTGATCCTCGGGGCCGGTGCCGACGGAGGTGGGCAGGTTCGCGTCGGTGTACACCGGCACGCCCTGCATCCAGCCGACGGGGGCGGAGGCGTTGGTGTCGAGCGGCTCGTTGTAGTGCCCCTGCGCGTTGCTCGGGCCGTTCTGGTTGGGAACGACGAGCGGACGGTTCGACGCGTCGACGAGGCTCGTCAGCCATCCCCAGCGACGGGGGTGCATGACGATGCCGGTCGGTGCGAGGAAGCGCCCCGTCTGCACGGCGACGATGGCCCCCGCCAGCTTCGACCAGAACGTCGCGGCGGCGGCGGGAGCGCCGAACGCGGACATCTGAGTCGTGCCGGCGGTGTTGAGGATGCCGAGCATCTGGCCCGCGGATCCGGTGCCGGCGAGCACCTGCGCGTCGAGGTTCACGTTGTACGCCGAGACGATGTCCGCGAAGATCAGCTCGTCGACGCCGTGGCCGCGCTCGAGCGACTGGCGGGAGACGTCCTGCTGACCGGCGATCGTGACGATCGGGACGACGAGGTCGGTGACCGCGATGTCCGTGTTCGAAACGTTCGTGTTCTGCGTGGCCTGCACCGCCGTGGTCGCGCCGGTGGTCTGGCGCGGGACGATGATGCTCATGCCCTCGGCGGGCAGGGGCAGGTGGCGCACGATGTCCGCGGTCACGCGACCGGCGCGGGCGATGGGCGCCGCGAGGTCGACGAGGTACTGCGGGGGCACGAGCCCGCCGAGTCCGCCGGTCGCGACGGCGCGCTCGGTGCGAGCCTCCGCCATCTCCGCGGTGTGCGACTGCAGGCGGGCCTGCGTCTCCGGGCTCGCCATGCCCATCTGCTGACGGAACATGTCGGTGAAGAACGAGACACCGTCCTGCACCTGCTTGCGCCGGGTGTAGGTCGCTTCACGCTCGCTCGTGCGGGCGTGCTGCGTGCCGCCGGCGGGGCCGGCGGCGCCGGGCGCGCTGCGCTGGGCGGCGTCCGCGTCGGCGGCATCCGCCGCGCGCTCCGCCTCGACCTCAGCGATGCGCGCGTCGATCGTCGCGATCTGCTCGCGCGCGGCGCGGCGCTCGGAGACGATCACGAGGGAGCGCTCGTTCTCCTCGTCGGTCAGCGCGCGGGCGTTGTCGGCCTGCGCGCGAGCCAGGATGCCCTGGCCCTCGGCGTCGAGCGCGCGGAAGCTCGCATCGGCGGTGGCTCGCTGCGCACGGAGCTGTGCGAGCAGCTGTTCGAAGTCCACGGGGACTCCTTCCTGCGCCCCGTTCGGGGTCGCGGTTGGTGCGCGTGCTCGCTCATCTGGCGCGGCCGTCCGTCATCTGCATGGACCGTTCGCGTTGCGCGGGTGACCGCCCCACCGGTCGGCGGGACGGAAGAGGGGGAGAGATCAGGCGCCGAGCTCGTCGCGCAGCAGCGCCTCGGCGAAGGACACGGAGCGCGCCGCGGATGCTGCGGGGGCCGGGGAAGGGGCGGCATCCGCGGGCGCGGCGGCGGCGCCGAGGCGCTCACCCGCGCGCGCGGCGAGGGCGCGGAGATAGGGCGCGGGGAGCTCGTCGACGGCGGCGATGGCCTGCTTGGCGCGCGCGCTGATCGAGGTGTTGGGGTTCGCGCCGTAGTTCACGGCGGAGACGTCGCCCCGGTCGAGGTCGACCTTGAGAATGCGGTACTCGGTGTAGTCGGGGGACCACTGGCCGCTGACAATGCGGAACGCGAAGCTCATCTCGTCGATGTCCTCGTCGCCGATCGCGTGGGCCAGGTCGGCGACGTCGCTGCGCTCGGGGTTGCAGTACGCGTCGACGATGAGGCCGGTGCTGTCGACGCTGAGCTCGAGCGTGCCTGACTTGGTGCGCGCCATCGTCGTGCCGGCATGGTTCAGCAGGAACGCGACGTCCGGGCTCGCGGCGAGGGTGTCGTCGAACGCGCCGGCGTCGACGACCTCGTCGTACTCGCCGTACCAGTCGTACATCGTGTACGGCTGCTCGACGGTGGACGCGACGCCGTGGAAGTGGAAGAACGATTTTCCGTCGCGCTGGACGGTCTGCACGCGCAGCTGCGCGCCGAATGCCTGCGCGCGGGTGGGCGCCGAGGGGACGGCGCCCGGCTCGCGTGCGGCGGCCGCGGCACGGCCGGCGAGATCGGTGGCGATGGTGACGGTCACGACGAACCTCCGGTGCTGACGTTGATGGCCGGCGCCGGGGTGCCGGATCCGATGATGCCGAGGTCCGCGAACTCGCGGAGCTGCTCGGGCGTGAACGGTGCGCGGTTCAGGTAGGCGCGCGCCTCAGAGGGCGCGGTGAGGAAGCCCTGGATCTCGTTGATGAGGATCCGCGACTGCGTCTCCGGGTCCATCCGGAGAATCGCGGAGGTGTTGAGCTTCACGAACCGAGAGGGAGAGAGCAGGGACGACAGCGCGTTCTCGCGGCGCTGCACGGCCGGGCCGAGCTTCGTGATGAGGAACTGCAGGTTTCGCTGCGTGATGTTCGCGTACGTGACCGACGAGCCCTTCGTCGACACGTCGATCATGTCGCCGGGGACGCCGAAGAATCGGGCCGCCTCGCGGTCACTGACTTCCTGCTGCTCGAGGAACCGCATGTCAGCAGCGGGTGCCCCGCCGGTCTTGAGCTCCCAGTCGTTGCCGGTGACGAACATGTCGCCGCCCTCGACCGCCACCTTGAAGCGCGCCTTGACGGCATCCGCTTCGGTGGCGGTGAGCGTCTTACTGGTGTTGCGCAGGTGACCGTTCGGAATCATCCCGTGGTTGCTGAACCAGTCGGCCGCGAACTCGGCGGCCGACGACCACAGCCCGAGCGACCAGGCGGCGTGCGCGATGGGGGAGAGGCCGACGGCCAGTCCGGGGATGACGTATTGCCGCTCGTGCCAGATCTCGGCGCGCGTGTACGGCTTGCCCTTGATTGTGTAGCTGACGACGCCGTCCTTCACGAGCACGGTGACGTCTTCGTGCGAGACGAGGTCGATCCGGCGGGGGCGGCCGGCGCCGTCGACCTCGGCGATGATGCCGTAGCAGTTGCCGGCCCGGTCGAGGTCGTACTGCGTGGCATACATCCACTCGGCGATGCTCATGTCCTCGCCCGAGGGGGCGATGAGCACGGGAGGCTTGGGCACCTCGACCTGCAGGCCGGCAACCTTACGGAACGTGTCGATCGGGAACGACGAGATGAGGCCGGCGCGCAGATCCTGCGCCGCCCACACGGCGGACTGCCGGAGAGCGGATGCCGCGGTCACCGTCTTGCCCTTGATGCCGGCGGGGCGGGGCGGGATCATCTGCCCGGATGCAGAGCGCGAGGCGCCGCGGAAGAGGAAGCTCATCGACCCTCCACTCGCATGCCGATGCGAACGCCCATGGCCGCCAGGCCGACGCCGGCGACGATGAGCGCCGCCGGGATGGAGACGAGGGCGACGCCGACGACGACGAGCAGCAGACCGACAGCGAGCAGGCCGTCGGCGATCCAGTCGAGTCGCACGGGGGTCTCCTATCCGACGGAGTCGAGCACGTCGTAGTCGTCTTCGCGTTCCCGCTCCTCGAGCACGAACGCCCATTGCGCGACGGTGCAGGCGACGAGGGGGGAGATGTCGGTGACCGTCGACTTGCGGCGGTCCCACGTGCGGGCCTCGCTGTTCGTCCACGCGGCGGCGGCGACGGCGACGTCGAGGTCGAGCTGCCCCGTCTTGAGGTGGCGGCTCGTGCGTCGCACGATGCCCTCGTGGAAGCTGGCGCATGCGGCGACGTAGTCAGCGGCGGAGAGGATCCGCACGGAGATGCCGAGGTCGGTGAGCTCGTCTTCCATGGCTGCGGCCTGCTTGCCGGTGAGGCTCACGGTAACCGGGCCCCGTTGCCGGCTGATCTTGTCGGCGAGGAACCCAGCGACCCAGTGCGTGCCGCGCTCGTGCTTGATGACCTCGAAGTGCATCTCGCCGCGGCCGTTGTATCCGGCCCACGCGACAGCCGCGTAGGAACGGTCGGGGGTGACGTCGAGGGCGAGGGCTCTCGGGCCGACGATGTACGACTCGTCGCTGCCGGTGTCACGCCAGTCGTCGATCGCGAAGACGGTCTCGTTTGCCGAGCCGCGGTCGGTCTGATTGCCGAATGCGCGGCGGAAGCCTCGCTCACCCTCGAGCGGGTCGGCGAGCATCGACTCGAGCGCCGCCCGAATGGCCGCGGGGCCAACGGTCCGCCCGAGCGCTGGCATCCAGCGCCACCACGTCTCCTCATCGAAGACGTCCTCGTCATCCGGGATTGACCACTCGAAGTACGCGATCGACGACGGCGCATCGGGTTCAGCCTGCAGCCGCTCCCGGTTGGCGTCGATCTTCGCGTTCAGGAAGACGCTCGTCAGATCGCCGGCGGTGGACACGACGAACAGCTGCGCGTCGGCGCGGGTGACCATCGCCGGCACCATCGCCTGCTCGGTGCGGAAGTCGACCTGCGCGAACGCCTCATCGATGACGCCCTGATCCAGCGTCTTGCCGTGACCCGACTTCTTGGTCGTCGCCGTCGGGGTGTAGCGAGACTTATTCGCCCACACGAGCGAACGCTGCCCGTTCGTGTCTTCGGTCTCGAACAGCGTCCGGAACGGAGTCGCCTGCAGGATCTCGACGTGCTCTTTCCACTTGCCTATTGCGTCGTCGCCCGTCTGCGCGGCGTAGCGCGTCAGCTGCGGCCGACCGAACGCGAACGCGCGGTGCACCATCTCGGAGAGCAGCAGCGTCGTCTTGCCCGACTGGCGTGGGACCAGGAGCACGATCTCGCGGTAGACCGGGAGGCCCGTGCGCGGATCCACCTCGCCAGCGATGTCCGCGACGTGCTGCTGCCACGGCATGAACGGCTGACCGAGCGCGCGCGCGATCTTCGCTACCTGACCGCCCCGTGTCGGGTTGTCAGGGTTGCGACGCGTCCCGAAACGCGGGAGCGGGGAACTCGTCGGCGAGATCGGCGAGGAAGCCGAGGGGGTCGTCATCGCCGGCCTCCTTCTTCGTCAGCCGGCCCATGACGTCCATGAGCTGCTTCACGAGAGGGGCTTTCGAGGCGCGACTGTCGAGGTCGTCGAGCTCCTTGGCGAGGATGATCGCGGATGCCTTGAACGTCGCCGCGCCGGGAATGTCGAGGTTCTCGAGCGCGCCGAGGTCGGCCCGCACTGCGGTCTCCATGTCGCCCCACGCGCCAGCCGGCGGATCGGCCGATGTGCTCGCGTCAGAGGGGGGTTCCTGTGCTCGCTGCTGTGCCCCCGGGAACAGCTCGACAACGGGGGCCGTCAACGTGGCCGCAGGGCGGGCTCTCTGCTTCTGCACGCGCCGCGTGTTCGCGCCCTTGCAGAGGTCGCAGCGGCACCCCTTGCGGTAGGCCGCCATCGTCCCCGGTTTGCCCTTGCTAGGGCGGTGCTTCGCGCCTGACGAAGTCATGGGCACGTGCCTCCGGATCGAAGGTCGGGGAGAGAGAAAAAAGTTTCAAGGCGCGGTCGAACGCGCGCGGGCCGATCCTAAAAATCGGGCCCCTCGCCCCCCCCCCCCCCCGGCGGGGGTCGGGGTGCGGCCGGGTCAGACCCAGTCGGGCGAGGTGCGGAGGTCGTCGATGCGCTCACCGCGACGCTTCGCGTTAGTTCGACGCGCGCCGCCGGCGTAGTTACATGCCGAGCACTGCGGCCCGTACATCGAGGGGTGGTAGGGATTCGCGACGCCGCCACTGTCGACGTCGACGAGGTGACCGAGGGTGATCGCGAGAGGGTGGCCCTTCGGCGCGGAGGCGAGCAGGATCTTCGGGCACGTGATGCACTTCTGCCTCGGCGCTCGCGCCTTGAGCTCCTTGACCGCGTCGCGGTGATGCTTCGTGTGGTGGATGTCACTCATGCCCGCGGCACCTCCCGAGGTGCGATGCGGTCCCTCGGCAGACCCGAACCACCGAGGGACCGTGCGACGGATCAGATACCGTCGCCTGCACGACGAAGCGCCCCAACCTGACGAGGTGGGGCGCTTCGATCGGTAGAGACACTTCTACCGGGCGACGAAACCTTAACACACGAAACGCCCACCTCGACGCGGCGAGCGCGCGAGGTGGGCGTCTGGCGTGTCGTGGGCCTATTCCTGGTCTCGGGGTGGGGTGTACCGCTCGATCTGTCGGATGACGCGTCGCGCGGCGAACGCGGCACGCCAATTGCGGCCAGCCGCCCACGTGGCGAGCACTGCGAGCGTGTTGACCGGCGGCCGGGGCTTGGAGTCCCTCGTCACGCCGGTCGTGAGCTCGACCATCTTCGAGACGGATCGGTCCGACGTCGTCATGAGCGAACGCAGGCGGCGCAGCTTCGCCGTCTGCAGAGCCTCATCGAGCAGGTCGGGCTGCCACGACCTCACCGCCGCGTCCTTCTCCTGCTGCTCACGCCACACCTTGCCCCCGCGGATGCCGACGGCGCTCTGCTCCTCGACGTACTCGTCGAGTGCCTTCCGCCGGGCGCGGAACAGGTCCCGTCTCGACTCGGACCACAGCGAGAACTGCGTCGTAACGAACGGAACGACCATGCCCGCGATGATCGCGATGATGGCTCCCGCGATGATGCCCCCGTCATCCATGCTCACAACGTACCCGCGCCGGGCGACGGTTCGGTCGATCCAGTGCGTTCCCGCTCCTGCTTCCACCAGGTGTTCCAGTCGAAGCCGCGGTCGCGGTGATCGGGGCAGAAGTCCTGCAGCACGACACGATGGTCAAGGCCGATGTGATGCACCGTGTTCACCCAACCGGCCTCACTCGTCATGGCCCGGGCCGCGGTCAGGCCGACTCCGCTCACGATCGTCGCCGAGCAGTCGAAGTCGTCGCACGACACCTTGACCCGCTGCTCGACACTCACCTCATGCTCCCGTTCGTGTGGACCGGCCGCGCGATTTTGACGACGACGCACGGCAACGGGCAGATGTAGACGGTCCGCTTCGGGCGGTCGATGAACACGCCCACCCAGGCGTCGAACCAGAGGAAATGCAGGCTGATCTTCACGTCAGGCTCCCGTTCGTGTGGTTGGGGCACCCACACGGCACCATCTCATCCGCATCCGTCATCGCCTCACCCACGCAGTTCCGGCACTTCCCATCCCGGCACTCGGGGCATAGCAGCGGCGAGCGCTCAGGGCGCGTCTCTTGGCCTCGCACGCCCGGGAGCGTCCACAACGATGGCGGCTCCCAGAACAGGCCGCAGTCGGTCTCGCACGCTGAGCACGCCGTCCCGTACTGCGTCGCCTCACACAGGCGCGCGTCGCCGTCCCACGACATCGGGTGAGCATCCGCCCACTCATCGAACAGCGGATGCCCCTCGTCGACGCGGGCGACGTGACCACGGGCCAGACACGCGGGCGAGCCCGCCAGCTCCGCATAGAACCCGTCCGCGTCGTGGTAGCCGCGCTGCACGTTCAGCTCGGCGAACTCAGCGAAAGTCTCCGTCAGCCACTCCTCAAGCTCCTCCGGCGTATCTCCGGCCGTCTCCTCGACGGTCGGCACGACATCGAACGCGCTCACCGCTGCACCTGATCCGGCGGTGACGACGGACGCACCTCACGCGGCCGCCCATCCGGCGACGCCGTCTCCTCCGGCTCCACCGGACGCTGCTCGCTCACCGACGGACTCCCTTCTTGAGGTTGGCGCGGATGCCGCGGATTCGGTCCGCCGCGGCGTATATGATCCGCCACGCGCGGTATCCGACCCGGTAGCGGATGCGGTGGGGGAAGCCGAGCAGGGGACGGATGGCCCACACGAACGCCTGACGGTGCGTGAGCGAGCCCGGGAACACCGTCACGTCCTCGATAGTCACCCGCCCCCCCTTCGGCGCGGATATGGCGCCTCGTGGGCGGCGCGGCGAAGTAGATCCCGTCGATGTGCAGAACGTCGAGGGACTCGCGATCGCCCATGACCCACGCGGCGCCCGGATGACGGCCGACGCCCAACCCGAACCGGGACGGCTCGGGAGCAGCGCGCAAGCCGAACTCGCCAGGAAAGACGCTCGGGTGAGGGGTGAGCTTCGGCGTGAAAGGGTCGGGAGTGGTCATGTGTTCGGCCTTTCGAGTGAGAAACCGGCGGTAGGGGAGTAGTGCAGGGCGACGCAGCCGACCATGATCGTTCCGCGGAAGCCATCGAGGCGGATCTTCTGGATGATCATCCGGCGCTCCGCGGCGAGCGCGGCTTCGTTGATCTGTCGTTGGATGCGGGAGTTGGCGTCGGCGAACGCTTTCGCGACGTCGAACGTCTTGTGCGGGCCGGTGGGCATCAGGTCTCCTTCTCGTGGTCGGTCAGGGTGCTCAGCTGCGCCGCGACACGTGTCACACAGGTCGGCGCGTGACCCCCGACAGCCCGGCACGCCGGGCACACCTCTGCGAGCACACGATCGACGAAGCTGCGGCCATGCGACCGGCCGCCCGCTCGGATCGTCATTGGCTCGCCGGATGCCACGCGGGCGAGGATCTCCCTCTGCCACGGCAGCAGGACCGGCTGCTCGACCGGCAGCGACGGCATCCCATCCGGCCGGAACGCGGCGACTCGCTCCACCCACGCGATCAGATCCTGCTCACGCGTGCGCCGCTCGAGCTGCGCCTGCACGGCATCCGCGATCTCCGACGACACCGACTCCGACAACACCACCCGCAGCTGCTCATCCGCGAACATCGACCCATCCAGCACGTACGCCGTCGACGGAGACGGCACATGCGGCGAGCGCAGAACGCGAGGCGTAACAGCCGGCATCCGCAGATCCGGGTCCGGGAGATGGGAGAGCAGGCCCTCCTCGACGCCCTCCGCGAAGCGAGACGTCGCCATCCGCACCACGGCATCCAGGTTCACGAGCGCCGCATCCAGTCGACTCGTGTCAGCGGTGAGCACCACCGACAGCACACACACTCCGTCGCCGTGCTCGTCACCGAACTCCACCAGGCGGTGACACCACGCGCACGTCACCTCGTCGCTCACGACTCGATCGCCTTCTGCTGCGAGCGGTACGTCTCGAACGCCGTCGCGCCGTCCACGCCGCCGACCATCCACGGGAACATGACCTCGTCGAGCGTGACGAGCTCGGCATCCAGTAGTGCCGACTGCGCCCGCAGCCAGTCCCGAGCGATGGCCCACGCCACACGGGCGGCGTGCTCCCGCGACGTGAACGTCCCTGCGCGGCGCTTCGACGCCGCGAACTCCCCGGCAGCTTCCGCCCTCTCGAGGGCCGCCTGCACACCATCCGTCCGCACCGGCAGGGCGAAGTGCCGCACCCCGTACGGCGTGCGCATCGAGAACTCGAGGCCCGACGGTTCCCCGTCATCGTCGTACGTCGTCGCGATACGCGTGATCCCGCGGCGACGAAGCGCCTCGATGATCTCGCCCGCCGTCTCGTCGACGTTCTTCGTCGTCGTGTAGTTCGCAATCGGCATCACGCACCCGCTTCCTCAGCGGCGAGCGCTGCATCGAAGTCCCGCGGGACGAACAGCACCCGGGCCGGGAACGCTATCCAGGTCGGCCCCCACCTCCCCGACGTACCCGACTGCTCCCACCCGCGCTCACTCACCTTCACGCGGGCGTCGTGCATGTTGTCGCGGATGATCGAGCCGACGGGAAGCGCATTCGCCTCCGCCTCCGTGCGCACGAACACCTCGTTCGCGAGAGCGCGCACGCGCGTCTCCGCCGTGGCCGTCACCGCCGTCGGCAACACCGCCTCAAGCATCCGAGAGCGGACATCCTTCGGCGCCGCGGCCACGGATGCCGTCAGTGCGACACCGGACGAAGCGACGCCGCGAGCGCGAGCGGTCGTCCGCGGCGTCACGATGACCACCTCGTCCTGATCCATTGCCAGGACGATCACCTTCTGCTCAGCCATCACGCACCCGCCTCGACGCCGGACGCCGAGTCACTGCACACAGACAGGTGCAGCATGCGGGCGTGCACCGCGAGACGCGCGGCGAGCTTCGACATCGGATCCACGTGCTGCCACGACAGCACCGCGCTCAGCAGCGACATCGTCATCGGGTGATCACCGTTCGCCGACGCCGTCACGAGCTGAGCAGCCATCCGTTCCGGCAGCGTCGCACTCTCCGGCATCGGAATGAGACCGAACGGCGCCGACCGAGCCGGGCCTGCGGGCAACCCCGCGCGGTGCTCGCGCAGCGCATCGCCGCCGATCTCCGCCAGCATCCCGCACAGCGCCCCGAACGACGGATCGTCGTCCACCACGAACAGCATCCGGTCGACAGCCGCGACAGCGTCATCGTCCGAGCCGTGCAGCAGCGCAGCGAGATTTTCCCTCACCACACCCATCAGCACCTGAACATCCGTCATCGCACACCCCTCTCCACCGACGCGGCAAGCGCCACGTCACGACCAACCGGGCCGGCCTGCGCCTGCAACGCCGCCCCGAACAACACCGCACCGACCACCAGGGCCAGCAGGAACACCACGAACGACCCCCACCGGCGATCCCACGCCGACGCGACCAGCAACACCACCGACCCGCACACCGCGATCGACAGCACCACGAAGAACACCACGAGCCACATCACGCCACCTGCCTCTCTCCGCCCGCGGCGAGCGCAGGCGTCTTCTCGAGCGCGGGCGCCGGGCGGTGTGCGGCCGGGGCGATCAGCTCGTCGATGATGGCCCCGGCCATGAGCGGCGGGACCGCGTTCCCGATCTGCAGGAATTGCTTCCCGAGACCACCCGCGAAGTGGAAGCCGTCGGGGTAGCTCTGCAGCTTCGCCGCCTCGTGCGCCTCGATACGCAGCGAGCCCGGCCTGTTCTGCCGGGAGATGCCGCCCTTCACGAACTCCGACCGGCCAGGGCCGCCTAGGCGAGGGTCGGCGACCACTGTGGTCGCGGGACGCCGGAACACCCAGTCAGGCCGGGACGTGTAGCGGGCGAGCTTCGCGATCGGCTCGGCACCACCGGTCTCCGTGCCCCCGCCGGTGATCGTCGGGCTCGGGCGAGACGAGAGCTCCCAGCCGAGGGCATCCGCCATCGTCACCCACGGGAGCACACCCTCGTCGAGACGGTCGTTCTCCCGCTCGTAGAACCGAGAGTGCGTCGGAGTCGGCGGGGCCGCCTCGATGCCGTCGGCGCGAGCGATGAGCACCGCGCGTCGACGGGCCTGCGGGACGCCGAACTGCTCAGCACGGATGATGCCCACCCACACCGAGTAACCCATTGCGCGCAGCTCCTCCGCGCATGCCTCCCAGACCGGTAGAACCGGCGGCACCTGCTCCCACGTCACCCACAGCGGGCGATCGCGGTAGACGTGCGCGAGCGGGGTGAGCACAAGGGCGGTGCGATCGTCGGTCTCAGCGCCGAGCGCGCGCAGGCGCTCCGGTCGGCGGTACGCGCCGGTGACGATCGCGCGCAGCACGTCGTCGAGCGCCGCGCGTCCCGCACCCTTCCCGGACAGACTGAACGGCTGGCACGGCGGCGACGCGATCTGCAGCGCGTGCCAGAACCGACGCGGGTCGTCACCCAGCAAGCCGTGCCACACGTCCGAGTAGATCGTCTCCATGCCCGCGGCCGCTCGCGACGCCTGCGCCTCGGGCATGATCTCCACACCGCCCTCGCGGATGCCGCGAGCCTGCAGCGCCACGCCCCAGCCCGTACCCGCGAACAGGTCGAGCGCCTGCATCGGGATCATTCGTCGACCTCCGCCTCGTCGCGCTGCTCGTACTCGGCGAGCACCTCTTCGATCTCGCCGTACTTCTCGACGTTCTCGTCGATTTCCACCTGCATGCTGCGGAGCTCGTCGAACCCGACCCACCGGGCTCCGCAATGCCTGCACTCCGCCACCGGCTCACGGCGAGAGTGATCGCCCCACGACGTCAGCACCGCGCACCGGCGTTTCATCAGCTCCCCGTCCACGAGCACCACCTCGTGCGTGTACCCGCACCGCGGGCACAGGGGCATCTCGAGCTGCTTAGGTGGGGCGAAGAAGTCCTCGATGCGCCACCGCCACGTGCGGATCCGGTCGCGGTAGTTCAGCAGCTGCGCCTCCACCAGATCCCCGGCACGGTGCGCGAACTCGAACTCCCGGAACCACTCGAGCAGCAGCTGCTCCGAGGTGCCGATCGGCTCGAGATCCGTCGCCGTGCGGTACATCTCCGCGATACCCGACTCGACCGCACGGAGCAGCTCGAGCGCCGTCGCATCGAAGGGCAGCGGCGCCGACGTCGCACGACCCGAGTCGCGCCCCGAACCCGACGGGCGGATCGCGCCGCGCAGCTGATCCAGCAGCGGCGGCAGCGTCGGCATCACCCGGCGCTCCACCCGGGACGCCACGACATCCAGCCCCGCGCGCGTCGACACCGTCAGCCGATACACCTGCACCCGGATCTCCTCCACGACGGCGCGCTCGAATGCTGCGCGAGGCAGCAACTCCACCGTCACGACGACACCTCCTCAGGCCAACGGGAACGACCACGGCGAGCGCTGTCACGCTCGGCGGTGCGGATGGTGAGCAGGCGCTCGGTCTCGGCAAGCTCCTGCTCGAGGCGGACGGCTGTCGCGCGGGCGGCCTCGACGTCGACGTCGACCATGGCCTGCCCGAAGTCGGCGCGGAGGAGGGGTGCGTGCTCGGTGTGCTCGGGCACATCGGCGGGAGGGTGCGGCATGCTCACGGCTTCTCCTTCGAGGGCTTCTCGGGCAGCAGGGCGAGGGTCGTGTTCCACTCGCACAGGTGGTTCACCGTCGAACCGGAGTGCAGCATCACGGGACGCTTCGCCTTCGGGGTGGACGGGGTGCCACCGATCGAGCGGATGATCCACCGCACGCGGCCGACGACGACGACGTCGCCGCGGCCCCACTCCGGCTTCGGCTTGCGGCGCTTGCGGTACTCGCCGCGGCTGCGCGGCACGGTCAGCTCGGTCGAACTCATCGGGTCTTCCTCTCGAAGCGGTCCCGCGCGAGGCGGGCAGTAGTCGGGTGCGCGGCGACGGCGGCCGGGTCGTGCACGGCGCGCAGCAGCAGTTGGTAGTAGCGGGCGGGACGGATGCCGAGACGGTCCTGGATCTCGAGCTGCTTCCGGCTCGAGTGAGCGCCGAACTCCTCCTCGAAGGCGAGCAGCTGCACCGGCGTCGGCTCGGGGCGGCGCTCCGGCGAGCGCGGGCGGAAGAGGCCGAGGGTGGCGCGGTGACCGCGGCTCATGCCCATGCCTGCTCTCGGGCTGCGGTCCACTGCCGTTCGAAGTCCTCGAAGGTGACGCGCGGATGCTGCGCCCACCAGTCGCGGAGCTCCTCGGAGGCGTACGCGTGCGCGCGGATCTCCGGGCCCATGAACAGGGACAGGGCGTCAATGTCGGCGCGGCGGCCGCGATCGTTCAACAGGCGGCCGTTCGTGGCTTCCTCGGCGGCGACGTATGCGGCGACGAGGGCGTCGTCGTACGCCTGCCGTGCCTCCCGCCACGCGTCGAATGCCTCAGCGATCAGTCCCATGGTGACCGCCTCGCCAGCGACACCATCTCGCGGAACAGCGCGAGCGCGGCGTCGATGTCGGTGTCGTCGATGCCGTGCAGGCGGGCCATCGTCGCGCGTCCGTCTCCGCCGGCCCACTCGAGTTGACCGTCGGGCGTCTGCAGGAACCAGTCCCACCCGAGGCCGTACGGGTCGCGCCGATAGATCGGGTACTCCGCCGGCGTCGCCCACGACGGGACGATCAGGCCGACGCGCTGCGCCATGCGGGGATCCCCGTGCACGGCGCCGTGCTCGCCCGTCGTGCCCGTGCCGGTGAGCAGCACGAGGTTGTCGGGGGAGTCGGGGCCGCCGTGGGATCGCAGCTGACGGTGGTGGTAGCTGTGCGCCATGCCGAGGGCGTAGACGCCGGATGCCGCGGAACGCTCGAGGTCGCGGTTCGCGACGATCACCCGGGCGGCGTAGCCCGTCGCCGGCGCTTCGGTGTGGTCAGTCATCGGATGCCTCCGCGGCGCGTCGTCGAGCGAACAGCTGGTCGTCGTAGAACTTCCGTGCCAGGCGGGCACGGCCGCAGGGCTGACACGGTTCGTCCGTCCCGAGGGTCTCGAGGTGCGCCCGGCAGAACGGGGCGGGCGGGGCGTCGGGATCCGGAACCGTTCCGGAAGGGGTGAGGCCGGGGCCGCTCTCGCCCGCTCCCTCTCTCCCTCTCACTCCCTCGCCCGGAACGGTTCCGGAATGGTTCCGGAAGTCCTCCGGAGGCTCCGGATGCTTCGACCGACCCGCATGCGACACCGCCGGCCACTCGACGAACTGATAGAACGTCTCCCGCCGAGGCCCCGCCGCGTACACCGCGATCACCCCGGCATCCGCCAGCTGCAGCAGGTGCTCGTCGATCGTCGACTCGCTCATCTCCCGGTCCATCGGATAGATCGACGCGACCAGCAGACGCGAGATCGCCTGCTCCCGACCGAAGTTGTCCGCGTACATCCGCAGCCCGATCTCCGTCAGGCGCACCGCCGGCGACAACGCCAACAGCTGCGGGTTCAGGAACGCTTCCGGCGGCAGCTGTCTCTGCCTCGTAATCGCCATAGCGGAGGATCCCCTCGTACATCTCTCGTCGCGCCTCGGCGAGCCGCTCAGGCGCGACGAGGAAGCACTCCGTCCACCCGCGGCCGCGCGGCAGCAGCCACTCGGCATCGAGCTCGGAGTCGAATGCCGGCGTGAACAGCTCGGCGAAGCGGCGCAGGATCGCGCCCTCATAGCGGACCGGGACGTCGCGCAGCAGGAACAGCACCTCGCCGCCGTCGTCGCCCGCGCACAGCTCGCGGTAGCGGCGGTGACGGGACGCGCGCCCGATCTTGATCACGTTGAGCTCGCGCCAGTACACCGCGTAGACCATCGCCCGCTCGGGACGGCCGCTCACGGCCGCGACCGCTCGTCGTAGAACATCGCGCAATCGCGACGCGCGCGGTCGGCGGCCTCCTCGAGCGTCGGGAACAGCCCGAGCACAGCCTCCGTGTGCCGGGTGGGCACACCGAACATGCGCACCCAGCGATACCGGAACGCGACCCACGCCGTCATCCCCGCGCGGCGTCCGCTCGAGACGCGCGTGCGCCGCACCATCCACCGCAGCGTCTCCGGGCGGCGAGCCTGCCCGGTCACGCGGCGAGCGCTTTCTGTGTGGCGCGGTCCGCGTGGATGGTGGGGGTGATGGTGGGGAGGTCGAGGAGCTCGCGGTCGCGGGCGATGGTCTTCTGGTCGACGCTCAGCATGCGGGCGATGACGGTGTCGTAGTAGCCGCGGGCGTTGAGCTGGCGGACGGCCTCGTGTCGTTCGTGCGTGGTGAGGGCTACGCGGGCGCCGCCCACGGCGAGCTCGATGGCGACGACGTCGATGATCTCGGCGTCGTCGTCGGCGGTCGGGTCGTCGTCGGTGTCGATGTAGACCCACCAGGCGGGGTCCACGTAGCCGCGTTCGGCGGCGAGGCGTCGGGTGCGGTTCGCGATGCCGCGCTGGATGTGCGTGTCGGCGGGGGGCTGCTCGGCGCGCAGCTGCTCGTAGACGGCGGAGACGCGGGTGATGGTCGACGCTTCGACGGCGTCGGCCTCGAGCCAGCGGAGCGCCAGGGAGCGGTGCACGCCGACGCGTTCGGCGACGGCGGGCATGCTCCACCCGATCGCCATGAGCGCTTCGAGGCGGCGGCGGACGCCGCGGGCGTCGAGCGCCGCACCGGGAGACAGCTTGCCGGCGCGGTGCAGGTGGAACAGCCAGTAGCGGTGCTCGCGGGCGTAGGTGCGGCATCCGTCGCACCGGCACCGGTGGTTCGTGTAGCAGTTCGCGTCTTCGCCGTGACGGTGCTCCGGCGGGCACTTGTGCACGTCTTCGTCGGCATCCGCCGGGACGCCGGGGGTAACCGCGCCCGACATGCAGGCGCCGCACACGACATCCTCGACGCACGTGCACACGGGCGCCGTCCGTTCGGCGCTCACGAGCGGCGCCCCATCCGGAAGAACGCGACGAGCAGCAGCGCACCGACGAGCACGGCGAGCACAGCGGCCGCGACGGGCACGTGCACGGAGAGCACGCCGAGAAGCAGGACGAGCGCGAGGAGCGCCGGGGTCAGCAGCCACGGCAGGGCGGGGTGCTCGATCTCGAGCAGGTTTCGGGTCTTCATGGTGTGTGTCTCCGGTGTGTCAGTCGAAGAGGGTCGGTTGCGGGGCCGGCTCGGCGGGCGGGCCCGCGATGCCGTGCAGGGACCGCTGCAGAGCGGCGAGACCGCGCGCGGTCACGTAGACCTGCGGGTAGCGCTTGCGGCGCACGATGACCGTGCGCGTGGTGAGCCAGTCGAAGCGGCGGGCGATGTCGGTCAGCTGCCACGCGGCATCCGCGCCCGTGCGGTGGATCCACCCGATGAGGGCCATGTGCTCGAAGAGGGTCGTCTGACCGATCGAGATGGCGGGGTCGGCATCCAGCAACTGCGCAGCCTTGCGGACGGTGACGGCGTCGACGAACGAGGGGATGCGGTGCGCCTGCTCGAGCACGACGTCGTCGACGCCAGCGAGGAACTCCTGCACCCAGTCGGCGACCTCGACGCCGCGGGGGCCGCGGTCGCGCGCCCAGTCGAGCGCGTCGGGCAGCGTCGCGACGCCGCGGTCATCGCCACCAACGACGGAGTCATCGACGAGGTGCTCGAGGTCGCCGATGTTCAGGTAGGTGTAGGGCCCGTCGATCGTGATGCGAAGGTCACCGCGCCGCGGCATCCGCGCGACGAGGCGACGGGGCTGGACGAGAGCGGCGCTGCGGGCGAGCACGTCGCGGGTCTGCAGCTGCGCCGTCGGGCCGTTCACGATGCGCCGCCGATAGGCTCGCCCGCACGACCATCGAATGGAGGCACCTCGTGAGCATTTGGGAGCGGATCTTCGGGAGAGGGAGACGACCCGCCGTGCAGCCTGAGGCCGATCTGAACACGGACATGTGGGCCTACGTCCGTGGCGCCAGCACGTACCAACACCTCGTCGGCAAGGGAGAGCGAGATGTCGAGGTCGATGTGCGTCTGCTCGCCAACCGTCTCGAGCCGACCGTCAGCGTCTACCTCAGCGGTCGACGGCTGGGGGATGTGAACGCGGAGAACACAGCGCGGCTTGCCCTGAAGATCGCCGAGGTTGGAAGCGACTCCCGGTCCATTCGGTTGCCCGGCCGGACCGTTTTCCTCGACGGAGGGCGGCTGCTCGGCGTGCAGGTCCGCCTGTCGTAAGGCCGCCGCGAGACGAGCTCGTCCGCAGTCTCGGCAGGGTTTCGACGTCCCGGCAGGGTGAGCGTCACAGAACGGCCGACCGTGCGCCGGCAGTTGGTCCGTCGCGTCGGCTCCGTAGAGATCGACGACCGTCACTTTGAGGTGTCGGGCTACGTCGATGAGATGCTGTGGGCGCCAGCCCCTCTCACCGCGCAGTCGCCGCGACAGCGCCGACTCGTTCATGCCGATGTCCGCTGCCAGCTGGCGAGCGGTAACGCCACGGTCCTGCATGATGAGCCACACGTTGCGTCCGATCACGCGATCCACCGCGCCGCCGCTACGACGCACCGTCCGCGGCGAGCGCTTCGACGTCGGACCGGCGGTAGCGGCGGTGCTTTCCGGGTCGGCGCGCCTCGATCTTGCCCTCGTCGGCGAGACGGGAGAGGCTACGCGGGGTGAGGAATGCGATCCGTGCTGCTTCGCGCGGCGTGATGAACTCGGGCTGAGAGTCCGGTTCCGGACTGTTAGTCATCTGCGGCATGCGGAGGACACTACATGACAATTAGTCCGTTTCAAGCGATTTGGCCGGATTACTTGCTATCTGTCCGTTTTGACCGATACGGTCATTCCATGACTTCCACCGCCGTTGCACCCCGCACTCGACGCACCGCCTCGCGTGAAGCTGACGCCCGCCTCGGCGAGCGCGCGCACATGCTGATCTGGGCTTCCGGCCGCACGCAGGGCGCCGTCGCGGAGGCGCTCGGCATCGAGCCCACCGCGTTCGGCAAGAAGCTCCGCGGAAAAAATGGCTGGGCGCTGCAGGAAGTGGTCGACCTGGCCGCCGAGCTCGACACGAGCGTCGCCTACCTCTTTGGCGAGACAGGTGCTGCTCCGGTGGGCCCTGCCGGGATCGAACCGACGACATCCACGGTGTAAACGTGGCGCTCTACCAGCTGAGCTAAAGGCCCGGGATGCCCCGAGTCTATCCGCGAGCCCCCGCCGCGTGCGCACCCGCCGCTGCGATCGCCGGGCGACGCGCGCGAGATCACACGTTCGGCGCGAAATCGCACCGAAGAGCGCGGCCCTACGCGGTGATCTCGCGCCGAAGGTGTGATCTCGGCGCCGGGCGCGCGGGGCGCGCCGGCCGCGCTGTCCGCGCGTGCGCCGATGTCGGGGGGCCGGGGTAGCGTGGGAGCCGTGAATGCCGATCCCGCCGACCAGCGCAAACTGCTCGATCTCGCCGACCTCGACGCCCGCATCCGTCGGGACGAGCGCGTCGCGGCGAACCCTCCGCAGGCGGAGCGCGTGCGCGAGCTCATCGCCCAGCGGGCCACGCTGTCGCAAGAGCTCGGCACCCGGGCCAACGCGCGCGACGACATCACCGCCGAGCTGAAGCGTCTCGAGTCCGACGTCGCCGTGGTCGACGCCCGCATCGCCCGCGACACCGAGCGTCTCGCCGCGTCGTCGAACCCGAAGCAGGCGCAGGGCTTCGAGAGCGAACTCGTGTCGCTGAAGCGGCGCAAGAGCGACCTCGAAGACATGCATATCGCCCTCATGGAGCGTCTCGAGGCAGCGGATGCCGCCGTCGCCGAGCAGGAGTCGCTGATCGCCGACACCAACGCGCAGGGCGCCCAGCTCAGCGCCGAGGCCAAGACCACCGTGTCCGACGCGACCACGCGCCTCGAGGGCGCCCGTCGCGATCGCGACGCCGTGGCGGCATCCGTTCCCTCCGACCTGCTGGGGCTGTACGAGCGTCTCGCCTCGCGGGGCAACGGCGCCGGCCTGCTGCGGGCCGGGGCGTGCGAAGCCTGTCGCATGGTGCTCCCGCCGAGCGATCTCGCGACGGTGCGCCGCGCGCAGACCGACGAGGTCGTGTTGTGCCCCGAGTGCGGGGCGATCCTCGTCCGCACCGAAGAATCCCGGTGACCCCACCCGGCACCCATGGCGTCTGACGCTGTCGTCGTCGGGCGCACCGGTTCCGGCTCCCTCGCTCTCCTGACCCTCGGGGGTGAGGCCCTCCCGCCCGAGGAGGTTCCCTCCGACCGCCTCGCCGACGCCGTCGCCGACCGCGAGGCGCGAGGAGAGGTCCGCTGGATCTGGGCCGACACGGCATCCGTCTACCCGGCGCTGCTCGCGGCGGGCGTCCGGGTCGCCCGCGCCTGGGACGTGCGCCTGGCGCACGGCATCCTGCGCGACGCCCACGACGTCGTCGACGATCACGGACTCCGCGCCCACCGGGAGTGGGATGCCGGCATCTCGGCTCCCGCGACGACCGACACGCTCTTCGACCTCGGCGACAGCCCGACCGCCCTGCCCGACACGCTCGACGCGGTCGCCGCCGAGTATCACCGCCAGCTCGGCGCCCTCGCCTCGGCCGCGGCTCCGGGAGCACTCCGTCTGCTGTGCGCCGCGGAGTCCGCGGGCGCCCTGATCGCCGCCGAACTGCACGCGGCGGGCGTGCCGTGGAGCCGTCGCGCACACGAGGAGATGCTCGAGCGCGAGCTCGGCGGACGACGCGGGGGAGGCCTGCCGGAGCGCATCGAGCGCACGGCCGCGGTCGTGCGCGCCGCCCTCGACGACCCCACGGCGTCGCTCGACTCGCAACCGCGGCTGCTGCGATCGCTGCACCGGGCGGGCCTGCTCGTGAACTCGACCAGTCGGTGGGAACTGGCCGAGCACGATCACCCCGCCGTCGCCCCGCTCATCGCCTACAAGAAGCTCATGCGCCTCTACACGGCCAACGGCTGGGCGTGGCTGCAGGAGTGGGTGCAGGACGACCGCTTCCGCCCCGTGTACGTCCCCGCCGGAGTGGTCACCGGCCGGTGGGCGTCGTCGGGTGGGGGCGCCCTGCAGATCCCCCGCGCGCTACGCACGGCCGTCCGCGCCGACCCGGGATGGACGCTCGTCACAGCTGACGTGGCGCAGCTCGAACCCCGCGTCCTGGCGGCGATGGCGCGCGACACGGCGTTGGCCGAAGCGGCATCCGGTCGCGATCTCTACGCCGGCATCGTCGAACGCGGAGCCGTCGCCAGCCGCGCCGAGGCCAAGCTCGCGATGCTCGGCGCCATGTACGGCGCCACCACGGGGGAGAGCGGTCGGCTCCTTCCGCGGCTGCGCCGCACCTTCCCGCGGGCGATGCGGCTCGTCGACGACGCGGCGCGCGTCGGCGAGGACGGGGGAGTGGTGCGCACGTGGCTCGGACGCACCTCACCCGCCGCGGGAGAGGCCTGGCAGCACCTTCAGTCGCGCGCGAGCGACGCCGCGGCATCCGGAGTCGACGAGAACCGCGCCCGCCGCTCGGCGCGCGATCGGGGCCGGTTCACCCGCAACTTCGTCGTGCAGGGCACGGCCGCCGAGTGGGCCCTCGCGTGGCTCGCCGATCTGCGCGCGCGTCTCGCCGCTTTTCCGGCCGTGGATGCCGCCCACGCGGCGCCCGCGTCGGGTCCGGTGTTCGCGCGGGTGCCGCACCTGGCGTTCTTCCTTCACGACGAGATCGTCGTGCACACGCCCCTCGCGCACGCCGACGCCGTCGCGGACGCCGTGCGCGCATCCGCGGCATCCGCGGGTCGACTGCTGTTCGGGACGTTCCCGATCGACTTCCCCCTCGACCTGCGCATCGGCGAGACGGCCGAGAAGGGCTGAGCGACCCGCGTAGACTCGACGGAGCGAATGGGTCGGCTGGACGGTCGCGTCACGGGTTCGCCCGTGCCGAGGAACGTCCGGGCTCCACAGGGCAGGACGGTGGGTAACGCCCACCCGGAGTGATCCGCGAGACAGTGCCACAGAGAGCAGACCGCCCGCGCTTCACGGCGCGAGTAAGGGTGAAAGGGTGGTGTAAGAGACCACCGGGGTCGTGGTGACACGACCCGCGAGGTAAACCTCGTCCGGAGCAAGGCCAGACAGGGGATGCAGACGCGGCTCGCCGAGTCCCCGGGTAGGCCGCTGGAGCGGCACGGCAACGTGTCGCCGAGAGAGATGACCGTCCACGGAGACGTCCCGCTCGTCGGAACGCCTCCCGGACAGAACCCGGCGTACAGGCCGGCCCATTCGCCCCTCGACAACACAGCGCAGCACAGCACGACACAGCACGATGGCCCCGCCCGCTCCGAAGAGCGACGGGGCCATCATGCCGTGCGGTGGTCTCAGGCGCCCGAGCTGTACCCGGGGCCCGTGGGCGGAGGCGCCATGCCCCCTCCGGCGAGTCCGCGCCGAGCGCGCTCCTCATCGGCGCGCAGGATGCCGTTCCTCACGGCCGTGCGCATGATCAGGTACCCGATCCAGATCGCGAGCGCCAGGATCGCGATGTAGGCGAGGAATCCGACGATCAGGACGCCGATTCCGAGCCCCGCGGCGGCGCCGCTGTAGTCATTGCTCACGATGTTCCCCCTCTGTGTCGTGTGCATCGATGCGCTCGACGCTAGGGGGCCGGGCTCCCGCGCGGCATCCGTTTGACGGCGGGCGCGCCGATTCGGTAGGGGCGTGGGACGTGCCGGGGCGAGTGTCGGACATATGTTCTACACTCGATCTCGGCCGGGGAAGGGAGCCGGTGCATGGGGTCGACGAGAGTCAGCGACGAGATGGTCGCGCGCGTGCTGGCATCCATCGCTCCCTGCACGCTCCAGCCCGAGACCTGGGGCTCCCGACCCATCGAGTGGTACGCGCAGAAGCGCGCCGTGTGGGCCTGGGTGACGTGGCCCAATCGCGCCGCGACGCGCGAGCCGGCCTGGGCGACCGGCGGTAACGATCGCGTGGTCATGCTGGAGGTGCCCTGCGAGGGCGGTCACTGGGCGCCGGTGGTGTGGCGCAACGCGGTGAGCGTGCGCGACGCGGCGGCGTGAGAGATCAGGGGCACAGGGAGGCGAGAGCGGCCCGCGCGACGATCCCGATCTCCGCGCCGTCCGTGAGCTGTCTTTTTCCGACCGCAACGACCGCCGACGATCCGGGCTGCATCTGCGCGTGAGCAGAGCAGTACTTCCACCCCGCGGAGAGCACCGTGTCGTCCCGGGAGACCGCGACGACACCCCCGCGCGGGGCGCCGGCGCGCACCTCGGCCAGGAAGCCACCCGGATCGGGCGGCACCGTGGCGAGGGAGAACCGGGGAACGGCCGCCGCCTCCGCGTACTCGAGCGAGATCGACACGATCGCCCCGACGACGAGAAGGGCCGCCAACGCCCGGCGCGCGGTCACCCGCATCAGTCGTCGCTCGGGCACAGCACGCTCCGCGCCGCGTCGGCGATCACCCGGTCGTCGCCGGGCGAGAGCGAGACACCCGCGACGGCCTCGGGAAGAGACGGTCTGTCGTCGACCTCGACCGCGAGGAAGCAGAAGTCCTGGCCGACTTCCTCGAGCGCTTCATCGGGCAACGCCTGCACGGGGCTGTCTTCCGGGAGCCCCGCGCGGACGGCGGCCACGAATTCGGCAGGCGCCGTCTCTACCGCGACCTGCGGTCGCGCCGTCTCGACCTCGTCGGAGTCGGCGTCGCTCCACCACCCCCGCTCGCTCACGATGTATCCCGTCCCGGACGGCGCGGCCTCCGCGGCCGGCGAACAGGCGGTCAGCGTGGCGACGGCACCCGCGGCGAGCATCAGGATGCCGCCCGCCCCGCGCCTCACTTGACGGCGGGCAGCGCCTCGGGAACCGGCACCGCGAGCGAGGCCGCACCGATGATGCCGGCGTTGTTGCGGTGCTTCGCGGGGACGATCGGCGCACGCAGGTTCAGCAGGGGCAGGAAGTGCTCGGAGTGCTTCGACACGCCACCGCCGACGACGATGAGGTCGGGGCTGAAGAGGAACTCGACGTAGTCGTAGTACCACTGCAGCCGCTTGGCCCACTTCTCCCACGACAGCTCTTCGCGCTCGAGCGCGGAGTAGGCAGCGAAGTGCTCGGCATCCTTCTTGTGTCCGGCGCGCTGCAGGTGCCCCAGCTCGCTGTTCGGGACGAGGACGCCGTCGTAGATCATGGCCGAACCGATGCCGGTGCCCAGGGTGGTGAGGATCACGAGACCCTCGATCCCCTTCGCCGCGCCGTAGCGCACCTCGGCGATACCGGCCACGTCGGCGTCGTTGGCGAAGTGAATGTCGCGCGACAGGCCCTGCTCGAAGAACTTCTCGGCCTCGAAGCCGATCCACGACTTCGACACGTTCGCCGCCGACAGCGTGCGCCCGCCCTTGACGATCGCGGGGAACGCGACGCCGAGCGGCAGATCGGCGGGGGCCTCGAGCGTCTCGAGCACCTGCTTCACCGCGGCGAGCACGTCGGCGGGTTCCGCGCCCTCCGGAGTGGCGACCTTCACCCGGTCGCTGATGAGCTCCCCGGCATCCAGATCGACGATTCCGGCCTTGATGCCGGTTCCGCCGATGTCCACTCCGACCGCACGAGACGCATTCGTTGCCATACCCCTCAGCCTATCCAGGCGCGGGGTCGGCATCAGTAGGATCAGGAGAGCACCGGCGGTTCCGCGCCGATTCGCGAACGCACGGGAGGAGCCATCGTGAGCGACGAGAATGAGAAGTACTGGTACAACCTCGAGACCGGACAGGTCGAGAAGGGGTACGAGTCGCCCGCGATCGACCGCGCCGGACCGTTCGACACCGCCGAAGAGGCCGCCGCGGCTCCGCAGCTGCTCAAGCAGCGCGCCAAGCAGTGGGCCGACGAAGAGGCCCAGGACGACTGAGAGTCGGGCCCGACCCACCGACTGCCCCCGAAACGAAGGATGACGATGGACAAGCAGCGCGATTTCGTCCTGCGCACGATCGAGGAGCGCGGCGTCAAGTTCGTCCGCCTGTGGTTCACCGACGTGGTCGGCACGCTCAAGTCGGTGGCGATCGCGCCGGCCGAGGTGGAGGGGGCCTTCACCGAGGGCCTCGGCTTCGACGGATCGGCGATCGAGGGCCTGACCCGCTCCTACGAGTCCGACCTCCTCGCCCACCCCGACCCCACGACGTTCCAGATCCTGCCGTGGCGGGGAGAGATCGACCCCACGGCGCGCATGTTCTGCGACATCACGACGCCCGACGGACAGCCAGCCGTCGCCGACCCCCGTCACGTGCTCAAGCGCACCCTGGCCAAGGCCGCCGACGCGGGGTTCACGTTCTACACGCACCCCGAGATCGAGTTCTACCTGCTGAAGTCGTCGCAGCTCGGCCCCGACGGCAAGCCGCAGCCGGTCGACTCGGCGGGCTACTTCGACAACGTCCCCGGCGGCACCGCGCACGACTTCCGTCGCCGCTCGGTGCGCATGCTCGAGGACCTCGGCATCTCGGTGGAGTTCAGCCACCACGAGGGCGGACCGGGACAGAACGAGATCGACCTGCGGTACGCCGACGCCCTGACCACGGCCGACAACATCATGACCTTCCGCACCGTGGTGAAGGAGGTCGCGATCGAGCAGGGCGTGTACGCCACCTTCATGCCCAAGCCCATCAGCGGGCAGCCCGGCAGCGGCATGCACACGCACCTCTCGCTGTTCGAGGGCGACATGAACGCGTTCTATGAAGAGGGCGCGCAGTACCAGCTGTCGAAGGTGGGCCGGCACTTCATCGCGGGCCTCCTGCGCCACGCGAACGAGATCTCGGCCGTGACGAACCAGTTCGTCAACTCGTACAAGCGCCTGTGGGGCGGCGACGAAGCCCCGAGCTTCATCTGCTGGGGCCACAACAACCGCTCGGCGCTCGTGCGCGTGCCGCTGTACAAGCCGAACAAGGGCCAGTCGACGCGCGTCGAGTACCGCGCCCTCGACTCCGCGGCGAACCCGTACCTGTCGTACGCGCTCATGCTCGCGGCCGGCCTCAAGGGCATCGAAGAGGAGTACGAGCTCCCCGCCGAGGCCGAAGACAACGTCTGGTCGCTCAGCGACGCCGAGCGCCGCGCGCTGGGGTACGCGCCGCTGCCCGCGAGCCTCGACCACGCCCTCGAGTACCTCGAGGAGTCCGAGCTCGTCGCCGAGACGCTGGGCGAGACCGTCTTCAAGTACGTGCTGCTCAACAAGCGCCGCGAGTGGCAGCAGTACCGCGCGCAGGTGACGCCGTTCGAGCTCGCGAGCAACCTCGAAGCGCTCTGACGAGCGAACGATGACCTCGGGCGACCGTTCCACCGCGCTCACCGCCCTCGCCCGCACCGGCTTCTCGCAGCTCACCGAAGCAGACACCCTGCTCGGTGAGCTCGAGGAGTCGGTCGGCGTCGATCGGGCGGATGCCATGCAGCTCGCGCAGCGCGTGGCGGATCCCGATCGCGCGCTCCGGGCGGTCCTGCAGGTCGCGCGTCGGGATGCCGACGCCGTCCGCCGCGCGGCCGCCGACGCGGGAGCCTGGCGCGCGCTGTGGGACATCGTCGGGGCCTCCGACGGCTTC
This sequence comes from Microbacterium sp. BWR-S6Y, assembly GCF_041379845.1. Taxonomy (NCBI): domain Bacteria; kingdom Bacillati; phylum Actinomycetota; class Actinomycetes; order Micrococcales; family Microbacteriaceae; genus Microbacterium; species Microbacterium sp. BWR-S6Y. Next base: position 222,761 of record NZ_JBFECV010000003.1, read on the forward strand.
GCGGAGTTCTACCTCCGGCATCCCGACGAGCTCGTGCACCTGTCGGGGGCGGGTCTGACCCTGCCCGACGAGCCGACCATGCGCGCGGAGCTGTTGGCATCCGTGGGAGACGACGACGGCTTCGCGGCCGACGCGACGGATGCCGCCTGGGTGGCCCTGCGGGTGAGGTACCGGCGGCTGCTCGCTCGCATCGCGGCGTACGACCTCGGCCAGGACGACCCGGCGGCCGCCATCGACGTGGTCTCCGCGTCGCTCGCCGACCTCGCGGGAGCGGCCCTCGAGGCCTCGCTCAGCGTCGCGCGGGCGCGCGTCGCGGGGTCGGGGCCCGGGTGCTTCCCCCGTGAGCAGGTGGCGGCGACGCGCTTCTCGATCATCGCGATGGGCAAGACCGGCGCGCGCGAGCTCAACTACGTCAGCGACGTCGACGTGATCTTCGTGGGGGGCTCCGCCGACGAAGACGTGGTGTCGGAGGCGCGCGCGATCGACATCGGCACGCGCCTGGCCGTGCAGACGATGCGCGGCATCTCGGGCGCCGAGATCGAGCCGCCCCTCTGGGAGGTCGATCCCAACCTGCGCCCCGAGGGCAAGCAGGGAGCCCTCGTGCGCAGCCTCGCCTCGCATCAGCAGTACTACGCGCGGTGGGCGAAGAGCTGGGAGTTCCAGGCGCTGCTCAAGGCGCGTGCGATCGCGGGCGACACGACCCTGGGCGCCGAGTACGTCGCCGCGGTGCAGCCGCTCGTCTGGCACAGCGCGGCGCGCGAGAACTTCGTCGAGGGCGTCCAGCGCATGCGCGAGCGGGTGACCGACCACATCCCCGCGGCGGAGGTCAACCGTCAGCTCAAGCTCGGCCCCGGCGGCATCCGCGACGTCGAGTTCACCGTGCAGCTGCTGCAGCTCGTGCACGGGCTGACCGACGAACGCATCCGCCAGCGGGGGACGCTCGAAGCGCTCGACGCGCTCGTCGCGGAGGGCTACATCGGCCGGAGCGAGGCCGAGGCGTTCGCCCGCAACTACCGTCAGCTGCGCCTTCTCGAGCACCGTCTGCAACTGCGGGGGCTCCGCCGCACGGCCCTGCTGCCCGAGAAGGACGACGACCTGCGCGTGCTCGCGCGGGCGACGCGGCTCGCCGACTCGGCATCCGGGATCCAGGCCGTCTGGGAAGGCATCAAGCGCGAGGTCCGCGACATCCACGTGCGCCTGTTCTACCGCCCGCTGCTCTCGGCGGTCGCCGCCCTCCCGGAGGGGGAGCGGACGCTGTCGACCGAGCAGGCGCGCGATCGACTGGCCGCGATCGGATTCCGCGACCCCGCGGGCGCCCTGCGCCACATCGCCGCGCTCACGAGTGGTCTGAGCCGCAAGGCGACGATCCAGCGGCACCTCATGCCGATCATGATCCGGTGGTTCGCCGACGGCGTCGACCCCGATTACGGGCTGCTCGTGTTCCGCCGTATCAGCGAGCGGCTCGGCAACACTCCGTGGTTCCTGCGGATGCTGCGCGATTCCGCCGGCGCCGCCGAGAGCCTCACGCGCGTGCTGTCGGGTTCGCGCTACATCGGCGAGCTGATGGAGTGGATCCCCGAGTCGGTCGCGTGGCTCGACGACGACGCCCTCCTGCGTCCGCGCTCCGGCAAGGCGCTCGAAGACGAGGCGCGGGCGATCCAGACCCGGTGGCAGAACATCGACGACGCGATGCGGTCCGTTCGGGCGCTGCGGCGACGCGAGATGCTGCGGGTCGCCATGGCCGCCGTGCTGGGCACCGTGTCGCTCGAGGAGCTCTCCGACGCCCTCACCACGATCACCGAGGTGACGATCCAGGCCACGCTGCGCGCGGTGCGTCGGGTCGTGGTGCCTCCCGAAGACGACGATCTCGACTTCGCGGTCATCGCCATGGGACGCTTCGGCGGCCGCGAGCTCGGATTCGGGTCGGATGCCGATGTGATGTACGTCTACCGCGCGAACGGCGTCGACCCGCAGCGCGCGAGCCAGCTGGCGCTCAAGCTCGTGGCCGGCCTGCGCGAGCAGTCCGAGGATCACCGTCTGCCGCTCGACCTCGACGCCGAGCTGCGGCCCGAGGGACGCAGCGGTCCGCTGGCGCGTTCGATCGAGGCCTACGCCGAGTACTACCGCCGGTGGTCGCTGTCGTGGGAGGCGCAGGCGCTGCTGCGCGCCCGAGGGGTCGCGGGTAGCGTCAAGCTCATCCGGTCGTTTCTCGAACTCGCCGACGAGGTGCGGTACCCGGTCTCCGCCGATCAGAACGGGCTGCGCGAGATCCGCCGCATCAAGGCACGCGTCGAGAACGAGAGGCTGCCGCAGGGCGCCGACCCCGCACGTCACCTGAAGCTCGGGCCGGGGTCGCTCAGCGACGTCGAGTGGCTCGTGCAACTGCTGCAGCTGCAGCACGCGCGCACGGTGCCCGAGATGCGCACGACGTCGACGCTGGGCGCGCTCGAAGCTGCGACGCGCGCGGGTCTCGTCGACGTCGACGCGAGCGAGAAGCTCGCGGCCGCGTGGCACCTGGCCAGCCGCCTGCGCTCGGCCAACACGCTGCTGTCGGGTCAGACCAGTGACATCCTCCCCGTCGACCGCGGGCGGCTCGACGGCATCGGCCGCATCCTCGAATACCCTCCCCGGTCGGCCACGCAGGTCGAGGAGGACTACCTCGGCGCGACCCGGCGAGCCCGTCGCGTGTTCGACAAGCTGTTCTACGGCTGAGCAGCCCGCGTGGCATCCGTCGCTCGATGGATGCCACGCGGTTCGGTCCCGGTCGTCGCCGGTGTTCTCCGTGCGTGAGGCGCTCGCGTCCCGAGCATGCCGTCTCGGCCCGGCCGTCGCCTCATGCCTCCTCAGGACATCAGACGCTCGCGCACCTCGCGCCGCTGGACCTTCCCGATGAGCGAGCGCGGCAGGTCGTCGACGACGACCACGCGGCGGGGGACCTTGTACGCCGCGAGCCGCTGCTTGCAGAAGTCGCGGATCGCCTCGGGTTCGACCTGCACGCCCTCGCGCAGCACGATCGCGGCCGCGACGTCTTCGCCGCCGCTCGATTTGGGCAGGGCGACCACCGCCGCACCGGCGATGTCGGGGTGGGAGGTGAGCACGTCTTCGACCTCGCTCGGCGAGACGTTGAAGCCGCCCGTGATGATGATCTCTTTCAACCGGTCGACGATCGTCACGAACCCGTCGGGGGAGACCGAGGCGATGTCTCCCGTGCGCAGCCACCCGCCGGCGAGCAGCGTCGCCGCCGTGTCGGAGGGGCGGTTCCAGTAGCCCTGGAACACCTGCGGACCGCGCAGGAGCAGCTCGCCGGGTTCGCCCAGGGGGAGGTCGACGCGCGGATCTTCGGGGTCGACCACCCGGATCTCGGTGCTGGGGAACGGCACACCCACCGTGCCGGGGCGCCGTGAGGGACCGATCGGATTGCCCAGGGCCACCGGCGACGACTCGGTCATGCCGTAGCCCTCGACGAGCAGACCCCCGGTGGCCGCCTCCCAGCGGTCGACGGTGGCGACGGGCAGGCTCATCGCCCCCGAGATCGCGAAGCGCACGCTCTTCAGATCGATCGCTCCGCGCGCGGCCGCGCGGGCGAGCTGGTCGTAGATGGGCGGCACGGCGGGAAGGAAGGTGGGCGGGCTCTTCTTCGAGGCGGCGACGACCAGGTCGAGGTCGTACTTCGGGAAGAGTACGAGCTTCGCGCCGATACTCATCGCGAAGGTGAGGCACAGCGTGAGACCGTAGGCGTGGAAGAGGGGCAGCACCCCGTAGAAGGTCTCTTCGCCGTCGCGCAGCCCCGGGACCCACGCGCGCCCCTGCATGGCGTTCGCGCGCAGGTTGGCGTGGGTGAGCACGGCACCCTTCGGGCTTCCGGTCGTGCCGCTGGTGTACTGCAGGAGCGCGATGTCGTCGAGCACCGGCCCCGCGTGCTTGCGCGAGAGCGAGCCGTGAGTGAGCAGCGTCTTCCACGCGATGGGACGCCGCGACGCGGGGCGGGCGGTCAGCTGAGCGCGCGCCGCTCGTGCCTTCGCGACGGGCAGGCGGAGGGCGAGACGCTGGGCGAGGGGCAGGGCGGCGGTGATGTCGACGCTCACGATGTGCTCGAGAGCGAGGTCGGAGGGGAACTCGGCGACCGTGTCGGCCAGCTTGTCCCACACGATGGCGAAGCGTGCACCGTGGTCTTCAAACTGATGGCGCAGCTCTCGCGGCGTGTAGAGCGGATTGTGCTCGATGACGATGGCCCCGAGTCGCAGTGCCGCGTAGAAACCGACCACGTGCTGCGGCGAGTTGGGCAGGACCAGCGCCACCCGATCGTCGGCGCGGACCCCGAGGCGGCGCAGCCCTTCCGCCGCCCGCGCGACCTGCTCACCGAGCTCGCGGTAGGTGGTGGCCGCGCCGAAGAACTCGAGCGCGGTCTTCTTGCCGAACCGCGCGACGGAGGCGGCGAGCATCTCGGGCAGCGTCTGCGAGGGGGCGTCGATCTCGAGCGGCACGCCCTCGGCGTACGAGGTCGACCACGGTCGCGAGGCGTAAGGGGAGTCCGGCATGCCTCCATCCTCGCGTGCCCCACCGACATCGCAGCGGAGGGGCGCCTGTGCGGATGCCGGGAAGCCGGCTCGCTCGAGGGACGCGTCGGCGTGCCGAGTCGACGCAACGTGTTTCGATGGGGGAGTGCACGTCCGACCGTCGACCGAGACCGACGGGTTCCGCCTCGTCGAGATCCCCGCGCCGTGAAGAACGTCACCGAGCGGTGGACGCGACAGCTCGACGCGAGCCTGCAGCGCCTCGGGCGTGCCCGGGCGATCCTGGCGGTGCTCACGATCCTGGTGATGGGCGCCGTGATCGCCGCGTTCGCTCTCTCCGCCCTCGCACAGATCGCCGCGGGAGACCTGCAGTGGACCGACACGCTGGGCTCCGGTCGCCGCCGCATGCCCGCGGTCGTCGTCGTCGGAATCGGCGGCCCGCTGGACGTGCTGTTCGTCGTCTACGGCGCCGGTCTGGTGGGCCGTCTCGTCCGCCGGTGGCCGGAGATCCCCGCTCGCCGCGCACGGTGACCTCGCGCGCCTGACGCCGGGGGCCTACCCTGTCGGGCATGTGCCGCAACATCGTCCCCCTGCACAACTTCGCACCCCCGCCGACGGATGCCGAGTGCCACGACGCCGCGCTGCAGTTCGTCCGCAAGATCGTGGGCACCACGACGCCGTCGCGCGCCAACCAGGACGTCTTCGATCGCGCCGTCGCCGAGATCACGGCATCCGTGCGCCATCTGCTCGACGATCTCGTGACCAGCGCGCCGCCGAAGGTGCGCGAGGTCGAGGCCGCGAAGCGGCAGGCGCGTTCGGCCGAACGCTACGAGGCGATCCGGGTGTTCCAGGAGCAGAAGCGCGCGGCGCGCGCCGACTGAGCGTCGGCCCCTCCGGATGCCACGACCGCGGCATCCGCCCGCGAAACGACGGCGCCCGCCCCCGCGAAACGGCGGGGACGGGCGTCGTCGTGATGATCGGGCGATCAGACCCCGAAGTACAGCTCGTACTCGAAGGGGTGCGGGCGCTGAGCGATCGGCTGGATCTCGTTCTCGATCTTGTACTCGATCCAGGTGTCGATGAGCTCCTGCGTGAAGACGCCACCGGCGAGCAGGAACTCGTGGTCGGCGCGCAGGGCCTCGAGCGAGTCGAGCAGCGAGTTCGGAACCTGCGGGATGTTCTTGGCCTCTTCGGCGGGGAGCTCGTAGAGGTCCTTGTCGACGGGCTCGTGCGGCTCGATGCGGTTCTTGATGCCGTCGATGCCGGCCATCAGCTGGGCCGCGAACGCGAGGTACGGGTTGCCCGAGGCGTCGGGCGCGCGGAACTCGATGCGCTTGGCCTTGGGGTTCGAACCCGTGATCGGGATGCGGATGGCCGCGGAGCGGTTACCTGCCGAGTACACCAGGTTGACCGGAGCCTCGAAGCCCTTCACCAGGCGGTGGTAGCTGTTGAGGGTCGGGTTGGTGAAGGCGAGCACCGCGGGAGCGTGCGCCAGCAGACCGCCGATGTACCAGCGGGCGATGTCGGAGAGCCCGCCGTAGCCGGTCTCGTCGTAGAACAGCGGCTTGCCGTCGTTCCACAGCGACTGGTGCGTGTGCATGCCCGAGCCGTTGTCGCCGAAGAGCGGCTTCGGCATGAAGGTCGCGACCTTGCCCCACTGCTCGCAGGTGTTCTTGACGATGTACTTGAACTTCAGGATGTCGTCGGCCGCGTGCAGCATCGTGTCGAAGCGGTAGTTGATCTCCTGCTGACCACCGGTGCCGACCTCGTGGTGCGAGCGCTCGAGCGCGAAGCCCGCCTCGATCAGCTTGAGGGTGATGTCGTCGCGGAGGTCCGCCGTCTTGTCGACGGGGGAGACGGGGAAGTAGCCGCCCTTGTAGGGGGTCTTGTTGGCGAGGTTGCCGCCCTCTTCCTCACGGCCCGTGTTCCACGCGCCCTCTTCGGAGTCGACCGAGTAGAAGCTCGAGTTCTGCTTCACCTCGTAACGCACGTCGTCGAAGATGTAGAACTCGGCCTCGGGCGCGAAGAACGCGGTGTCGGCGATGCCGGTGGAGGCGAGGTACTTCTCGGCCTTCTTGGCGACCTGGCGCGGGTCCTTGCCGTAGATCTCGCCGTTGCGCGGGTTGTAGATGTCGAAGATCATGACGAGGGTCTTGGCCTCGCGGAACTGGTCGACGTACGCCGTGGTGACGTCGGGGATCAGCTGCATGTCCGACTCGTGGATGTTCGCGAACCCGCGGATCGACGAGCCGTCGAACAGCTGTCCGACGGTGAAGAACTCCTCGTCGACGGTCGAGGCGGGGATGTTGAAGTGCTGCTGCACACCAGGAAGATCCGTGAAACGGATGTCGAGGAACTTGACGTCCTCGTCCTGGATGAACTTCAGCACCTCGGACGAATCTTTGAACATGAAGACTCCAGAGGTAGAACATTCGGGATCATGCCGGCCTCGGCCAGCCTCCTCGACCCTACCCAGAACCGGTGTCCCGGTCATATCTCGCATGTTTCCGGGATGTTACGCCGACCCGATTACGCTGGATGCCGTGACCGTCTCCGCCGAGAACGACTATCCGGGCCAGCGGCTCGGCCTTCCCCGCGAGGGTCGCGGCTCGATCGCCCGGCCGGGCCGCCGCATCGCGGCGCTGCTGATCGACGTCGCCAGCGCCGGTCTGATCGGCTTCGCGTTCTTCTCCAGCCCCGACCCGGTCACGGGCGTCCCGTTCGCCAACCCCATCGCGACGAACCTCATCTTCTTCGCGGTGCAGATCCTCTTCATCCCGCTGCTGGGCGGTAGCCCGGGTCACCGACTCATGGGGATGCGTCTCGAATTGGCATCCGGAGGCTGGGTCGGATTCTGGCGGCCCATCGTGCGCACCGTGCTGCTGGCCCTCATCATCCCCGCCGTCGTGTGGGACGCCGATCAGCGAGGCCTGCACGACAAGGCCGTCGGAACGGTGCTCGTCCGCAGCTGAGCGTCCGTCCCGCGGGTCCCCGGGAACGACGAGAAAGGCCCCCGCTGAGCGGGGGCCTTTTCACGAGGTCAACGGGGGCGCGGTGCGCGCATCTTGGTGGGGTCGACGCCCTTCGGGATGGGCAGCGACGACAGCCCCTGAGAGACCGACGAGACACGCTTGATGACCGCGGCCATGGTGGCGCGGTCGACCTTCTTGGGCAGGGCCTTGATGGTCGAGGCGAGCTTGGCGATGGGCACCTCGTCGTCGCCGTGTCCGACGTAGAGCACCGTGACGGGCACACCGGCCGCGACGCGCAGGACGCGCGAGCGCTCCTCGCCGACCAGCCGCGTGAGACGGTTGCGATTGCCCTCGCCGATCAGCACGACGCCGCCGCGGCCGATCGCGCGGTAGAGGGCTTCCTGAGTGCGGGGGTTGACGCCGACCGGGGTCTCGGAGGCCTGCCAGTTGCGGCCGAGCGACGACGACAGCACGTGACCGGTCGCCCCGGGCATGCCGTCGATCTTCTTGTACATCGCCGTGGTCGACAGCCGCGTCATGGTGATCATGGCGGCCAGGATGCCGGCGAGCAGTCCCGTGACGCCCCACAGGATGACGCTCCACACCGCCAGCGGCGGGATCAGGAAGCCGATGAGCACGCCGACGGCGATGCCCACCAGGACGATGCCCGCGAGCAGGAAGGGCAGCCAGCGGTACTCCTTCTGCGTGAAGGTGTAGAGCGTTCGGAGCTGCGAGAAGAAGCCCGGACGCTTCTCGGGCGTGGTGGTGCGAGCGGCCATGAGACCGATTCTATCTTCGCCGCGCACCGTTCCTCCCCAGGCGGGGGACCGCGGCCGTCATCCCCATTCCGCCGCCGTGCCGCCACGCGCCGTCGCGAACTCGCCGACGATCGGGGAATGACCGCCGCGACCCCCTCCCTCCCCGTCGAACCGTTCACCGCCTACCTGCAGCGGCGAGGCGCCAGCGCCACCGCGCTGACCGCGGGCGAGGTCGTCACCGCCACCATCGGCCTCCTGCGCGGATGCCGATCCGCGCACAGGACCGACGAGGGAGCCACCTGGTGGCTCACGGCGCACGGACGACCGGTGGTCGTGTCCGACGCAGGCGCGCCCGACGTCGTGTCGACGACGGCGGACGGCCTCGATCGACTCGCCGCCCTCACCCCCGACCGGGCCACGCGGGACCTCGTGTCGCGGGCCGGACAGGCGGTAGCGACTCGTTCCCCTCGCGAGTGGGAGGCCATGGAGAGGCGCCTCTTCGCGCACGCGGACCCCGAACCCCTCGTCCTGGGGCCGCTGACACCGAGGGCGACGATCGAACCGCCCGTCGTCGCCCCCGCGTCCCTCGCCGGGGGCGTGTTCGACGCGCTCGACACGGGCCTCCTCGACGACGTGCAGCGGAGCCTCTCGCGGCTGCGCGACGGCTGGCTCACTTCGTCACGGATCCGCGCGGCGGTCATCGGCGGCGCACTGGCCGTCGTCCTCGTCGTCGCGGCGGTGGTGCTCCTCCCCGGTGGTCGCGGATCCGCGCCCTCGTCCGCCCCCACCGCGACGGCCTCGGCGACGACATCGGTCGTTCCGCACCCGTCGGCGACGTCATCGTGGCCGGTCGACGAACGCGTTCCTCTGTCCGACGATGCGACCGACGTCGCGCGGACGCTGTTCGCGCAGATCTCCCGGTGCGGAAGCGACCTCGCGTGCCGCGGCGCTCTCGAAGAACCCTCGACGTTCCGCCGCGAATCGCTCCTGCCCGACGCGGAGCACGCGGACATCTCTCTGCTCGAGGACTTCGGCGGCGTCATCGTCGTGCGCGTCGCCGACGCGACCCGTTCGCAGTACGTCACCCTCGTCCGCTTCAACGACAGATGGCTGGTCCGCGCCGTCGAAACGGTCGCGGACCAGCCATCATGAGCCGGTGCTCAGCGGAGTCAGATGCCGAGATCGCCCTCGAACTGCGCCGCCTCGAGGCGAGCCTTGACCGCGCCGAGGAAGCGCGCGGCGTCGGCGCCGTCGATGATGCGGTGGTCGTACGACAGGGCCAGGTAGACGTAGGAGCGCACCGAGATGGCATCCTTCCCATCGACCGTGACGACACCCGGCTTCTTCACCACGGCACCGAGGCCGAGGATCGCCGACTGAGGCAGGAACACGATGGGCGTGTCGAACAGCGCGCCGCGCGAACCGGTGTTGGTCAGCGTGAACGTGCCGCCCGCGAGCTCGTCGGGCTTGAGCTTGTTGTCGCGCGTGCGCGCCGCGAGATCGGCGATCTCACGGGCGAGCTGAGCGATGTTCTTCTCACCCGCGTCCTTGACGACCGGCGTGAGCAGGCCGCGCTCGGTGTCGACGGCGATCGCCACGTTCTCGTGAGCGGGGTAGACGATCTCGTCGCCCTCCACCGTGGAGTTGATGATCGGGTAGGTCTTCAGCGCCTCGATGGCCGCGATCGCGAAGAAGGGGAGGAACGACAGCTTGTCGCCCGTCTTCTGCTGGAACTCGCCCTTGACGCGGTCGCGCAGCGCCGCGACCTTGGTCACGTCGACCTCGACGACGGTGGTGAGCTGAGCGGTCGCCTGCATCGACGCCACGGCGCGCTCGGCGATGACCTTGCGCAGGCGCGACATCTTCTGGGTCGTTCCGCGCAGCGGCGAGACCTCCACCGGCGCGGACGCTGCGGCGGCCGGAGCCGGGCTAGCGGACGCGGCCGGAGCCGACGCTGCCGCCTCCGCGGCCTTCAGCACGTCTTCCTTGCGGATGCGACCGCCGACGCCGCTGCCCTTGACGGACTTCAGGTCGACTCCCTGCTGCTGCGCAAGACGACGCACGAGGGGGGTGACGTAGGTGACGTCGTCGTTCGACGACGCGGCGGGGGCCTGCTCCGCCGGCTTCTCGGCGGCGGGGGCGGGCTGCGCGGCGGGGGCGGGCTGCTCCGCCGGCTTCTCCTGCTCGGCCGGCTTCTGCTCCGCGGCGGGGGCGGGCTCCTCGGCAGGCTTCTCTTCGGCGGCCGGGGCGGCGGGCGCCTCCTCCTTCGCCGCGGCGGGGGCGCCGCTTCCGATGCGCGCGAGGGCGGCACCGACGTTCACGGTCTCGTCCTCCTGCACGAGGATCTCCTGCAGGGTGCCGGCGACCGGCGAGGGGATCTCGGTGTCGACCTTGTCGGTCGAGATCTCCAGCAGCGGCTCATCGACGGCCACGTCGTCTCCGACGGCCTTGAGCCAGCGGGTAACCGTGCCCTCGGTGACGCTCTCGCCCAGCTCGGGGAGGGTCACCTCGGTGGCGTCGCCGGAGGCGGCCGGAGCCGACTGCTCGGCCGGAGCGGACTGCTCGGCGGGGGCGGAGGCGGCGGGAGCCGGCTCTTCGGCCGGCGCGGATTCCGCCGCGGCGGGAGCGGCCTGCGGGGCGTCGTCGCTGGAGGACGCGCCCGAACCGTCGCCGATCTTGGCGAGGACGGCGCCGACCTCGACGGTCTCGTCTTCCTGGACGAGGATCTCTTCGATCACGCCCGAGACGGGCGAAGGGATCTCGGTGTCGACCTTGTCGGTCGAGATCTCCAACAGCCCCTCATCCTCCTGGACGGTGTCCCCGACCTGCTTGAGCCAGCGGGTGACCGTTCCCTCGGTGACGCTCTCGCCGAGAGCGGGGAGGACGACGGATGTGCTCATGGATATGTCTCCTTCGTACCGGATGCGGTATCTAGCTTAGTGACCGGTTGTCGGTCAGAGTGCGTGCAGCGGCTTGCCCGCGAGGGCCAGGAAGGCCTCGCCGAGCGCCTCGCTCTGAGTGGGGTGCGCGTGGACGAACGGCGCGATGTCTTCGGGATGCGCCTCCCAGCCGACGGCGAGCTGCGCCTCGGAGATCAGCTCCCCGACCCGGTCGCCCACCAGGTGCGCACCGACGACGGGGCCGTCGACACGGCGGACGATCTTCACGATGCCCGAGGTGCCGATGATCTCGCTGCGGCCGTTTCCGGCCAGGTTGTACTCGTACGCGCGAACGGCCTCGGATCCGTAACGATCCTGCGCCTGCGCCTCGGTGAGCCCCACCGAGGCCACCTCGGGGTGCGAGTAGGCCACCCGCGGAACATCGACGTCGGGGACGAGGACGGGGGAGAGCCCCGCGATCTCCTCGGCCACGAAGATGCCCTGCTGGAATCCCCGGTGGGCGAGCTGCAGGCCCGGCACGATGTCGCCGACGGCCCAGACGTGCGCCGCAGCCGTGCGCAGCCGCGCGTCTGTCTGCACGAAGCCGCGCTCCAGCACGACCCCGGCTTCCTCGTACCCGAGACCGGCGGTCGCGGGTCCTCGACCCACGGCCACCAGGACGTAGTCGGCGGTCAGCTCGCTCCCGTCGTCGAGGACGACCGTCACGGTGTCGTCGCCCGACGAGAGCGAGGTGAACCGTCGACCCAGCTGGAAGGCGATGCCCCTCTTGCGGAACGCCCGCTCGAGAGCCTTGCTCGACGAAACGTCCTCGGCCGGCAGCAGGTGGGGGAGCGCCTCGACGATCGTCACCTCGACGCCGAACGAGCGCCACACGCTCGCGAACTCGACGCCGATGACGCCACCGCCGAGCACGATCACGCGCTCCGGGATGACGTCGAGATCGAGTGCCTGCTCGCTCGTGAGCACGCGGCCGCCGATCTCGAGGCCCGGGAGGCTGCGGCTGTACGAGCCCGTCGCGAGGACGACGTCCGTGCCGCGGTAGACGTCGTCGCCGACACGGACGGCGGGTCCCGCCTCGAGCCGCCCCTCTCCGGCGACCACACGGATGCCGCGCGCCGAGATGAGACCCTCGAGACCCTTGAACTTTTTGGCGACGATCCCCTCGCGATAGGCGCGCACGCGCGCCGGGTCGATCCCGCCGAAGGTCACATCGACGCCGATGTCGGCCGCCCCGCGCGCGGCGTCGGCGACCTCCCCGGCGTGCAGCAGAGCCTTGGTCGGGATGCAGCCGCGGTGCAGGCACGTCCCGCCGAGCTTGTCCTTCTCCACGAGGACGACGTCTTTGCCGAGCTCGGCGAGACGGAGGGCCGCGGCGTAGCCGCCACTCCCCCCACCGAGCACGACGACGTCGGCGGTGTACTCGGTCACCGCGCGCCGTCCGTGGCGAGCATCTCCACGAGCGAGCGGACGGTCGCGCCGGTGACGCCCTTGTCGGTGTATCCGAACGGCGCGGACTTGTTCATGCCCACTCCCGCGATGTCGAGGTGCACCCACGGGATGCGCGGCGCGTCGGCGTCCTCCGACACCCGACCGACGAAGTGGCGCAGGAACAGTCCGGCGAACAGCGAGCCGCCGGCGGGGTCGCCGATCTTGGCGTTCTGCAGGTCGGCGATGGGGGAGTCCAGGTCGTCGACCATGTGGTCGGGCAGCGGCAGCTGCCAGGCCAGCTCGGCCGCGCGGCCGGCGGCTGCGAGGTACGACGCGACGGCGGCATCCTCGCCCATCACACCGGTGTGCCGGTTTCCGAGGGCGACGGTGATCGCGCCGGTGAGGGTCGCGACGTCGACGATCAGATCGGGGTTCTCGCGGCTGGCCGCGGCGAGACCGTCGGCCAGGACGAGGCGCCCCTCGGCGTCGGTGTTCAGCACCTCGACCGTGGTGCCGTCCAGAGTGCGCAGCACGTCGCCGGGGCGCGTCGCGCGGCCCGAGGGCATGTTGTCGGCGATGCAGAGCCAGGCGCTGACCTTGACGGGCAGCTTCATCTCGGCGGCGGCCTTGAGCACCGCGAGCACCGTGGCGGCTCCGCACATGTCGTACTTCATGCCGACCATGGATGCCGGCGGCTTCAGCGACAGCCCGCCGGTGTCGAAAGTGATGCCCTTGCCGACGAGGGCGACATGGCGCTGCGCGTCCGCGGGCGAGTACTCCAGGCGCACCATACGGGGCGGGCGGTCGGATCCCTGGCCGACGCCGAGGATTCCGCCGTAGCCGCCCTCGCGCAGGGCCGTCTCGTCGAGCACCTCCACCTCGACGGGGAGGTCCGCCACGGCGGCGACGGCCGCGTCGGCGAAGTCCGCGGGGCCCAGCCACTCGGCGGGCGTGGTGACGAGATCCTTGACGAGCGCGACGGCGCCCGAGATCGCGGCGACCGCGGCGACGTCGGCATCGCTCGGCGCCTCGGCCGCCGACACCGTCACGCGCTCGGCGCGGGCCTTCGGCGACTTCTTCTTGTAGTCGGCGAACCGGTAACCGCCCAGGGCGGCGCCCTCGGCGATCGGTCGCCAGGGTGCGGCGACGAGCGACTGCACGGCGACGTGCGCGAACCCGGTCAGCTGGCGCAGGCCCGTGCCCGCGGCATCCCGAACCGCCGCCTCGTCGGCACCGGCCCCGGCGCCCGCCACGGCCACGGGCGTGTCGACGCCCGGTACGTGCACGCGCTGGAAGGAGCCCGCGGCGCCGGTGAAGCCGACGGCGGCGAGGGCCGCGCCCAATCCCTCCCAGCCGGCGGGGTCGGATGCTCCCTCCGTCGAGGGCGGGACGATCAGAAGGATCGCATCGGCATCGGATTCGCGTACGGGGGCGTCGGTGAACGCCACGGAGGGGAAGGGCATGGCATCCATCCTAGGTTCGTGCGTGTTCGCTGGCAGCGGGACGCACCGCAGCCGGTCGAGCGCGCGCGCTCGTAGAGTGGAGTCATGCCCTCCTCCGCCCCGCTGTACGACCGCGCCCCCGCGGCGCCGCCCGTGCCGTCGGGCCTGCCGCTCGTGATCGCCCTCACCGGGTTCACGGACGCCGGCGGGGCCGTCACCCGTCTGGTCGAGTACTTCCGCAACGATCTCGAGCCCAACCCCGTCTTCGTCTTCGACAACGACGTGCTGCTCGACTACCGCGCGCGGCGCCCTCTCGTCACCTTCGTCGAAGACCACCTCACCGACTACCGTCCTGCGCGGCTCGAGCTCTCCCTCGCGCACGACTCGCTCGGGCACCCGTTCCTGCTCCTCGCCGGCTACGAGCCCGACTTCCTCTGGGAGACGTTCGCCGAGACCGTCCTGGAGCTGGCGGCCGGCCTGCAGGTGGCGTCGGTCACGTGGGTGCACGCGATCCCCATGCCGGTTCCCCACACGCGCCCGATCGGCACGACCGTCAGCGGCACGCGACCTGATCTCGCCGAGAAGCATTCCGTGTGGCGTCCGCACACGCAGATCCCCTCCACCGCGGGCCACCTGCTCGAGTACCGCTTCGCCGAGGCCGGGGCCAAGGTCGCCGGCTTCGCGCTGCTCGTGCCGCACTACCTGGGCGACACCGAGTACCCCGCCGCCGCCCTCGCGGCGCTCGACAGCCTCACCGTCGCGACCGGGCTCGTCTTCTCGGGCGAGGTGCTGCGCGAAGAGAACCGAGACTTCATCGCCAAGGTCGCCGAACAGGTCGAGGGCAGCGAAGAGCTCACGCGCATGCTCGAGGGCCTCGAGGAGCGCTACGACTCCTATATGGCCGGCTCGACGCACGCGACCCCGATCATCCACACGGGCGACCTCCCCAGCGCGGACGAACTCGCCGCCGAGCTCGAGCGGTTCCTCGCCACCCGACCCGGCGACGACGACCGGCGCGGAAAGCTCGGCTGAGCGCCGCCGCAAGGTCCGCGGCGTGAGTGGGGGAATGCCGAGCGCCGACAGGACGTTCTCTACGCATAGATGCCCGGTCCGCGTCAAGGCCCGGTCCGGGGATGTGAGACAATGAAGAACCTGACCCGTTGTCAACCGGTCCAGGAGCCATGCTCCTCGGCTCGGGACTTGACAAGGGTCTTACTAGTGTCCGAGAACGACCGGTGGCCGTGCAACGTACGTTCCCGGTGAAAGGCGAAACGTGGCAGGCACGACAACCAAGACCCGCTCCCGGAGTGCGAAGGACACCGAGCTCGAGAACTCCGAGGAGACCGTGACGGCGTCGACGACGACGACCGCGAAGAAGGCTCCCGCCAAGAAGGCTCCGGCCAAGGCCAAGGCGACGCCCGCCAAGGCCAAGACCAAGGCGAAGAAGGACGACGACCTCGACGACGAAGAAGACGTCGACGACGAGGGCGATGTCGAGATCGACGTCGAAGACGGCGACGACGCGGACGACTCCGACGACGCGGCCAAGCCCGGCGCGAAGAAGTCCGACGACGACGATGACGACGAGACCCCGGCGGCGCCCGCCGAGGCCCTGCCGACCGGCGCGATCGTCATCTCGTCGAGCGATGAGGACGACGTCCCGGTCTACTCCGCGCAGATCACCGGCGCGACGGCCGACCCCGTCAAGGACTACCTGAAGCAGATCGGTAAAGTCCCGCTGCTGAACGCGGCCGAAGAGGTCGAGCTCGCGATGCGCATCGAGGCGGGCCTGTTCGCCGAAGAGAAGCTCTCGAACATGTCGGCGGCCGAGAAGACCAGCCAGCTGGGTCTCGATCTTCAGTGGGTCGCCCGCGACGGACAGCGCGCGAAGAGCCACCTGCTCGGCGCGAACCTGCGCCTCGTGGTCTCGCTCGCCAAGCGCTACACCGGTCGCGGCATGCAGTTCCTGGACCTGATCCAGGAGGGCAACCTCGGCCTCATCCGCGCCGTCGAGAAGTTCGACTACACCAAGGGCTTCAAGTTCTCGACCTACGCCACCTGGTGGATCCGTCAGGCGATCACTCGCGCGATGGCCGACCAGGCGCGCACCATTCGCATCCCGGTGCACATGGTCGAGGTCATCAACAAGCTCGCGCGCGTCCAGCGCCAGATGCTGCAGGACCTGGGGCGCGAACCCACGCCCGAGGAGCTGAGCCGCGAGCTCGACATGACCCCCGAGAAGGTCATCGAGGTGCAGAAGTACGGCCGCGAGCCCATCTCGCTGCACACGCCCCTCGGCGAGGACGGCGACAGCGAGTTCGGCGACCTCATCGAGGACACCGAGGCGGTCGTTCCGGCCGACGCGGTGGGCTTCACCATGCTGCAGCGCCAGCTGGAGTCGCTCCTCGACTCGCTCAGCGAGCGCGAGGCGGGCGTCATCCGCATGCGCTTCGGACTCGGCGACGGTCAGCCCAAGACCCTCGACCAGATCGGCGACACGTTCGGCGTCACGCGTGAGCGCATCCGCCAGATCGAGTCGAAGACCATGGCGAAGCTGCGTCACCCCAGCCGCTCGCAGTCGCTCCGGGACTACCTCGAATGAGCGGCGAGGCCAACGCCGGCAAGGCGCTCACCCGTACCGTCGAGGGAACCTCGTACGCCCGCATCCCGATCCGCACGCGGGTCGTCATGCCGGGCGACGACCTCGACGCCTTCATCCTCGAGTACGCGAAGGAGGCCGTGCAGCCGGGCGACCTGCTGTTCGTCACCGAGAAGATCGTGGCGATCACGCAGGGCCGCTCGTTCAAGCTGGACTCGATCAAGCCCCGCAAGCTCGCGCTGTTCCTGTCGAAGTACGTCACCCGCACGCCCTACGGCATCGGTCTCGGCATGCCCGAGACGATGGAGATGGCGCTGCGCGAGTGCGGCACGCCCCGCATCCTGTTCGCCGCGGCTGTTTCGGCCGTGACCAAGGCGATGGGTCGCAAGGGCGACTTCTACCGCATCGCGGGCGACAAGGCCCGCGCGATCGACGGCCCCACCAAGGGCACGATCCCGCCCTACAACCAGGCGGTGGTGCTCGGCCCCGAGCGTCCTCGCGAGGTCGCCGCGCGCCTGAAGTCGCTGCTCGGCGGCGACGTGCAGGTGGCCGTGGTCGACATCAACGACCTCGGGGGCAACATCCTCGGGTCGACGATGGACAAGGCCGGAGAGAAGCGCCTCGTCGCGATCCTCAAGGACAACCCGCTCGGTCAGGGACACGAGTCCACGCCGCTCGGTATCGTCCGCCACGGCTGAGAGAGCTCAACGTGAGAGGCCCGCCCCGTTACGGGCGGGCCTTTCGTGTTTCCGGATGCCACCCGCTCGGCGAACCGAGGTGGCTGAGCCTGTCGAGGCCACCGGACGCCTTCGCACCCCGGCCCCTTCGACAGGGCCAGGGTCCTCCCGCCCAGGTGGCCGAGCCCGTCGAAGCCACCGGACGCCTTCGCACCCCGGCCCCTTCGACAGGCTCAGGGTCCTCCCGCCCCACACGGGGAACGGGCCTCTCGGCATCCGGGGCTCAGAACCCGATGGCGGCCTGGTAGCGCGGCTTGTGACCGGTGCGGATGCCGGTCACGCTCGGCTTGTTCTCGTACACGCCCGCGCCCCAGTTGCCCTCGACGAGCACGGGACCGTCGGGGCCGACGACGATGTCCCACCCGACGTACTGCACCTGCGGGACGACGCGGGCGACCCGGTCGACGAACGCCGTGACCTCGTCGATCATGGGCAGCTGGAAGTCGGCGATGCGGGCGCCCGAGTCGGGGTGCAGCTCGTGCACGTGCCCGTGCGAGTCGTAACCCGCGCCGAGGGCGCGTCCGTTCTCGTCGAGCATCGTGTAGAAGCCGCCGAAGGTCATCTGGTCGCTGACCGCTCCGCGGCCGAACTTCTGCGCCATCGCGAGGATGTGTGTCGTCGAGCCGTCGAAGAACGCCGTGACGCGCGTCGTGTTGACGGTGCCGGGGCAGACTGCGGCGAGGTCGTCGTGCTGGCGGATGACCTCTTCGACGAGGATCTCGCCGCGCTCGAGAAGACCGCGGTGGAACTGCGTCCAGTCCTCGACCTCGGCCGCGTGGTAGCGGTGCACGCCGGTTCCCGCCTGGCCGACGGGCTCCTTCGTGACGATGGTTCCGAGGCGCTCGGCGAAGGCGCGCAGGTCGTCGGCGTTGTCGGCATCCACCACCATCCAGTCGCGACGGAGGAACTCGCTGAAGGTCTTGTCGAACTCCACCTTGTCCTGGAACAGACCGCGGTAGTCGGGGTGGTCGTACTTCTGCGAGATCTGATTCGAGACCGGGTGCGTCATGTAAGTGGCGCGCTCCGCGGGGGTGAGGATCGCGAAGTCGTAGTCGATGTAGTCCTGGAACCCGACGTTCTTCACGCCGGCCTGGAACAGCATGTCGGCCACGACCAGCGGCAGGGCCTTGCCGTGCTGGGCGGACGCCTCCTTGGCGCGCTCGACGACGGATCCGACGTCGATGCGACGGGCACGTCCGGCGAGGTAGCGCAGACGGGTGACGGGGGAGAAGCCCTGGCTAGGCATGCACACTCCGGGATCGGGGACGAAGGACCCCGTTAGTCTAAAGGGGTGACCTCCACGCTCCCTGCCCGCGCGCCCGGGGCCGGGGGAGTCGCCCCCGTCGCGCTCCTGTCCGCCGAGGCGCTGCGAGCGAACGCCGCCCACGCCCCCGCCGCCTCCGGTCCGAATGCCCTCGCCGCCGACGCTTGGGGCCACGGCGCGGAGTGGGTGGCATCCGTGATCGCCGAGATGGGCGGGGATGCCGCGACGCTCGACCCGGCCGCGCTGTACGGGCTCCCGGGGGCGCACACGCGCCCGGTGATGTCGCTGCGCGGTCGAGCGCTGGGCACCAAGCCGCTGCTGCGGGGCGAGGGGGTGTCGTACGGCTACACGCATCGCGCGCCGCACGACACGACCGTCGCGCTGGTGACCGGCGGCTACGCGCAGGGGGTCGTGCGCTCCCTGGGCAATCGCGCGACGGTGTCGATCGACGGACGGCGGCACCGCATCGTCGGGCGCGTCGCGATGGACGTCAGCGTCGTCGACGTCGGCGAGGCGCCGATCGCCCGCGGCGCAGAGGTCGTCTTCTTCGGCGATCCCGCCCAGGGCCACCCCTCACTGGAGGAGTGGACGGATGCCACGGGACTCACGGCCGCCGAGATCGTCGCGGCCGTGGGGTCGCGGGCCGAGAGGAGCGTGATCGCGTGACGACCTCGTACCGCGTGGACCTCGACGCGTTCTCGCGGAACCTCCACCGCGTCCGCGCGGCGATCGCCCCCGCCGCCCACATGCTGGTCGTCAAGGACGACGCCTACGCCCACGGCCTCGAGCCCCTCGTCAGCCGCGCGTTCGACGAGGGCGTGCGCTGGTTCGGCGCGTTCGACGTCGTCACGGGGGCGGCGGTGCGCGCGGTGGTCGGTCCGGAGGCCCGCATCTTCGTGTGGCTCATCGGCGGTTCCGACGACCTCGCCGCCGGCGTCGCCACCGACCTCGACCTCGGCATCGGCGACGAGGCCCTGCTGGACGATCTCGCGGGCCTCTCCGAACCCGCCGGCGTCGCCCGGATCCACCTCAAGATCGACACGGGACTGCACCGCAACGGCATCCGCCCCGAACGCTGGGACGAGGCGCTCGCGCGTACCGCGGAGCTCGTCGCGCAGGGGCGCGGGGTGCTCGAGGGCATCTGGTCGCACATCTCGGAAGCATCGGATGCCGACGACGACGACGCGCGCGCGGTGTTCCTCGCCGGCCGCGACGCCGCTCGCGCCGCCGGCCTCGCCCCGCGGTTCTCGCACCTTGCCGCGAGCGCCGCCGGATTCGCCCGCGGGGAGTTCCGCGAGGACCTCGTGCGCGTCGGAGCGTTCTCGTACGGCATCCGCCCCGCCGGGGGCCCCGGCGAGGACGACCTGGGGATCGAACCCATCTCGACCCTCGTGGCGACGGTGACCGCGGTGGATGCCGCGGGGGTGCACCTCGATCTCGGCAGCCTGCACGGGTTGCCGAGCACGCTCGCGGGGCGCTTCGACGTCGACACCCCGGCGGGGCCGCGCCGCGTCGAGGCCATTGCCCCGGCGTCGCTGTCGGTCGCCCCGTGGCCCGAGGCGGCTCCGGGAGACGAGGTCGTCGTGTTCGGGCGGGGAGCACGCAACAGCGCGACCGACCTCGCCGAGCTCATCGACACGATCGGCGAGGAGATCGCGCTGCGCGTCTCGCCGACCGTGCCACGCCGCTACCTCTCGGCCTGACGTCACAGGAAGGATCACGGGCGGCGGTCACGGGCTCCCTCGATCGCCGGCGTGCGTTTCCCTGCGCGGAGCGATCCGAGCCGGAGACGCGGAACGGGCCCCGGTCCGGCTCCCGGGGGAGACGGCACGAGGCCCGTTCGGACGGGGACGTCAGTCGGCGGCGGTGAGGCGCGCCGTCTCGTCGTGCCACGAGGTGGCGACGCTGCGGAGCTTCTCTTCGTACTTGCGGCCGTGGTGCGCGCAGAACAGCAGCTCGCTGCCGTTCACCTCGGCGGCGATGTAGGCCTGAGCGCCGCAGGAGTCGCAGCGATCCGCCGCCGTCAGGCGGTGGTCGAGAACAGACGCGTCGGGTGCGGTCGTGGTGGTCATCTCGGGTGCCCTCCTCAGGTGGTCGTGGGCGAGTCCACACATATAACCACGCGGATGTTTCCCCTATGCCGCGGCTTGATCACATTTCGCTGTGCGCGTACGGTGACCCGACCGCGCTGTGTGTCTGGCAGTCGATGTCGGTGGCCCCGATTACCCTGAAAACCGTGACCTCCGAGTACTCCGCCCATCACCTCCAGGTCCTCGAGGGCCTCGAAGCCGTGCGCAAGCGCCCGGGAATGTACATCGGGTCGACCGACTCCCGCGGTCTCATGCACTGCCTGTGGGAGATCATCGACAACTCCGTCGACGAGGCCCTCGGCGGCCACGGCACCCGCATCGACATCGTGCTGCACGCCGACGGCAGCGTCGAGGTGCGCGACCGCGCCCGCGGCATCCCCGTCGACGTCGAACCCCGCACCGGCCTCACCGGCGTCGAGGTGGTCTTCACCAAGCTCCACGCGGGAGGCAAGTTCGGCGGGGGATCCTACGCGGCATCCGGAGGCCTGCACGGCGTCGGTGCCTCGGTCGTGAACGCCCTCTCGGAACGTCTCGACGTGGAGGTCGATCGCGGCGGCAAGACGTACGCGATGTCGTTCCATCGCGGCGAACCCGGGCTCTTCGCCGGCGACGGCCCCGATGCCCCCTTCACTCCCTTCGAGCGCAGCAGCGAACTCCGCGTCGTCGGCAAGGCCGCCCGCGGCGTCACCGGTACGCGCATCCGCTACTGGGCCGATCGCCAGATCTTCACGAAAGACGCCGCCTTCGGCCACGACGAACTCGTGCAGCGCGTGCGTCAGACGGCTTTCCTCGTGCCGGGCCTCGAGATCGTCGTCCTCGACGACCGCGGCGACGAGCGCATCGAGACGAGCTACCGCTTCGACGGCGGCATCTCGGAGTTCGCGGACTTCCTCGCCCCCGACGCCGCCGTCACCGACACCTGGCGCCTCACCGGCACGGGCACGTTCACCGAAACGGTTCCCGTGCTGCAGCCCGGCGGCTCGATGATCCCCACCGAGGTCGAGCGCTCGTGCGAGGTCGACATCGCCGTGCGGTGGGGGACCGGGTACGACACCACCACGCGCTCGTTCGTCAACATCATCGCCACGCCCAAGGGCGGAACGCACCAGCTGGGCTTCGAGCAGGGCCTCATGAAGGTCCTGCGCACGCAGGTCGATCAGAACGCGCGCAAGCTCAAGGTGGGCAACGACAAGATCGAGAAAGACGACATCCTCGCGGGGCTGTCCGCCGTCCTGACCGTGCGCCTGCCCGAGCCGCAGTTCGAGGGCCAGACGAAAGAGGTGCTCGGCACTCCCGCCGTCCGCCAGATCGTGGCATCCGTCGTGCAGAGAGAACTCGCGGCGCGCTTCGCGTCGCCCAAGCGCGACGACAAGGCGCAGACGGCGCAGCTGCTCGAGAAGATCGTCTCCGAGATGAAGGCGCGCATCTCGGCGCGCACGCACAAAGAGACGCAGCGCCGCAAGAACGCCCTCGAGTC
Source organism: Microbacterium sp. BWR-S6Y (assembly GCF_041379845.1). NCBI lineage: Bacteria > Bacillati > Actinomycetota > Actinomycetes > Micrococcales > Microbacteriaceae > Microbacterium > Microbacterium sp. BWR-S6Y. The sequence continues at coordinate 244,942 of NZ_JBFECV010000003.1, forward strand.
GTCGTCGTTGCCGGCCAAGCTCGTGGACTGCCGTTCCAACGACGTCAACGACTCCGAGCTGTTCATCGTCGAGGGCGACTCGGCGCTCGGCACCGCCAAGCTCGCGCGCAACAGCGAGTACCAGGCTCTGCTGCCGATCCGCGGCAAGATCCTCAACACGCAGAAGGCCTCGATCAGCGACATGCTGTCGAACGCCGAGTGCGCCTCGATCATCCAGGTGATCGGCGCCGGATCCGGCCGCTCGTTCGATCTCGACGCGGCACGCTACGGCAAGATCATTCTGATGAGCGACGCCGACGTCGACGGCGCTCACATCCGCACCCTGCTGCTCACGCTGTTCTTCCGGTACATGCGCCCCCTCGTCGAAGAGGGGCGCGTGTTCGCGGCCGTCCCGCCCCTGCACCGCGTGATCGTGATGAACCCCGGCTCGAAGCCGAACGAGACGATCTACACGTACAGCGAGCAGGAGCTGCACCAGCTGCTGACCAAGCTCAAGCGTTCGAACAAGCGCTGGCAGGAGCCCGTGCAGCGCTACAAGGGCCTCGGCGAGATGGATGCCGACCAGCTCGCGACGACGACCATGGATCGCGGTGGCCGCATGCTGCGGCGTGTCCGCGTGCAGGACATGGAGGCCGCGGCATCCGTGTTCGATCTGCTCATGGGCAGCGACGTGGCCCCGCGCCGCGAGTTCATCATCGACTCGAGCGACCGGTTGGCGCGCGAGCGCATCGACGTCTGACGGGCGGCCGCGGTCGGCGCCGCGGTCAGCGGACCACGGTGCCGATCGCGCCGATCACGGCCTCGAGGGGCTGACCCGAGGCGTCGCGCTTGGCGCCGGTCTCGGGCAGCGTCCGCACCGATCCGTCTGTGCCGACCGCTCGGGGATCCGTGCCCACCCACGCCAGCGAGAGGGCGTCCTCGCCGCGCAGCAGGCGTTGCGCGCGCACCCCACCCGTGGCACGTCCCTTCGCGGGGAACTCGGTGAAGGCCGAGACCTTGGCCGATCCGGCGTCGGTTCCGGGCAGCGCCGCCGACGATCCGGCCACGGTGACGACGACCGCGTCGAAGGCCGAGGCGCCGACCACCGCGAACGCGATCACGCGTGCACCGTCGGAGAGGCGGATGCCGGCCATCCCACCCGCGGAACGCCCCTGCGGCCGCACCGACGAGGCGTCGAAGCGAAGAAGCTGCGCGTCGCTGGCGACGAAGACGAGCTCGGCGTTGTCGCCGGCGGGCGCTGCACCGACGACCCGGTCGCCGTCGCGGAGCGAGATGATCTCGATCTCGTCCTTCGTGCCGAGCTCGCTCGCGGCGACGCGCTTGACGACGCCCTGCGCGGTGCCGAGGGCGATGGTGGGGGCGTCCACCAGGGGCACGAGGGCGACGACGCTCTCGCTCTTCGCGAGCGCGAGGTACTGCTCGACCTTCGTCCCGGCCGACAGGTGCACGGAGTTCGCGGGAACCGACGGCAGATCGACGGGGGAGAAGCGTACGAGCCGACCGGCCGAGGTGACGGCGCCGATGTCGCCGCGCGTGGTGGTGTCGACGGCGGAGCGGACCGCGTCGTGCTTCGAGCGTCGCGTCGGGGCGACCACGCCTCCGCCGGGGACGTCAGCGACGAGCTCGGCCCGCACCATGCGTCCCGTCGCCGAAAGGTAGACGCGGCAGGGTGCGTCGGCGATCTGCAGGTCGGCGGCCGCCGCGGCCTTGGCCGAGCGGGGCTTCACGGGACCGCCGTTGAGCAGCATCGTGCGGCGGGGCGTGCCATAGGCCTCGGCTGCGGCATCCAGTTCTCGAGCCACCTGCTGCCGCAGCAGCGTCTCGCTGCCGAGCAACTCGACCAGTTGCGCGATCTCGGCGTTCAACTGGTCGCGCTCGGCTTCGAGCTCGATGCGCGAGAACTTCGTCAGGCGGCGAAGACGCAGCTCGAGGATGTACTCCGCCTGCGGGTGCGAGAGATCGAAGACCTCCTGCAGCTTGGTGCGCGCCTGCTCGCCGTCGTCGGAGGAACGGATGACCTGGATGACCTCGTCGATGTCGAGGATCGCGATGAGCAGGCCCTCGACGAGGTGGAGGCGTTCGCGCTTGCGCGCGAGACGGTACTCGCTGCGGCGCGTGACGACGCGGATGCGGTGGTCGATGTAGACGCGCAGCATCTCGCGGAGTCCGAGCGTCTGCGGCTGGCCGTCGACGAGGGCGACGTTGTTGATGCCGAAGGAGTCCTCGAGCGGGGTGAGGCGGTAGAGGTGCTCGAGCACCGCCTTCGGGTCGAACCCGGTCTTGATGCCGATCACCAGGCGCAGACCATTGTTGCGGTCGGTCAGGTCGGTGACGTCGGCGATGCCGGCGAGCTTCTTCGCCTGCACCGCGTCCTTGATCTTCTCGATCACGCGCTCGGGCCCGACGAGGTAGGGCAGTTCGGTGATGACGATGCCGGTCCGACGCGGGCCGAGCGACTCGATCGACGCCTTCGCCCGGGTCCGGAAGGTGCCGCGGCCGTTCGTGTAGGCGTCCTTGATGCCGTCGAGGCCGACGATGATGCCGCCCGAGGGGAGGTCGGGGCCAGGGACGAACTCCATGAGCTCTTCGACCGTGGCATCCGGGTTCTGCAGCAAGTGGGTCGCCGCGGCGACCACCTCGATCAGGTTGTGCGGCGCCATGTTGGTGGCCATGCCGACCGCGATGCCGGTCGCTCCGTTGACGAGCAGGTTGGGGAAGGCGGCGGGGAGCACCTCGGGCTGCTGGAACTGCCCGTCGTAGTTCGGGATGAAGTCCACGACGTCTTCGTCGAGGTTCTCGGTGAGCGCGAGCGCCGGGGGCGCCAGGCGCGCCTCGGTGTAGCGCGGGGCGGCGGGGCCGTCGTCGAGTGATCCGAAGTTGCCGTGGCCGTCGACGAGGGGCACCCGCAGCGAGAAGTACTGCGCGAGGCGGACGAGGGCGTCGTAGATCGGCGCGTCTCCGTGCGGGTGGAGCTTTCCCATCACCTCGCCCACCACGCGCGCGCTCTTGACGTGGCCGCGGTCGGGGCGCAGTCCCATCTCGGCCATCTGGTACAGGATGCGGCGCTGCACGGGCTTGAGCCCGTCGCGGGCGTCGGGCAGGGCGCGCGAGTAGATGACGGAGTAGGCGTACTCGAGGAACGACCCCTGCATCTCGGTCGAGACGTCGACGTCTTCGATGCGCTCGGTCACGGACGAGCCGGTCGCGGCGGAGGAGGAGGAACGGGAATCGGGCATATCAACGACCTCGGGTCGGGCGGGCGTCCGGTCGGGACGGGGTCGGGAGCCGTGTGGAAGACTTGCTCCGATGTCACTCAGCCTACCGGCGGACCCGCCGCGCTCCCGGAGCCTCACCGGTGTGGTGGAGCAGTCGATCGCCGCTCTGTCGGGCGCCTCGGAGTGGTTCGCCCCCGCCCAGAGCGCGATCGTCTTCCTCGTCGACGGATTGGGCGCCCACAACCTGGCCGCGCGGCGCGGTCACGCGCGATTCCTGGGATCCGTCGGCGGGCGCAAGGACGTCGCCCGCACGGTCTTCCCCTCGACCACCGCCGCGGCGCTGACGAGCCTGCTCACGGGCACCGCCCCGGGCGCCCACGGCATCGTCGGCTACCGCGCCCGCATCCCCGGCACCGACCGCGTGCCGAACCAGTTGCACGGGTGGGAGACCGACGGCCTCGACCCGCACTCCTGGCAGCGTCGCACCCCGCTGTTCGAGACCCACGCGGCATCCGGCCGCGAGGCCTTCGTCGTCTCGCGCCCGAGCTACACGGGAACGGGGTTCACCGAGGCCACCCTCCGCGGGGCGTCGTTCTTCCCCTCCGACGACCTCGACGAACGCGTGGCCCTCGCGGCCGACCTCGCCGCGCGGCATCCGGGGTCTCTGACATACCTCTACGCGCCCGAGCTCGACACCGCCGGGCACCGCGACGGCTGGGAATCCGACCGGTGGATCGACGCCCTCGAACGCGTCGACGCCGCCGCCCGCCGTCTGTCCGAGGCGATCGGCCCGCGCACGGGAGTGCTGGTGACGGCCGACCACGGCATGGTCGACGTCCCGGCGCACAAGCACGTGCTGCTGCGCGACGGCGACCCCCTGCTCGACGGCGTCGCCCTGGTCGGCGGCGAGCCCCGCATGCTCCACCTCTACGCGGAGGACGGGCGGGCGGATGCCGTGGCCGCGCGCTGGAAGACCGACGAGGCCGCGCACGCGTGGGTGCTGACGCGCGACGAGGCGATCGACGCGGGACTCTTCGGGCCGGTCGACGACGAGGTGCGCCCACGGATCGGCGACGTGGTGGTCGCCGCGCGCGGCCGCTTCGCCTACTACGACGATCGCGAAGCCGACAAGCGTCCGCAGCGCATGGTCGGCCAGCACGGCTCGCTCACCGACGAGGAGCGCACCGTCCCCCTGCTGCGGCTCGGCGCCTTCGCCTGACGGCAGCGCACAGCTGCTGTCGCCGGACACCCCGATCGACGGATGCCGCCACCGGACGCGTTCGAGTGGGAACGGGTCCAGCCCGACGCGGGAGAGCGCGCGTCAGCTTTCGTCGCTGCGCGCCCCGAAGACGATCTCGTCCCACGACGGCATCGACGGACGCCCCTTGGCGCGTCGCGCGGTGTCAGGCTGCGGACGCTCGGGCTCGACGGTGTCGTCGACGCTCTCGTCGCGGTAACCGGGTTCGACGGCGTCGAACAGGGCCACCGGAGGGGCGGACGGACGCGGCTCGGGCTCGATCTCGGCGGCGCCGGGCAGGGGCTCGCGCTGACCGCGGCGGCGACGGAGCGCCTCCAGCAGGTCGGCCGTCTCGGACGAGGTCACGGGAGCGTCGGGAGCCCGCTTGATCGCGGCGGCCTGCACGGCCGGGGCGACCGGACCGGTCGCCTCCACGCCCGGCTCGTCGTCGATGTCGAGACGACGCGGGCCGAAGGCCCCGCTGTCGAAACGCGAGTCGTCTTTCGCGACGTTGTCGAGGGCGCGCAGATGCGGGATGAGCCCCTCGGGCAGCGATCCCTGCCGCGAGAGCTGAATCGCGTCGGCGTTCTGGGGGGAGAGGGTGCTGCGGCGCGGCTCGAAGCCCCAGCGGGCGTCGTGGTCGATGCCGTTCGCGGTGAACTCCAGCTTGACCATCCAGCCGGAGCCCTCCTTCCAGCTGGTCCAGCGCTCCGCCGAGGCGCCGGCCTCCGCCAGCTTGGCGCGCACCGCCGCTCCGAAGGTGATGGGGGCGTCGTGCTCGAGGGTGCCGCCCAGCAGCACGGGGACCGCGAGGGCCTGCGCGACGACGTGCTCGCGCTCGGCGAGAACGGGTCCCTCGAAGCGCTCCACGTCCTCGACGCGTGCGTTCAGGAGAGTCGCCACTTCGCGCGCCGACAGGCCGGCGCGGATATGGGCCTGGATCTCCCGGGGGCTGGGGCGCGGGGCGCGGTCGTCGTCTTCGCGGTCGCGACGTGCGCGGCGCGCCTCGGCGCGCAGCACCTCGTCGAGCGCGAGGGCGAAGCGTTCGCCGGACTGCGTCGCCACGACGAGGACGTCATCTTCGGTTCCGATGACTTTGAGCTGTTCCATGCGAAACACCCCTCCGATCTGCGGTCAGCGCCCATGCTGACATGCGCGCCGCCCGGTTGCGGGAATATCCGGGGCGCGCCGCGAGTTTCCCGTCTCGCCCGACACGCGAACACCGCCGAGAGCATTTGCTTATCGCAGACGTGTCATGCAAACTATGGCCGCCCGATCGGGCACCCGATGGGGCACAGCACCACGAAAACCGGAAGTAGAGACCTGCACGCATGGCAACCGATTACGACGCACCGCGCAAGACCGAGGACGACAGCGAGTCGATCGAGGCCCTCAAGGAGCGCGTGCCCGACAAGGCGTCGGGGTCGATCGACAACGAGGATGCCGACAACCCCTCGGGCTTCGAACTGCCCGGCGCCGACCTCTCCGACATCGAGCTCGATGTCGTCGTCCTGCCCCCGCAGGAGGACGAGTTCACCTGCATGAACTGCTTCCTCGTGAAGCACCGCTCCCAGATCGCGGAGGAGAGCGGCCCCGGCTTCATCTGCCTGGAGTGCGCAGCCTGATCTGAGCGCGCTGGATCGCCGCGACGAGGCGATCCGGCGTGCGGGTGGACACCACCCACGACGGGGTCGGGTCGTCGGGATCGGTCACGGGAACCGTGACGATGCCGTCGATCCCACCCCGGATGACATGCCAGGCCCGGTGGTCGAGACCACTCCCACGGGCCGTGCGGGCCTCCTCGGCGACGACGCCGGAGGGAACGCCCAGGAACTCCACCGGGATATGCGCGCGTCCGGCGCGCAGCTCGCCGTCGCGCACCTCGACGACGGGGGAGAGCGCCAGCAGGGCGACCACGATGGCCACCGACACGATCAGCCCGATGAACAGGGCCAGGGTCGTGTCCAGCGGCGAGAAGACGACCGCCGCCATCGGACCGCACACGGCGGCGGCGACGAGCGCCCACAGCGACGGGCTCAGGCGCTCTCGGTACTCGGCTGCGGTGCGGATGCCGCACCCCCTCTTCTGCATTACCCTCGTGGGGTGACCGAAACGGTGGACGTCCCAATTGTCGCATCCGAGCCCCCGGTCTTCGCCCACCCCGGCGACGCCGGGGCCGACCTGACCGCCGCCGAGGCGGTCCGCCTCGAGCCGGGCCGCCGCGCTCTCGTGGGAACGGGAGTGCGCATCGCCCTCCCCGACGGGTACGCCGCCTTCGTGGTCCCGCGCAGCGGGCTGGCCGCGAAGCACGGCATCACCATCCTCAACGCCCCCGGCACGATCGACGCCGGGTACCGCGGCGAGATCAAGGTCGCCCTGCTGAACACCGACCTCGACGAGGCCTACGACATCGCGGTCGGAGACCGCATCGCCCAGCTCATCGTGATGCCCGTCCCGCCCGTGCGCTTCGTCCCCGTCGACGAACTCCCCGACAGCGTGCGCGGCGAAGGCGGTTTCGGATCGAGCGGATACCAGAGCCTGCAAGGGAGCACCCGATGACCGACGCGCCGCAGCCCACACCCGCACCCGACGGCCCCTCGGCCGACGAGACCGGCACCGAGCTCGCGCCCCCCGCGAAGAGCGCTCCGCTCGACCGCGACAGCGCGGGCCCCTTCGACGAGGCCGAGGCGAACCCCGTGCGCCCCTACATCGACCTGGGCGGGATCAAGATCCTGCCGCGCGAGGGCCTCAACCTCCGCCTCGAGGTCGAGGAGCAGACCAAGCGCATCGTCGCCGTCGGTCTCGACTACGCCGACTCGACCCTCCAGGTGCAGCCCTTCGCCGCGCCGCGCTCGAGCGGCCTGTGGGAGGAGACGCGCGAGCAGATCCGCCAGCAGGTGAAGCAGCAGGGCGGGCGCGTGGAGGAGCGCGAGGGTCCCCTCGGTCCCGAGCTGCTCGCCGAGGTGCCGGTCGTGGCCGGAGCCGACGGCGCCGGAAAGCGTCTCGCCCGCTTCGTGGGCGTCGACGGGCCGCGCTGGTTCCTGCGCGGAGTGGTCGGAGGAGCGGCGACGAGCGACGTCGAGGCCGCCGCGGCGGTCGAAGACCTCTTCCGTTCGATCGTGGTCGTGCGCGGATCGTCGCCCATGCCGCCGCGCGACCTCATCCCCCTGCGGATGCCGTCGACCCCCGGCACCGCATGAGCGAGGAGTCCTCCCGCCCCGACGCCGCCGCGGACGCGGAGCGCGTCCCCCTGCAGCCGCCCTCGGCCGCGGACAGCGTGGGGGCGGCCCTCGGCAACGCCGCGCGGCGCGCGGGACTCGACCCCGCGGCGCACGGCAGCACCGGCGCGGCGGTGTGGTCGGCGATGGGCGGGGTGCGCGGCATCCTGGAATCCGTCCTGCCGTCGCTCGCGTTCGTCGTGCTGTTCACCGTCACGATCGACCCGGAGACGCGGCAGGGCAACCTGTGGCTCAGCCTCGGCGTCTCGGTGGGGCTCGCGGTGGTGTTCACGCTCGCGCGCCTGATCGCGAAATCGCCGCCGAGTGCCGCGATCGGTGGCCTGCTGGCGACCGTCGGTGCCGCCGTGCTCGCCCTCGTCACCGGCCGCGGCCAGGACAACTTCGTCCTCGGCTTCTTCACCAATGGCGCGTACGGAACGGCGTTCCTCGTGTCGGCGTTGATCGGCTGGCCCCTGATCGGCCTCGCCGCCGGCTACCTCCTCGGCGAGGGAACGGGATGGCGCGCGGACCGGCGCAAGAAGCGCGCCTACACCTGGCTGTCGATCGCGTGGGCGGCGCTGTTCGCGGCGCGGCTCGTGGTGCAGTTGCCGCTCTACTTCGCCGGTGACGTCACCGCGCTCGGCACCCTGAAGATCGTGATGGGCCTGCCGCTGTTCGCCCCGATGCTCGCCGTGACGTGGCTCGTGGTGCGTTCTCTCTCGCCGCGGCGCGAGTCCTGATATTATCTTGACATCAAGATAAATCCGTCCCCCCGAGCGGTTAGGCCGACCTTGCTGGAATCGGCCTCGCGGCGCGGGGAAGATGGAGAGATGCGGGCCCACGCCTGCGCATTCGCCGACGAAGGAGACGATCGTGTCCACGGTTGACAGCTTCGGTGCAAAGAGCACCCTGACGGTCGGCAGCACCGACTACGAGATCTTCCGCATCGACACGGTCGCCGGTCACGAGAAGCTCCCGTTCAGCCTCAAGGTGCTGCTCGAGAACCTGCTGCGTACGGAAGACGGCGCCAACGTCACCAAGGAGCAGATCGAGGCGCTCGGTTCGTGGGTGCCCACGGCCGACCCCGACACCGAGATCCAGTTCACGCCCGCCCGCGTCGTCATGCAGGACTTCACCGGAGTGCCCTGCATCGTCGACCTCGCCACCATGCGCGAGGCCGTGACGGCGCTCGGCGGCGACCCGAACAAGATCAACCCGCTCTCGCCCGCCGAGATGGTCATCGACCACTCGGTCATCGCCGACCTCTTCGGCAGCGAGAACGCCCTCGAGCGCAACGTCGAGATCGAGTACGAGCGCAACGGCGAGCGGTATCAGTTCCTGCGCTGGGGCCAGACGGCGTTCGACGACTTCAAGGTCGTCCCCCCGGGAACGGGCATCGTGCACCAGGTGAACATCGAGCACCTGGCCAAGGTCGTCTACGACCGGTCGGTCGACGGCGTCCTGCGCGCCTACCCCGACACCTGCGTCGGCACCGACTCGCACACCACGATGGTCAACGGCCTGGGCGTGCTCGGCTGGGGCGTCGGCGGCATCGAGGCCGAGGCGGCCATGCTCGGCCAGCCCGTGTCGATGCTCATCCCGCGCGTCGTCGGCTTCAAACTCTCGGGCGAGATCCCCGCCGGCGTCACCGCGACCGACGTCGTGCTCACGATCACCGACATGCTGCGCCAGCACGGCGTGGTCGGCAAGTTCGTCGAATTCTACGGCGAGGGCGTCGCCTCGGTGCCGCTCGCGAACCGCGCCACCATCGGCAACATGAGCCCCGAGTTCGGCTCCACCGCGGCGATGTTCCCCATCGACGACGTCACCCTCGACTACCTGCGCCTGACCGGCCGCGACGAGCAGACGGTCGCGCTGGTGGAGGCGTACGCCAAGGAGCAGAAGCTCTGGCACGACGCCGACCGCGAGCTGGTCTTCAGCGAGTACATGGAGCTCGACCTGTCGACGGTCGTCCCCTCGATCGCCGGCCCGAAGCGCCCGCAGGACCGCATCCTGCTGTCCGAGGCGAAGAACCAGTTCGAGAAGGACATCCTCAACTACGCCGGTGCGTCGGTCTCCGACTCGATCGTCGACCTCGAAGTCGACGGCACCTTCCCGGCATCCGACCCGGGCTCGGTTCCCGGTGAGGAGCACGAAGAGGTCACCGAGAGCGAGGTCCTGATCTCGTCGGGCCACCCCGCCAACGCGTCGAACCCGGTCAAGGTCACCACCCCCGACGGGCAGTCGTACCTGCTCGACAACGGCGCGGTCACCCTCGCCGCCATCACCTCGTGCACCAACACGTCGAATCCCTCGGTCATGATCGCGGCGGGCCTGCTCGCCAAGAACGCCGTCGACAAGGGCCTGAAGCGCAAGCCGTGGGTCAAGACGACGCTCGGCCCCGGCTCGAAGGTCGTCACCGACTACTACGAGAAGTCCGGCCTCGACAAGGCGCTCGAGGGCCTCGACTTCTACACCGTCGGCTACGGCTGCACGATCTGCATCGGCAACTCGGGCCCCCTCATCGAGGAGGTCTCCGAGGCGATCAACGAGAACGACCTCGCCGTCACGGCCGTCCTCTCCGGCAACCGCAACTTCGAGGGTCGCATCAGCCCCGACGTGAAGATGAACTACCTGGCCTCCCCGCCGCTGGTGGTCGCGTACGCCCTCGCCGGATCGATGAACTTCGACTTCGAGACCGACGCCCTCGGCAAGGACCAGAACGGCGACGACGTCTTCCTCAAGGACATCTGGCCGGCCCCCGACCAGGTTCAGACGATCATCGACGCGTCGATCTCGCGCGAGCAGTTCATCCAGCAGTACGCCACCGTCTTCGAGGGCGACGAGCGCTGGAAGAACCTCCCCACCCCGACCGGCCCGGTCTTCGAATGGGATGCCGACTCCACCTACGTGCGCAAGGCTCCCTACTTCGACGGCATGACGATGCAGCCCGACGCGGTGCGCGACATCACCGGCGCGCGCGTCATGGCCACGCTCGGCGACTCGGTCACCACCGACCACATCAGCCCGGCCGGCAACATCAAGGCGGGCACGCCCGCCGCGCAGTACCTCACCGAGCACGGCGTCGCGCAGAAGGACTTCAACTCCTACGGTTCGCGCCGTGGAAACCACGAGGTCATGATCCGCGGCACCTTCGCGAACATCCGCCTGAAGAACGAGCTCACCGCGGCGGTCAACGACGGCACGGTCGTCGAGGGTGGCTACACCCGTGACTTCACCCAGGAGGGCGGCCCGCAGTCGTACATCTTCGACGCGAGCCAGAACTACCAGGCGCAGGGCACCCCGCTGGTGATCTTCGGCGGCAAGGAGTACGGCTCCGGCTCGTCGCGCGACTGGGCGGCCAAGGGCACGAACCTGCTCGGTGTGAAGGCCGTCATCACCGAGAGCTTCGAGCGCATCCACCGCTCGAACCTCATCGGCATGGGCGTCGTCCCGCTGCAGTTCCCGGCCGGCGAGAGCTGGAAGTCGCTGGGCCTCGACGGCACCGAGATCGTCTCGATCCAGGGCCTCGAGCAGCTCAACGAGGGCGTGACCCCCAAGACGGTGAAGGTCACCGCCGAGCCGAGCGAGTTCTCGCCCGAGGGCAAGCAGACCATCGAGTTCGACGCCGTGGTCCGCATCGACACCCCCGGTGAGGCCGACTACTACCGCAACGGCGGCATCCTGCAGTACGTGCTGCGTTCGCTCGTCTGAGCGATCGACGTCAGGTGCCCCGGGAGCCTCGCGCTCCCGGGGCGCTTCGCGTTTCGGGCGGGGGAGCGAACACTACTCGGCCGCGGACGGCAAGCCGTTGCCGGGCCCTCCACACCCCCGGAGACTAGAATCGACAGACGCGCAGACCTCTGCGCACACCGCACGAGAGGAGTCACATGGCTCTCCTACCCGGCATCCACGGACCCCGTGACCTCGACGCCCTGACCCCCGACGAGCTGCGTCAGCTGGCCGCGGAGGTGCGGTCGTTCCTCGTCGAGAACGTGGCCCGCACCGGCGGCCACCTCGGACCGAACCTCGGCGTGGTCGAGCTCACGATCGCTCTCCACAAGGTCTTCGATTCACCCGCCGACCCCATCATCTTCGACACCGGGCACCAGTCCTACGTGCACAAGATCCTGACCGGCCGTCAGGACTTCGAGAAGCTCCGCTCGCGCGGGGGTCTCGCCGGCTACCCGCAGCGCTCCGAGAGCGAGCACGACGTCGTCGAGTCGTCGCACGCCTCCAGTTCGCTCAGCTGGGCCGACGGCGTCTCGCGGGCCTTCAGCCGCACCGGTCGCCGCGACCGCCACGTCGTCGCCGTCGTCGGCGACGGCGCTCTCACCGGCGGGATGACGTGGGAGGCGCTGAACAACATCAGCGACGACAACGACCGCAACCTCGTCATCGTGGTCAACGACAACGGCCGCTCCTACGCCCCCACGATCGGCGGCATGGCGCGCTACCTCAACCGCGTGCGCACGAACGAGGCGTACCGCACCCTGCACCGCGGCTCCGACACGCTCTTCCGCCGTCTGGGGCCCGCCGCGCGCGCGGTGTACCGCGGCGTCCGCGGCGGAACGCACGGCTTCCTGTCGCGCTTCACGAACAACGAGGCGCTCTACAGCAACCTCGACATCAAGTACCTCGGTCCCATCGACGGCCACGACTTCGAGTCGCTCATCGAGACGCTCGAGCTGGCCAAGTCGTACGGCGCGCCCGTCATCGTGCACGCCATCACCGACAAGGGCAGCGGGTACGCGCCCGCGATGAGCGACGAAGCCGATCAGTTCCACGCCGTGGGCAAGATCGACCCGATCACCGGCGAGGCGCTCGGCTCGGGCGGCGGTCCGCAGTGGACCGACGTGTTCGCCGACGAACTGGTCGCGGTCGGTGCCGAACGCGACGACGTCATCGCGATGACCGCCGCGATGCTGCGTCCCACGGGTCTGCAGAAGTTCGCGGAGCGCTTCCCCGAGCGCGTGTACGACGTCGGGATCGCGGAGCAGCACGCGGTGGCATCCGCCGCCGGTCTCGCCTTCGGAGGCCTGCACCCGGTCGTCGCCATCTACGCGACGTTCATGAACCGCGCGTTCGATCAGGTCATGATGGACGTCGCCCTGCACAAGGCCGGGGTGACCTTCGTGCTCGACCGGGCCGGCGTCACCGGCCCCGACGGCCCGAGCCACCACGGCATCTGGGACCTCGCGATGCTGCAGCTGGTCCCCGGCATCCGCATCGCCGCTCCCCGCGACGCCGCTCGCTTGCGCGAGGTGTTCCGCGAGGCCACCGCCGTCGAAGACGCGCCGACCGTCGTGCGCTACCCCAAGGGCAAGGTCAACGACGACGTCGAGGCGATCGAGCGTCTGCACGACGGCGTCGACGTGCTGAGTCGCGGCTCGAGCGAAGACGTGCTCCTCGTCGGCATCGGGCCGATGGTCCATCTCGCGCTGGAGGTCGCGGAGCGACTGAAGGCGCAGGGCATCGGCGCCACGGTGATCGATCCGCGCTGGGCCATTCCGGTGCAGCCGTCGATCGTCGATCTGGCCCGCGAGCACCGTCTCGTGATCACGATCGAGGACGGCATCCGCGTCGGCGGTGTCGGCACGCGCGTGCGCCAGGTGCTGCGCGAGGCCGGCGTCGACACGGCGGTCGACGAGCTCGGCATCCCGGACGAGTTCATCGATCACGCCACGCGCGAGCAGATCCTCGAGGATGCCGGACTCACGGCGTCCAAGATCGCCCATGACGTCGTGGCGCAGGTCCTCGGTACCCGCATCCCCATGGCCCGTCAGACTCCGACCGGCTCGATCCCGACGATCGAGGAGTGGGAGAAGTCCCGGCCGTAAGGGCGTGAGGAAGGGGCCGGGATCTTGAGATCCCGGCCCCTTCCTCACGAGCCCCACCGCGCGAGAACAGGCGATCATTTCAGAACACGCCTCGCCCATCGAGCCCCGTCCTGTCCCCGGACGATCTCCTGTCGCGGAGCGCTGCCCCTCACCTCGCACAGATGACGACGGCGCCGCCCCCTCGGGGACGGCGCCATCGTCGTGTGCGGGGCCTCAGGCTCCGATGCCGCGGATAGGCGGGTGGTGGAACGAGTCACCGAAGGCGCGCTGCGACGCCCCCTCGCGGTCGAGGTAGGGCGAGGCCCCACCGTCGATGAACGGCCAGCCGGCACCGAGGATGAGGCACAGGTCGATGTCCTGCACCTCGGGTACCACGCCCTCATCGAGCATGATCTTGATCTCCTGCGCGAGACCGTCCTGCACGCGGGCGAGGATCGTCTCGGGCGCGACCGGGGTCTTGCCGGTGACGAGCACCTTCTGCGCGGCCTTGGTCCAGCCGGTCACGCGACCGCCCTTGTCCTTCTCGACGACCTCCGGCAGGGCCGCGAGCTCGTGGAAGTTCTCCGACGCGAAGAACCGGTCGGGGAAGGCGTGCGCCATCGTGTCCTGCACGTGCGCCGCGACCTTCCAGCCGACCAGGTCGATCAGCTGGAACGGTCCCATCGGCAGTCCGAGCGGAGCGAACGCCTTCTCGACGACCGTGAGGGGCGTGCCCTCGTACACCGCGCGCGCCGCCTCGCCCATGACCTTCGCGAGCAGGCGGTTCACGACGAAACCGGGCGCGTCGGCGGTGAGTACCGCGTTCTTGCCCAGACCCTTCGCGACCACGAACGCCGTCGAGAGCGCGGCGTCGGAGGTGGCATCCGTCTTGACGACCTCGATGAGCGGCATGACCGCGACGGGGTTGAAGAAGTGGAAGCCCACGAGCCGTTCGGGGTTCTTCAGCACCGAGCCGATCTCGGCGACCGAGAGCGACGAGGTGTTGGTCGCGAGGATCGCGTCGTCGGCGACGATCTTCTCGATCGCACGGAAGACCTCCTGCTTGACGCCGACCTCTTCGAACACGGCCTCGATCACGAAGTCGCAGTCGGCGAACTCGTTGCGATCGGTCGTGCCGTGCACGAGCGCGCGGAGCTGGTTGGCGGTGTCGCCGTCCAGGCGGCCCTTGGCCTCGAGCTTGCCGATCTCTTCGCGGATGGATGCCACGCCCTTGTCGACCCGACCCTGGTCGAGGTCGGTGATGATCACGGGCACCCGGAGCTTGCGCACGAACAGCAGGGCGAATTGGGAGGCCATGAGGCCCGCGCCGATCACGCCGACCTTCGTGACCTTCTTCGCGAGCGCCTTGTCGGGAGCCCCGACAGGACGCTTCGCGCGCTTCTGGACGAGGTCGAAGGCGTACATGGATGCCGCGAACTGGTCGCCCGTGATCAGGTCGGCCAGCGCCTCGTCCTCGCGGGCGAAGCCCTCGGCCCTGGTGCCGCTCTTCGCCTTGTCGAGCAGATCGAGCGCGACGTAGGGGGAGCGGGGCACGGTGCCGATCTTCGACTCGAGCATGCCACGCGCCATCTTGATCGCGATGGGCCACTTCGTCAGGCGCTCGAGCTTGCCGGGCTCGTTCTTGCGCTCGATCTTCACGCGGCCGGTGAGCACGCCGTCGGCCCACCGCAGCGAGTCCTCGAGGTAGCTGGCCGCCGGGAAGATGGCATCCATGATCCCGAGGTCGAAGGCCTGCTGGGGCTTGAGCATGCGGTTCTGCTTGAGCGGGTTCGAGATGACGACCTCGAGTGCGTTCTCGATGCCGATGAGGTTCGGCAGCAGGTAGGCGCCACCCCAGCCGGGGATGATGCCGAGGAACACCTCGGGCAGCGCGACGGCCGCCGCGGAGGCGTCGACCGTGCGGTACGTCGAATTCAGCGCGATCTCGAGGCCGCCGCCGAGGGCGAGGCCGTTGACGAACGCGAACGAGGGCACGCCCAGCTCGGAGAGCGAGCCGATGACCTGGTGGCCGCGCTGCGCGATGAGGCGGGCGACGTCCTTGGAGGGCAGCTTCGCGACGTCGGACAGATCGGCGCCGGCGGCGAGGATGTACTGCTTGCCGGTGATCGCCACGGCGTGGATCTCTCCCGCCGCCGCGCGACGCTTCAGCGTCGCGAGGGTCTCGCCGAGCTCGGCGAGGGTCGCCGGGCCCAGCGTGTTGGGACGCGTGTGGTCGCGCCCGTTGTCGAGCGTGACGAGCGCGAGCACGTTGCCCGAGGGCAGGCGCACGTCGCGGACGGGGGAGTGGGTGATCACCTCGTCGCCGGTGAGGGCGTCGAGGGGCGAGAAGTCGATGGATGCGTAGTCGGTCACTTGCGCTTCTTCTTTCCGTCGAAGAACGGGTTCTCCCAGATGACCGAGCCGCCCTGGCCCAGGCCCACGCACATGGCGGTGAGGCCGTAGCGCACGTCGGGACGTTCGGCGAACTGCGCCGCGAGCTGGATCATCAGACGCACACCGGATGCCGCGAGCGGGTGGCCCAGGGCGATCGCGCCGCCCCACGGGTTGACGCGGGGGTCGTCGTCGGCGATGCCGAAGTGATCGAGCAGCGAGATGACCTGGATCGCGAAGGCCTCGTTGAGCTCGAAGAGCCCGATGTCGTCGATCGTGAGTCCGGCCTTCTTCAGCGCCTTCTCGGTCGAGGGGATCGGACCGATGCCCATGATCTCGGGCTCGACGCCGGCGAAGGCGAACGAGACCATGCGCATCTTGGGGGCGAGACCGAACTCCTTCACCGCGTCGGCACCGGCGAGGAGGCTGATGGTCGCCCCGTCGGTGAGCGGCGACGAGGTGCCCGCGGTCACGCGCCCGTGCGGCCGGAAGGGGGTCTTGAGGGTCGCGAGGCCCTCGACCGTGGTCTCGGGGCGACGGCCCTCGTCCTCGGTCGCGAGTCCCCAGGCGCCCTCGGCGTCCTTGACGGCGACCGGGACCAGGTCGGGCTGGATCTTGCCGGCCTCGTACGCGGCCTGCACCTTGTGCTGGCTCGCGGCGCCGAAGCGGTCGGCACGCTCCTTCGTCAGGTGGGGGAACCGGTCGTGGATGCGCTCGGCGGTGACGCCCATGTTCAGCGCGCCCGGGTCGACGAGCTTCTCGGCCACGAAGCGGGGGTTCGGATCGACGTTGCCGCCGATGGGGTGACGACCCATGTGCTCGACACCGCCCGCAAGGGCGAGGTCGTACATGCCGACGCCGATCGAGGCGCCCATCGTCGTCACGCTCGTCATGGCGCCGGCGCACATGCGCTCGATCGCCAGACCCGGCACCGTCATCGGCAGACCCGCGAGGATCGCCGCGGTGCGGCCCAGGGTCAGGCCCTGGTCACCCGTCTGCGACGTCGCGGCGATCGCCACGTCGTCGATCCGGTCCTTCGGCACGTCGCCGTTGCGCTCCATCAACCCGATGATCGCCTTGACGACCAGGTCGTCGGCGCGGGTGTTCCAGTACATGCCCTTCTCGCCGGCGCGCCCGAAGGGGGTGCGCATTCCGTCGACGAAGAAGACGTCCGTCATCTCGGCCACTCTGCCTCCATAGTTTGGGATCACCCCAGCCTAGGAAGCGGGATCGAGCACCGGGAATCGGTTGTCCGAACCTACGAAGTCGCCTCCGCGGCATCCGGATCGTCGTTGACGGAAGCTACAAAGCTATCGGCGATCACCTGTGCGGTCTGCTCAATCTGCCAGGGCCGCGCTCCGAGCTCCGAGAGGGCCGCTCCGATCGCCTCCGACGTGATCTCAGCCGGGGGAGCCCACGCGACGCGGCGCAGCGTCTCGGGGGTGAGGAGGTTCTCGGTCGGCATCCGCAGCTCCTCCGCGCGCGCTTCGACGGCCGGCCGCGCCGCCTTCAGACGTCGGTCGGCGTCGGGGTTGCGGTCCGCCCACGCTCGGGGCGGGGGGAGCGTGTCGCTGGGAACGCGATCGGCCGGCAGATCGGTCGACTCCCGCCCCTCGACGATCGCGTTCCACCAGCGGTCCAGCTGCGTTCGGGACGCGCGGCCGTTGAACTCCTTGACACCGGCCAGCGCCTGCTTGCTCGCGGGATCGGCCAGCACGGCGGCCACCAGAGCGCGATCGGGGACCAGCCGCCCGGGGGCCACGTCCTGCTCGCGGGCGTAGTCCTCGCGGGCCTGCCACAGCGAGCGCGCGACCGCGAGGGAGCGGCGGCCCCGCACGGTGTGCAGTCCGCTCAACCGCCGCCACGGATCGTCACGCGGGGGCTTGGGCTCGCGGTCGAGCACCGCCTGGAACTCCTGGCGGGCGAACTCGGTCTTGCCCTGCTCGTCGAGCTCGGCTACGAGCACGTCGCGCACGTCGACGAGGTGCTCGACGTCGAGACCGGCGTATTCGAGCCAGGATGCCGGGAGGGGGCGCGTCGACCAGTCCGCGGCCGAGTGCGCCTTGGCGAGGGTGATGCCGAGCGTCTGCTCGACGACGGCACCCAGCCCCACCCGCTCGTGCCCGAGGAGGCGAGAGCCCAGCTCGGTGTCGAAGATCACCGGCGGCTCGAGACCGCGCTCGCGCAGCGACGGCAGGTCCTGGCTGGCCGCGTGGAAGACCCACTCGGTCTCGCCGATCGCCTCCTGCAGGGGGGAGAAGTCCTCGATCGTCGTGGGGTCGAAGAGGAACACCCCGGCATCCCGACGGAACACCTGGATGAGATAGGCGCGCTGCGAATAACGGAAGCCCGAGGCCCGTTCGACGTCGACCGCGACCGGCCCCGTCCCGGCGGCCAGCGCCTCGCACGCGGCACGGAACCGCGCGGCATCTTCGATCACGATGTACTCAACCACGCGTGGGCCTCCGGGCTCCGAACACGGCAACGCCCTCCGACCCCGGGGGGAGGCCGGCGAGCATGCACACGAGCTCCGCCCACGCCTCGAGGTGCGGGCGGAAGGGACCGCGCGGCGACCATGACGCGCGAAGTTCGATCTGCGAGCCCTCTCCCTGGGCGGCGAGGGCGCCGAAACCGGTAGAGAGGGTCTTCGTGGCGGTTCCCGACTCGGAATCCCGGTCGGCGCCGCGGGAGTCGAGTGCGTCGATCAACCACGACCAGGCGACCTCGGCCAGCAGCGGATCCACACCGATCTCGGGTTCCAGGGGGGCCTGCGCGAAGCAGACGATGCGCCACGCCCCGCCCCAGGGTTCGGGCTCCTCGGGGTCGTGCAGCAGGATGAAGCGGCCCGTTCCGAAGGGCGAGTCGGTGGCGTGCTCCTCGGGACGCACGTCACCGGCGAGGGCGAGCGAGAACGGAGCGAGACCGGCGGGCGAGGAGATCTCGCGGACCACCAGGTCGTCGCGGAACGTGGTGGCGCGGATCTCCTCGGCGGCACGCGCGAACGGTCCGGCGGCCTCCGCCGGGCGATGGTCACTCACGGCAGCAGACTAGAGTGAGGCCTCGATGAACGCTCCCAGGCGCGCCGCGGGTCACCCCGCATCGCGGCGCCGCATCACCGGTTTCCGCATCGCCCTCTCCACCCTGGGGGTCGCTTTCGCCGCCTCGGCGGGCGCGCTCGGCGCGGTCTCCCTGCGCGTCGCGCGAACGGTGGTGCGACCGGCCGGCCGACGGCCCGACACGCGCATCGTCCGCCTCGACGCGACGGCGCAGACCATCACGCTCGCCCGGACGCCCGACACGGCCTTGCCCGGTCGATACGGCTTGTTCACGGTCGGCTCCGTCGAGTACCTGCGCCTCGGTTCCATCGTGGGCGACGACGAGACGACCGTCACCCGCAAGCTGCTCACGCACGTCGCCGCCGACGGCGATCTCGCCCCCGAGGCCGCCTTCAGCGGGTGGTACTTCGACCAGCCGGGTCAGCTGCACCTGCCCGTGCGCGACGTCGACATCGAGACCGGGGTGGGCGCCTGTCCCGCATGGGAGTTCCCCGCCGCCGAGCCCACCGACGTGTGGGTCATCCAGGTGCACGGGCGCGGGACGACGCGCGCCGAGACCCTGCGCGCCGTCCCGGTGTTCCACGCCCTAGGCATCACGAGCCTCGTCGTGTCGTACCGCAACGACGGCGACGCACCGGCGAGCCCCTCGGGCACCTACGCCCTGGGAGCGACGGAGTGGCGCGACCTCGACGCCGCCATCGGCTACGCCCGCCGCCAGGGCGCGCGGCGCGTCATCGTCATGGGCTGGTCGATGGGAGGCGCGCTCGCACTCCAGGCCGCCCTCGAGTCCCCGCATGGCGACGTCATCGCCGGCCTCGTGCTCGACTCTCCCGTCGTGGACTGGCGCACGGTCCTGTCCTTCCAGGGGCGCGCGATGCGCCTGCCGGCACCGGTGATCGCCCTGGCGCAGCGCACCATCCGTTCGGGGTGGGGAGCGGCGATGCTGCGAACGGGTGAACCGATCCCGCTCGACCGCCTCGACGTGGTCTCGCGTGCGCGGAGCCTGCGGCATCCGGTGCTCATCCTGCACAGCGACGACGACGGCTTCGTCCCCTCCGACGCCTCGCACGCCCTCGCCGCGGCGCGCCCCGACCTCGTCACGATGGAGACGTTCACCACCGCGCGCCACACCAAGCTGTGGAACTACGACGAGACCCGCTGGTCGGAGGCCATCGCCCGTTGGGTCCGCGACCGGGGCCTCGCGCGCACCGGGGGCGAGTGACCCGGATGCCGCGCGCCCGGCCGGGCGCGGAGGCACGGGGGACCGGCCGCAGCCCGTACCCCGCCGGCGGCGATGGGCTCAGGCGGCGCGCTTCGCGCGCACCTGGCGCTTCGCGCGCATGAGCATCCCGGTCATCCCCGCGATGCGCAGGGGGCTGACCGCACGGGTGAGGCCGATGCTCTGCGGGAAGTCGTCGGGGACGGCGAGCATCTCGTCGGCGCTCAACCCGGTGAGGCCCTGCGCGAGGATGCTCGCGAACCCGCGGGTCGTGGGCGCCTCGGCGGGGGCCGTCGCGTGCATCGCGACGCGATCGTCGGCGTCGACCGTGACGATGATGTAGACCGGCGACTGGCACTCGGCCACCCGCTCGGCGAGCTCGGGGTGGTCGGCGTACTCCGCGGGGACCTCGGGGAGCTCCTGCGAGAACTCCAGCAGCAGCTGCAGCCGATCGGGTTCGTCGAGCTCGAGGAACTCGTCGCGGATCTCCGCGAGACGGGCGGGGAGGGCGTGTTCGGACATCCGTGTCATCCTCCCACGTCCCCCCGCTCCCGGGCTCAGCGGCCCGGGACCTCGCCGGGCTCGGCACCGGCGACGATGGGCACGCGCACCGCGCTGCCCCACTCCGTCCACGAGCCGTCGTAGTTGCGCACGTCGTCGAAGCCGAGCAGGTGCTTGAGCACGAACCAGGTGTGGCTCGAGCGCTCGCCGATGCGGCAGTACGCGACGATCTTGTCGCCGTCGGCCAGTCCCGCACCGTCGCGGTAGATGGCATCCAGTTCGGCGCGCGACTTGAAGCCGCCGTCCTCGGCCACGGCCTTGCCCCACGGAACGCTCTGCGCACTCGGGATGTGTCCCGCGCGCAGCGCGCCCTCCTCCGGGTAGGCCGGGGCGGTGGTGCGCTCGCCCGAGTACTCCTCGGGGGAGCGCACGTCGATGAGGGGGTTGCCGAGGTGGGCGAGCACGTCGTCCTTGTACGCGCGCAGCACGGAGTCGTCGCGCTCGACGACGGGGTAGTCGGTGGGCTCGACGACGGTCTTGTCGGTCGTCAGCGGCCGCCCCTCGGCGATCCACTTGTCACGGCCGCCGTCGAGCAGACGGACGTCTTCGTGACCGAACAGCGAGAAGACCCACAGCGCGTACGCGGCCCACCAGTTGTTCTTGTCGCCGTAGATGACGACCGTGTCGTCGCGCGAGATGCCCTTCGCGCTCAACAGCTTCGCGAAGCCGGCGCCGTCGACGTAGTCGCGCACGACCGGGTCGTTGAGCTCGGTGTGCCAGTCGACCTTCACGGCACCCGGGATGTGCCCGGTCTCGTACAGCAGCACGTCTTCGTCGGATTCGACGACGACGAGACCCGGCGTTCCGAGGCGCTCCTGCAGCCACGCGCCCGTGACGAGCCGTCCGGGCTCGGAGTACTCGGCGAACTTGGGGGACGTGGTGTCGATCTCGACGGTCACGGAGAGCTCCTCGGTCTTGTCGGCTGATGCGGCGGCATAGGGTGGACACCGCACCATCGACCCTAGATCCACGTCATGGGGCACGCACCCCTGACGTAAGACTCGGACACAGGACGGCCATGACCTCGACCCCCGCCACGACCGGCCTCATCCACCTCACCGATCGCGAGCCCGCGGTCTCGGGCGCCGAGATGGTCAGCGCGCTCGTGCCCCCGCCGCAGTTCGACGGGGCGACGTTCGAGTCGTACCGGGCGGATGCCGCCTACCCCTCGCAGCAGGAGGCCAAGGAGCTGCTCCAGGCGTTCGCCGGGAAGCAGTCGGCTCCGGCGAAGAAGGGAGGGTTCTTCCGCCGCGCCGAGAAGACCCCGCCGGTCAAGCCCGGGGTGTACCTCGACGGCGGGTTCGGCGTCGGCAAGACCCACCTGCTCGCCTCCATCTACCACGCGATGCCCGCCCGCCGGAAGTACTTCGGCTCGTTCATCGAGTACACCGCCCTCGTCGGCGTGCTCGGCTACGCGAAGGCCGTGGAACTGTTCCGCGGATCCGACCTGCTGTGCATCGACGAGTTCGAGCTCGACGACCCGGGCGACACGATGGTCATGACGCGCCTGCTCGGCGAGCTCGTGGCATCCGGAACCCGACTGGCCGCGACCTCGAACACCCCGCCGAACGCGCTGGGGGAGGGCCGGTTCGCCGCCCAGGACTTCCTGCGCGAGATCCAGTCGATGGCCGACAGCTTCCGCACGATCCGCATCGACGGCACCGACTTCCGCCAGCGCGCCATCGACGGCGAGGCGAAGGTGCTCTCCGACGACGACTACCGGACCGCGATCGACACCGCGGCCTCGGGAGCGGTGGCATCCGACGACTCCTTCACCGGTCTCGTCGGACACCTGGCCCGCGTGCACCCCTCGCGTTTCATCCGTCTGATCGACGGAGTCGACGTGATCGGGCTGCGCGACGTGCAGGTGCTGCACGATCAGTCGGCGGCGCTGCGCCTGGTCGCGTTCGTCGACCGCGCGTACGACGCGCAGATCCCGATCCGCGCCACCGGGGTGCCGCTGAACACGGTCTTCAGCGACGAGATGCTCGCCGGCGGATACCGCAAGAAGTACCTGCGCGCGGTGTCGCGCCTGGTCGCCCTCACACACTCCTGAGACTGTCTCATCAGCGGCTCCCATCCGCACGAAACGCGATGTTTACCGGGGGGCTCGGGCTGTAACGTTCGCGAAACACGAGGCGAACGCCGACGGTAACCGGCACTGGGAACACTGAGGGGACCCGACGCTACACCTGCGTCCCTGCAGAGAGGTTTCCTCCGAGATGGATCAAGGCAACACCGCATTCATCCTGATAGCAGCGGCACTCGTGCTGCTCATGACGCCAGGACTCGCGTTCTTCTACGGCGGCCTCGTCAAGGCCAAGAGCGTCATCAGCATGATGATGATGAGCTTCGGCGCGATGGGCCTGATGGGCGTCCTCTGGGTGCTCTACGGCTACTCGATCGCGTTCCCCACCACCGAGGCGGGCACCACCCAGTTCGCCTGGGCGATCGACCCCTCGAACTTCAGCCTCGCCGGTGTGCTCGAGACCCCCGAGGGCGCCGCGTACCCGCCGCTGGCCTTCGTCGCGTTCCAGGCCACGTTCGCCATCATCACCGTCGCCCTGGTCTCGGGCGCCATCGCCGACCGCGCCAAGTTCGGCGCGTGGATGATCTTCGCGGGCATCTGGGCCACGGTCGTCTACTTCCCGGTCGCCAGCTGGGTGTTCAACTTCGGCCTCGCCGATGACGGCTCCTTCTCGTACGGCGGTTGGATCACGCACGGCATGCAGGACATCTTCGGTGTCGGCGCGATCGACTTCGCCGGTGGAACCGCGGTGCACATCAACGCTGGTGCGGCGGCTCTCGCCCTCGCCCTGGTGCTCGGCAAGCGCGTCGGCTTCCAGAAGGGCGCCCACGTCCCCCACAACCCGCCGTTCGTGCTCCTCGGCGCGGGCCTGCTGTGGTTCGGCTGGTTCGGCTTCAACGCGGGCTCGGAGCTCGCCGCCGACGGCACCGCCGCGCTGGCCTTCGTCAACACGATCGCCGCTCCCGCCGCCGCGCTGCTCGCCTGGCTGATCGTCGAGAAGATCAAGGACGGCAAGCCCACCTCGGTCGGCGCCGCCTCGGGTGCCGTCGCGGGTCTGGTCGCGATCACCCCCGCCTGCGCCGCCCTGACGCCGTTCTGGGCGATCGTGCTCGGCCTGCTCGCCGGCGCCGTCTGCGCCCTGGCGATCGAGCTCAAGTTCAAGCTCGGCTTCGACGACTCGCTCGACGTGGTCGGCATCCACCTCGTCGGCGGTCTGCTCGGAACCCTGTACCTGGGCATCTTCGCCAACACGACCGGCCTGATCTACAGCGGCTCGTTCAACCAGCTGATCGTCCAGGCGATCGCCGCCCTCGCGGTGCTGGCCTACTCGTTCGTGCTCGCCTTCATCATCGGTTTCGCGATCGAGAAGACGATCGGCTTCCGCGTGAAGAACGAGGACGAGATCGCCGGCATCGACACCGTCGTGCACGGCGAGGAGGGCTACGTGCTCTCGGACGTGCGCGGCTGAGTCCGCTTCACCCCGAACGGGGCGTCACCGATTCGTCGGTGGCGCCCCGTTCCGCGTGTCTAGGGTGGGCCCATGGGAACGACTTCTCGCGTGCTCTCGGCGCTGCTGCGCCTCTTCCGGTCCGGATCGGCCCCGACCGCCCCCTCCCGCTCCACCCCTCCCGCCACGGCCCCCACACGGCGTCCTGCGGCCCCCTCGAGGCCCGCGACGCCCTCGGCCGCACCGGCGGGCACCGAGACCGTCGAGATCGCGCCTCCGCGCCGCCTGACGCTCTCGTACGCGCCCGAGCGCGACGGCGCTCCCGACGGGGGAGAGATCGTCTGGACCTGGGTGCCCTACGAGGAGCGCGACGGCCGCGGAAAGGACCGTCCCGTGCTCATCCTCGGTCGAGCGGATGCCACCCGCTCCTACGCCGTGCGACTGACCAGCAAGCCCCACGACGGCGACCGGCAGTACCTGTCGCTCGGCACGGGAGAGTGGGACCCGCAGCGGCGTCCGTCGTGGGTCGACGTCGAGCAGGTCTACCTCGTGCACGACGCCGGCATGCGGCGCGAGGCGGCCGCCCTCGACCG
Organism: Microbacterium sp. BWR-S6Y; assembly: GCF_041379845.1. Taxonomy (NCBI): domain Bacteria; kingdom Bacillati; phylum Actinomycetota; class Actinomycetes; order Micrococcales; family Microbacteriaceae; genus Microbacterium; species Microbacterium sp. BWR-S6Y. Next base: position 269,727 of record NZ_JBFECV010000003.1, read on the forward strand.
CGCGCGGTTCGACACCGTCGCCGCGGCTCTGCACGCGCGTTACGGCTGGAGCCGAGGCTGACCGGCGCCCTGCTCGACGGGCCGCGGGGGCGCCGGCTCTGTCTCGAGTACGCCTGTCGGGATTCTCGCGTCGCCCAGCTCGTGAGTTCTTACGCGTTCCATCATCACGACGGCGGGTCCCGAGTCCTCGCCGTCACCCGAGGGGAACCCGCACCGATCCCCGACCCCGGCGTAGACGAGGTGGCGGCTGCGCTGGCCTCGGTGCCCGGAGCAGCCGTCGACGACGTCGCCCTCGCCGCCGCCCTTCGCGCGACGGTCGACGTCGCGCGGTACTGGCAGGAGCCGGACACGATCGACCGGCTCTGCGCCGATCCGCGCGTCGCCGATGCATTGCGTCCGCTCGCGGGCGACCTGCTCGCGGCCCGCGGAGAGTCGTGGACTCTGCCGCGCGTGACCGAGCAGTGGGCCGTGCGATGGCGGCTGCGCGAAGCTGCCGGCGCCCTCACCGCGGAAGCGACCGCCACGCTCGAGAAGTGGGACGACGAGCTCCGCGCCGGAGAGGAACATGCTCGGCTGCACGGGCCGGCGGACCCGATCGCGCGGGTGTCGGGGGAATGGTGGTCGGTGCCCATTCGGCTCCTGTCGACGCGGGGGAGCAGAGACGCCGCGCTCGATCTCATCGAGGACGCGTTCGGCGACGAGGTCGCGACGCTCATCCCGGTCACGGGGTTTGGGCGCACGCTCGAAGTGACCGGGGCCGTCGACTGGGCCGAGCTGTGCCGTCGATACCCGGTCGAGGTGACCGCATCCCGCCGGCACGACTGGTACCGGACGACGGGACGCGACGGGCGCTGGCTCGTGCCGGATTGGAGGCGCATCGCACGGGAGTGGGACGCCGTGCATCTGACCACGCTCGGATACCTCGACGGGGCGACGCGCACGATCACCGTCGACGACGAGTACGCGAGCGTGATCGCCGGGTGGGAGCCCGACTCGACGATCTGGCTGAACGACACGGTCACCGAGACCGGCCCCCGTCAGGAGTGGCGACGAGAACATCCGAGCGCGGCGTGGACGCGGACGGGGTGAGCCGGACTCGCCCGAGAACGACGAAGGCCCCCGGAGAACCGGGGGCCTTATCGGTGGGCGATACCAGACTCGAACTGATGACCTCTTCCGTGTGAAGGAAGCGCGCTACCAACTGCGCCAATCGCCCGCATCCCGAACGGCACTCATCGATCGTACCGGATGCGGAGACGTGCTTCGAACCACGGGCGAAGACACGCGCGGGGCGCACCTCGTTTTGCACCCGCGCTCAGATCGGGTAATGTCTTACGAGTGCTCGGGGCAAGCCCCGGGAACGAAATGCGGATGTAGCGCAGTTGGTAGCGCACAACCTTGCCAAGGTTGGGGTCGCGAGTTCGAGTCTCGTCATCCGCTCGAGTGGAGGGAACTGTCGTCAGTGTCACTGACGGGCAGATCACGACACGTGGGTCGAACCACATCACGGTGGCGTGGCCGAGCGGCTAGGCACCGGCCTGCAAAGCCGTTTACACGGGTTCGAATCCCGTCGCCACCTCGCCTCACAATAGAACAGCCTGTATAGGCGCGATTGGCGCAGCGGTAGCGCGCTTCCCTGACACGGAAGAGGTCACTGGTTCGATCCCAGTATCGCGCACCGAATGAAACCCCCGGCTCGCCGGGGGTTCTTTCGTTGTGGGCGCCGGACGCGAGCTGCCCGGCCGAGCCGACCGCGATACGACGCAGGCCCGCGAACGACCTCGCCGCACGTGACCGCTTCGGCCCTGCGGCATCCGTTGAGCGGGTCGAAGCGAAGAGCGCGTCAAGCGCCTCGAGCGCACCAGGGCGAAGGGGCGCCAGGGGAGGGCTCGAACGGCCGCGCGCGATACTGCTGCGAGAAGGGGCCGCCGCCGGCCTCGTCCGCCGCGGAACACGTCCTCGCACGGCGCGGACGGGTTTCACCCACGGGGCCCGGACCGGGCGGAAGTCTCCGCCTCGCGGGGGCTCGCTCCCGCCAGCGTCCCCGGCGAACCGGGGGGAGTGGTCGTCCCCGCCGCCAGTAAGGGGGGCTGCGGAGTGCCTGGCGGCGGGGACGAGACGACGCTAACCCATGTCCACCGAAAGGGGGACACCGATTTCGCTGTCTTGTGCCACCGTTGCGGCTTTCTTGCGCCCGCCTTGAGGTTCGGCATAGGCGCCGCACAGGCCCCGACCCGCCGTCGGCCCCGTCAGATGACGGAGATGCTCTGCAGGTACTGCGCCACCCGCTCGTGATCCACGCTGTCCAGAGCCTTCCCGTCCGCCCGGCGAGCCGAGGCGAGAGTCGTCAGCGACTCGTTCGTCAGCCCGAACCGGTACGTCTCCAGCGACACGATCACAGGCCCCACCTGCGGTACGTCATAGCTCCCCATGGCGGAGAGCGTATGGGCGCGAGGCGTGCGTATGGAAGCGCTCCCACATCATTCTTCGCGAAGCGGCCCGACATCCGGGATCGAGCGCAAGCCCGCGACCCCGGAGAGCCGCGCCGATACCGTGGGGGCATGACGGTTCCCGACACCCACTGGCGCGAGATCGCCTCGTCACCCTTCGTCTCCTTCGGCACCTACCGCAAGAACGGAGCCCTCGTCGCCGTACCGGTGTGGATCGCGCGCGACGGAGACGAGCTCGTCGTCACGAGCGAGCGGACCACCGGAAAGGTCAAGCGGCTGCGCAACGACTCCCGCGTCGTGCTGCGCCCGTGCAGCAGGATGGGAGCGGTCGAGCCGGACGCCATCACCGTCGAGGCGAACGGTCGCATCGCCGGCCCCGCCACCGACGACGCACGGGCCGACACGGCGCTGCGACGCAAGTACGGGCTGCAGTACCGCGCGATCCTCGGCTTTGAGGCTCTCGTCCGCCGCATCCAGCGCAAACCGGGCGACCGCGTCATCCTGCGGATCTCGCGCACCGCCTGACGCATCGGTCGCGGCCCCTGGCCGCGTTGCGCCACGCGTTACCCGCCGAACGATGCGGAAGCAAGGGGGTTTGCGTGCGCGAAGTCGGCGGGGGACAGTGCTCTCGGAGACGGCGTTGCGCCTCCGGTCGATCGCGTTGCCTTTCTCGCCTGGAGATGCGCACCACCGGAAGGCCGATCGCCTCGGGGGTCATCATGGGCAAATTCATCTACGACGGCGACATCAAAGTCGACTTCGAGGACCGACTCCTCGCGCACCTCCAGGCGGTGATCATGGCGAAGGTCCGGCGCGGCGAGTCCTTCCCCTTCACCTGGAAGGACGACATCAGCACCGGGGGAGGACGCACCACCGTGTACATCCACCCCAACGTCTCGCTCGTGTTCAAGTACCACGGCAGCCGCACCCCGCAGCTGAGCCCCGCCTGGCTGCACGCGCTCACGTACAACGCCAACTCCGGACGCGGGCTCTACGTCATCCCCGAACCCGACGACTTCCCGCCGCGCGAGAGCGCGCAACGACCCGAGATGGTCTTCCGCGAGGTTCCGAACGAGCAGTATCGGGCCCCGGCGCAGACCTGAGGCGGGAATGCCACCCGACCTCGCGCTCGTTCCCTCCCGTATGACCGCCTGGAACGACGCCAAGCCCTTCTTCGAGACGAACGCCGTCGCGCACCTGTCCACGCTGATGCCGGACGGCTCGCCGCACGGCATCCCGTTGTGGGTGGGGGTCGACGGGGATCGCCTCATGATCTTCACCGAGGTCGACACCCTGAAAGACCGCAACATCCGCCGCGACCCCCGGGTCGCCGTCTCCGTGACCGGCGCCGACAACCCGTACGCGATGGCGTTCGTCCGCGGAGAGGCGGTCGAACGCATCGACGGCGACGCCGCGCTGCCGTTCGTCGACCGCATCTCGACGCTCTACACAGGCGAGCCCTACGGACTGCGCGAAGGGCTGGCGGTCTGGTTCATCGAGCCGCGCAAGGCGTGGTCGCGGACGTACGAGGACTGACGCTCAGAGGACGAGCGGAAGGACGCCCAGCAGCAGGATCAGCGGGGCGATCACGGCGCCCAGCGCGATGAAGCGGCTCCAGCGCACCTCGATGCCGGCTGCCACGAGACGGTCGTGCCACAGCAGCGTCGCGAGAGACGCCCAGGGGGTGACGATCGGGCCGGCGTTGACGCCGATGAGCAGCGCGGCGAGGCGCTCGGGCGAACCCGCGACCGACTCGAGGGCGAGGTAGGCGGGGAGGTTGTTGATCCCGTTCGCGACCAGCGCGCCGACCCCCGCGAGCTGCCACAGCGATCCGAGGTCGTCGCCCGTCCCCGCGAGCACCGACATGACCCTCCCGCTGCCGAGGGCCTCGAGAGCCCCGACGGCGAGGAAGAGTCCGCCCGCGAACACCAGCAGCGACCACGGCACCAGACAGATGCCGAGCGCCTTCGGCGCGCGCAGGGCGAACGCCACGATGAGCACCACGGCGGCCGCGACGGCCGGCATCCAGGGCTCCAGCCCCACCACGAGCAGCGGGAGCAGGGCCAGGGTCACCACCCCCGCCACCCGCAGCAGGATCGGATCGGACACGGCCGGGGGCGCGGCATCCGGGTACGTCTTCGGCAGACGCCGCAGGAAGACCACCGTGAGCACGATCACCGAGACCGCGATCGCGATGAGCGCCGACGGCCCGAGCAGCACGAGGAACGCGACGGGGTCGTGACCACCGCCGAGGGCCTCGGATGCCAACAGGTTGGTGAGGTTCGACACCGGTAGCACCAGCGAGGCGGTGTTCGCCAGCACCACCGTCACGAAGGCGAACGGCAGCGGGTCCATCTTGCGCGCCACCGCCATCGCGACCACGACGGGCGTGAGCAGCACAGCAGTGGTGTCGAGGGAGAGGAAGGCGGTCGCCACCGTCGCCAGCAGCACGACGAGGGCCCAGAGCAGCGCCGTGCGCCCGCGGGCGATCCGCGCGAGGCGCGCCGCCACGACGTCGAACAGGCCCGCCTTCGACGCCAACTCCGCCACGATCGTGACGGCGACGACGAACAACAGAATGGGCCAGACGCGCTCGGCGACGGCGACGGCGTCGTCGGCGGGGAAGGCGCCGGTGAGCAGCGCGACGATCCCGAGGATCCACAGCACGCCGCCGATGATGGCCAGAGTCACCGCTCCACTATGGGGCACGCACCGTGCCGTCGAGGCCACGACCGCCCGGTAGCCTGGAAGCGACCCCTTCAGGAGATGTTCTGTGACTGATTTCCCCGCCGATGGCTTCGCCCTCTTCCCCGACCGCTCGGTCGTCGCCCTGCGCGTCAACGGGGAGCTGAAAGACCTGGCCACGACCGTGACGGCCGACGACCAGGTCGAGCCGGTCACCGTCGACAGCGCGGACGGACTGTCGATCCTGCGCCACTCGACGGCGCACGTGCTCGCGCAGGCCGTTCAGCGTGTCAAGCCCCAGGCCAACCTGGGGATCGGCCCGCCCATCACCGACGGCTTCTACTACGACTTCCAGGTCGACGAGCCCTTCACCCCCGATGATCTGAAGGTCATCAAGAAGGAGATGGAGCGCATCGTCCGCGAGAACCAGCGGTTTGTGCGTCGCGTCGTCACCGACGACGAGGCCCGCGCGGAGCTCGCCGACGAACCGTTCAAGCTCGAGCTCATCGGCCTGAAGGGCGGATCCGCCGAGGCCGCGGAGGGCGCCTCGGTCGAGGTCGGCGCGGGCGAGCTGACGATCTACGACAACGTCACGCGCGACGGAGAGACCGCGTGGAAGGATCTCTGCCGCGGACCCCACGTGCCCGGCACGCGCCTCATCGGCAACGGCTGGGACCTCACCCGCATCGCGGGTGCCTACTGGCGCGGCAGCGAGAAGAACCCGCAGCTGCAGCGCATCTACGGCACCGCGTGGCCCACCAAAGACGAGCTGCGCGCCTACCAGCACCGCCTCGAAGAGGCCGCGAAGCGCGACCACCGCAAGCTCGGCAAAGAGCTCGACCTCTTCTCGTTCCCCGACGAGATCGGTCCCGGACTCTCGGTGTTCCACCCCAAGGGCGGCATCATCCGCTACGAGATCGAGCGCTACATGCGCGAGCGCCTGCTCGCGAGCGGCTACGAGGTCGTCAACACCCCGCACATCACCAAGGGCGATCTGTTCATGACCAGCGGCCACCTGCAGTGGTACGCCGACGGCATGTACCCCCCGATGGTGCTCGACGAGGTCGTGGATGCCGATGGCCACGTGTCGCGGGAGGGCCAGGAGTACTACCTGAAGCCCATGAACTGCCCGTTCCACAACCTGATCTTCCGCTCGCGCGGACGCAGCTACCGCGAGCTGCCGCTGCGCCTCAGCGAGTTCGGCTCGGTCTACCGCTACGAGAAGAGCGGCACCCTCGCCGGCCTCACGCGCGTGCGCGGAATGACCCAGGACGACACCCACATCTACGTCACGGCCGACCAGGTCAAGGGCGAGCTGACCCACAGCCTCGACTTCGTGCTGCAGACGCTGCGCGACTACGGGCTGAACGACTTCTACCTGGAGCTGTCGACCAAGGAGGAGGGCAACCCGAAGTTCATCGGCGACGACGCCCTCTGGACCGAAGCGACCGAGACGCTGCGCGAGGTCGCCGAGGCCTCCGGCCTCGAGCTCGTGCCCGACCCGGGCGGAGCGGCCTTCTACGGTCCGAAGATCTCGGTGCAGGCCCGCGACGCGATCGGGCGCACGTGGCAGATGTCGACCATCCAGCTCGACTTCAACCAGCCCGAGCGCTTCGAGCTCGAGTACACCGGTCCCGACGGGGAGAAGCACCGTCCGGTCATGATCCACCGCGCCCTCTTCGGGTCGGTCGAGCGGTTCTTCGCGATCCTGCTCGAGCACTACGCCGGCGCGTTCCCGGTCTGGCTCGCGCCCACGCAGGTCGTGGCCGTGCCCGTCGCCGCGGAGTATGGCGATTACCTGCAGGGCATCGTCGCGGACCTGAAGTCCAAGGGCGTTCGCGCCGAGGCCGACCAGAGCGACGACCGCATGCAGAAGAAGATCCGCACGCACACCACGCAGAAGGTGCCGCTCATGCTGATCGCCGGCGAGCAGGACCGGTCGAACGGCACCGTGTCGTTCCGATTCCGAGACGGCACCCAGCTCAACGGCATCCCCGTCGACGAGGCCGTGGCGCGCATCACCGGCGCGATCGCGGCTCGCACCCTCGTGAACACCGCGGAGGACCTGGCGTGACCGGCGATCCGGATGCCGCCGCGGCGGGCCCGTCGCCGGTGACCGGCTCGACGGCCCCCGCCGGCGGGTCCGGATCACCGACGACCGACGCCGAGCTCGTCGACGCGATGACCCTGCCCGGTGTTCCCGACGAGTTCCAGCGCCTGTGGACCCCGCACCGCATGGCGTACATCTCGGCCGGTCGCGAGCCGATGGAGAAGAACTGCCCGTTCTGCGCCGCACCCGACAAGAGCGACGAAGACGGGCTGATCGTCGCGCGCGGCAAGACCGCGTACGTCCTGCTCAATCTCTTCCCCTACAACTCGGGTCACCTGCTCGTGTGCCCGTACCGTCACATCGCCACGTACGACCAGGCGACCGACGAAGAGGTCGCCGAGATCGGCGCTCTCACCCAGCGGGGCATGCGGGTGCTTCGCGCGGTCTCGAACTGCGACGGGTTCAACCTGGGGATGAACCAGGGGGCGATCGCCGGGGCGGGCGTCGACGCTCACCTGCACCAGCACATCGTGCCGCGGTGGGCCTCGGATGCCAACTTCTTCCCGATCATCGCCAAGACCAAGGCCCTGCCGCAGCTGTTGGGCGATGTGCGCCGCGCGGTGTCGGAGGCGTGGGACGCCTGATCCGCGTCATCCACAACCCTCGCTCGCGCGAGCGGGCACGTGGCTACGGTGTCCCTATGAACGCCCCCGGTCGACCTCTCGCCCTCACGCTTATGCTCGCCGCCGTCCTCGCGGCGACCACGGCGTGCATCCCCCTCCCGAGCCCCATCGACCGCGGCGACGCGGCGGAGGCGTCGAGCAGCGTGACGACGGAGGCCCCCTCGACCGCGCCGGGCGACGAGGCGACCGTCGACCCCGACGACTACTCCGACGTCTTCGCCGAGCGCGACGAGTTCTTCCGCGCGCAGCAGCTGCCCATGGACGGCACCCCGCTCGTCGCGGTGACCCCGGCCCAGAAGGACTTCATCGCGCAGCAGCGGGCGTACGTCGAACAGCAGGGATTGTCGTGGACGGCCTCCGACGAGAACCTCGCCCTGGCCCTGGCGGGGGACGCGTGCGAGACCGCCATCCTGAGCCGGCACCGCGTTGACGCGTCGACCCTCATCGCGCACGTCACCACATCGCCGCTGTTCGCGCAGCTGATCCCCGCCGACCTCGAGGGCGACGCCCGCACGACGGCGGAGGCCCCGATCGCGAGCGTCATGGTGTTCGGCACGACGTTCTTGTGCCCCGAAGACGGCGACCAGTGGGTGGCCGCCTACCGCGAGGTGTACGGGGGCTGACCGCGCGTTCCGGTGTTCCGTCGCGTGGACGCTAACGTGTGAGCATGACCCGCTCGTTCCTGTCGGCCCTCGTCATCGTGTCGGCAGGGGTGCTCGGTCTCGCCGGATGCGCATCGGACGGTCTCGACGCCCGAGCCCCCGAACCCACGGTGACGGCACGCCTGGACGGCCAAGCCGCTGTCGACGCCATGGATCCGAAGGTGCTGGCCGAGTACGAGTCGTTCTTCGCGGAGCAGAACTATCCCGAGGACGAGACGAGCCCCCTGACGCCGACCACGGCGGCCCAGGACGCCTTCGTCGCCGAACAACGCGCGATGTTCACCGAGCGCGGCTGGGAGTGGAACGCGGACGAGCAGACGATCGCGCTGAGTCTGGCGTTCGAGGGATGCGGGGTCGCGATCCTCAACGGGCATGCGGTGGACGCGGAGCTACTGCGTCACCATGTCGCGTTCTCGGAGCTGTTCGCGTACCTCATCGATCCCGAGGCGACAGAGGATCAGAGACGCGCCGCCGAGGCGGACTTCTCCGGGACCCTCGTATCGGGCACCGTTCACCTCTGCCCCGATGACGGGGCGTCATGGAGCGCGGCGTGGAACGAGGTCTACGGGGAGACGAACGGCTAGCGCACCTGGCGGACGCCGAACTGCAGACGCGGGTGGGCGTACGCCTCCTGCGACTCCACGAGGCGCAGCTCGCGCGAGCCCGACTCGTAGGTGTTCGACAGCAGGTCGAAGACGCTGGAGGCCGTTCGCGCGAGAGCGTCGGCGGCATCGCCGCTGCGCCGGTAGTGCGCGGTGAACAGCGCCGCGGTCACATCGCCCGAGCCATTGGCCTTCATCGGGATGAGCGGCGTCTGCACGATCCACGCGCCGGCGTCGTCGACGACCATCATCTCGATGGTGTCGGGCTCACGGTCGGGCCGCTCCACGCTGGTCACGAGGACGGTGCGCGGACCGCGGGCGCGAACGAGATCGGCCGACTCGAGGGTCGAGTCGATGCTGCCGGGCTCGGTGCCGGTCAGGAAACCCAGCTCGAACTGGTTGGGCGTGATGATGTCGGCCACCGGCACCACGCGCTCGCGCAGGAGCTCGGGGATCGCGGGCGCCACGAAGCACCCCGACTTGGCGTTGCCCATGACGGGATCGCAGGCGTAGACGGCATCCGGGTTCGCCTTCTTCACGCGCGCGACGGCGTCGATGATGACGTCGCCGATACCCTCGCCGCCCTGGTAACCCGAGAGCACCACGTCGATCTCGGGGAAGATGCCGCGGTCCTCGATGCCCGCGATCACGTCGGCGACATCGGCCGGCGAGATGAGCGGTCCGCGCCAGGCGCCGTAGCCGGTGTGGTTCGAGAAGTTCACCGTGTACACCGGCAGCACCTCGACGCCGATGCGCTGGAGGGGGAAGACCGCGGCGGAGTTGCCGACGTGCCCGTACGCGACGGCGGACTGGATCGAGAGAACCTTCATGCGTCGATCCTTCCACTTCCGGCGTCACCGCGGAGCACACCGCAGGCCCGGGCGAGGTCGTCGGCGAGGGTGCGGCGCGAGACGTCGTCGAGATCGTGCACGGTGAGGCGCAGGAACGAGCCACGGGAGGCGCCGCCGCCACCGCCGTCGAGGAAGAAGGGATCCCCCTCCCGCACGAGCCAGCCGCGACGCATGAGGTCCTCCCGCACGTGCGCAGCCGGCACCGACGGCGTGAGCGGCACCCACAGGTTGAGGCCGTCGCCGGGGACGACGGGCAGTCCGCGCGCGGTGAGCTCGCGCGCGAACTCCGCGTTGCGCTCGGCGTAGTGCACCGCCGCGCGCTCGATGTGCGCGCGCACGGCGTCGTCGGTGACGAGCGCCAGGGTCAGCCGCTGCAGGATGTGGCTCACCCAGGTGGTCCCGGGAGTGAGCCGGATCGCGAGGCCGTCGGCGGTGTCGGGATCGGATGCCGTGACGGCGAGGCACGTGTCGGGCCCGAGGAACTTCGACATCGAGCGGATGCGCGCCCACCGTCGTTGCGACGCCCCGATGACCGACTGCAGCGGCGCCCGCGACAGCAGGGAGAAGTGGTCGTCCTCGATCACGAGCACGTAGGGGTGGGCGACGAGGACCTCGCGCAGCGCCGCCGCGCGCTCGGCGCTGAGGCTCGCGCCGGTGGGGTTGTGCGCCCGCGGCGTGACGATGACGGCCCGCACCCCGGCGTCCAACGCGGCGCGCAGCCCCTCGACGGTCATGCCCTCGGCATCCACGGGAACGGGCACCGCGCGGTAACCGCCCGTGCGCACCGTGTGCAGGGCCGACAGGAAGCAGGGGTCTTCGAGCGCCACCGCGTCGTCGCGCTGCAGCGCCTGGGCCAGCAGGCGTTCGATCGCATCGCTCGCCCCGCTCGTGACGGTGATGCGCATGTCGTCGTGGGGGAGTTGTTCGGCCATCCACTGGCGCGCCCACGCCTCCAGGCCCGGGTCGATCACGGGCTCGCCGTACAGGACCGGACGGGCCGAGCGGGCGAGGGCCGCGGTGGGATCGGGGATGAGCGCAGGATCGGGGTTTCCCGTTCCCACGTCTCGCAGCACCGTGTCAGGGGCGTATCCCTCCTGCGCCACGGTCGCGCGATCGGCGACCCGCGTGCCGCCGCGGCCGCGCGACTCGACGAGGCCCGCCTGGGCGAGCTGCCGATAGGCGGCGACGACGGTGTTGCGGTTGACGCCCAGCTCGCCCGCGAGCGACCGGACGGGAGGCAAGAGAGTGCCGGGCGGCAGTTCTCCGCGCTCGATGCGCGTGCGAAGGCCGGCGGCGATCTCGGATGCCGAGCGGCCGGTGATGTCGATGGTCATACGCCCCCAAAGCTTTCGACCAGCTTATGTCCTGCGCCATGCTACGGTTTGGCCTAAGCCAATAGATCGCGCCCCTCAGCGCGGAACGGAGCAGTCATGACCGACACCGGAACCTCGCGCGTCAAGCGCGGACTCGCCGAGATGCTCAAGGGCGGCGTCATCATGGACGTCGTCACCGCCGAGCAGGCCCGCATCGCCGAAGACGCCGGCGCCGTCGCCGTGATGGCGCTCGAGCGCGTGCCGGCCGACATCCGCGCGCAGGGCGGTGTGGCGCGCATGAGCGACCCCGACCTGATCGACGACATCGTGGCATCCGTCTCGATCCCCGTCATGGCCAAGGCCCGCATCGGCCACTTCGTCGAGGCGCAGATCCTGCAGGAGCTCGGCGTCGACTACATCGACGAGTCCGAGGTGCTCTCGCCCGCCGACTACGTCAACCACATCGACAAGTGGAACTTCACCGTGCCGTTCGTGTGCGGAGCGACGAACCTGGGCGAGGCCCTGCGCCGCATCACCGAGGGCGCGGCGATGATCCGCTCCAAGGGCGAGGCCGGAACGGGAGACGTGTCGGAGGCCACCAAGCACATCCGCACCATCCGCGCCGAGATCAACGCGCTGCGCGCGAAGACGAAGGACGAGCTCTACGTCGCCGCCAAGGAGCTGCAGGCCCCCTACGACCTCGTCGCCGAGATCGCCGAGACGGGGAAGCTCCCCGTCGTGCTCTTCACCGCCGGGGGAGTGGCCACCCCGGCCGACGCCGCGATGATGATGCAGCTGGGCGCCGACGGCGTGTTCGTCGGCTCCGGCATCTTCAAGTCCGGCAACCCCGCGCAGCGCGCGGCCGCGATCGTCAAGGCGACCACGTTCCACGACGACCCGAAGATCGTGGCGGAAGCCTCGCGCGGGCTCGGCGAGGCGATGGTCGGCATCAACGTCAGCGACCTCCCCGCGCCGCACCGCCTGGCCGAGCGTGGCTGGTAACAGCCCCCGCGTCGGCGTCCTCGCCCTGCAGGGCGACGTGCGCGAGCACCTCGCCGTCCTGACCGCCCTCGGCGCCGACGCGCGACCCGTGCGTCGGCCCGAGGAGCTCGCCGCCGTGGAGGGACTCGTCCTCCCCGGCGGCGAGTCGAGCGTCATCGACAAGCTCGCCCGCGCGTTCGGGATGTTCGACCCGATCCGGGACGCGATCGCCGCGGGGATGCCGATGTACGGCACGTGCGCGGGGTTGATCCTGCTCGCCGACCGGATCGACGGCGGCATCGAGGGCCAGCAGACCTTCGGCGGGATCGACGCGCGCGTCGCGCGCAACGTCTTCGGCAGCCAGACGGCCTCGTTCGAGACCGACCTGGCTGTCCCCGCCCTCGGCGATCCGCCGGTGCACGCCGTGTTCATCCGCGCGCCCGCGGTTCTCGAGTGGGGCCCGGATGCCGAGCCCCTGGCATCCCTTCCCGACGGACGCGTCGTGGCGATCGAGCAGGGGGCCCTGCTCGGCACGGCGTTCCACCCTGAGTCGACGGGGGAGACGCGCTTCCACGCGCGGTTCCTCGACCACGTGCGCGATCGGCGCGGCATCAACGCCCTCGCATCGTAAACTGAAGAAATGTCCGGACACTCCAAATGGGCCACGACCAAGCACAAGAAGGCGGTCGTCGACGCCCGCCGCGCCAAGTCGTGGGCCAAGCTCATCAAGAACATCGAGGTCGCGGCCAAGCTGGGCGGCGCTGACCTGCAGGGCAACCCGACCCTCTTCGACGCCGTCCTGAAGGCCAAGAAGACCTCGGTCCCCAAAGACAACATCGACCGCGCGATCAAGCGCGGCGCGGGCATCGGCGGCGAGGCCGTCGAGTACGCCTCGATCATGTACGAGGGCTACGGCCCCAACGGCGTGGCGTTCCTCATCGAGTGTCTGACCGACAACAAGAACCGCGCCGCGGCCGAGGTGCGCACCGCCCTCAGCCGTAATGGCGGAACCCTCGCCGACCCGGGCAGCGTCGCGTACAACTTCAGCCGCAAGGGCGTCATCGTCGTCCCCTCCGAGGGCACCACCGAGGACGACGTCATGCTCGCCGTCCTCGAGGCGGGCGCCGAAGAGGTCGAGCCGCACGGTGAGGGCTTCGGCGTCATCACCGAGGCGAGCGACCTGGTGTCGGTGCGCTCCGCACTGCAGGATGCCGGGATCGAGTACGACTCCGCCGACGTCGAGTTCGTCCCCTCGCTCAAGGTCGAGGTCGACGCCGACACCGCCCGCAAGGTGTTCCGCCTCATCGATGCGCTCGAAGACAGCGACGACGTGCAGAACGTCTACACGAACTTCGACATGACCCCCGAGGTGCAGGCCGAGCTCGAGAACGACGAGTAGGGCGCGCCCTTCGCCGCGACACGGCCCCTGCGCTTAGCGTGGGGGCCGTGTCCCGTTCTCTGCGCGTCCTCGGCATCGATCCCGGCCTCACCCGCTGCGGGATCGGCGTGGTCGACGTGTCGCCGAACCGCACGGCGTCTCTCGTGCACGTGGGCGTCGCGCGCTCGGCTCCGGGCGATCCGATCGAGAAGCGACTCGCCGCGATCGCGGCCGGCATCCGGGAGGTGCTGGTCGCCCACCAACCGCACGTGGTCGCCGTCGAGCGCGTCTTCGCGCAGAACAACCGGCACTCGGTCATGGGCACCGCGCAGGCGAGCGGTATCGCGCTGCTGCTGGCCGCGGAGCACGGGCTGACCGCCGCGACCCACACGCCCAGCGAGGTCAAGGCCGCCATCACCGGTTACGGCTCCGCCGACAAGCTGCAGGTGCAGACGATGGTCGCACGCGTCCTGCGGCTCGACGCCCTGCCCCAACCGGCCGACGCCGCCGACGCCCTCGCGATCGCGCTGTGCCACGCCTGGCGCGGCGGCGCGGCGGCCGCCCCGGCGGGGGAGACGCTCACGCCGGCCCAGAAGGCGTGGAGGGATGCCGAGAAGCGGCGTTCTCCACAGCCCCGTGTCGCTCGAACACATGTACGAACGGGCGCGTAGGCTTCTTCCATGATCTCTTCGCTGCATGGGGCGGCGGCGCACGTCGCCGACGATTCGCTCGTGGTCGTCGTGGGAGGAGTGGGCTTCTCGGTCGCCGTCACCGCACAGTTCGCGCGCACCGTGCACCTCGGCGACGACGTGCACCTGCACACCAACCTCATCGTCCGCGAAGACGCCCTGTCGCTGTACGGATTCGAGACGCGTGAAGAGCTCACCGTCTTCACGCAGCTGATCAGCGTCACCGGAGTGGGCCCGAAGTCGGCGCTCGGCGTGCTGTCGTCGCTCACGGTCCCGCAGATCGCGCAGGCCGTCGCCGACGACGACGACGCCCCGTTCCGTCGCGTGTCGGGCATCGGACCGAAGACCGCGAAGCTCATCGTGGTCCAGCTCGCCGGAAAGCTCGCCGTCCAACCGGCGTCGGCTCCCGCCGCCGCGACCCCGGGCGGGCAGGTCCCCGTGCAGGTGACCCAGGCCCTCGTCGGTCTCGGGTGGACCGAGCGCACCGCGGTCGAGGCCGTGGCATCCGTCGCCGAGACCGCCTCCGAGACCGACCGCGCCTCGGTCCAGGCCCTCCTGCGCCTCACGCTCGCCCTGCTCGGACCGTCGCGGAAGGAGAACGCGGGTGGCTGACGTCCGCGACGCCGGAACGCCCGACGACGAGACCGAACTCGCGATCGAGGGCGCCCTGCGCCCCACGTCCCTCGACGAGTTCGTCGGGCAGCACAAGGTGCGCGGGCAGCTCCAGCTGCTCCTCGACGCCGCCCGCATCCAGCAGCGCTCGCCCGATCACATCCTCCTGTCGGGCCCTCCGGGGCTGGGCAAGACGACCCTGGCGATGATCGTCGCGCACGAGAGCGGACGCCCGCTGCGCCTGTCGAGCGGGCCCGCGATCCAGCACGCCGGCGACCTCGCCGCCCTGCTGTCGTCCCTCACCCCGGGCGAAGTGCTGTTCATCGACGAGATCCACCGCATGGCGCGCTCCGCAGAAGAGATGCTCTATCTGGCGATGGAGGATTTCCGCATCGACATCATGGTCGGCAAGGGAGCGGGCGCCACCAGCATCCCGCTCGATCTGTCGCCCTTCACCCTGGTGGGGGCGACGACCCGCGCCGGTCTGCTGCCGAACCCCCTGCGCGACAGGTTCGGGTTCACCGCGCACCTCGAGTACTACGAGCCGGAGGAGCTCGAGCAGGTCGTCTCCCGCTCGGCGGCCATGCTCGACGTCGGGCTGCCCGGAACCGCGCGTTCCGAGATCGCCCGCCGCTCCCGCGGAACCCCGCGCATCGCCAACCGCCTCCTCCGACGCGTCCGCGACTACCTCGTCGTCCACGGCCCGTCGGCCGGGACCGATCACGGTGACGCCGACGTCCGCACGGTCGGCGCCGCCCTCGACCTGTACGACGTGGATGCCATCGGCCTCGACCGCCTCGACCGCGCGGTCCTCGACGCGCTCGTGCGCCGCTTCCGCGGAGGTCCGGTGGGGCTCAGCACCCTCGCGGTCACGGTCGGCGAAGAACCCGAGACGATCGAATCCGTGGTCGAGCCCTACCTCGTCCGGATCGGCTTCATGGGGCGGACCCCGCGCGGCCGCATCGCCACGCCCGAAGCCTACGACCACCTCGGCGCCCCTCACCCCGACGGCCTCCTCCGGTTCAGTCAGGGGTCATGACCTATACTCGGCGAGGGATTCCCCGACCCCCGCTTGACTCACGCTAGGCAGTGCCGCACGGCGCGCCTGACTCGAAAGGTGCACCGCCTCGATGGATATCGCCCGGTTCTTCGCCGATTACGGCATCGTCATCCTGCTCATCGGCCTGCTGGTCTTCATGTTCTACAGCTCGCGGCGCCGCATGCAGAAGCAGAAGGCGGAGCTCGAGAAGAAGTCGCGCGAGACCGTCCCCGGCGCCGAGGTCCTCCTGCAGGGCGGTCTGTACGGCACCATCGTCGAGTACGACGGTGAAGACCTCGACAAGCCCGCGCTCGTCGAGATCGCACCCGGCGTGGTCATCAAGGTGCACAGCCAGGCCGTGCTCCGCATCGTCGACCCGGCCCAGGGCGCCGTCACCGAAGACGAGTTCATCGAGGCCGAAGAGACCGAGGCCGAGTACGTCGCCGGCGTCGCCGACGGCGACATCACCTCGATCAGCGACGACCAGCGTTCCGCTCGTCAGCACGCGGCCGACACCGACCAGACCGACAAGGACCGCCCGCAGGCCTGACGCCCGCTCCGCCGTTCCCGCCCGCCGCACAGAAAGCCGACTCCGTGGCGCCCTCGACCCCTGTCCGTCATGCCTGGCGCGTGCTGACCGGACTGCTCGCCATCGTGGGCGTGCTGTTCGGCATCAACGCGCTCGGCGTGTACGTCTACAACGCCAGTTCCTGGACCCCCGAGCTCGCGCTCGACCTCCAGGGCGGGACGCAGATCATCCTGCAGGCCCAGACCACCGACGGGGCGGCCCCCGACAGCGAGCAGCTCGCTCAGGCCGTCACGATCATCCGCCAGCGCGTCGACGCGTCCGGGGTCGGCGAAGCCGACGTCGCCACCGAGGGTGGGCGCAACATCGTCGTGCAGATCCCCGGCCAGGCCGACGACGCGACCCGTCAGCGCATCCAGAGCTCCGCGCAGCTGCAGCTGCGGCCGGTGCTCTTCACCGGTGCACCCGCGACGTCGTTCGTGGGACAGGACGGCAACTCCACGCCGTACCCCACCCCCGACCCGAGCCTGCCGGCCACGCCGACCGCGTCGCCCACCAACGCGAGCGACCCCGCGTACATCACGCCCGCTCTGCAGGCCGAGTTCCTCGCGTACGACTGCAGCAACCCGCCGAGCAATCCCGCGCAGGCGCCGGCCGACCAGCCGATGATCACCTGCGACGTGAACGGGCAGGCGAAGTACATCCTCGGCCCGGTCGAGCTCGACGGCAACGACATCTCCGACGCCACGAACGGCCAGGAGCAGAACACCGGCCAGTGGGCCGTGAACCTCGTCTTCAATGACCAGGGCACGCAGAAGTTCGCCGAGGTGAGCCAGCGTCTCTACGGTGCGCAGGCGCCGTTCAACCAGTTCGCGTTCGTCCTCGACGGCAGCGTGCTCTCCGCCCCGTCCATGAACGGCATCATCGTCGACGGCCGCCCGAGCATCACGGGCAGCTTCACGCAGGAGTCGTCGAAGGCCCTGGCCGACCAGCTCAAGTACGGCGCCCTGCCGCTGAGCTTCACGGTCGTCAGCTCCGACACCGTCTCGGCCACCCTC
Source organism: Microbacterium sp. BWR-S6Y (assembly GCF_041379845.1). Classification (NCBI taxonomy): domain Bacteria; kingdom Bacillati; phylum Actinomycetota; class Actinomycetes; order Micrococcales; family Microbacteriaceae; genus Microbacterium; species Microbacterium sp. BWR-S6Y. Next base: position 287,306 of record NZ_JBFECV010000003.1, read on the forward strand.
GGTTCGCAGCAGCTGCAGGTCGGCTTCATCGCCGGTCTGATCGGCCTCGGCCTCGTCGCGATCTACTCGCTCATCGTCTACCGCGCGCTCGGCACGGTGATCATCGCGTCGCTCGGCGTCATGGCGGTCCTGACGTACCTCGCGTTGTGCATCCTCGCGTGGCGCGCGGGCTTCCGCCTCTCGCTGGCCGGCGTCGCGGGACTGATCGTGACGATCGGCTTCACCGCCGACTCGTTCATCGTCTACTTCGAACGCATCCGCGACGAACTGCGCGACGGCAAGTCGATCACCGCGGCCGTCGAAGACGGATGGTCGCGCGCCAAGCGCACGATCTACATCTCGAAGTCGATCAACGTCCTCGCCGCCGTCGTGCTGTACATCCTCGCGGATGCCACGGTGAAGGGCTTCGCGTTCACGCTCGGCCTGACGACCGCGATCGACATCCTCATCTTCATCCTGTTCACTCACCCGGTGATGCAGCTGCTCGCCCGCACGCGCTTCTTCGGCTCGGGCCACCCGCTGTCGGGGATGGATCCCAACGCCCTCGGTGCCGTCTACCGCGGTCGGGCGCAGTTCCGCACCCCGGTCGCCGACAGCGGCCGCGCGAAGCGCTCGCGCGGCGAAGCCCAGCGGCGGCAGACGATCGCCGAGCGCAAGCAGGCGGAACTCGCCGCCGCCCGCGGCGATAGCCGCTCCACCAAGGAGGGAGACGACTGATGGCCCGCTCCATGTCCCAGCTCGGCAACGACCTCTACTCCGGGAAGACGTCGTTCCCCTTCGTTCAGCGTCGTCGCCTGTGGTTCATCATCGCCGCGGTCCTCGTGATCGGAGCGGCCCTGGTGCCGCTGTTCCGTCCGGTGCAGTTCTCGATCGAGTTCACCGGCGGATCGCAGTTCACGGTGTCGAACCCCGCCTCGTTCGATCAGTCGATCGCGACGAACGCGGTGACCTCGGTCGTCCCCGGCGCGCAGACGCGCGTGACGACGATCAGCGACCAGGCCGTCCGCGTGCAGACCGACCAGCTCGGCAGCGACGAGACGCAGGCCGTCTCAGCAGCGCTGGCCACGGCCTACGACGTGCCCGCCGCGGAGGTGACCGACTCGTTCATCGGCCCCACCTGGGGAGCGGACGTCACGCGACAGTCGCTGTGGGGTCTGTCGATCTTCCTCGCCCTGACGTTCCTCATCCTCGCGCTGTACTTCCGCACGTGGAAGATGTCGGTCGCGGCGATCATCGGCCTCGTCGACGTGCTCGTGATCACGATCGGCGTCTACGCGGTCTTCGGCTTCGAGATCTCTCCCGCGGCCGTGATCGGCTTCCTCACGATCCTCTCCTACGCGCTCTACGACACCACCGTCGTCTTCGACAAGGTGCGTGAGAACACGAGGGAAGACGGCGAGATCTCGGGACGCACCTTCGCGGAGTCCGTCAACCTCGCCGCCAACCAGACGCTGATCCGCTCGATCAACACGACGGTCGTGGCGATCCTCCCGGTGGGCGCGATCCTCTTCATCGGCGTCCCCCTCGGGGCGCGGACGCTGAGCGACATCTCGCTGTCGATCTTCGTCGGCACGATCGTGGCCGCGTATTCGACCCTGTTCGTGGCCGTTCCGATGTACGCCCTCCTGCGCGAGCGGGAGCAGCCGATCGCCCAGCGCGACGCGCGCGTGCGCGCCGCGCGCGAGAAGGCCGGCATCCCCGCCTGACGCCCGGCGATCTCCCCGGCGCGACCTCAGGGCCGCGCCGGGGAAGCGTAGAATTGATCGACTGGCCGTGAAGAAGGGGTGCTGATGACCGAAACCGCCTCCTCCGCGCCACCGCCGTCGTCGCTCCGCCGCCTGGTTCCGCGCATCTTCTCGCGCGCCGCCCGTCGCGACGACGTCGACAAGCTGCTGCGCACCGTGCGCACGCACCACCCCAAGGGCGACCTCGCGATCATCGAGCGCGCGTACGCTGTGGCCGACAAGGCCCACGACGGGCAGAAGCGCCAGAGCGGCGAGCCCTACATCACGCACCCCCTCGCGGTCGCGCAGATCCTCGCCGAACTCGGCCTCGGGCCGAAGGCCATCGCGGCGGCCCTGCTGCACGACACGGTCGAAGACACCGGCTATCCGCTCGACGAGCTCGCCGCCGACTTCGGCGACGAGGTCGCGATGCTCGTCGACGGCGTCACCAAGCTCGACAAGGTCAAGTACGGCGACAGCGCCCAGGCCGAGACGGTGCGCAAGATGATCGTGGCGATGTCGAAAGACATCCGCGTCCTGCTCATCAAGCTCGCCGACCGCCTGCACAACGCCCGGACCTGGGGCTTCGTGCCCCCGCACAAGGCCGCGAAGAAGGCCACCGAGACCCTCGAGATCTACGCGCCCCTCGCGCACCGCCTCGGCATCCAGGCGATCAAGAGCGAGCTCGAGGACCTCTCGTTCGCCGTGATGCATCCGAAGCTGTACGCCGAGATCGACAGCCTGGTCAAGCAGCGCACCCCCCAGCGCGAGCAATACGTGCAGAACGTCATCGAAGCCGTGGACGCCGACCTGCGCGAGCTCCGCGTGCGCGGGCGCGTCATGGGACGCCCGAAGCAGCTGTACTCCGTCTATCAGAAGATGGTCGTGCGCGGCCGCGAGTTCGACGACATCTACGACCTCATCGGCATCCGGATCCTCGTGGGCACGGTGCGCGACTGCTACGCGGTGCTGGGCGCCATCCACGCGCGGTGGACCCCGCTGCCGGGGCGCTTCAAGGACTACATCGCCACGCCGAAGTTCAATCTGTACCAGTCGCTGCACACGACCGTGATCGGTCCCGGCGGTCGCACCGTCGAGATCCAGATCCGCACCAACGAGATGCATCAGCAGGCGGAGTTCGGCGTCGCCGCGCACTGGAAGTACAAGGAGCGCATGGCCGGCGGCAAGGCGGATGCCAAGGCCGTCGACGCCGACATGGCCTGGATCGCGCACATCTCCGACTGGCAGGCCGAGACCGCCGATCCGGGGGAGTTCCTCGACTCGCTGCGTTTCGAGATCGGCGCGAAAGAGGTCTACGTCTTCACCCCGAAGGGGCGCGTGATCGGCCTTCCGACCGGAGCCACCCCGGTCGACTTCGCCTACGCCGTGCACACCGAGATCGGTCACCGCACGATGGGCGCGAAGGTAAACGGGCGACTCGTCCCCCTGGAGTCGACGCTGCAGAGCGGCGACGTCGTCGAGGTGTTCACCTCGAAGAACCCCGACGCAGGCCCCAGCCAGGACTGGCTCGGATTCGTCAAGAGCACGCGCGCGCGCAACAAGATCCGCGGCTGGTTCACGAAGGAACGTCGCGAAGAGGCCATCGAGCAGGGCAAGGACTCCATCGCCCGCGCCATGCGGCGGCAGAACCTTCCGCTGCAGCGGCTGATGAACCAGGACTCCTTCACCGAGGTTGCGCGGCAGTTCCACTACGAGGACGTCTCGGCGCTGTACGCGGCCGTAGGCGAGGGACACGTCTCGACGCAGTCCGTGATCGAGAAGGTCACCGCGCTGGTCAGCGTCGAGGAGACGAGCACCGGCCCCATCGACATTCCCGTCGGGCGCAGTCGTGCCCCGCGCGGCGGCGACTCGGGCGTGCTCGTGCGCGGCGCCCCCGACATCCTGGTGAAGCTCGCCAAGTGCTGCACGCCGGTTCCGGGCGACGAGATCGTCGGCTTCGTCACGCGGGGGAGCGGGGTCTCGGTGCACCGGGGCGACTGCACCAACGTGCGGTCGCTGAAAGAGGAGCCCGACCGTCTCATTGACGTGGAGTGGGCCCCCACCACCAAGAGTGTGTTCCTCGTGCAGATCCAGGTCGAGGCGCTCGACCGCTCGGGCCTGCTGAGCGATGTGACACGGGTGCTCAGCGAGCATCACGTCAACATCCTCTCGGCCACGGTCTCGACGACGAACGACCGACTGGCGCTCAGCAAGTTCGTCTTCGAGATGGGCGACACGGTGCACCTCGACCGCGTGCTCAACGCCGTGCGGCGGATCGACGCGGTGTACGACGTCTACCGCGTCACCTCTTCCTGAGCCGGTTCTCCGTCCGTCACGAGTCGCGCGGCTCCGTCCGCGCCGCTCGCAGCAGACGCGTCGCCCGGTGCACATGCGGGAAGCGGGGATGCCGCGAGAGCCAGGCCGCGGCATCCTGAGCCAAGCCGGGCTCGCGGTGCGCCCACGCCCGCGCGACGGCGGCTTCGACCTCGTCGGCGGATCGCGCGAGATCGGCGAGCGTCCGCGGTCGCGTGCTGAGCGGCACCCCGCCGATCGCGACCGTGTCTTCCGGAGGCAGACGCACGTCGTGATAGACCGCTCGCGGGTCGCGCCCCGCGCGAACGCGGGCGTCACGTGCGCGCTGGAGGTGATGGGCGACCGGCTCGACGGGGATCGCGCCGTGCACCCACGCCGCCGACAGCCGCACCGCCGCCCACCGCCCCTCGAGCAGGGGCCGCAGGCTGCGCGCGCGCATCCAGGGCGTCTCGGCAGCATCGGCGGGCATGAACCCCTCGCCGAGCGGCACCAGGGCGCCGTCGAGGCACGCGGCGGTCAGCTCGGGGAGGGAGAGGCGCTCGTCGGCGAAGAACAGGAAGGGCGACACCATCCCGCCAGTGTGGCGGGGCGGTGTCGCCCGTGACGGCGGACCGTCGGATCTGTGGAGAGCGGTCAGCCGCCGAGTGCGCGCAGCCAGGTGCGACGCGCCTCGAGGGCTTCCGATGCCTGCGCCGCGGCGCGCTTGTCACCGCGGGCCTCGGCATCGGCGAGCTCGGCCTCGAGCTTGTCGATCGCGTCGGTCAGCTGACGCGTCATGTCGTTCGCGCGCGCCTTCTGCTCGGGGTCGTTGCGCTTCCAGTCGGCGTCCTCGCGCGTACGCACGCTCTGCTCGATCTTGCGGAGCTCGTCGTCGAGGGCGCGCTCCTTGTCGCGGGGGAAGATGCGACCGATCTCGTCCCACTGCCGCTGGATCGCGGTGAGCTTCTGACGGGCCGTCGCGAGGTTCTTCTCGTCGACGATCGGCGCGGCCTGCTCCAGCAGAGCGCGCTTCTGCTCGATCTTCTCCTTCGAGGCCTCGGCGTCCGCCGACTCGCGCTCGATGCGCGCGCCGTACAGCGCGTCGCCGGCGGCCTTGAAGCGGGCCCACAACGCGTCGTCGACCTTGCGGCCGGCGCGTCCGGAGGCCTTCCACGCGTCGAGGAGGTCGCGGTACGCGCCGATGCCGTCTTCGCCGCGCGGGGCCAGGGCCTCGGCCCGCTCGACGAGACGGGTCTTCGCCTCGCGCGCGGCCTTGTGCGTCTCGTCGAGGGACGAGAAGAACTCGCGGCGGTGCCGGTCGACGGTCGCACGGGCGTCGCGGAAACGACGCCACAGCTGCTGCGCCGTGGACTTCGACAGGCGCGGTCCGTTCTGCTGGTGCGCCTGCCAGCGGTCGAACAACGCCGCCATGTCGGCCGTCATCTGCTTCCACTGCACCGACTGGGGGTCGCGCGCGGCGAGGGCCTCGGCCTCCTCGACGATCGCCGTGCGCTCGCGCACGGCCTCCTCGGAAGCCTGCTTCGCGGCGACCGCCTCGGTCTCGCTCGCCTCGGCGAGCTCACCCGTGAGGGCGTCGACCCGGGCGATCAGCGCGGCGAGGTCGCCCACCGCGGCAGCACCGTCGAGCTTGGAGCGCAGCGTCTTCGCCGTGGAGCGGAGGTCGGATGCCGATGCGCCACCACGACGGTGACGGGTCTCGAGAAGCGTCACCTCGCCGGCCAGATCGGCGAACTTGCGCTGGAAGTAGGCGAGGGCCTCCGCGGGAGTGCCGTCGGGGTACTGGCCCACGACACGCCAGCCGTCCGCCTCGCGGACGGAGACCGTGCCCTCGTCGTCGACGCGACCCCACGGCTCAGATGCCGTCGTGGACGCCTTCGCGCCAGGGGGAGGACCGGGGATCCGCGCACCCGGAACGGGGCGGGCCGCCGGCTGCGGCGCCGCGGCCGCTTCGGTGGTGGACTCCGCCGTGGAGGGCGTATCGGCGTCCGCGGTGTCGGCATCCGCGGCATCCGCGTCCGTGGTGTCGGCGTCCGACGACGCGGTCGCGTGCGCGGGCTCGTCGGCCTGCGGCTCGGCCGCGGTGGTCTCCGCCTCGTCTGCGGGGGCCTCGGCCGGCGTCTCGGCGGGCGCCGCGTCGTCGGCCGCCTGAACGGGCGCGGACGCCGGGGCCTCGGCATCCGCCGTGTCGTCGGTCGTCTCGGCGGGCGCGGACGCGGGGGCCGCGGCATCCGTCGCGTCGGCCACGACCTCTGTCGTGGCGGGATCGACCTCGGGGGCGCTCGCGTCGTCGCGCGGGTCGGAGGTCTCGGGGGAGGGAACGGAAGTCACGGGTAGCACCTCATCGCGGCAGGACCGCCTGGGGGAGAAGGACCCTCCGAGCCTAGTACGCGCAGCCGCGCCCTCACAGGACCGAGACGTGCGGCGTCACGCGGGACGCGCGGCTTCTCGGTCGCGTCGATCAGGGCGTCGGCGCGGGCGAGGACGACGGGGCGTCCGTCGCGGGAGAGGTCGGGGCAGGGCTCTGCGTCGGAGCGGGGGCTCCCGGGCCGGCGGCGTAATAGACGGTCTGCGTGGCGATCGCACCCGCGATCACGACCAGACCGATCACGACGGCGAGCACGTTGTCGCGCCGGCGACGACGCCCCTGGCGCTCGTGCAGCGCCAGCCGCACCTGGTAGGCGCGAGCACGTTCCCGCTGCTCCCGCGTCTGCCGGTCTTTCCCGCGCGTCGCCACATCGACCTCCTTCGCCCGTCACCGGGCACCCCGATCCTACAAAGGGCGCCTTCGCGCCTCACCCCGCACGACGACCGATGTCGGAACCCGCGATTAGCCTGGACGGGTGACCCCTTCCTCCGCGCTCTTCCAGGGCCAGACCCCGCTCGCCGTTCGCATGCGGCCGGTCAGTCTCGACGAGGTCGCGGGCCAGGGTCATCTGCTCCGCCCCGGCTCGCCGCTGGTCACCCTCGCGACCACCGACTCGTCGGCATCCGGATCGGCGGTCTCGGTCATCCTGTGGGGTCCGCCCGGCACCGGCAAGACCACGCTCGCGCAGGCGATCGCCCGTTCGTCGGGGCGCCGTTTCGTCGAGCTGTCGGCCATCACCGCCGGAGTGAAAGACGTCCGCGAGGTCATGCAAGAGGCCCTGACCCAGCGCGACCTCTACGGGCAGTCGACCATCCTGTTCCTCGACGAGATCCACCGGTTTACCAAGGCGCAGCAAGACGCGCTGCTGCCCGGGGTCGAGAACGGCTGGGTCGTGCTGATCGCCGCGACCACCGAGAACCCCTCGTTCTCGGTCGTCTCCCCGCTGCTGTCCCGTTCGCTGCTGCTGACGCTGCGCCCGCTCGGCGACGACGACCTCGGCGCCCTCGTCGACCGCGCCGTGAGCGACCCCCGCGGTCTCGCCGGCCGCGTCGTCCTCGACGACGACGCGCGTGCAGCCCTCGTGCGCCTCGCGTCGGGCGACGCGCGCCGAGCCCTGACCGCCCTCGAGGCGGCCGCGTCGGTCGCGGGAGACGATGCCGGAGCGGCGGACTCGGCGTCGGCGGACAGCCCGTCGGCGGAGCACGACGAAGACGAGGACGAAGACGACGGATCGCCGTTCGTCCTTCCTGAGACCGAGACCCCCGTCATCACCGCCGACCACATCGCCCAGGCCGTCGACCGCGCGCTGCTGCGCTACGACCGCCAAGGCGACGAGCACTACGACGTGATCAGCGCGTTCATCAAGTCGGTGCGCGGATCCGACGCGGATGCCGCGATCCACTACCTTGCGCGGATGATCGAGGCGGGGGAGGACCCGCGCTTCATCGCGCGACGCCTCGTGATCTCGGCCGCCGAAGACATCGGCATGGCCGATCCGCAGGCCCTGCAGATCGCGGTCGCCGCCGCCGACGCCGTCGCCTTCATCGGCATGCCCGAGGGGCGCATCCCGCTCGCCGAGGCCACGATCTACCTCGCCACCACCGCCAAGTCGAACGCCGCGTACAACGCCATCAACGCCGCGATCGCCGACGTGCGCGCCGGCGGGTTCGGGCGGGTGCCGATGCATCTGCGCGACGCCCACTACCCGGGGGCCAAGCGACTCGGGCACGGCAAGGGCTACAAGTACGCGCACGACAGCGAGATCGGCATCGTCGCCCAGCAGTACCTCCCCGACGAGCTGCGCGGACGCCGGTACTACGAGCCGACCACCCACGGCACGGAGCGCGACGTCTCCGCGCGGCTCGAGAAGATCCGCCGCATCCTCGACGGCCCGTGAGCACCCGGCGGGCGCGCAGGGCTCTCTGATAGCATGAACCGGCTCGAAACAGGGTTTTCGGGCATCCCCTCCTTTCTGTGATCACCATCCGGTGCGCCCCGGCGTGCGCCCCGGACCGGGCGGAAGGGGGCGATACGCCCGCGAGCCGCGAAAGGCGCGGCCGCGTCATCGGAAGGAGAACTTCGTGACCACGAAGTCTCAGGACCGCCGCAAGGTGCGTCTGTCGCGCGCCCTCGGCGTCGCGCTCACCCCCAAGGCCGCCCGCTACCTCGAGAAGCGTCCCTACGCTCCCGGCGAGCACGGCCGCACCAAGCGCAAGGCCGACAGCGACTACGCCGTCCGTCTGCGTGAGAAGCAGCGTCTGCGCGAGCAGTACGGCATCCGCGAGAAGCAGCTGCGCATCGCGTTCAACGAGGCCCGCCGCACCGACGGCCTGACCGGTGAGAACCTGGTCGAGCTGCTCGAGATGCGTCTGGACGCCCTCGTCGTGCGTTCGGGCTTCGCCCGCACCACCGCGCAGGCTCGCCAGCTCGTGGTGCACCGCCACATCATGGTCGACGGCCAGCTCGTGGACCGCCCGTCGTTCCGCGTGAAGCCGGGCCAGCAGATCCACGTCAAGCCGAAGAGCGAGGGCCTCGAGCCCTTCCAGGTCGCCGCCGCCGGCGGGCACGCCGAGGTGCTGCCCCCCGTTCCCGGTTACCTCGAGGTCGACCTGTCGACGCTCCAGGCCAAGCTCGTGCGTCGCCCCAAGCGCGCCGAGGTGCCCGTCACGTGTGACGTGCAGCTCGTCGTCGAGTACTACGCCGCCCGCTGATCCCAGCGAGCACACGAAGGGCGTCGGGTTCTCCCGGCGCCCTTCGTCGTTCCCGGTCGCGCTCTCGCGCGGCCGGATGTCGCTCCCGGTCACGCCTTCGCGCCGCCGAACGTCGTTCCCGGTCGCGCTCTCGCGCGGCCGGATGTCGTTCCCGGTCGCGCTCTCGCGCGGCCGGATGCCCGTCACCGGCACAACTCCGGCAGAACCGGCGCGCGGAGTCCGGACCCGGGCCGTACGCCGACACAATGCAGGAGTTGTGCACGCCACACCGCCGCCGCCCCCGCCATTCGCACGAAGAGCGCGACGAACTCCTGCGTTGTGGTCAATCGCCCCCACCCGTAGCCGCGGCCGGGCCCGGCGCCCCCTCCCGCCGGCGGCCCGCGGCGGCGCCACGTCCCGGCACAACTCCGGCAGAACCGGCGCGCGGAGCCCGGCCGTGGGCCGCGCGCCGCCATAATGCAGGAGTTGTGCGCGCGACAGCGCCGCCGGCCCCGCCATCCGGCCCGACCGCGCGACGAACTCCTGCGCTGTGTCCCCCCGCCCCGCCCCGCCCGCGGGCGAGCCCGGCGCTCCCGCCACCCGGCGGCCCGCGCCGACGCCACGACCCGGCACAACTCCTGCAGAAGCAGCGCACGGGGCCCGGCTGCGGGCCGTACGCCGCCACAATGCAGGAGTTGTGCGCGCGACAGCGCGGGTGGACGATCGCGGAGGGCGACGCTCGGCGCCGGGGGAGAAAGGCCCGCGGCGCCACCCACCGTCGGACACGGCGGATGCGGACCGCACCGGGCGGTTTCATGCGCCACACAACGGCCGTCGCCTACGATGAAGGATGCCGCGACCGCGGCGTCGCCTCGAGGAAGAAGTCGTTGATCGTGAAAAGCCTCTTCTGGTTCGCGCTGGGGATCGCCGGCGGATTCGTCGCCGCCCATCTCGTCAACAAGGACCCCCGCGGTCAGGAGTTGCTCGCCCAGCTCGACTCCCGGATCGGAGAATTCACCGACCACATGAGCGACGCCTACCATCAGCAGGAGACCCGCCTCTCGGAGATCATCGACGACGCCAAGGGCGTCGCCTCCGCGAAGACCGCGGCCTCTTCGACCGACTGACCTCCCCGGCATCCCGCCCCCGAAGACCGGAGGCGGCCACCGCACGCCCACGGAAAGACCCTCCATGAAAACCGCCGAGATCGCCCAGCGCTTCCTCGACTTCTTCGAGAAGAAGAACCACACGATCGTCCCGTCGGCCTCGCTCGTCACCGACGATCCGGCCCTGCTGTTCACCGTGGCGGGCATGGTGCCCTTCATCCCGTACCTCAGCGGCGTCGTTCCCCCGCCGTACCCGCGGGCCGCGGACGTGCAGAAGTGCATCCGCACCAACGACATCGAAGAGGTCGGCAAGACCCCGCGCCACGGCACCTTCTTCCAGATGCTGGGCAACTGGTCGTTCGGCGACTACTTCAAGGAGGACGCGATCCGCTTCGCGTGGGAACTCCTCACCGCGCCGGAGTCCGAGGGCGGCCTGGCCTTCGACCCGAAGGATCTCTGGGTCACCGTCTACGAAGAGGATGACGAGGCGCACGACCTCTGGCTGAAGCTGAGCACCCTGCCCGAAGACCGCATCCAGCGGCTCGGCAAGGACACCAACTACTGGTCGACGGGTCTTCCGGGCCCCGCGGGCCCCTGCTCGGAGATCTTCTTCGACCGCGGCCCGGACTACGGCATCGACGGGGGCCCCGCCACCGACGACGACCGCTACGTCGAGATCTGGAACCTCGTGTTCATGCAGTACGAGATCACGAACGTGCGCTCGAAGTACGACTTCGACATCGTCGGCGAACTTCCCGCGAAGAACATCGACACCGGCATGGGCCTCGAGCGCATCGCGTTCATCAAGCAGGGCGTCGACAACATGTACGAGACAGACCAGGTGCGCCCCGTGCTCGATCTCGCGGCGAAGCTGGCGGGCAAGGCCTACGGCGCCGAATCCCACGAGGACGACGTGCGCCTGCGCATCGTCGCCGACCACGTGCGCTCCTCGCTCATGCTGCTCGCCGACGGCGTCACCCCCTCGAACGAGGGCCGCGGCTACATCCTGCGGCGCATCATGCGCCGCGCGATCCGATCGATGCGCCTGCTCGGCGTAGAGGGCGCGACCTTCCCCGAGCTGTTCGCCGCCTCCCGCGACGCGATGAAAGAGTCGTACCCCGAGGTCGAGGCGGACTACGCCCGCCTCTCGGCCTATGCCATCGCCGAGGAGCAGACATTCCTACGCACCCTCGCGGCGGGGTCCGCCATCCTCGACCAGTCGGTCGCCGAGGCCAAGAACGGCGGCGGCTCGACGCTCTCGGGCTCCGAGGCGTTCCTGCTGCACGACACCTACGGCTTCCCGATCGACCTCACTCTCGAGATCGCCGAAGAGGCCGGGCTGAGCGTCGACCGCGCGGCGTTCGACACCCTCATGCAGGAGCAGCGCACGCGCGCCAAGGCCGACGCCCGCGCCCGCAAGGGGGCGATCGCCGACCAGAGCGCGTACCGCGAGTTCCGCGCGCTCGGTGAGACGGTGTTCACCGGCTACACCGAGCTGCAGACGGAGTCGAAGGTGCTCGGCATCCTGGTCCAGGGGCAGGGGACCGACCGCGCTTCGGAGGGCCAGATCGCCGAGGTCATCCTCGCCGAGACCGCCCTGTACGCCGAGTCGGGCGGCCAGGTCGCCGACAAGGGCGTCATCGTGGGACCCGGCTACGAGCTCGAGGTGCTCGACGTGCAGCGTCCCGTCCCGGGCCTCGTGAGCCACACGGTCGAGGTCACCACCGGCGAGGTCTCGGTGGGCGCCCCCGCCACGACGGTCGTCGACGGACTCAACCGCCACGCCGCGCAGCAGGCCCACACCGCCACGCACCTCGTGCATGCGGCGATCCGCGACACCCTCGGCAAGACCGCGACGCAGACCGGATCGCTCAACCGCGCCGGCTACATGCGATTCGACTTCAGCTGGGGGTCCGCGCTGTCGAGCGAGACCCGCACCGAGATCGAGGACATCGCCAACAACGCCGTGCGCGACAACCTCGAGGTGACCACGCGGGTGATGTCGCTCGACGAGGCCAAGGCCGCCGGCGCCATGGCGCTGTTCGGTGAGAAGTACGGCGACACCGTGCGCATGGTCGACATCGGGGGTCCGTGGTCGCGCGAGCTGTGCGGTGGCACGCACGTCGCCCGCAGCTCCGAGATCGGTCTGGTCAACCTCGTCGGCGAGCAGTCCGTGGGTGCGTCGAACCGTCGTGTCGAAGCCCTCGTGGGACTCGACGCGTTCCGCGACCTCGCCGCCGAGCGCGCGATCGTCTCGCAGCTGTCGACGTCGCTCAAGACCCCGCGCGAGCAGCTCACGACCCGCATCAGCGAGCTCGCGGCGAGCCTCAAGGCCGCCGAAAAGAAGATCGCCGCCTTCGAGGCGCAGGCCCTGACCGGTCGACTGCCGCAACTGGTGGAGTCGGCCGTGGCCGTCGGCACCGTCAAGGTCGTGGCGCAGAGCCTCGGCGAGGGCGCGTCGGCCGACGACGTGCGCTCCCTGGCCCTGCAGGTGCGCGACAGGCTCGGAAGCGACCCCGCCGTCGTCGCGCTCGGCTCGGTGGCGGGGGGCCGCGCGACGGTCGTTGTCGTCACCAACGACGCCGCGCGCGAGCGCGGTCTCGCCGCCGGCGCTCTCGCGAAGGCCGCGGCCGCCACGCTCGGCGGCGGCGGCGGCGGTCGCCCCGACGTCGCGCAGGGAGGCGGAACGGATGCCGCTGCCCTGCCGCAGGCGCTGGAGGGCATCGTGGCCGACGTGCGGGCGACCACCGCGTGACGGAGTTCCGACGCGGCATCCGTCTGGGGATCGATGTCGGACGCGCCCGCGTGGGCGTCGCCCGCTCCGATCCCGACGGGGTGCTCGCCGTGCCGGTCGAGACGGTTCCCCGCAAGGGGGAGCCCGTGCGCCGCATCGTCGCCCTCGCGACCGAGTACGAGGCGTTCGAGGTGCTCGTGGGGCTCCCGCTCAACCTGCGCGGGGAGGACACCCCGTCGACCACCGACGCGCGTCGCTTCGCGACGGAGCTCGCGGCGGCGCTGCCCATGCCGGTGCGCCTCGTCGACGAGCGCCTGAGCACCGTGTCCGCGCACGGGGTGCTCCGGGAGGCAGGACGTTCCCAGCGCGACTCTCGTAGCATTGTGGATCAAGTCGCCGCTGTGGTTCTGCTGCAGCAGGCGCTCGACGTGGAGCGACAGTCCGGCGAGCCGGCCGGACCCGCCGTATCACCGGGACAGGAGCCCGCCTGACGATGCCCGAGAACCAGCCCCCCGAGAACGACCCCTTCGCCGATCTGTACAGCCGTCTTCCCGATCCGCGCACCGGTGCGCGCTCGGCTGACGGCTCGGCGAGCGACGCTCCTCCCTCCCGCCGAGCGGCGCGGGAAGCCCGTCGCGCGCAGACGGGCCCCACCGGCACGGCGTCCCCCGACGCCACCCCGGCCCCGCGCGTCGACGCCGCGCGTCGCGAGGGCGATGCGCCCGCTGTCGCCTCCGGCGCAGGGAACGCGGCGGAGCCCGCGCGCACCGCCGAGCCCCCCGCGGCCCCGACCGCCGCGCCCCGCACGTCCGCGCCCGCCCCGGCCGCGCGCACGACCGAGCCCCCCGCGCGCGCAACCGAGCCCCCCGCGGCCACCACCGCCCCGGCCCCGCGCGCGACCGAGCCCACGGCGCCCTCCGCCGCGGCATCCCCGTTCCCCGCGGGCGAAGCGGATGCCGCCGCCCCCGGCCCCCGACGCACCCCGACCTCGCAGCCGGCCGCGGCCGGCACGACCTCGCCGGCCCCCGCGCCGCAGCCGTCGCCCGCCGACGGTGGCCCGCGGGCCGAGGCCGCGCGTCGCTCCGAGCCCGCTCTCGTGGGCGCCGCCACCGCGCGCACCGGAGCGACCGGGGGAGGCGTGTCGTCGGGCTCTCTCGAAGACCTCTTCACCGGACAGACCACCACCCACGAGATCGGGCACACCGCCCCGCGAGCCCCCAAGAAGCGCCGTCGCGTCGGCGGCTGGATCGCCCTCGCGATCGTGCTCGTGCTGCTCGGCGGCGCCGCGGCGGGGGGCCTGGCCGTGTGGAACACCTACGGCGATCGCATCCAGGCCTTCCTCGGCAACGGCGAGCCCCTCGACTACGAGGCGGGCCAGGCCACCGGCGAAGCCCGCATCACCATCGTCTCGGGCGACACCGGGGAGTCGGTCTCACCGAAGCTGTTCGACGCCGGCGTCACGAAGGCGTCGAATTCGCTGTACAAATACATGGTCGACAACTCCGTCGCCTTCACGTTCCAGCCCGGCGTCTACAAGCTGCAGCAGCAGATGACCTCCGAGGCCGTGCTCGCGGCGCTCCGCGACCCCGCGAGCCGCCTGGACTACTCCGTGCAGCTGCGCGAGGGACTGACGCTGGAGCAATCGCTCGACGTCATCTCCGAGCAGCTGAGCATCCCGCGCGCCGACCTCGACACCGCCGTCGCCGATCCCTCCGTCTACGGCGTCCCCGCCTCCACGCTCGAGGGCTGGATCTTCCCGGCGACGTACGACTTCGACGAGGGGGTCACCGCTCAGCAGGTCATCGAGCGCATGGTGCAGCGCACCATCCAGTCGCTCGACACCGCGGGGGTCCCCGCATCCGACCGCGAACGCATCCTCATCATCGCCTCGATCATCGAGCGCGAAGCACGCAGCAGCGAGGACTTCTACAAGGTCTCGCGCGTGATCGAGAACCGCCTGCAGCCCGACAACACCGAGACCCACGGTCTGTTGCAGATGGACTCGACGGCCCAGTACGGCGCCGGAGAACTGGATGCCGGTTCGTCGTCGTCGTCCGAGAACGCGCTCACCAGCGACAACCCGTGGAACACCTACATCCGACCGGGTCTGCCCGTGGGCCCCATCGCCAACCCGGGTGATCTCGCGATCGACGCCGCCATGAAGCCGGTGGACGGACCGTGGTACTACTTCACGACGGTCAACCTCGCCACGGGCGAGACGGTGTTCTCGACGACCTACGCCGACCAGCTGAAGGCCGTGGACCAGTTCCGCGCGTGGTGCCGCGACAACCCCGACGGCGGATGCTGACCGACCGCACCCGGCTGGAGGTCTGGGGCGACCCGATCGCGCATTCGCGGTCGCCCCGGCTCCACGCCGCGGCCTACCGCGTGCTCGGGCTCGACTGGGAGTACGGGCGTCGACGCGTGGACGAGGCCGGCTTCGCGGCGGAGCTGGACGGGATGGATGCCACGTGGCGCGGCCTGTCGCTCACGATGCCTCTGAAGCACGCGGCGGCGGCCCGCGCCGCGACCCTCGACGACGACGCCCGCCTCACCGGTGCCGTCAACACCTACCTCCTCACCGACGACGGCCCGCACGGTTTCAACACCGACGTCGGGGGACTCGCCCGCGCCCTCGAGGAGATCGGGGTGCGGCGACCGCAGCGCGTGCGCGTCCTGGGGGCGGGGGCGACCGCGACCTCCGCCGTCGTCGCGGCCGCGCGCGCCGGAGCGGTCGACATCGACGTGCGCGCCCGCCGCCCCGATGCGGCCGCGCCCCTGGTGGCGATCGGCGCCCGCCTCGGCGTCACCGTGCGCGCGACGACCTTCGACGCCCCCGACCCGGTCTCCGTCGACGCGACGATCGCGGCGCTTCCCGGCGGCACCGACCTCGGCGCTCTCGCCGGGCCCCTGGCATCCGCGTCGGGGCCCCTCGTCGACGTCGTTTACGGCGGCTGGCCGACACCCCTCGGGATCGCGTGGGAGCGGGCGGGCGTCCCCGCGCACGACGGGCTGACCATGCTGCTGCACCAGGCCCTGCTGCAGGTGCGCCTGTTCGTCACGGGCGACGCCTCCCGGCCGCTCCGGCGCGACGACGAGGTGCTGGCCGCAATGCGCATCGCGCTCATGGGAGACTAGACGAATGCTTCGCGTCTTCACCGCCGGCGAGTCCCACGGCCCCGAACTGATCGCCCTCATGGAGGGGATGCCGGCCGGTGTCCCCGTCTCCTCGGCCCAGATCCGCGCCGAACTGGCGCGCCGTCGGCTCGGCTACGGCCGCGGCTCGCGCATGAAGTTCGAAGAGGACGAGCTCACCCTCTCGACGGGTGTCGTGCACGGCTTCACGATCGGCAGCCCGATCGCGCTGCGCATCGGCAACACCGAGTGGCCGAAGTGGACCGAGGTCATGAGCCCCGAGCCCGTCGAGCTGTCCGACCGCTCGCGCGGTCGCGGCGCGGCCCTCACGCGCCCCCGCCCCGGCCACGCCGACCTCGTCGGCATGCAGAAGTACGGCTTCGACGAGGCGCGCCCCATCCTCGAGCGCGCCTCGGCCCGCGAGACGGCCGCGCGCGTCGCGCTCGGTGCGGTGGCCCGCTCGTTCCTCGGCGAGCTCGGCATCCGCCTCGTCAGCCACACGCTCTCCATCGGGCCCGTGCGCGTTCCCGACGACGCGGAACTGCCCACGCCCGACGACGTCGACCGTCTCGACGCCGACCCGCTGCGGTGCTTCCACGCCGAGACCAGCGCGGCGATGGTCGCCGAGGTCGACGACGCGAAGAAGGCGGGCGACACGCTCGGCGGCATCGTCGAGGTACTCGCGTACGGTCTGCCCCCGGGGCTCGGCTCCCACGTGCAGTGGGACCGGCGCCTCGACGCCCGCCTCGCGCAGGCGCTCATGAGCATCCAGGCGATCAAGGGCGTCGAGGTCGGCGACGGCTTCCTCACCACGACGCGCCGCGGTTCGCAGGCGCACGACGAGCTGTTCGCCACCGAGGACGGCATCACGCGCTCCTCCGACCGCGCGGGCGGCACCGAGGGCGGGATGTCCACCGGCACCGTCCTGCGCGTGCGCGCCGGCATGAAGCCGATCGCGACGATCCCCAAGGCCCTGCGCACCGTCGACGTCGCGACGGGCGACACCGCCGCGGCGCACCACCAGCGCTCCGACGTGTGCGCCGTCCCGGCATCCGGAGTCGTCGCCGAGGCGATGGTCGCGGTGACCCTCGCCGACGCCGTGCTCGAGAAGTTCGGCGGCGACAACGTCGCCGAAACGCGCCGCAACCTCGAGACGTACCTCGCGAACCTGCCCCGGACGCTGCGCACGACCGACGCGTCGGATGCCGCGTTGCTCGCGCATGACCTCGCCTGAGCGGGCGCCCGCGCCTGCCCCCGCCGGCGATCCCGTGACGGAGAGCGGCGAGGTGGGTCCCGCCGTCGTGCTGATCGGTCCCATGGGCGCCGGCAAGACGAGCGTGGGGCGACGCGTCGCGCGTGCCCTCGGAGCGTCGTTCAGCGACACCGACAAGATCGTCGTGCGCGACCACGGCCCGATCCGCGACCTCTTCCTCGCGCACGGCGAAGCGCACTTCCGCGCGCTCGAACGCGACGCGGTGGTCGAGGCGCTCGGCCGCGGGGGCGTCGTCGCCCTCGGCGGGGGAGCGGTCCTCGACCCGCTCACGCGAGAGCGGCTCGGCGCCCACCGCGTCGTGCTGCTGACCGTGTCGCCGCAGGTCGTGGCCTCCCGCATCCACGGCGACGACCGGCCGCTCCTGGGGGGAGAGGACCCCGCGCAGCGCTGGCTGCGCATCTACGAAGAACGGCGGCCGATCTACGAGGCCGCCGCCGACATCGCCTTCGACACGTCGTCGGGGCCGCTGTCCCGCGTCGTCGACGACATCGTGACCTGGGCGCGTCGCCCCCAGGTCGAGGAGACATCATGACCGACATCACCACCATCAGCGTCGCCGGCGACCCCGGCTACGACATCACCGTCGGGCGCGGCCTGCTGGCGACCCTCGGCGAGAAGCTGCCCCCCGCGGCGCAGAAGGTGCTCATCGTGCACCCGCCGACCCTGGCCGCCCAGGCCGAGGCGCTGCGGGCGCAGCTCATGGGCGACCGTCAGGTGCTGCTCGCCGAGATCCCGGATGCCGAGCAGGGAAAGCGCGTCGAAGTGGCGGCCTTCTGCTGGCAGGTCATGGGCCAGGCCGACTTCACCCGCACGGACGCGGTCATCGGTTTCGGCGGGGGAGCGGTCACCGACCTCGCCGGATTCGTCGCTGCGACGTGGCTGCGCGGGGTCGCCCTCGTGCAGGTGCCCACGACGGTGCTGGGAATGGTGGATGCCGCGGTCGGCGGCAAGACCGGCATCAACACCGCCGAGGGGAAGAACCTCGTCGGAGCCTTCTGGCCCCCGGTGGCCGTGGTGTGCGATCTCGACCTGCTCGACACGCTGTCGAAGAACGAGGCGACCGCGGGCTTCGCCGAGGTGGTGAAGGCCGGGTTCATCTGGCATCCCGAGATCCTCGATCTGATCGAGGCCGACCCGACCGGGATCGTCGACCCCCGCGGCGACGCGTTCCGCCGCTGCGTCGAGCTCGCGATCGACATGAAGGCGCGCGTCGTCGGAGAAGACCTGCGCGAGGCGGGGCTTCGCGAAGTGCTCAACTACGGCCACACGCTCGGGCACGCCATCGAGCACGCCGAGCGCTACCGCTGGCGTCACGGGGCGGCGATCTCGGTCGGCATGGTCTTCGCGGCGGAGCTGTCACGCCTCGCCGGGCGCCTCTCGGACGACGTCGCCCAGCGTCACCGCACGGTGCTCGAGTCGCTCGGGCTCCCCACGACCTACCGCGCCGGGGCGTTCCAGACGCTGAAGGCGACCATGCAGCGCGACAAGAAGAGCCGCGGCAGCATGCTGCGCTTCATCGTGCTCGACGACCTCGCCCGTCCCACCGTGCTGCAGGCACCCGACGAGTCGCTGCTGTTCGCGGCCTATCAGGAGGTCGGTGCGTGACCCGGAGCGCCTCGTGACTCACGGTCGCGCCGGCGCCCCGACCGTGCGGCGCGTGCGCGCCGGGGAAGGCGCCCGGGTGCGCGAGCTGCGTCTGCGCGCCGTGAGCGACCCCGCGGCATCCATCGCCTTCCTCACCACCTTCGCGCAGGAGCTCGAGCGCGACCAGGCGTTCTGGGACGAGCGCGCGGCGGGAGGAGCGGACGGCGACTCCGCGGCGATGTTCGTGGCCGAGAGCGGAGACGACTGGATCGGCACCTGCACGGTGCTGGTGCGGCGCGCGGGAGACCTCGACCACACCGGGCGACGGTCGACGGCGAACCGCGCGGACGTCGTCGGCGTCTACGTCGACCCGGCGCACCGCGGCAGCGGAGCGATCGACGCGCTCCTCGACGCCGCGGCGCGGTGGTGCGCCGCCCGGGGCTTCGAGACGCTCTCTCTCGACGTCCACGTCGACAACGCCCGAGCCCAGGCGGTGTACCGGCGCGCCGGTTTCGTGGCGACGGGGGAGACTTTCACGGGCCCGATCGGCGACGAACTCGCGATGAGCCGGTCGCTGCGCGCTCTCTGAGCGGTCGGCGACGTCACCGTTCGCGCAGCCGCGCGTCGAGCTCGCACACCCCTTTGCGAGCATCGCCCGCCCGAGGACCTCTCCGGGAACGGCGAAGCCCCGCCTCCCGGAAGAGGCGGGGCTTCGCGAGCGCCGATCAGACCGATACGGGCACGCGGCGTTCGGCGGCCAGACCGAGCTGATCGGTCGGGACGTCCTTGGTCTCGCGGGCCGTCAGCGCGCTCACCGAGGCGATCACCGCGATCACCGCGGTGAAGACGCTGATGACGACCCACCCGCCCGCGGCGCCCCCGCCGAGGGCGGCGACGATGCTGGGGGCGAAACCGGCCATGAGGAAGCCGAGCTGCGTGCCGATCGCCATGCCCGAGAAACGCACGCGGGTGCTGAACATCTCGCCGTAGAACGAGGGCCACACGGCGTTGGCGGCGGCGTATCCGCACGAGAAGGTGAGGATGGCGAGGCCGAAGGTCACCAGGTCGTTCCCCGCGCCCATCGACAGCATGTAGAAGGGCATGAACGCCGCCGACGAGAGCGCGCCGTAGATGAACACCGGCTTGCGTCCGACGCGGTCCGCGAGCTTGCCGAAGAGCGGCTGGGTGAACAGCGCCACGACGTTGGCGACCACCACGAGCCACAGCGTGACGCTCGCGGCGAGACCCTGCTCCTTGCCGTAGGCGATGGCGAGGGTGCCGAACACGGTCGAAACGGCCGCGATGAACGCGCAGCAGATGACGCGGAGGACATCGCGCCAGTGATTCTTCAGCAGCGGGAGCAGCGGCATCCGGGCGATCTGTCCGGTCGCCTTCGCCTGCTCGAATTCGGGGGTCTCGTGCAGGCTCCGTCGGATGAAGAACGCCACGACGACCACCACGGCGCTCAACCAGAACGGCACGCGCCAGCCCCACGAGAACTTGATCTCGTCGGGCAGGGCGACGACCGGGATGAAGATGAGGGCCGCGAGGATCTGGCCGCCCTGGGTTCCGGTGAGGGTCCACGAGGTGAAGAACGAACGACGCCCGTCCGGGGCGTGCTCGAGGGTGAGCGAGGATGCGCCCGCCTGCTCGCCGGCGGCCGACAGGCCCTGAGCGAGACGGCACAGCACCAGCAAGGCCGGGGCGAACCAGCCGATCTGCGCGAAACCGGGGAGGCAGCCGATGATGAACGTCGACAGTCCCATCAGGACCAGCGTGAACATCAACACCTTCTGCCGCCCGATGCGGTCGCCGAAGTGACCGAGGATCACGGCGCCCACGGGACGCGCGATGTAGGCGAAGCCGAAGGTGGCGAACGACATCACGAGCGCCGCCTGATCTCCGGACGGGAAGAACACCGTCGGGAAGATGAGGGCCGCGGCCGAGCCGAACAGGAAGAAATCGTAGTACTCCACGGCGCTGCCCATGAAGCTGGCGGTGGCCGCCTTCACGGGAGTCTTCCGCGTCGTTGCGGGTGTGGACATGGGGTGTCTGCTCCTTAAAAGGGAAGGACGGGGCTGAGCGGCGCGTCCGCCGCGACCAGGTCGAGGAAATGGGCGGTCATGCGGTCGGGATCGGGTCGCGTCCCGGTGATGAGGGCGAACGCGTCGACGGCCTGGTGGACCGCCATGCGCCCGCCGCTGAGGGTGCGGCATCCGCGCTCGCGCGCGGCGAGGAGGAGTTCGGTGTCGAGGGGGCGGTAGACGATGTCGGCGACCCACAGCTCGGGGCGCAGCAGCTGCGCGTCGAGCGGCAGGCCGGGGTGCTCCGCCATGCCGACCGGGGTGCAGTGCACGAGGCCGTCCGCGTCGCTCAGCACGTCCGCGAGGTCGGCGGGGGAGGCGGTGTCGACGACGGAGAGCGGATGCCGCGCCCCCAGGTCGTCGGCGAGGGTGCGGGCACGTGCGACGTCGAGGTCGACGATCGTGAGGCGGGCGGTCCCGAGACGGAGCAGGGCATCGGCCACGGCGGACCCCGCGCCGCCGGCGCCGAGCTGGACGACGTGCCGGGTCGCGGCATCCGGAAGCCCGTCGGTGAAGGCGGCGGCGAAGCCCGTGGTGTCGGTGTTGTGGCCGACGCGTCCGGTCGGGGTGAAGAGGACGGTGTTGACCGCTCCGAGGGCGGCCGCGACGGGGTCGATGCGATCAAGGTGCGCCAGCACGCTCTGCTTGCACGGGTGGGTGACGTTGACGGCGTCGTAGCCGAGACGCTCGGCCCACGCGAGTACCTCGCCGATGCGCGCGGGGTCGATGCCGAGCGCGGTGAGGTCGAGCGGCCGGTAGACGTAGGCGAGCCCGAGGGCGCGCGCCTCGGCCATGTGCATCGGCGGCGTGAGGGAGGGGAGCACACCCGTGCCGATGAGGCCCACGAGGTAGGGGTGCGAGTCGTTCACGGTACTCCTTCGTCTCCGCGCGACCGGGTTATGTACTAACCGGTACGTTCAGAGGAAACCACGGTCGCGCCGCGGTGTCAACGACGGATTCCGGATGCCGGGGACCCCGAGCCCGCCGACGGGCCCGGCACCCGCGAGGGCCGAACGGCCTCGACAGGCTCAGCCACCTCGGACGCGAGGACCCCGAGCCCGTCGACGGGCCCGGCACCCGCGACGGCCCGGCGGCTTCGACAGGCTCAGCCACCTCGGACGCGAGGACCCTGAGCCCGTCGAAGGGCCCGGGGCCGCGGTCAGCGCGCCGGGGCCGTGAGCCACCCCACGACGACGTCGCCGATCACGGAGCGCAGGTGCGAGCGGCGGTCGGGGGCGGAGAGGTCGACGTCGAACAGGTGGCCGAAGGTGTACTGGTTGGCGACCTGGAACACGCAGTAGGAGCTGATCACGAGGTGCACGTCGATGGCATCCACGTCGGCGCGGAACAGGCCGGCCGCGCGCCCCCGCTCGAGGATCTCGTCGAGCAGTCCCTTCGCGGGCTGCGACTGCGTGCGCAGCCCCTCGATCTGGCGGATGAACACCCCGCGGTGGATGTTCTCGATCGCGACGAGACGGATGAAGGCGTCGTGGCCGACGTGGTGGTCGAAGGTGAGCTCGGCGAGGGCGCGGATGGCATCCACGGGGTCGGCATGGTCGACGTCGATCGCCCGCTCGGCCTCGCGGATGCCGCGGTAAGCCTCCTCGAGCACGGCTCGGTAGAGCCCCTCTTTGCCGCCGAAATAGTAGTAGATCATCCGCTTCGTCGTGCGCGTGCGGGCGGCGATCTCGTCGACCCGCGCCCCGGAGTAACCGTCTTCGGCGAACACCTCGGTCGCCACCGCGAGCAGTTCGGAACGCGTGCGCTCGGCGTCTCGACGTGCCTCGACCATGGGCCCAACCTACTGGACCGCCGGGGTGGACCCGGTTTGTACTAACTGGTACATTCGGCCGCCATGAAGACCTCGATGGCGACCGTCTGCATCAGCGGCACCCTGGCCGACAAGCTCCACGCGTGCGCGGCGGCCGGATTCGACGGCGTCGAGATCTTCGAGCCCGACCTGCTCGCCGCCCCCGAGAGCCCCGAGGAGATCGCGGCCCTCGCCGCCCGCCTCGGTCTCACGCTCGACCTCTACCAGCCGATGCGCGACGTCGAGGGCGTCGACGACGAGGCGTTCGCCGCCGTCCTGCGCCGCGCGGAGGCGAAGTTCCGGCTCATGAACCGTCTCGGCATCGACCTGGTGCTGTGCTGCAGCAACGTCGCCACGGCGACGATCGACGACGACGACGTCAGCGCCGCACAGCTGCGCCGTCTGGGAGACCTCGCCGAGGGATTCGGCATCCGCATCGCCTTCGAAGCCCTCGCGTGGGGCCGTTTCGTCGACGACTACCGCCGGGCGTGGCGCATCGTCGAGCTCGCCGACCACCCGGCGGTGGGGGTGTGCCTCGACTCGTTCCACATCCTCTCGCGCGGACACGACCCCGCCGCGATCTCCGGCATCCCGGGCGAGAAGATCTTCTTCGTGCAGCTCGCCGACGCCCCGCGTCTCAGCATGGACGTGCTGTCGTGGAGTCGCCATCACCGTCTCTTCCCCGGCGAAGGCGAGTTCGACCTCGCCGACTTCACCGCGCGCATCGTGGATGCCGGCTATACCGGGCCGTGGTCGCTCGAGGTGTTCAACGACACCTTCCGCCAGACCGACCCGCGCCGCACGGCCCTGCACGCGCGCCGCTCGCTGCGGTGGCTGGAGGACGCGGTCTCGCGCACCCTCCCCGACGCCCCGGACGCACTGCAGATGCTCCCCGACTCCGCCGCTCCGTCGGCCGTCGACTTCGTCGAGATCAAGGCGGAGGACACCTCCGCGGTCGAGGAGCTGCTCGGCCAGCTCGGCTTCACCCCGCGCGGCCGCCACCGCACCAAGGCCGTGACGCTGTGGACGGCCGGACGCGCCCGCGTGGTGCTGAACGAACAGCACGCGAGGGGGTGGGAGCCACGGCTGGCCGCGATCGGCCTCGAGGTCGACGACGCCGAGGCCGTCGACCTGCGCATGCACGAGCTGCGCGTGCCGCGGGCGTACCGCCGCACCTACGCCACCGAGGAGCGTCTCGACGGCGCCGTCGCCCCCGACGGCACCGAGGTGTACTGGGCGCAGGCCGCCGACGAGGGCGAACCGGTCTGGGTGGCCGAGTTCGAGCACGGGGAGGCCGAGACCCCGACCGTCGTCGAGGGCGTCGATCACGTCAGCCTGTCGCAGCCCTGGCAGGCGATCGAGGAAGCGACACTGTTCTACACCGCCGGTTTCGCGCTGCGCGTCGACAGCAGCACCGAGGTGCCGGGGCCCCAGGGCCTGGTGGCCAGTCGCGTGCTCGGCTCGCCCGGCGGCGAGGTGCGCCTGCCGCTGAACGTCGCACCCCCGATCCTCGCCGGCGAGAGGGCCGCCCTGCCCCAGCACGTCGCCTTCCGCTGCACCGACGTGCGCGCGCTCGCCCGCGCGGCGCGCGAGCGCGGCTTCGTCCCGCTGTCGATGCCCGGCAACTACTACGACGACATCGCGGCGCGCTTCGACCTGCCCGCCGAGGACGTCGCCGAGCTGCGCGAACTGCACCTCGGATACGACCAGGATGCCGCGGGCACCTACCTGCACTTCTACACGCGCACCATCGGCGAGGTGTTCCTGGAGTTCGTCGAGCGCGTCGACGCCTACGCCGGCTACGGGGCGGGCACGGCTCCCGTGCGCCTGAGCGCGCAGGGCCGGCGCTGATAGCGTGCGGGACATGACCACGCCCCGCCGCCTGTTGCTCGTGAACGGCCCCAACCTCAACCTGCTGGGAACCCGCCAGCCCGAGATCTACGGGCGCGACACGCTCGCCGACGTCGAGCGGATCGCGGCCGAGGCGGCGGGCCGGCACGGGCTCGAGGTCCGGGCGATCCAGAGCAACCACGAGGGCGTCCTCATCGACGCGATCCACGCCGCCCGCCTCGACTGCGCCGGCATCGTGATCAACGCCGGGGGACTCACGCACACCTCCGTCGCGCTGCGCGACGCCCTGGCATCCGTCGACCTCCCCGTCGCCGAGGTGCACATCTCGAACATCAAGGAACGGGAGGCGTTCCGGCACTTCTCGTACATCGAGGACGTCGCCGTCGTGCACGTCATCGGCGAGGGCGTGCCCGGCTACGCGCGCGCCGTCGACCTGCTCGTCGAGGTGATCTCGGGCCGCGCCGACGGCTGAGGGCGCGGATCACGTAGACTCTGACGTCGGGCTCTCGCCCACTTCGACTCACGAAACGGAATATCGGCACTCATGGCATCCACCGCAGACATCAAGAACGGCGTCGTCCTGAACATCGACGGTCAGCTCTGGAGCGTCGTGGAGTTCCAGCACGTCAAGCCCGGCAAGGGCGGCGCGTTCGTGCGCACCAAGCTCAAGAACGTCATGAGCGGCAAGGTCGTCGACCGCACGTTCAACGCCGGAGCCAAGGTCGACCTCGAGAACGTCGACCGCCGCGACTTCACCTACCTCTACAACGACGGCGAGGGCTTCGTCTTCATGGACGTCGCCGACTACGACCAGATCACCGTGGGTGCCGCCACCGTCGGCGACGCGGCGAACTTCCTGCTCGAGAACCAGCAGGTGCAGATCGCGCTGAACAACGGCAACCCGCTCTACATCGAGCTCCCGCCGTCGGTCATCCTCGAGGTCACCTACACGGAGCCGGGCCTGCAGGGCGACCGCTCGTCGGCCGGCACCAAGCCCGCCACCGTCGAGACCGGGTACGAGATGCAGGTTC
This sequence comes from Microbacterium sp. BWR-S6Y, assembly GCF_041379845.1. NCBI lineage: Bacteria > Bacillati > Actinomycetota > Actinomycetes > Micrococcales > Microbacteriaceae > Microbacterium > Microbacterium sp. BWR-S6Y. The sequence continues at coordinate 313,006 of NZ_JBFECV010000003.1, forward strand.
CCCTGTTCCTCGAGACCGGCACCAAGATCAAGGTCGACACTCGCACGGGCGAGTACCTCGGCCGCATCAGCTGACGTCTCGCTCCCGACAGAATGAGTGCTCGTACAAAGGCGCGCAAGCGCGCCCTCGACATCCTCTTCCAGGCCGACGTGCGCGGCGAGGACCTGCCCGTCATGCTGGCCACCGAGGCCAAGCGCGCGGCATCCGAGCCCGACCGCCAAGCCTCGTGGCTGTACGCCCGTGACATCGTCGACGGCGTGATCGACAACCGCGACGCGATCGACGAGCAGATCACCACCTTCGCGAAGGACTGGTCGCTGCAGCGCATGCCCGCGGTCGACCGCGCCCTGCTGCGCATCGGCACGTGGGAGATCCTCTACAACGACGAGGTGCCCACGGCCGTCGCGATCGACGAGGCCGTGGAGCTGGCGAAGGAGTTCTCGACCGACGACTCCGGTTCGTTCGTGCACGGCGTGCTCGCGCGCATCGCCCGCTCGTCCTGAAGGCGCTCGACCCCGTGCGACGCGGCCCCGGCTCTCGGCCGGCGGCCGCGTCGCCGCGTTCGCGGGCGGGATGTCGTCACCGGGGGAGCCGTTCGCGGCCAGAGGGCGGCGCGAGAAACGCTCTCCGCGTAGAGAAGCACGACGTCGCCGCGTTTCTCGGCAGGGAGGGCGTTCCTCGCCGTGCGGGGCGCGGCCCCGCGTGCGCGGCGGACCGGCCGATGTCGGAGGCCCGGGTCAGGATGCTGCCGTGACCTCGTGGCGCGACCTCCTCCCCGGCACCCCGCCGCCGACGTTCGACGCGCTCGCCCTCGGCATCGAGCTGCGACAACGCGAGGCGTACGACCCCGCCCGATGGGAGGCCCGCGCGGTCGTCCCCGTGACGCCGCGCCTGCTCGCCCGACGGCAGGACGACCTGCAGCTCGTCGCCCGTCCCCTCGTGCGCGGCGCCCGCGACGCCTGGATCCGCGCGGATGCCACCTGGGACACGGTCCGTCGCAGCGCCGGCCGATTCGAGCCCGCACAGGTGCGGTGGTTCGCCGAGCTGCACGCCCTCGCGCAGGCGCTGCGCACGAGCGGCCCCTTCGCCCCGTCCGGCGACACCGTCGCCCTCGACGCCGTCGACTCGCCCCTGCTGTGGCCCCACCTGGCGGCCGCCGAGGCGCTCGGCATCCCTCTTGTCGCCATGAACGCCCAGCAGCGCGTGCGTCTCGCGCAGGGCGCGATCGCGCGCGTGGCCCTCGACGCGGTCGGCGGGGGAGCCCTGCGCGTCTCGGCCGACCTCGAGATCGACGGGCAGCCGATGGATGCCGCCCACGCACGCGCCCTCGGCGACGCAGGGCTCTTCGCGTTCGCGATCGAGATCGATCCCGTGCCGATCGTGCTCGCTCCGGTCGCCCTGCCCGACCCCCTGCCGTCGCTGCTGGGGGCGCCCCCGATCGAGGTGCCCCCAACGGAGGCGGCGGAGTTCGTCGCCGAGATGTACCCGCGCCTCGCTCGACGCGCCCCGCTGTCGGTGGGGGCGGGAGTCCCCGCTCCGCCGCCCGCCCGCCCCACCCTCGAGGTGGCCGTGACCTACGCCGACGACGACGTGGACTACGCCCTGACCTGGGTCTACCCGGGCGGACTCCGCCTCGCGTACGACGCCGACGACACGGGCGGCCACGGGGGAGTCGACCGCGACACGCGCGCCGAGGCGCAGATCGGCGAGCGCGTCGAGACGGCGTGGTCGGCGGCATCCGATCTGCCGGTCGCGGCGCGCGCGACCCTGCGCGACGCCGATGCCGCGGTCTTCGCCACCCGTGTGCTTCCGGCGCTCGACGTGCTCGACGAGGTGCGCGTGCGCACGAGCGGAACCGCTCCGTCGTTCCGCGAGCTGCGGGGCGATCCTCGACTGCGCATCACCGCCGTCGAATCCGCCGACCGCGACTGGTTCGACCTCGGGATCATCATCACCATCGACGGGCGCACGATCCCGTTCGGGACGCTGTTCTCCGCCCTGTCCCGGGGGCGCACGCGCATCAAGCTGTCGGACGGCGCGTGGTTCTCGCTCGCCCACCCGGCGCTGCAGAGGCTGCGCGAGCTGCTCGACGAGGCGGCGAGCCTCGACGAGTGGGAGACCGGTCCGCGCCTGCCGCGCACCCACCTCGCCCTGTGGGCGGAGTTCGAAGACCTCGCCGACCAATCCGAGGCCGCCGTCGAGTGGCGCGGTCTCGCCCGGGCGCTGCGCGAGGTCGGCGAGGTTCCCGAGGTGGCGCCCCCGCCGGGATTCCTCGCGGATCTGCGTCCGTACCAGCGCGAGGGCCTGTCGTGGCTCGCCCTCTTGCACGCGCACCGGCTCGGCGGCATCCTGGCCGATGACATGGGGCTCGGCAAGACGCTCCAGCTGCTCGCCCTCATCGCGCACGCGCGCTCGCGCGGCGACGCCCGTCCGTGGCTGGTCGTCGCCCCCACCTCCGTGCTGCCGACGTGGCGCGATGAAGCCGCCCGGTTCGTCCCCGACCTGCGGGTGCGGGTGGTCGAGGCCACCGCGGTGCGTCGGACGACGTCGATCGCCGAGGTCGCCGCGGAAGCCGACGTCGTGGTCGCCCCCTACGGGGTGGTGCGGACGGATGCCGCGGAATTCGCGGTGCCGCACTGGGCGGGCGTGGTCCTCGACGAGGCGCAGTTCGTGAAGAACCCGGCGACGCGCATCCACCGGGCGATCGCGGCGCTGCGCACCGACGCGGTGTTCGCGGCGACGGGCACGCCGCTCGAGAACGGACTCGACGACCTGTGGGCGTTGCTGTCGCTCACGGCGCCGGGACTGTTCCCCTCCATCCGGCAGTTCCGCGAGGACTACACCCGCGCGATCGAGCAGGTGCCCTCCGACGCGCCGACCGCCCTGTCCGCGGCCGCGGCGAGCGCGCACCGCGAGAAGATGCTCGACCGCCTGCGCCGGCGGGTGCGGCCGTTCCTGCTGCGGCGCACGAAGGATGTCGTGGCATCCGATCTACCTCCCAAGCAGGAGCAGGAGCTCGTCGTCGCCCTCAGGCCCGCTCATCAGGAGCTCTACGACCGGGTCCTGCAGCGCGAGCGGCAGAAAGTGCTGGGGCTTCTCGACGACCTCGACCGGCAGCGGTTCATCGTGTTCCGCTCGCTCACGCTGCTGCGCATGCTGGCGCTGGCCCCGGGGCTCGTCGACGAGCGCGACGCACACCTGGGGTCCGCGAAGCTCGACGCACTGTTGGAGCGCCTCGTCGAGGTCGCGGCGGAGGGGCATCGCGCCCTGGTGTTCAGCCAGTTCACGTCGTTCCTCGATCTCGCTGCCGAACGATTGGATGCCGCGGGCCTGGCGTACGCGCACCTCGACGGTTCGACGTCCCGGCGGGGAGAGGTGATCGAGGGGTTCCGTGGGGGAGAGGCCCCGGTCTTCCTCATCAGCCTGAAGGCGGGCGGGTTCGGCCTGACCCTCACCGAAGCGGAGTACGTGTTCGTGCTCGACCCGTGGTGGAACCCCGCGGCCGAGAATCAGGCGATCGATCGGGCGCACCGCATCGGACAGACCCGGAGCGTCTTCGTCTACCGACTGATCGCCGCCGGAACGGTGGAGGAGAAGGTGCGGGAGCTGCAGCACCGCAAGGCCGCGCTGTTCGATGCGGTGATCGACGACGGCGAGGCGTTCGCGTCCGCGCTGGATGCCGACGACATCCGGCAGTTGCTGGGGCCGTGACACGGACCCGGATAGGGTCGGAGCTCCGTCACCGGTTGACGGGAGGGGAGAGGCGGACGACGTCATGACGCGAACCGAGGGGCCCGAGCCCGGCTACCATCCGCCCACCTTCGCCCTGTACGAGGCGGTGTTCGACGAAGGGGGAGTGCGGCGGTGGCTGAGCGGATGGAATGGGCTGGTGACCGCGCCCGCCACCGATGTGACGCTCGCCGCCCGGACCGAGCGCGGCGCCGCGCTGGTGACCTCGGCCCGATGGAACGAGGTGACGGAGGCCCGCGCCACGGCAGCCCTGCTGCTCTCGGCGTTCCGCGTCTTCGCCCCGTCGACCCCCATCGTCGAGACCCTGAGGATCGCCGACGATGACTCCCGGTGGCAGGCCTCGACCTTGATCGTCGACGGTCGACCGTCGCCGGCCGAGACCGCGGTCGTCGGCGGGGTGACGCTCATGTGCTGCGTCGATCGCTCCGCGGACGTGCACGTCGCCGTCGCCGCGATCGGCGCGGTCGGCGTGCGCCGTTTGATCGAGGGCCGGAACGACGCCTACCCGGCCGATCCGTTCGTCGTTCACGCGTACGCCGACCTGCCGCCGGTCGACGACATCGTCGGCTGACGACCGCGGACCGGTGCGGGTATGCTCACGGCTCACCTCCGCTCGCCCGTGACGAACGGGACCGTGGCGCGATGATCCCCGGGGAGGGACGATGACGGCATCCGTGGCGATCGAGGTGATCCCGGATGCCGAGATCTCCGACGCGGCGAGCGTCCAGGTCCTGATCGACGTCGACGGGACCGCGCGACACCTGGTCCTGGATACGGGCGGCGCGACCAGCGGTCTTCGCGCCGTCGATCTTCCGCCGACCTCGTCCACGGTGGCGCGGAGCAGCCCGGGTGGGGGCGGCGCGTTCGCCCCGGGCGGCGCGAGCCGCCAGGTCGAAGTCGGGGTGTTGACGCTCGGCGACCTGCGCGTGCGCGGCCTGCTGCTCGACGTCGAGGACGATCCTCGGGCGCGCTCGATCGTCGGCCTCGACGTGCTCGGGGGCCACCGCCTGGACATCCGCTTCGGGCGGGGCACCCTGACCCTCGACGGCGACGCGGCGGTCGCCCACCGGCATCCGCTCATGCGATCGGCCCACGGTCACCCGTTCGTCCGCGCGTCGTGGGGCGAGGTCGAGACCGACGTGCTGTGGGACTCCGGGGCCGAGGTCACCGTCATCGACGAGACGTTCGCCGCCCGGAACGCACGTCTGCTCGACCCCCTCGGCACGGCGGACGCGGGAGACGCCCGCGGGGCGAGCCGTCGCGTGGACCTCGTCCGCATGGCGGCGGTGACGATCGGCGGACGCTCCTTCCCGCCGAGCACGGCCGTCGTCACTCCGCTCGCGGGGATGCGACGCCCCGGCGAGCCGCCCCTGGACGTCATCCTGGGGATGCCGGTGCTGCGCCGGGCGGACTGGACGCTGCACCTCGCCGAAGGCTGGTGGGGCTACCCGTCGGCATCCGCGTGAACGGTCGCGGCGCCTCGCCGGGTCAGCCCAGCTCGCCGGTGAGGAACTGCGCCGTGCCGTGCCCGAACGACCAGTCGGCGTCGCCGTTCTCGGTGATGCTGACGACGAGGTCGTTCCCCTCCACTCCGACGCGGTCGTTCAGGTTCTCCGCCAGCAGCCGGTACAGCTGGACCTTGGCGTCCTGCGTGCGCTGCTTCGACGCAAGGCGCACGATGACGAGGCGCTCGCTGCGCTCGATCCCCAGACCGGTGTCGAGAGCGACGAGCTCGAACGGCTCGTGCTGCGTGAGGATCTGGTAGCGGTCGGTCTCGGGGACGCCGAACGCCTCGACGACGGCATCCTGCACGGCATCCATGATCGTGCGCAGTTCGGTCTCGTCGTAGCGTCCGCGGATCGTGTCGATCATCACCAGGGGCATGGCAATCCTTTCGTGGGGGTCCGCACGTTACCCGCGCCGATGGTGCGGGCGGGCGGCTTGACGCGGACACCCCCGCCGCTCCCAGGCCTCTCGCCGGAGCCCCGCGTAGACTCGTCTGGTTCGCCAACGACACAGGAGCGGCATGAAGATCACCGGCCTCGGCCACGCGGGAATGTTCATCGAGACGCGCGGCGGCAGCATCATCTGCGACCCCGTCCTCGGTCCGAGCTTCTTCGGCTCGTGGTTCCCGTTCCCCGACAACCGTGCTCTCGACTGGGAGCGCTTCGGCAAGGCGGACTTCCTCTACATCTCCCACCGCCACCGCGATCACTTCGACCCGGCGCTGCTCGAGCGGTACGTGTCGAAGGACATCAAGGTCCTGCTGCCCGAGTACCCGACCGACGACCTCGAGCAGGATCTGATCGCCCTCGGCTACACGAACCTCGTCCGCACCGAGGCGGGCGTCCCCCTGCAGTTCGGCGACCTCAAGCTCATGGTCACTCCGCTGCGAGCCCCCTCCGACGGGCCGATCGGCGACTCGTCGCTGTCGCTCGACGACGGCACGGCATCCGTTCTCAACCAGAACGACTCCCACCCCCTCGATCTCGAGAAGCTGTTCGCCTTCGGCAAGCCCGACGCGTACTTCACGCAGGTGTCCGGGGCGATCTGGTGGCCCATGGTCTACGACCTGCCCCAGGATGCCAAGCAGAACTTCGCCCAGCTCAAGCGCGACGCGCAGAACAAGCGCGCGATGTACTACATCGACAAGGTCGACGCGGAGCACGTCTTCCCGATGGCCGGTCCGCCGATGTTCCTGCGCGAGGAGCTGTTCCGGTACAACGGCACGGGTCTCGAGGGCGACTCGATCTTCACCGACCAGCGCGAGTTCCTCGCGCACATGGCGGAGCAGCGCCCCGATCAGAAGGGCTACCTGTTCCTCCCGGGCACCGAGGTCGAGGTGCAGGGGTCGGACGTCACCGTGACGCAGACGCTGTACACCGACGCCGAGATCGAGCGGGTCTTCGGCGACAAGTGGAACTACCTCGCCGAGCAGCGCGACAGCCGCCAGGACGAGATCCGCGCCGAAGAGGCGACCCGCGCCGAGGTCATCCCCCCGGCCGAGATGCTCGCCGCGCTGAAGGAGTGGTGGGAGCCGCTGCTGCGCCGCGCCCGCACGATCCGCAACGGCGTCGGCGGCATGGTGCGCTTCCGCATCGGCGAGCTCGACATGGTCGTGGACTTCCCCAAGGCGAAGCTGCGCGAGTACGCGGGGGAGGAGTGCATCTACTGGTACACGATCCCCGCCGATCTCGTGTCGACGAACATCCGCGACCACGAGATCGACTGGTCGAACTCGATCTTCCTGTCGATGCAGTTCGAGGTCGGTCGCTCGGGCAAGTTCAACGAGTTCCTCACGACGTTCCTCAAGTGCCTCTCGCGCGACCGCATCGAGTACGTCGAGAACTGGTACGCCGAGCAGAGCGATCAGACCGAGGATGCCGAGATCGAAAGCTGGACCGTGCAGCGTCGCTGTCCGCACCTTCGCGCCGACCTCACCAAGACCGGCAAGATCGAGGACGGCGTGCTGACCTGCTCGCTCCACGACTGGAAATGGGACCTGGAGTCGGGTCGCTGCCTGACGACGACGGGTCACCCGATCCGGTCGTCGCGCGTGCGCACCACCCCGAGCGGAGAGCGCGCCGCCGCTGAGGTCGCCGCGGGCTGACCCGTGCCCGGCTTCCATCACGTCGAGGTGTGGGTCGGCGACCTGACAGCGGCGCAGTCCGAGTGGGGCTGGATGCTCTCCGCGGTCGGTTTCGAGCGAACCGCTCACTGGGTCGACGGCGAGACGTGGAGCGCGGGTGACGGCCCGTACCTGACGCTGACGACCTCGCCGAACCTTTCGCGGCTCGACCACGACCGCCGCGCTCCGGGCGTGAACCATCTCGCTTTCCTCGGCGGCTCTCGCGGGCAGGTGGATGCCGTGATGGCCGCGGCGAGCGCCCACGGGTGGCGCCCGCTGTATCAGGATCGGTACCCGTTCGCCGGCGGCCCGTCGCACTACGCGGGGTGGCTCGAGAACTCCGCGGGCTTCAAGGCGGAGATCGTCGCGGGGGCGGACTGACCCGGCTCGGGCGTTCCGGCCACCCCGCGGTGGTGCGCGCAGCGGATGCCGCGGCGATCACGAAGCACTCCTCCGGGATCCGTTCATAGAACGAATGTACGAATGATCCCATCCCCCCGCCAGCGGCGGAGCACGACACCATCCGCCGTCGCCCAGAATTCACCCCGCCCCACCCGCTAGACTCGACGGAGAACCACAGCAACCTTTAACCCCGTCCCGTGAGGCGGAGAAGGGAGCGGCGGATGAATACGCGCACCGTCATGCACGATGCCGATATCGCCCGCGCTTTGACGCGCATCTCGCACGAGATCCTGGAGTCCAACAAGGGACCGGAAGGACTCGTCCTCCTCGGCATCCCGACTCGCGGCGTCACGCTCGCGAATCGGATCGCCCCGATGATCAGCGAGTTCGGCGGCGCACAAGTCCCGGTCGGGTCCCTCGACGTGACGATGTACCGCGACGATCTGCACCGCAACCCCACCCGGGCCCCGCGCCGCACCGAGATCCCCGCCGGCGGCATCGACGGCAAGACCGTCGTGCTCATTGACGACGTGCTGTTCTCGGGTCGCAGCATCCGCGCCGCCCTCGACGCCCTGCAGGACATCGGGCGCCCCGCGGCCGTCCGCCTGGCGACACTGATCGACCGCGGTCACCGCGAGCTGCCGATCCGCCCCGACTTCGTGGGCAAGAACCTCCCCAGCGCGCGCGACGAGCGCGTCAACGTGCGCCTCGCCGAGATCGACGGCGTCGAGGAGGTGACGATCGAGTCATGAGGCACCTCCTCGACACCCAGCACCTCTCGCGCGCCGAGGCCCTCGAGATCCTCGACGTCGCCGAGGACATGGCCGACACCCAGCGTCGCGAGGTCAAGAAGCTCCCGACGTTGCGCGGCAAAACGGTCGTCAACCTCTTCTTCGAGGACTCCACGCGCACGCGCATCTCGTTCGAGGCCGCTGCGAAGCGCCTGAGCGCCGATGTCATCAACTTCTCGGCGAAGGGCTCGAGCGTCAGCAAGGGCGAGTCGCTGCAGGACACCGCGCAGACGCTCCAGGCGATGGGCGCGGATGCCGTGGTCATCCGCCACGGCGCGTCCGGCGCCCCGCGCACCCTCGCCACCAGCGGCTGGATCAGCGCGGGCGTGGTCAACGCCGGCGACGGCACGCACGAGCACCCCACGCAGGCCCTGCTCGACGCCTTCACGATCCGCAAGCGCCTGCACGGCGACGCCAGCCGCGGGCGCGACCTCGACGACATCCGGGTGACGATCGTCGGCGACGTGCTGCACTCGCGCGTCGCGCGCTCGAACGTGTGGCTGCTGCACGCGCTCGGGGCGCACGTCACCCTGGTCGCCCCGCCCACCCTCGTCCCGCAGGACGTCAGCGGCTGGCCGGTCGAGGTGGACTACGACCTCGACCACGCGATCGCGACCGGACCCGACGCGCTCATGATGCTCCGCATCCAGCTCGAGCGCATGTCGGCCGCGTATTTCCCCACTGAGCGGGAGTATTCCCGCCGGTACGGCCTCGACGCGCGGCGTTCGCAGGCCCTGCCGGGCGGTAGCATCGTTCTACACCCCGGTCCGATGAACCGGGGCCTGGAGATCTCCGCCGAAGCCGCCGATTCCCCGCGCTCGACGGTGCTCGAGCAGGTCACGAACGGCGTCTCCGTGCGGATGGCCGTGCTGTACCTGCTGCTGGCGGGCGAGCGGCCCGACAGCGAGAGAGAGGACCTCCGATGAGCGACGCCACCCTCCAGACCCTTCTGGTGCGCGGCGCGCGCGTCGAGGGCCGGGATGCCACCGACCTCCTCGTCCGCGACGGCGTCATCGCCGAGGCCGGGTCGGGCCTGTCTCACGCCGGCGCAACCGTCGTCGACGCCGACGGGCTGATCGCCCTTCCGGGCCTGGTCGACCTGCACGTGCACCTGCGCGAGCCCGGATACGAGGCATCCGAGACGATCCTCACCGGCTCGCGCGCCGCCGCGGCGGGCGGCTTCACCACCGTCTTCGCGATGCCGAACACCTCGCCCGTCGCCGACACCGCCGGCGTGGTCGAGCAGGAGCTCGCGCTGGGCGAGGCGGCGGGCTACGTGCACGTGCAGCCGATCGGAGCCGTCACGGTCGGGCAGAAGGGCGAGCGGCTCGCCGAGCTCGGGGCGATGGCCGACTCCCGCGCCCGCGTGCGCGTCTTCAGCGACGACGGCTTCTGCGTGTTCGACCCGCTGATCATGCGGCGGGCACTCGAGTACGTGAAGGCCTTCGACGGCGTCATCGCGCAGCACGCGCAGGACCCGCGCCTCACCGAGGGCGCGCAGATGAACGAGGGCGCCGTCTCGGCCGAGCTGGGCCTGACCGGCTGGCCGGCCGTCGCCGAGGAGTCGATCATCGCGCGCGACGTGCTGCTGGCCGAGCACGTGGGGTCGCGCCTGCACGTGTGCCACCTGAGCACCGCCGGTTCGGTCGACATCATCCGCTGGGCCAAGAAGCGCGGCGTCAACGTCACAGCCGAGGTCACCCCGCACCACCTGCTGCTGACCGACGAGCTCGTGCGCGACTACGACGCCCGCTTCAAGGTCAACCCGCCGCTGCGTCGCGAAGAAGACGTGATGGCCGTGCGCGAGGGCCTCGCCGACGGCACGATCGACATCGTCGCCACCGACCACGCCCCGCACCCGACCGAGGCGAAAGCCTGCGAGTGGGCCGCCGCGGCGAACGGCATGGTGGGGCTCGAGAGCGCGCTGCGCGTCGTGCACCACGCCATGGTCGAGACGGGGCTGCTCGACTGGTCCGATATCGCCCGCGTGATGTCGGCGACCCCCGCGCGCATCGGCCGCCTCGACGGACACGGCACGCCGGTGGCCGCGGGACAGCCCGCGACCTTCACGCTCTACGACCCGCGTCCGCAGCGCACGTTCGGTCTCGACGACCTGCGGGGGCGCAGCACGAACTCGCCGTACCTGGGTCGGGAGCTGCCCGGCGAGGTGCGCTGGACCGTGCGCGCCGGCATCCCCACCGTCGTCGACGGGTCGGTCCTCGACGCTCCGGGAGTGCTCGCGTGAGCAGAGAAGGCGCCCTCGTCGTCATGATCGGCGTGGCCGTCGTGCTGCTGGCCGTGCTCGCGTGGGCGTGGGTGCGACGAACGCGGCGCGATGCGCGCTACTCCGTCCCGGTGGGGGAGCTGCCCGCGGACGCCGTCGAGACGGCGGTGTTCTCGGGGCTCTACGTCGCCACGACCCGTCACGATGAGCCGCTCGAGCGTCTCGCCCTGAAGGGTCTGGGCTTCCGCTCCCGGGTCGACGTCACGGTCACCACCGCCGGCGTCGCCCTCGACCTCCCGGGCCAGCCCCGCATCGCGCTCACCCGCGACCGCCTCGTCGATGCCGCTCAGGCCACCGTCGCGATCGACCGCGTGGTCGAGCGCGACGGCCTCGCGCGCGTCACGTGGCGCCTCGACGACGACACGGTCGTCGACACCTACCTCCGTCCTCAGGAGGCCTCGGCCAAAGCCCTGGCCGACGCCATCCGCCCCCTCACCTCGACAGGAAGCGACTCATGACCTCCCTGATCCCCTCCGCGCTCTCCGCGCGGGAACCCGCCGTCCTCGTGCTCGAAGACGGCACCCGCTACACCGGTCGCGCCTACGGCGCTCGCGGCGAGACCCTCGGCGAGGTCGTCTTCGCCACCGGCATGACCGGCTACCAGGAGACGATCACCGACCCCTCGTACGCGGGCCAGATCGTGCTGCAGACCGCGCCGCACATCGGCAACACCGGTGTGAACGACGAAGACCCCGAGTCGCGTCGCATCTGGGTCGCCGGCTACGTCGTGCGCGACCCCTCGCGCATGGTGTCGAACTGGCGAGCGAACCGCTCGCTCGACGAGGCGCTCGTCGAGGACGGCATCGTCGGCATCTCCGGCATCGACACCCGCGCCGTCACCCGCCGCATCCGCTCCGAGGGCAGCATGCGCGGCGGCGTCTTCTCGGGCGAGGCCGCGAACCTCGACGCCGACGAGCAGCTGCGCCACGTGCGCGAGGCGCCGGGCATGGCGGGCCGCAACCTGTCGGCCGAGGTCTCGGTCAGCGAGGTCGAGGTCACCCCCGCGACGAGCGAGCGCATCGGCAACCTCGCGGTGCTCGACCTGGGCGTGAAGACCTCGACGATCACCAACCTCGCGGCGCGCGGCTTCGACGTGCACGTCTTCCCGCAGTCGGCGACGATCGAGGAGATCCGCGCGATCAAACCGGTCGCGGCGTTCTACTCCAACGGTCCGGGTGACCCCGCGGCATCCGATCAGCACGTCGAACTGCTGCGCGCGGTGCTGGGAGACGGCCTGCCCTTCTTCGGCATCTGCTTCGGCAATCAGCTGCTCGGCCGTGCGCTCGGCTTCGGCACCTACAAGCTGCCGTTCGGCCACCGCGGCATCAATCAGCCCGTGCTCGACAAGACCACCGGACGCGTAGAGATCACCTCGCAGAACCACGGCTTCGCCGTCGAGGCGCCGCTCGATGAGATCGTCGACAGCCCCGCCGGCTTCGGACGCGTCGAGGTCAGCCACATCGGCCTCAACGACAACGTCGTGGAGGGCCTGCGCGCCCTCGACATCCCCGCGTTCAGCGTGCAGTACCACCCCGAGGCCGCCTCCGGCCCGCACGACGCCAACTACCTGTTCGACCGCTTCCGCGAGATGGTTCTCGCGACCCAGGAGACGAAGAAGAATGCCTAAGCGCGACGACATCCACTCCGTCCTCGTCATCGGCTCCGGCCCGATCGTCATCGGTCAGGCCTGCGAGTTCGACTACTCCGGCACCCAGGCGTGCCGCGTCCTGCGCGAAGAGGGGGTGCGCGTCATCCTCGTCAACTCCAACCCGGCGACGATCATGACCGACCCCGACTTCGCCGACGCGACCTACATCGAGCCCATCACCCCCGAGGTGATCGAGTCGATCATCGCGAAGGAGAAGCCGGATGCCGTGCTCCCCACGCTCGGTGGGCAGACGGCGCTGAACGCGGCGATCCAGCTGCACAAGCGCGGCATCCTGGAGAAGTACGACGTCGAGCTCATCGGCGCCGACTTCGACGCGATCAATCGCGGCGAGGACCGCCAGATCTTCAAGGAGCTCGTCATCGAGGCGGGCGCCGACGTCGCGGCATCCGTCATCTGCCACTCGATGGACGAACTCCTCGCCGGCGCCGAGAAGCTCGGCTACCCGCTGGTCGTCCGGCCGAGCTTCACGATGGGGGGCCTCGGCTCGGGCTTCGCGTACGACGAGGCCGACCTCCGCCGCATCGGCGGCGCGGGCCTGCACGACTCGCCCACCAACGAGGTGCTGCTTGAGGAGTCGATCCTCGGGTGGAAGGAGTACGAGCTCGAGCTCATGCGCGACACCGCCGACAACACGGTGGTCGTCTGCTCGATCGAGAACGTCGACCCCGTCGGCGTGCACACCGGCGACTCGATCACGGTGGCGCCCGCGCTCACGCTGACCGACCGCGAGTACCAGCGGCTGCGCGACATCGGCATCGACATCATCCGCGCCGTGGGCGTGGACACCGGTGGCTGCAACATCCAGTTCGCCGTCGACCCGAAGACCGGCCGCATCATCGTCATCGAGATGAACCCGCGCGTCTCGCGCTCGAGCGCGCTGGCGTCGAAGGCGACGGGCTTCCCGATCGCCAAGATCGCCGCGAAGCTCGCGATCGGCTACCGCCTCGACGAGATCCCGAACGACATCACCAAGGTCACCCCGGCGAGCTTCGAGCCCACGCTCGACTACGTCGTGGTCAAGGTGCCGCGGTTCAACTTCGAGAAGTTCCCCGCCGCCGACACCACCCTCACCACCACCATGAAATCGGTGGGCGAGGCGATGGCGATCGGCCGCAACTACACCACCGCCCTGCAGAAGGCGCTGCGCTCGCTCGAGAAGCGCGGATCGAGCTTCCACTGGGGCGAGGAGTCGCGCTCGGTGGAGGAACTGCTCGAGATCGCGAAGACCCCGACCGACGGTCGCATCGTCGTGCTGCAGCAGGCGCTGCGCAAGGGCGCCACGGCCGAGCAGGCGTTCGACGCGACGGCGATCGACCCGTGGTTCATCGACCAGATGGTGCTGATCAACGAGGTCGCCGAGTTCATCGCGCAGGCCGACGAGCTGGATGCCGACACCCTCCGCGTCGCGAAGGAGCACGGCTTCAGCGACGCCCAGATCGCCGAGATCCGAGGTCTCGGCGAGGCCGAGGTGCGCGAGTCGCGTTACGCGCTCGACGTGCGCCCGGTCTACAAGACGGTCGACACGTGCGCGGGGGAATTCCCGGCCCTGACGCCGTACCACTACTCGTCGTACGACGCCGAGACCGAGGTCACCCCCTCCGACCGCACGAAGGTCGTCATCATCGGCTCGGGCCCGAACCGCATCGGCCAGGGCGTCGAGTTCGACTACTCGTGCGTGCACGCGTCGTTCGCGCTGTCGGATGCCGGGTACGAGACCGTGATGGTCAACTGCAACCCCGAGACCGTGTCCACCGACTACGACACGAGCGACCGCCTGTACTTCGAGCCGCTGACGCTCGAGGACGTGCTCGAGGTGCTGCACGCGGAGTCGCAGTCGGGCACGATCCTCGGCGTGGTCTGCCAGCTCGGCGGACAGACGCCCCTGGGCCTGGCCAAGGGGATCGAGGCCGCCGGCTACACCATCCTCGGCACGAGCCCCGAGGCGATCGACCTCGCCGAGGAGCGCGAGCTGTTCTCGCGCCTGCTCGACGACGCCGGACTCGTCGCGCCCCGCAACGGCACCGCGATCGACGTCGAGGGTGCCGTTCAGGTCGCCGAGGAGATCGGCTACCCGGTGCTCGTGCGCCCGAGCTTCGTGCTCGGCGGTCGCGGCATGGAGATCGTCTACTCGACCGAGGCGCTGCGCGACTACTTCGTGCGCGTGGCCGACCAGGCGATCATCGGCCCCGGCCTGCCGCTCCTGGTGGACCGCTTCCTCGACGATGCGATCGAGCTCGACGTCGACGCGCTGTACGACGGCACCGACCTGTACATCGGCGGCGTCATGGAGCACCTCGAGGAGGCCGGCATCCACTCCGGCGACTCGTCCTGCACCCTGCCGCCGGTCTCGCTCGGCCGCACCGAGGTCGACCGCGTCCGTGAGGCGACCCTCGCGATCGCGAAGGGCGTCGGCGTCCGGGGTCTGCTGAACGTGCAGTTCGCGATCTCCGCCGGCGTGCTGTACGTCATCGAGGCGAACCCCCGCGCGAGCCGCACGGTTCCGTTCGTGTCGAAGGCCCTCGGCATCCCGCTCGCGAAGGCCGCCAGCCGCATCATGGCCGGAAGCTCGATCGCCGAGCTGATCGCCGAGGGACTGCTGCCCGCGCAGGACGGGTCCCGCGTGCCGCTCGACGCGCCCGTCGCCGTCAAGGAGGCCGTGCTGCCGTTCAAGCGGTTCCGCACCGCCGACGGTCACACGGTCGACAGCGTCCTCGGACCCGAGATGCGCTCGACCGGCGAGGTCATGGGCCTCGACCGCGACTTCCCGACCGCGTTCGCGAAGTCGCAGGAGGCCGCGTACGGCGGGATGCCGACCTCGGGCACCGTGTTCATCTCGGTCGCCGACGCCGACAAGCGCGCCGTGATCCTGCCTGCCCACCGCCTGCAGGAGCTTGGTTTCTCGCTGCTCGCGACCGAGGGCACCGCCGAGATCCTCGCGCGCAACGGCATCCGGGTGAAGGTCGTCGAGAAGTACTCCGAGACGCAGGGCTCCGGCCAGCAGAACGTGGTCGACCTGATCAACGCCGGCGAGATCGACATGATCGTCAACACGCCCTCGGGCGGCACGGCTCGTGCCGACGGTTACGAGATCCGCGCCGCCGCGGTCGCCGCCGACAAGGCGCTGTTCACCACGATGGCCGTCCTCGGCGCCGCGGTCAGCGCGCTGGGCGCCATGAAGGACGGCTTCGCGGTGCGCAGCCTCCAGGAGCACGCCACCGACCGCGCGGGACGCTTGTGAGCGACACCTTCGGTCAGCGCCTGTCCGCCGCCCTCGACCTGCACGGCGCCCTGTGCGTCGGCATCGACCCCCACGCCGCCCTGTTGTCGGCGTGGGGGCTGGATGCCACGGCCGAGGGCGCGCGGGAGTTCGGCCTGCGCACGGTTGAGGCGGCCCGCGGCCGCGTCGGTGTGGTCAAGCCGCAGGTGGCGTTCTTCGAGCGGTACGGCTCGCGCGGCTTCGCCGCTCTCGAGGACGTGATGGCCGCCGCTCGCGACGCCGGCCTGCTGGTGATCGCCGACGCCAAGCGCGGAGACATCGGCACCACGATGGAGGGTTACGCCCACGCGTGGCTCGAGCCCGGTTCTCCTCTCGAGGCGGATGCCGTGACCCTGTCGCCCTACATGGGTGCCGACTCGCTGAGCGACACGCTGTCGCTCGCGGTCCGCCACGGCAAGGGCGCGTTCGTGCTCACGGCGACGAGCAACCCGGAAGCGCGCGCGCTGCAGAGCGCGATCGTCGACGACGCCCTCGCCGTGGGCGATCACGAGCACGTCGCCGCCCGCGTGGCGCACGACGTCAACCAGGCGAACATCGGCGCTCCCGGGGCCCTGGGCCCCGTGGGGGTCGTCGTCGGCGCCACGGTCGATCGCGCGGCCTTCGGGCTCGGCGACGTGGCGCTGGCCGGCATGCCGATCCTCGCACCCGGCTTCGGCGCGCAGGGGGCCGCGCCGGCCGACCTCGGCCGCCTGTTCGGCTACGTCGCCTCGGCGGTCGTCGCGAACGAGAGCCGCAGCATCCTCGCGGTCGGACCCGACCGCCTCGCCGCCCGCATCGACGAGCGCGCCGCGCTCTATCGGGAGTCCCTGCATGGCTGAAACCCGTCGTCCGCCCGAGGTCGATCGCGCCGCCGCCTCGCGCCGCGCCGTCGAGGCCCGTCGCGAGCGCGCCGCGCTCAAGCGCGACGTGTCGACCCGCGTCATCTCTCCGCAGGAGCTGCTGCGGCGCGGTCTCGCCGACCCGCTGTCGGCGGCCGGGGCGATGCGCGTGACCGAGTTCCTCACGGCGATCCCCGCGATCGGCGAGAGCAAGCGCGACCGCATCCTCGCTTCCCTGGCGATCTCTCCGGTCAAGCGCCTCGGCGGTCTGGGCTCGCGTCAGCGCGACGCCCTGCGCGACTTCCTCGACTCCCGATGGCCCGAGCCGGGCCCGCGGGAGGGCCGCAGCCGCCTGATCGTGCTGGCCGGTCCCACGGCGGTCGGCAAGGGCACGGTCGCCGCGCACATCAAGGAGAACTACCCCGAGATCCACCTCTCCGTCTCGGCGACCACCCGCGCGCCGCGCCCGGGCGAGGTCGAGGGTGAGCACTACTTCTTCGTCGACGACGCCGAGTTCGACCGACTCGTCGCGACGGGGGAGCTGCTCGAGTGGGCCGTCGTGCACAACAAGAACCGCTACGGCACGCCGCGCGCGCCCATCGAGCGCGTGCTCGCCGAGGGCGGCACGGCGCTGCTCGAGATCGACATCCAGGGTGCCCGCCAGGTGCGCGCGGCCGACGCGTCGGCGACCCTCGTCTTCCTCCTCCCGCCCAGCTGGGACGAGCTCGTCCAGCGCCTGGTCGGCCGGGGGACCGAGGATGCCGAGGAGCGCGCGCGACGCCTGCGCACGGCCCGCGTGGAGCTCGCCGCCCAGAACGAGTTCGACTACCGCGTGGTCAACGACGAGGTGGCGCACGCCGCCGCCCAGGTCGTGGCTCTCGCCGCCGCGCAGCACTGAGCCGGGCCTTCCGTGTTCGGAGCGGGATGCTTCGCGTGGCGCGTGAAAGGTACGCCCCGAGCGTCGTCATCCGCCCCGAACCCGCGCGCACGACCCACCCGATACCCCTCGGCACAGGCCGAGCGGGCGTCGGCTAGAATAAGAGGATGCTTCGGCGCTCCAGCGCCGCATCCACCCCATCCGCCGAACCAGGAGGTTCCCCATGGCCGGACGTGACAAGGGCATCATCGACCCGCCCATCGACGCTCTGCTCGACAAGGTCGACTCGAAGTACCAGCTCGTCATCTACGCGTCCAAGCGTGCGCGTCAGATCAACGACTACTACTCCGACCTTCACGAGGGCAACCTCTTCGACAACGTCGGCCCGCTCGTCGACTCCACCGTCGAAGACAAGCCGCTCACCATCGCTCTGCACGAGATCCACGAGGACAAGCTGCGCCTTCGCGCCGCCGAGTGATCTGTTCACAGATGTGACGATGCCCCGGGCGGCCACGCGCCGCCCGGGGCATACTTGTGCCCGTCCCCGCCCCTTCAGCCCTCCGGAGTCGCCTTGACCGACCTGCGCCTGTTCACGTCCGAGTCCGTCACCGAAGGACACCCCGACAAGATCTGCGACCAGATCTCCGACAGCATCCTCGACGCGATCCTCACCGACGACCCCACCGGCCGCGTGGCCGTCGAGACCCTCGTGACGACGGGACTCGTGCACGTCGCCGGCGAGGTGTCGACCAGCGCGTACGTCGAGATCCCCGCAATCGTGCGCGACGTCGTGAACCGCATCGGGTACACCTCGAGCGACACCGGGTTCGACGGCGAGTCGTGCGGCGTCAGCGTGTCGATCGGCGCGCAGTCGTCCGACATCGCGGCGGGCGTGAACAAGGCCTTCGAGCAGCGCGAGCGCGGTTCCGTCGACCCGCGCGACCTGCAGGGCGCCGGCGACCAGGGCATCATGTTCGGTTTCGCCACCAACGAGACCCCCCAGCTCATGCCGATGGCGGCCTGGACCGCCCACCGCATCGCCGAGCGGTTGGCATCCGTCCGCAAAGACGGCTCGCTGCCGTTCCTCCGCCCCGACGGCAAGACGCAGGTGACCCTCGGCTACGACGGACTCGTTCCGCGCAGCGTCGATTCGGTCGTACTGTCGACTCAGCACCACCCCGACATCTCGCAGGAAGACCTGCGCGCCGAGGTGCAGGCCGCGGTGATCGATCCCGTCCTCGCCGAGACCGGGCTCGACCTGCCCGAGGTGAAGTACTACATCAACCCGGCCGGGCCCTTCGTCATCGGCGGCCCCAAGGGCGATGCCGGCCTGACCGGCCGCAAGATCATCATCGACACCTACGGCGGGGCCTCGCGCCACGGCGGCGGCGCGTTCAGCGGAAAGGACCCGTCCAAGGTCGACCGCTCCGCCGCGTACGCCATGCGCTGGGTCGCCAAGAACGCGGTCGCCGCGGGCCTGGCCGACCGCCTCGAGGTGCAGGTGGCCTACGCGATCGGCAAGGCGAACCCCGTCGGCCTGTACGTGGAGTCCTTCGGCACGGCGCACGTCGCCGACGACGTCATCGTGCGCGCGATCCGCGAGGTGTTCGACCTGCGTCCCGCCGCGATCGTCGAGCAGCTCGACCTGCTGCGCCCGATCTACGCGCAGACGGCGACCTACGGCCACTTCGGGCGCGAGCTGCCCGACTTCACGTGGGAGCGCACCGACCGCGTCGACGAGCTGCGCGCGGCCGCCGGACTCTGACGGTGCGCGGGGGACAGCACCCCGCGCGCGTCGGGTTCGCGTGCGGGGACGGCGCGAGCGGCGACGTCCTCTCGACGACGCGCGCGCGCCTTCAGGGCGCTCCCTCGTGAGCGAGCGCCGCGTCGCGCGAGTGCAGCTCGAATCGCCCGTTCCCCAGCTCGACCGCCTCTTCGACTACGCCGTCCCGCACCCCCTCGTCGCCGAGGTCGCCCCGGGCGTGCGGGTGAAGGTCCCGCTGCGATCGGCGGGTCGCATGATGGAGGCGTTCGTCGTCGAGGTCGTCGCCGACGACGGCACGGAACGCCCCCTGTCGTCGGTCGAGGCGGTGGTGTCCACGACGCCCGTGCTGCCCGCCTCGCTCTACACGCTCGCGCGGCGCGTGGCCGACCGCGCAGCGGGCTCGGTCAGCGACGTGCTGCGTCTCGCCGTCCCCAAGCGCATGGTGCGCGCCGAGAAGGCGTGGGCGGCGGCCCCCGCTCCCGAGACGCCCGACGTCGTGCCCGCCGCCCGCGCGCACGCCGACGCCGTGCTCGGCGCCTACCCCGGCCTCGCCGCGGCGATCGACGCGGGGGAGCGCCTCGCGGTCGACGCGCCGCCGCATCCGCATCCCGAGCTGCCGCGCGGCGCCTGGGCCGATCTGCTGGCCGCGGCCGCCACCCGCACGCTCGCCCGGGGCCGGAGCGCCGTGCTGGTCGTCCCCGACTACCGCGATCAGGCGCAGCTGCTGGCGGCCCTGACCGAGCTCGTGCCGGCCGACGCCATCGTGCGCGACGACGCCGACCAGTCCGGCCCCGCGCGCTACGCGCAGTACCTGCGCACCCTCGCCCCCGTTCCGTGCATCGTGGTCGGTCGACGCTCGGCCGTGTACGCCCCGGCACACGACACGGGCCTGGTCGCCCTGTGGGACGACGGCGACTCCCTCCTCGCCGAACCCCTGTCGCCGGGGGTGCACGCGCGCGATGCCGCCCTCGTACGCCAGGAGCTCGAACATTCCGCCCTCGTCTTCGCGGGGCACACGCGCACGACCGACGTGCAGCGTCTCGTCGACGTCGGCTACGTGCGCGAGGCCCCTCAGGCTCGGCGTCCCAGTCCGCGCGTCGTGCTCAGCGCGACGCGGGAGGGCGAGCAGCGCCAGTCGCGCGTGCCGTCGTCGGCCTTCGCCGCCGCGCGCGAGGCGCTGCAGCACGGTCCCGTGCTCGTTCAGGTCGCCCGGCCGGGGTACGCGCCATCCCTCGTGTGCGCCGACTGCCGGCGCCCCGCGCGGTGCGCGCACTGCGCCGGTCCGCTGCGGGCCGCCCGTCCGGGCGTCACGCCGGTGTGCGCCTGGTGCGGACGCAGCGCGCACGCGTGGACGTGCGGGCACTGCGGGTCGGCGAAGCTGCGCATGGCCTCCTCCGGAAGCGAGCGCACCGCCGACGAGCTGGGCCGCGCCTTCCCGAACACCCGGGTGATCGTGGCCGACGGCGCGCATCCCGTGGCCGAGGTCGACGCCGCACCGGCCCTCGTCATCGCCACGCGCGGAGCCGAGCCTCTCGCTCGCGGGGGCTATCGCGCGGTCATCCTCCTCGACGGCGATCGCATGCTGCAGAACGAGGCCCTGCGCATCGGCGAGCACTGCCTGCGGTGGTGGTCGAATGCAGCCGCCCTGGCCGCCCCCGGCGCCCCGGTGCACCTGGTCGGCGTCGCGGGACCCGTCGCGCGAGCGCTCGCGACCTGGACCCAGCCCGCGTACGCGCGCGCGGAGCTCTCCGACCGCGTCCCCCTGCGGATGCCGCCCGCCGTGCGCGTCGCGAGCGTCGACGGACACGCCCGGAGCGTCGACACCCTCCTGGCCTCCCTGCGCGAGACGGTTCCCGATCTCGACGCCCTCGCGGTGCTCGGTCCCGTCGACACCTCGACCGACCCCGACACCTCGACGGCCCGCGCGCTCGTGCGTTTCGACTACGCCCACGGGCGTGCCGTCGCCGAGGCCCTGCGGGCCGGCGTGATCGCCGACGCCCTCCGCGCGCGCAAGCCCCGCAAGGATCGAGGTCCGCGCCCGCGCAGTACGCTCAGAGTCCGCCTCGACATCCCCGAGCCCGACCTCTGAGCGCGCCCGCACCCGTCCGCCCGCTCTCGAGAGTCTGAGGAGACCCATGCGCCTCGTCTTCGCCGGCACCCCCGCCGTCGCCGTCCCGTCGCTGCGTGCCCTGGCATCCGGCCCGCACGACGTCGCCGCGGTCGTCACCCGCACCGACGCCCCGCTCGGACGCAAGCGCGTCCTCACCCCCTCGCCGGTCGCGCAGGCCGCCGACGAGCTCGGCCTGCCCGTCGTCAAGACCGACCGCCTCGACGCCGACGCGACCGCGCGCATCGCCGCCCTCGAGCCCGAGCTCGGCGTGATCGTGGCGTACGGCGGTCTCGT
This sequence comes from Microbacterium sp. BWR-S6Y, assembly GCF_041379845.1. Lineage (NCBI taxonomy): Bacteria > Bacillati > Actinomycetota > Actinomycetes > Micrococcales > Microbacteriaceae > Microbacterium > Microbacterium sp. BWR-S6Y. Next base: position 334,671 of record NZ_JBFECV010000003.1, read on the forward strand.
GCGCGAGCCGCTGCTGTCGACGCCCGCGCACGGCTGGATCAATCTGCACTTCTCGCTGCTGCCGCGGTGGCGGGGCGCCGCCCCGGTGCAGCGCGCCCTGATGGCTGGCGACCCCGTGACGGGAGCGAGCGTCTTCCAGCTCGTCGCCGCCCTCGACGCGGGAGACGTCTTCGCCGAGGAGCGCTACGAGGTCCCGACGGGGGCGACCTCGGCCGACGTGCTCGACGCCCTCGCCGAGATCGGCGCGCCACTGCTCGCCCGCGTCGTCGACACGATCGCGGACGGCACCGCCGTCGCCGTCCCGCAGGTCGGGGAGCCCACCCTCGCCCCGAAGCTCACCCTCGACGACGGGGCGCTCGACCTCACCCGCGATGCGGCGGCGCTGCTGCACCAGATCGCGGGCGTCACCCCCGAGCCCGGCGCCCACACGCTTTTCGAGGGCGCGCGGTTCAAGGTGCTGCGCGCCTCGGCGTCGGACGCGCCGCCGATCCCGCCCGGTCGGGTGGTGGCATCCGGCAAAGAGGTCCTCGTCGGCACCGGCACCGCTCCGCTGCGCCTCGACAGCGTGCAGCCCGCGGGCAAGGGCGCGATGAACGCGGGCGACTGGCTGCGCGGCCTGCGCGTCGACCAGCCGGTGCTCGGCGCATGAGCGTGCAGGGAGCCCGGGCGGCCGCCTACGAGGTGCTGCGTGCCGTCTCGGGAGACGAGGCGTACGCGAATCTGCTGCTGCCGCACGCGATCTCGCGACAGGGCCTGGATGCCAAGGACGCGGGCCTCGCGACGGAGCTGACCTACGGCACGCTCCGCCGCCGAGGCACGTACGACGCGATCATCGCGATCGCCGCCGACCGCACGGTCGACCGGATCGACCCCGCGGTCCTCGACGCGCTGCGCCTGGGCGTACACCAGCTGCTCTCCACGCGCGTGGCCTCGCACGCGGCGGTCAACGAGTCGGTCGAGCTCGCCCGACGTCACGGCGGCGGGCGCGGAGCCGCCGGCTTCGCCAACGCCGTCCTGCGCCGCGTCTCGCGCGACAACCCGGGTCACTGGATGGAGCGCATCGCCGCGGCGGCGCGCAGCGACGACGAGCGCATCGGCCTCACGACCTCGCACCCGGTGTGGATCGTGCGGGCTCTGCGCCGCGCCCTGACCGCGGAGGGACGCGCCGACGAGCTGCCCGGTCTGCTCGAGGCCGACAACGTCGCCCCGCGGGTCGCGATGATCGCCCTGCCCGGGCTGGCGGAGGTCCCCGACGACGCCACTCCCGCGCGCTTCGCGCCGACGGCGTTCACCACGCGCGGGGGCGACCCCGAGCACCTCATCCGCGAAACGGGCGGGCGCGTCCGCGTGCAGGACGAGGGCTCGCAGCTCGCCGCCCTCGCTCTCAGCCGGGCCGTCCCGGTGCGCGCGGGGGAGCGCTGGCTCGACCTGTGCGCGGGACCGGGCGGGAAGACCGCGCTGCTGGCCGCGGAGGCCCTCGCCCACGGCGCCCGACTGGATGCCAACGAGATCGCGCCCGCGCGAGCGGGACTCGTGCGCCAGGCCGTGGCATCCGTCCCCCTCGAGGTCGAGGTCAGCGAAGAGGACGGGCGCGAGCGCGCGGCCCGCGCGGCGGGGGAGTACGACCGCATCCTCGTCGACGCCCCGTGCACCGGGATCGGGGCGCTGCGCCGCCGACCCGAGGCGCGTTGGCGCAAGACGCCGGCGGACGTGCCCGATCTGACCGAGCTGCAGCGCGAGCTCGTGCTCTCCGCGTTCGACGCGCTCGCTCCCGGCGGGATCCTGGCGTACGTCACGTGCTCGCCGCACCTGGCCGAGACCTCCGGCGTGCTCGCCGAGGTGACGCGCACGCTCGGCGACGCGGTCGAGGAGCTCGATGCGCGCGCCGTCGTGCGGGAGGTGGCGATGGACGACATCGACCTGCCCGACCAGGCCGACGGCTCGCTCCGCGCCCAGCTGTGGCCGCACCGGCACGGGACGGATGCGATGTCGATCGCCCTGCTGCGCAAGCGCTGACGCGCCCGCGCGGCATCCGTGCTCCTGAACGCTCCCGCAACGCATTTTCGAGCACGGATGCCGCTCACCGACCCGGGACGCGATGGAACCGGCACATGCGGGGTCTCGCGCCCATAATGGTCGGGTGCCTACCGACGCCCCGCGCATCAACCCGAGCATCCTGGCCGCCGACTTCGTGAACATGGAGGCCGAGCTCGCCCGCATCGCGGGAGCCGACTTCGTCCACGTCGACGTGATGGACAACCATTTCGTGCCGAACCTCACGTTCGGACCGCAGATGGTGGGTCGCATCCAGGAGACGAGCCCCGTGCCCCTGGACGTGCACCTGATGATCGACGACCCCGACCGCTGGGCTCCGGCGTACGCCGAGCTGGGCGCGGCATCCGTCACCTTCCACCTCGAGGCCGCGGCCTCGCCCGTCGCCCTCGCCCGTCAGCTGCGCGCGATCGGCGCGCGCGCCGGCGTCGCGGTCAAGCCGGGGACCCCCGTCGAGAACCTCTTCGACTCGCTCAACGAGTTCGACCAGATCCTCGTCATGACCGTGGAGCCGGGCTTCGGCGGACAGTCGTTCATGCCCGAGACGATGCCGAAGCTGCGCGCCCTCGCCGACGAGGCGAAGCGCCGCGGCTCGAGCGTCTGGCTGCAGGTCGACGGCGGAATCGGCGAGTCGACCATCGCCCAGGCCGCCGAGGCCGGGGCCGACACGTTCGTCGCGGGATCCGCCGTATTCGGCTCCGACGACCCCGATCGCGCGATCCAGTCGCTGCGCGCCTCCGCCGCCCGCCACCGCCACTGATGCGCCGCCGCGACTGACGGCATCGCCGCGAGCTCGATAAACGCCGTTTGTGCCGAGACACGCCGCGTCGCCGCGTGTCTCGCGAGGAACGGCGTTTATCGGGGTGGGAGCGGCGAAGCTCGCGACAGCCCCCGCGCCGTCGGACTCTCCTCGATAAACGGAGTTCCTGCCCAGGAACGCCGCCTCGCCGCATTTCCCGCACGGAACGGCGTTCCTCGAGGCCGGACACCGTCGGCGCCGCTCCGCGGACGACCCCACCCCCGCCGACCCGATACCCTGGAGGGGTGAAGACCTTCGACGACCTGTTCGCGGAACTCAGCGCCAAGGCCGTCGAGCGACCCGAGGGGTCCGGCACCGTGGCCCAGCTCGACGCGGGCGTGCACGCCATCGGCAAGAAGATCGTCGAAGAGGCCGCCGAGGTGTGGATGGCCGCCGAGTACGAGTCCGACGAGGCCGCGGCCGAGGAGATCTCGCAGCTGCTGTACCACCTGCAGACGCTCATGCTCGCGAAGGGCCTGTCGCTCGAAGACGTCTACCGACATCTCTGAGCCCGGCTCTCCGTCCCCTCGTCGCCGCCTGTCGCGGCGCGAGTCGCCCACACGCTCACCCCACACGAAAGCCCCCGTCATGCTGCGAATCGCCGTGCCGAACAAGGGGTCGCTCGCCGAGACCGCCGCCGAGATGCTCTCGGAGGCCGGATACACCGGACGACGCGACTCGAAGGACCTGTACACCGTCGACCCCGTCAACGAGGTCGAGTTCTTCTACCTGCGCCCCCGCGACATCGCGACCTACGTCGGCTCCGGCGCGCTGGATGTCGGCATCACGGGCCGCGACCTGCTGCTCGATGCCCGCATGCCCGGTGCCCGCGAGATCGAGTCGCTCGGCTTCGCCGGCTCGACGTTCCGCTTCGCCGGCCGCCCCGGTCGCTTCACCGACATCGCCGACCTCGAGGGCCTGCGCGTCGCGACGGCCTACCCCGGCCTGGTCGACGCCTTCCTCGACGAGCGCGGCATCGCCGTCGACATCGTGCCGCTCGACGGCGCGGTCGAGTCCGCCGTGCAGCTCGGAGTCGCGGATGCCGTGGCCGACGTCGTCTCCACCGGCACCACGCTCCGCCAGGCGGGGCTCGAGATCTTCGGCCCCGTGCTGCTCGAGAGCGACGCCGTCCTGATCGCCGGCCCCCAGGAGGCCGAGGGCACCGAGACGTTGCTGCGGCGCCTGCGCGGCGTGCTCGCCGCCCGCAAGTACGTGCTCATCGACTACGACCTGCCCGCCGCCCTCGTCGAGCAGGCGGTGGCCGTGGCCCCGGGCCTCGAGTCGCCCACGATCTCGCCGCTGCGCGACCCCGAGTGGGTCGCCGTGCGGGTGATGAGCCCGCGCCGCGACGTGAACCAGGTCATGGACGCGCTCTACGCGATCGGCGCGCGCGCGATCCTCGTCACCGAGATCCTCGCCGCGAGGCTCTGATGACCCTCGCGCGTCGCGTCATCCCCTGCCTCGACGTCGCCGCGGGCCGCGTCGTCAAGGGCGTCAACTTCCTCGACCTGCGCGACATGGGCGACCCGGTCGAGCTGGCGAAGCTGTACTTCGACCAGGGCGCCGACGAGGTCACCTTCCTCGACGTCACGGCCACCGTCGACGAGCGCTCAACGACCTACGACGTCGTGCGCCGCACCGCCGAGCAGGTCTTCATCCCGCTCACGGTCGGCGGGGGAGTCCGCTCCGCCGACGATGTCGCGCGCCTGCTCGCGGTCGGCGCCGACAAGATCGGCGTCAACTCCGCCGCGATCGCGCGCCCGGCCCTGATCGACGAGATCGCCGATCGCTTCGGCGCGCAGGTGATCGTGCTCTCTCTCGACGTCAAGCGGGCGGCATCCACGCCCTCCGGCTTCGTCGTGACCACCCACGGCGGGCGCACCGAGACCACCCTCGATGCCCTCGAGTGGGCGCGCGAGGCCGTCGAGCGCGGAGCCGGCGAGCTGCTGGTCAACTCGATCGACGCCGACGGCACGAAGCAGGGATTCGACCTCGAGCTCGTCCGCCTCATGCGCCAGGTCGCCGCGGTCCCCGTGATCGCGTCGGGCGGGGCGGGAGCCCTCGAGCACTTCGCCCCGGCCGTGCAGGCCGGCGCCGACGCCGTGCTCGCGGCATCCGTGTTCCACTCCGGTCAGCTGACCGTGGGACAGGTGAAGGACGCCATGGCCGCCGAAGGGATCGAGGTACGCCGATGAGCATCGACCGCGTGACGTACAACGCCGACGGCCTGGTGCCGGCGGTCATCCAGCAGTTCGACTCGCGCGAGGTGCTGATGATGGGGTGGATGGATGCCGAGGCCCTGAACCGCACGCTTACCTCCGGCCGCGTGACGTTCTGGTCGCGCTCGCGTCAGGAGTACTGGCGCAAGGGCGACACCTCCGGCCACATCCAGCTCGTGAAGGGCGCGCGGCTCGACTGCGACGGCGACACGCTGCTGATCGAGGTCGACCAGATCGGCGCCGCGTGCCACACCGGCGATCACACCTGCTTCGACGCCGACGACCTGCACCCGGTCGTGGGGGAGCGCTGATGCGACGCGCCCGGTCCACGGCGGTGCTGGCGATGCTGGCCGCCGGGGCGATCGGCGTCATCGCGTCGACCCAGACGTGGATCGACGTCACCCTCGACGACGGCGCCCAGCAGACCATCGCGGTCTCGGGTGCCGACGCCCTGCCGGTGCTCACGCCGCTGAGTCTCGCCGCCCTCGCCCTGGGCGCGGCGCTGTCGATCGTCGGCCCCGTGCTCCGTTATCTGTTCGGGGTGCTCGGCATCCTGATCGCGGGTCTCGTGGGAGCCGGCACCGCGCAGCTGCTGTTCGCCACGCCCGTGTCGGCGACGGCCGCGGCGGTCACCGAGGCGACGGGGATCTCGGGAACGGATGCCGTCGCCTCGCTCGTGAGCGGTCTGTCGCTGACCCCGTGGCCCGCCGTGACGCTGCTGGCCCAGGTCGTGCTTGCCGCCGCCGCCGTGTTCACGCTCGTCACCGCCCGTCGCTGGGCCTCGGGCGCGAGCCGCAAGTACCGCACGGCCGAGGAGGCCGGCGTCGCCGTGGACCGCCCGCACGACGCGATCGACTCGTGGGACGACCTCTCGCGCGGCGACGACCCCACCGCCTGAGCCGAGGCCGCTGCGGCGCGAGGAACACCGTTCCGCGCGAGACACGCCACGACACCGCGTGTCTCGACCCGATCAGCGTTTCTCGACGGTCAGCGCGGCGACGACCCCCGCCGCCAGAGCCCAACCTCGCGACATCGAGACGTCGGCGGGAGACACGCACCGCGCTTCGATAGACTGGGGGAACGCTTTCCCCGCGCTCGCGCGCGACTGTTAGGAGTCCCATGAGCAACCCCATCGGCGATCCCGGCCACGGACACTCGCCCGCCGCCTGGACGGCCGTGATCATCATGCTGCTCGCGATCACGCTCGGCACGCTGTTCTTCTGGTTCGACATGCCCGTTCTGGTGTGGGCGTCGGTGGGTCTGCTCGTCGTCGGTGCGATCGTCGGCTGGGTCATGACCAAGGCCGGTTACGGCGCGAACGGCGCGAAGTCCAACCCGAAGGCGCACTGACCGTGCTGGCCGATCTGACGGCCGGAGCGGTGGAGGATGCCGAGCAGCGCGCCCAGTCGCGCCCGCTCGCGGAGGTCGAACGCGACGCCCTCGCGCAGACCCCGGCCCGTGACGCGCTGGCCATGCTGGCCCCCGCCGATCGCGTGAAGATCATCGCCGAGGTCAAGCGGGCGAGCCCCTCGCGCGGCGATCTCGCGGCGATCCCCGACCCCGCTCGGCAGGCGCGCCTGTACGAAGAGGGTGGCGCGTCGGCGATCTCGGTGCTCACCGAGGGACGCAAATTCAAGGGCAGCCTCGCCGACCTCGAGGCCGTCCGCGCCTCGGTGAGCGTCCCGGTGCTGCGCAAAGACTTCATCGCCACGCCCTACCAGGTGCTCGAGGCGCGCGCGTCGGGTGCCGACCTGGTGCTGCTCATCGTCGCGGCCCTCGACGACAAGACCCTCGGCGAGCTCTACGGCCTCGTCACCGACCTGGGCATGACCGCCCTCGTCGAGACGCACTCAGCCGACGAGCTCGAGCGCGCCGCGCAGCTCGGGGCGAAGCTCATCGGCGTCAACGCCCGCAACCTCTCCACCTTCGAGCTCGACCGCGACCTGTTCGGGTCTCTCGCCGAGCGCTTCCCGGCCGACGCGATCAAGATCGCCGAGTCGGCCGTCCTCGCCCCCGCCGACGTCGCCCACTACCGCGCAGCGGGAGCCGACGTCGTGCTCGTGGGGGAGGCCCTCGTGACCGGCGATCCGGTCGCCACCCTCCGTGCGTTCCTCCAGGAGACGTCATGACCACCGCTCCCACCCAGACCCTGCGCGATCAGAAGGGGCCGTTCTTCGGCGACTTCGGCGGCCGCTACATGCCCGAATCGCTCATCGCGGCGATCGACGAGCTCACCGCGGTCTACGAGTCGGCGATGGCCGACCCGGAGTTCCACGCCGAGCTGCGCGCGCTCCTGCACGACTACGCGGGTCGCCCGTCCGTGCTCACCGAGGTCCCGCGCTTCGCCGAGCACGCCGGGGGAGCGCGCGTCTTCCTCAAGCGCGAAGACCTCAACCACACCGGCTCGCACAAGATCAACAACGTGCTCGGCCAGGCGCTGCTCACCAAGCGCCTCGGCAAGACACGCGTGATCGCCGAGACCGGCGCCGGCCAGCACGGGGTCGCCACCGCGACCGCGGCCGCGCTGTTCGGGCTCGACTGCGTCATCTACATGGGCGAGGTCGACACCGAGCGCCAGGCCCTCAACGTCGCGCGCATGCGCCTGCTGGGCGCCGAGGTCGTGCCGGTCACGACGGGCTCGCGCACCCTCAAGGACGCCATCAACGAGGCATACCGCGACTGGGTCGCCTCGGTCGAGACGACCAACTACATCTTCGGCACCGCCGCGGGTCCGCACCCGTTCCCGGCGATGGTGCGCGACTTCCAGAAGATCATCGGCGAAGAGACCCGCGCCGAGTTCCTCGAGCGGCTCGGCCGCCTCCCCGACGCCGTCTTCGCGTGCGTCGGCGGCGGCTCCAACGCGATCGGCATGTTCGACGCGTTCCTCGACGACGAGGGCGTGGCCCTCTACGGCGTCGAGGCGGCCGGCGACGGCGTCGACACGCCCAAGCACGCGGCCTCCATCGGTCGGGGGCGCCCGGGCGTGCTGCACGGCGCGCGCACGTACGTGCTGCAGGACGAAGACGGGCAGACCACCGAGTCGCACTCGATCTCGGCGGGTCTGGACTACCCCGGCGTCGGCCCCGAGCACGCGTGGCTCGCCGACATCGGCCGCGCCCAGTACATCCCGGCGACCGACGACGAGGCCATGCAGGCCCTGCGGCTGCTGTCGCGCACCGAGGGCATCATCCCCGCGATCGAGTCCGCCCACGCCCTCGCCGGCGCCCTGCGCATCGGCCGCGAGCTGGGTCCGGATGCCGTGATCGCGATCAACCTGTCCGGTCGCGGTGACAAAGACATGGACACCGCCGCCCGGTACTTCGACCTGTACGACGCCGAGCACGCCCCCGAGACCGTCGAGGGTCGAGCGCAGACGCGCGCGGCCGAGACCGTGGCATCCGCACCGGGATCGCCGGTCGACGTGACGGCTGCGCCCGACGCGGCCAGCGGAGCGGGGGTCGAGCTGTGACCTCCCGCGTCGCCGCGGCGATCGACGCCGCCCACGCCGAGGGGCGCGGGGCGTTCGTGGGCTACCTGCCCGCCGGGTACCCCGACGTGGCCACCAGCATCGAGGCGGCCGTCGCCCTCGCCGAGGCCGGCGCCGACGTCATCGAGCTCGGCCCGCCCTACAGCGATCCGGTGATGGACGGCCTGGTCATCCAGGAGGCCACGCAGACGGCGCTCGCGAACGGGTTCCGCATGCGCGACCTCTTCACGATCATCCGCGAGGTCACGGCGCGCACCGAGGTGCCGATCCTCGTCATGACGTACTGGAACCTCGTCGAGCAGTACGGCGTCGACCGCTACGCCGACGAACTCGTCGCCGCGGGCGGTGCGGGCCTGATCACGCCCGACATCACCCCCGACGCGGGAGCCGCGTGGATCGCCGCGAGCGAGCGCACCGGCCTCGACCGCGTGTTCCTCGCCGCGCCGACCTCGTCCGACGAGCGGATCGAGATGATCGTCGAGGCCTCCACGGGCTTCGTGTACACCGTCTCGACCATGGGGATCACGGGGGAGCGGGCCTCGCTCGACGCCGCCGCGCGCGGTCTCGTGGAGCGCCTGCGGACCTTCGGGGCGCAGCACGCGTGCGTGGGCATCGGCATCTCGAACGCCGAGCAGGTCGCCGGCGTCGTGGAGTACGCCGACGGGGCGATCGTGGGCACGGCGCTGGTCAAGGCGCTGCGCGACGGCGGCGTCGAGGGCCTCTCCTCGCTCGCGAGAGAGCTGTCCGCGGGCGCCGTTCAGCGCGCCTAGACTCGTCTGCATGACGTTCGCCCTCTCGAGCGCCGCCTCCGGCGTGCTCGCCAGCATCCCGAGTCCGTCGATCTCCTACGTCGACCTCGGTCCGCTCCGCATCCACTTCTATGCCCTGTGCATCGTCGCGGGCATCATCGTCGCGGTGCTCCTCACGAACGCCCGTCTGACGCGACGCGGCGCCGAGAAGTGGGTCGTCATCGACATCTGCATCCTGGCGGTGCCGCTCGCGATCATCGTCGCGCGCATCTACCACGTGGTCACCCACCTGGGCTTCTACTTCGGCCCCGGCTCCAACCCGTGGAACATCACGCAGCCGGGATCCGTGTGGGCCATCTGGGAGGGCGGGATCGCGATCTACGGTGCCCTCATCGGCGGCGCGATCGGCGCGATCCTCGGATGCCGCTGGACCGGCATCCGCTTCTGGACCTTCGCCGACGCCCTCGCCCCGGGCCTCATCATCGCCCAGGCCATGGGCCGCTTCGGCAACTGGTTCAACCAGGAGCTCTTCGGCCAGCCGACCGACGCGCCCTGGGGCCTGGAGATCGCCGCGGGCAACCCGGCCATCCCCGTCGGACTGCCAGCCGGCACTCTTTTCCAGCCGACTTTCCTCTACGAGGTCATCTGGAACCTGCTCGGCGCCGCGGTGATCCTGTACGTCGGAAAGCGCTTCACCCTGCAGTGGGGCAAGCAGTTCGCGATTTACCTCGTCTGGTACTCCGCGGGCCGCATCGTCTGGGAATCCATTCGCATCGACCCCAGCGACATCATCCTCGGCCTGCGCACGAACGTCTGGGCCGCGATCTTCGGCGTCATCCTCGGCATCGTCATCTTCGCCGTGCAGTCGCGCCGCCACCACGGTCTCGAGCCCTCGGCGTACGTGCCCGGGCGCGAGTCCAAGGCTCCGGGGGCTGTAGACTCAGGCGACCCCTCTGACTTCGTCGACGTGAGCGAGCCGCCCGCGACGAGCGACACCGTCGGCACGAGCGCCACAAGCAGCCCCGCCACGAACTAACTCTCTGGGCCGACGTCGTCCCATTCGAAGCATCAACGTGAGGACGGTTGATATGGCTTCCAGCCTGCGCTCCGACACCGTCGGAGGAGCATTCCCCGCCCGACAGGGAATGTACGACCCGTCGTTCGAGAAAGACGCCTGTGGCCTCGCCATGGTCGCCACTCTCCGCGGCGAAGCCGGTCACGACATCATCGACCTGGCGCTGACGGCGCTGCGCAACCTCGAGCACCGCGGCGCCATCGGCTCCGACGCGGGCACCGGTGACGGCGCCGGCATCCTGACCCAGATGCCCGACGCGTTCCTGCGCGCCGTCGTCGACTTCGACCTGCCGCCGGTGGGGGAGTACGCCGCGGGCATGGTGTTCCTGCCGCTCGGTCACGACGAGCGCACCGCGATGAAGGCCGGCATCGAAGAGATCGCGCGTCACGAGAACCTTGAGGTCCTCGGCTGGCGCGAGGTGCCCGTCGAGACAGAGAACCTCGGCAAGCTCGCCTACGAGGCGCGGCCCGCGTTCGAACAGCTCTTCGTGTCGCGGCCCGCGGTCGGCGACCAGCCCGCGCTGTCGGGCATCGCGCTCGACCGCCGCGTCTACCGTCTGCGCAAGCGCGCGCGTCACGAGCTCGAGGCGTACTTCGTCTCGCTCTCGAGCCGCACCCTCGGCTACAAGGGCATGGTCACGACGCTGCAGCTCGAGCCGTTCTACCCCGACCTGCAGGACGAGCGTTTCGCGTCCGAGCTCGCCGTGGTGCACTCGCGCTACTCGACCAACACCTTCCCGTCGTGGCCGCTCGCGCAGCCGCTGCGCATGCTCGCCCACAACGGCGAGATCAACACCGTCAAGGGCAACCGCAACTGGATGCGCGCGCGTCAGTCGCAGCTCGAGTCCGAGCTGATCGGCGACGTGCGTCCGCTGCTGCCGATCTGCACCGAGGGCGCCAGCGACTCGGCATCCTTCGACGAGGTGCTCGAGCTGCTGACCCTCACCGGTCGCAGCCTCCCGCACGCGATCATGATGATGGTGCCCGAGGCCTACGAGAAGCAGGCCTCGATCGACCCCGACCTGCGCGCCTTCTACGACTACCACTCCATGCAGATGGAGCCGTGGGACGGCCCCGCCGCGCTCATCTTCACCGACGGCACGCTCGTGGGCGCCACGCTCGACCGCAACGGTCTGCGCCCCGGCCGCTGGACCGAGACCACCGACGGCCTCGTCGTGATCGGGTCCGAGACCGGCGTGCTCGACTTCGCGCCCGAGCGCATCAAGCGCCGGGGTCGCCTGCAGCCGGGTCGCATGTTCCTCGTCGACACGGCGCAGCGCCGCATCGTCGAGGACGACGAGATCAAGGCCGACCTCGCCGCGCTCCAGCCGTGGGGCGAGTGGGTCGACAAGGGCCGCGTGAAGCTCAGCGAACTCCCCGAGCGCGAGCACATCGTGCACCCCATCGCCTCGATCACGCGGCGCCAGCGCACCTTCGGATACACCGAAGAAGAGGTGCGCATCCTGCTGACGCCGATGGGCCAGGGCGGCACCGAGCCGCTCGGCGCGATGGGCAGCGACGCGCCCGTCGCCGTCCTGAGCGACCGCCCGCGCCTGCTGTTCGACTACTTCTCGCAGCAGTTCGCGCAGGTCACCAACCCGCCGCTGGACTCGATCCGCGAAGAGGTCGTCACCTCGCTGTCGCTGGGTCTCGGCCCCGAGCGCAACCTCCTCGACTGGGGCCCCCAGCACACCCGCACGGTGACGCTCGACTTCCCCGTGATCGACAACGACGAGCTCGCCAAGATCCAGCACATCGACACCGCCCTGCCGGGGCGCTCGTCGGTGACGATCCGCGGCCTGTACCGCGTCGAGGCCGGCCACAAGGGCCTGCAGAAGCGCCTCACGCAGATGTGCACCGAGGTCGACCAGGCCATCGAGGACGGCGCCGAGTTCATCGTGCTCAGCGACCGCGACTCCAACAAGGACCTCGCGCCGATCCCGTCGCTGCTCATGCTCGCGGCCGTGCACCACCACCTCATCCGCAAAGAGACCCGCATGAAGGTGGGCCTCGTGGTCGAGGCCGGTGACGTGCGCGAGGTGCACCACGTCGCCACTCTCATCGGATACGGCGCGTCCGCGGTCAACCCGTACCTCGCGATGGAGACCGTCGAGTACCTCGTGCGTGCCGGCTTCATCACCGGCGTGACGCCCGAGAAGGCCGTCAAGAACCTCATCTACGCCCTCGGCAAGGGCGTGCTGAAGATCATGTCGAAGATGGGCATCTCCACGGTGTCGTCGTACGCGGGCGCCCAGGTGTTCGAGGCCGTCGGCCTCTCGCGCGAGTTCATCGACGCCTACTTCACCGGCACCGAGACCAAGCTCGGCGGTGTGGGACTCGATGTCATCGCCGCCGAGAACGCCGCTCGTCACGAGTACGCCTACCCCCAGGATGCCGCGGCGCGCGCGCACGAGCGCCTGTGGACCGGCGGCGAGTACCAGTGGCGTCGCGACGGCGCCCCGCACCTGTTCAACCCCGACACGGTGTTCCGCCTGCAGCACGCCACGCGCGAGCGCCGGTACGACATCTTCCGCGAGTACACGCAGCTGATCGACGACCAGGCGCACGAGCTGAAGACCCTGCGCGGCCTGTTCGGTCTGCGCACGGGGACGCGTCCGGCCGTGCCGATCGACGAGGTCGAGCCGGTCTCGGCGATCGTCAAGCGCTTCTCGACGGGGGCGATGAGCTACGGCTCGATCTCCCAGGAGGCGCACGAGGTCCTCGCCGTCGCGATGAACCGGATCGGCGGCAAGAGCAACACCGGTGAGGGCGGAGAAGACGTCGACCGTTTGCTCGACCCGACGCGGCGCAGTGCCATCAAGCAGGTGGCATCCGGTCGCTTCGGCGTCACGAGCCTGTACCTCACCGAGGCCGACGACATCCAGATCAAGCTCGCCCAGGGCGCCAAGCCCGGCGAGGGCGGTCAGCTGCCGCCGACCAAGGTGTACCCGTGGGTGGCGCGCACGCGTCACGCGACCGCCGGCGTGGGACTCATCTCGCCGCCGCCGCACCACGACATCTACTCGATCGAAGACCTCAAGCAGCTCATCTTCGACCTCAAGCGCGCCAACCCCTCGGCCCGCATCCACACGAAGCTGGTGAGCCAGTCGGGTATCGGGGCGGTCGCGGCGGGTGTCGCGAAGGCGCTGAGCGACGTCATCCTGGTCTCGGGTCAGGACGGCGGCACGGGCGCGAGCCCGATGAACTCGCTCAAGCACGCGGGCACGCCCTGGGAGCTCGGTCTCGCCGAGACGCAGCAGACGCTCATGCTCAACGGCATGCGCGACCGCGTCGTCGTGCAGGTCGACGGGCAGATGAAGACCGGTCGCGACGTCATCATCGGCGCTCTGCTGGGCGCCGAGGAGTTCGGCTTCGCCACCGCGCCCCTGGTCGTCTCGGGCTGCATCATGATGCGCGTGTGCCACCTCGACACGTGCCCCGTGGGCGTGGCGACGCAGAACCCCGTCCTGCGCCAGCGCTTCACGGGCAAGGCCGAGTACATCGTGAACTTCATGGAGTTCATCGCCCAGGAGGTGCGCGAGTACCTCGCCGCCCTCGGCTACCGCTCGATCGACGAGATCGTCGGCCGCGCGGAGCTGCTCGACGCCAACGAGGCGATCCAGCACTGGAAGGCGCGCGGCCTCAACCTCGCGCCGATCCTCGAGGGACCGCGCTTCGCCGACGACGAGCCGCGCCGCCACGCGCGCAATCAGGACCACGAGCTCGAGGACCACTTCGACGTGCAGCTCATCGAGCGCGCGCAGGATGTCATCGCGCACGGCGGTCAGCTCACGATCGACCTGCCCATCCGCAACACCGCCCGCGCGGTGGGGACCATGCTCGGCCACCACGTCACCAAGGCGCACGGCGAGCACGGCCTGCCGGAGAACTCGATCGACGTGCGCCTGACGGGTTCGGCCGGGCAGTCCTTCGGGGCGTTCATGCCCGCCGGCATCACGCTGCGCCTCGAGGGCGACTCCAACGACTACGTCGGCAAGGGGCTCTCGGGCGGAACGATCGTCGTGCGCCCGCCGCGCGGATCGACCTTCGCGGCGAGTGAGAACGTCATCGCCGGAAACGTCATCGGCTACGGTGCCACGCAGGGGCAGATGTTCCTGAACGGCGTCGTGGGGGAGCGCTTCCTCGTGCGCAACTCGGGTGCCACCGCGGTCGTCGAGGGCGTGGGCGACCACGCGCTCGAGTACATGACCGGCGGACTCGCCGTGATCCTCGGCGCCACGGGCCGCAACCTCGGCGCGGGCATGTCGGGCGGTCAGGCGTACGTCTACAAGCTCGACCGCGACAAGGTGAACCGCGAGGCCCTGGCATCCGGTGAGCTCGTCCTCGGCGCCCTCGGATCGGGGGATGCCGAGATCCTTCGCGACCTGCTCGCCAAGCACGTCGCGGAGACCGATTCCACGCTGGCCCGTCGTCTGCTCGACGACTTCGAGGCCGAGGTGGACAACTTCGTCCGGGTGCTGCCGCGCGACTACGCCGCCGTGCTGCAGACCCGCCAGGAGGCTGTCGCCGAGGGGCTCGACCCCGACGGCGACGTCGTCTGGACGCGCATTCTGGAGGTGACGGGTGGCTGACCCGAAGGGCTTTCTCAAGACCACGGAGCGCGAGCTCCCGAAGCGTCGACCGGTGCCCGTGCGCATCATGGACTGGAAAGAGGTGTACGAGCCGGGCGACTCGGCCGTCATCAAGCGCCAGGCCGGACGCTGCATGGACTGCGGCATCCCGTTCTGCCACAAGGGGTGCCCGCTCGGGAACCTGATCCCCGAGTGGAACGACCTGACGTGGCGCGGTGAGGGCCGCGCGGCGATCGAGCGCCTGCACGCGACGAACAACTTCCCGGAGTTCACCGGACGCCTGTGTCCCGCCCCGTGCGAGAGCTCGTGCGTGCTCGGCATCAACCAGCCGGCCGTCACGATCAAGCAGGTCGAGGTCTCGATCATCGACGAGGCGTTCGGCAACGGCTGGGTCGAGCCCGAGCCGCCGGAGCGTCTCACCGGCAAGACGGTCGCCGTCGTGGGGTCCGGTCCCGCCGGTCTCGCGGCCGCCCAGCAGCTCACGCGAGCGGGGCACACGGTCGCCGTCTTCGAGCGCGACGACCGCATCGGCGGCCTGCTGCGCTACGGCATCCCCGACTTCAAGATGGAGAAGCGCCACCTCGAGCAGCGGTTGCGCCAGATGCAGGCCGAGGGCACCCGCTTCCGCGCGGGCGTCGAGATCGGCAAGGACATCTCGTGGAGCGACCTGCGCGCCCGCTACGACGCCGTCGTGGTGGCCACGGGGTCGACCGTGCCGCGCGACCTGCCCATCCCCGGTCGCGACCTCGACGGCGTGCACTTCGCCATGGAGTACCTGATCGAGGGCAACAAGGCCGTCGCGGGCGACCAGATCCCGCAGCAGATCAGCGCCTCGGGCAAGCACGTCGTCGTCATCGGCGGCGGTGACACCGGCGCCGACTGCATCGGCACGGCCCACCGTCAGGGGGCGCTGAGCGTCACGAACCTCGCGATCGGCAAGCAGCCGCCCTCCGAGCGCCCGGCCGAGCAGCCGTGGCCGATGATGCCCAACCTCTTCGAGATGGCCTCCGCCCACGAGGAGGGCGGGGAGCGCACGTTCCTCGCCTCGACCGTGGAGTTCCTCGGCAACGCCGCGGGAGAGGTGCGCGCCCTGCGCGTCGCCGAGACCGAGTACGTCGACGGACGCCGCGTGCCCAAGAGCGGCACCGAGCGCGAGATCCCCGCCGACCTCGTGCTCATCGCGATGGGCTTCACCGGCCCCGAGCGCGAGCTGCTCGAGAGCCAGCTCGGCACGCAGTTCACGAACCGCGGCAACCTCGAGCGCGACGCGACCTACGCCACCACGACGCCCGGCGTGTTCGTCGCCGGCGACGCCGGACGCGGTCAGTCGCTCATCGTGTGGGCGATCGCCGAGGGCCGCGCGGCCGCCGCCGAGGTCGACACCTTCCTGATGGGCGAAACGGTGCTCCCCGCGCCGGTGCGCCCGACCGATGTCGCCATCGGCCTCCTGCCCGCCTAAGCTGGCAAGGGCCGATCGGCCACTTCCCGAAAATCCTCACGGAGCTTGAAAACGGATGAGACGCGCCAAGATCGTCGCAACACTCGGGCCCGCCACGTCGTCGTATGAGATGGTTCGCGCCATCATCGACGCCGGGGTGGACGTCGCCCGCCTCAACCTGAGCCACGGAGATTACTCCGTGCACGACGCCAACTTCGCCAACGTGCGCAAGGCCGCGGAGGACGCCGGTCGCCCGGTCGCCGCTCTCGTCGACCTGCAGGGCCCGAAGATCCGCCTCGGCAAGTTCGAGAACGGTCCCCACGACCTGCTGCCCGGCGACATCTTCAAGATCACCATCGAAGACATCCTCGGCACCAAAGAGATCGTCGGCACCACGTTCAAGGGCCTTCCCCAGGACGTCCGCCCCGGCGACTTCCTGCTGATCGACGACGGAAAGGTGCGCGTCGAGGTCGTCGAGACCGACGGCACCGTCGTGACCACCAAGGTCATCGTCGGCGGCCCGGTGTCGAACAACAAGGGCATCAACCTCCCCGGTGTGGCCGTGAACGTCCCCGCGCTGAGCGAGAAGGACGAAGCCGACCTGCGCTGGGGCCTGAACGCCGGCGCCGACCTCATCGCCCTCTCGTTCGTCCGGGATGCCAAGGACATCGAGCGCGTGCACGAGATCATGGCCGAAGAGGGGCGCTACATCCCCGTCATCGCCAAGATCGAGAAGCCGCAGGCGGTCGACAACCTCGAGGAGATCATCGACGCGTTCGACGGCATCATGGTCGCCCGCGGCGACCTCGGCGTGGAGCTTCCGCTCGAGGCCGTGCCGATCGTGCAGAAGCGCGCGGTCGAGCTCGCCCGCCGCATGGCCAAGCCCGTCATCGTCGCGACGCAGATGCTCGAGTCGATGATCACCAACCCCGTCCCCACGCGCGCCGAGACCTCCGACGTCGCCAATGCGGTGCTCGACGGCGCCGACGCGGTCATGCTCTCGGGCGAGACCAGCGTGGGCACGTACCCGGTCGTCGTGGTCGAGACCATGGCCCGAATCGTCGAGTCGACCGAGGAGCACGGTCTCGAGCGCATCGCGCCGCTGACCAACAAGCCCCGCACGCAGGGTGGCGCCATCACCCTCGCCGCCGTCGAGGTCGCCGACTTCGTCGAGGCGAAGTACCTCTGCGTCTTCACCGAGTCGGGCGACTCCGCGCGCCGCATGTCGCGCCTGCGCTCGACCATCCCGATGATCGCGTTCACGCCGGAGCCCGGCATCCGCCGTCGTCTGGCGCTCACCTGGGGCGTGCGCTCGACGCTCGTGGAGCACGTGTCGCACACCGACAAGATGTTCCTGCAGGTCGACGACTACCTGCTCACCCACGACCTCGCCAAGGTCGGTGACAAGGTCGTCGTCATCTCGGGATCCCCTCCCGGAATCGCCGGGTCGACGAACGACCTGCGCGTGCACCGCGTGGGCGACGCCGTGCACGGCGCGGCCCCCGGGTACCAGGAAGTCTGAGCCCTCACGACGCGCGCCGGTGACCCCGGCGCGCGTCGTGTCGCGTTCCCGCCCGGTACATTGGGAACGCAACACCTGCCGGTGTGGCGGAATGGCAGACGCGGGGCACTCAAAATGCTCTGTCGAAAGACGTGTGGGTTCGAGTCCCACCACCGGTACGCCCTATCGCATCCGCGGCTTCCCGTGGGTGCGCGAATCCACGTTCTAGGATGGTCCCGTGACTGATCAAGAAGCCGCCCCCGCCACCGCGCCGACCGCGCCGCGTCGCGTCGTCGTCGCGGAAGACGAGTCGCTGATCCGCCTCGACATCGTCGAGATCCTGCGCGACAACGGCTTCGACGTCGTCGGCGAGGCGGGCGACGGCGAGACCGCCGTGCAGCTGGCCACCGAACTGCGTCCCGACCTCGTGATCATGGACGTCAAGATGCCGCAGCTCGACGGCATCAGCGCCGCCGAGAAGCTGAGCAAGAACCACATCGCGCCCGTCGTGCTGCTGACCGCGTTCAGCCAGAAAGAGCTCGTGGAGCGCGCGAGCGAGGCCGGCGCGCTGGCCTACGTCGTCAAGCCCTTCACCCCGAACGACCTGCTGCCCGCGATCGAGATCGCCCTCGCCCGCTACGAGCAGATCATCACGCTCGAGGCCGAGGTCGCCGACATGGTCGAGCGCTTCGAGACCCGCAAGCTCGTCGACCGGGCCAAGGGCCTGCTCAACGAGAAGATGGGCCTGAGCGAGCCCGAGGCCTTCCGCTGGATCCAGAAGGCGTCGATGGACCGCCGCCTGACCATGCAGGACGTCGCCAAGGCGATCATCGAGCAGCTGGCCCCGAAGAAGGGCTGACCTCAGGACTTTTCGAGAAATGGATGCCACTTCGGTGGCATCCATTTCTCGTTGGGGCCGGACCCGTGGCCGAGCCCGTCGAAGCCACCAGCGCCCGCGCGACGAGCGTCAGGCCGCGGGAGCGTCCTTGATCATGTTCGTGATGCGGATCGTCGAGCACCGGCGCCCCTGCTCGTCGCTCACGGCGATCTCGTGGACCGTCAGCGAGCGCCCCAGGTGCACCGGGGTGCACACGCCCGTGACGATGCCCGAGGTGGCCGAGCGCGTGTGCGTGGCGTTGATGTCGATGCCGACGGCGAGCTTGCCCGACCCGGCGTAGAGGTTGGCGGCCATCGAGCCGAGCGACTCGCCGAGCACGACGTACGCGCCGCCGTGGAGCAGTCCCACCGGCTGGGTGTTGCCCTCGACGGGCATCGTCGCGACGCTGCGCTCGACGGAGAACTCGACCCACTCGATGCCCATCTTCTCGGCGAGGGCGCCCATTCCGCGCTCGCGCGCCCAGTCGAGTCCGCTGCGGGTGTCGGGGGTGGGGGAGCTGCTCATCGTCGCCTTCGTCGTGCCGTGCGGGCGGCCGTGTTCGGGCCGAGCCGGGGGAGTGTCCGTGGTTCTCGTTACGCTGGGGGAGTGACGGATGCCGAAAAGCCTACTCTCCTCGTCGTCGACGGCCACTCGCTGGCCTACCGGGCGTTCTACGCCCTGCCGGTCGACAATTTCTCGACGAAGGACGGCCAGCACACGAACGGCATCTACGGCTTCCTGTCGATGTTCGTCAACCTCGTCAAGGCGGAGAAGCCGACGCACCTCGCGGTCGCGTTCGACACGTCGCGGCAGTCGTTCCGCACGCGCGAGTACACGGAGTACAAGGCCAACCGCAGCGAGTCGCCCGCCGAGTTCAAGGGGCAGATCCCCCTGCTGCAGGAGTGCCTCGCCGCCATGGGCGTGCCGGTGCTGAAGAAAGAGGACTTCGAGGCCGACGACATCCTGGCCACGCTCGCCACGCAGGGGGAGCAGCAGGGCTACACGGTGCTGGTGTGCTCGGGCGACCGCGACACGATCCAGCTCGTCACCGACGACGTCACGCTGCTGTATCCGAACGTGCAGGGGGTCTCGCAGCTGAAGCGCTACGACACCGACGCCGTGATCGAGAAGTACGGCCTGCCGCCGGCGCAGTACCCCGAGATCGCCGCGCTGGTCGGTGAGACGAGCGACAACCTCCCCGGTGTGCCCAAGGTCGGCGAGAAGACCGCGGTCAAGTGGCTGACGCAGTGGGGATCGCTCGAGGCACTGCTCGAGAACGCCGACAAGGTCACCGGCGTGGTGGGCAACAACCTGCGCGAGCACCTCGACGACGTCAGGCGCAACCGGGCGCTGAACCGGCTGCTGCGCGACGTCGAGCTGCCGGTCGGTCCGGGCGACCTCGCGGTCCAGCCGCTCGACGCCCAGGCCGTGCGCGACATCTTCGCGCGCCTGGAGTTCCGCACGCTCCTGCCGCGCGTGTTCGACGCCCTGGGCGGCGAGGGCGGGATCGTCGAGGAGTCGAAGCCCACCGCCACGGCCCCGGCTCCCGCGCGTCTCGACGCCGACGCCCTCGCGGCCTGGGCCGAGGCGGCCACGGGCGAGATCGGCGTGACCGTCGGTCTCGAGGGCGCGACCCCCACCGCGATCGGACTCGCCTCCGCCGACGAGGCCGTCGAGGCCACCTGGTCTCCGGCCGTGCGCGACGCACTGGCCGGGTGGATGGCATCCGATGCTCCGAAGGTGTTCGCCGACGCCAAGCCCCAGATCAAGGCCCTGGCCCGCGAGGACGTCCCGGTGGGCGGCGTCGCCTTCGACGTCATCCTCGCCGGGTGGCTGGTGCGCCCGAGCTTCCCCGACAAGACGCTCGCCGACCTCGTTCAGCGCGAGCTCGACGAGAAGCTGCCCGTGGCCGACCCGACGCAGCTCGTCCCCGAGACCGAGGGCGCGACCCCGAGCCAGCTGTCGTGGTTCACCCGCCGCGTGGCCGAGGTGCAGCGGGCGGCGATGCCCGAGAAGGTCGCGAGCGTCCTCGACGACATCGAACTGCCCACCCTCACCGCCCTCGCCGACATGGAGCTTGCCGGCGTCGCGGTGTCGCACGAGAAGCTCTCGAGCTTCTCGGCCGAACTCGGCGCGCGGGCCGACGCCCTCGCCCGCGACGCCTACGCGGCCATCGGGCACGAGGTCAACCTCGGTTCGCCGAAGCAGCTGCAGGAGGTGCTGTTCGACGAGCTGCAGCTTCCCAAGACGCGCAAGACGAAGAGCGGATACACCACGGATGCCGCCGCCCTCGCCGATCTGCAAGAGAGCGCGCCGCACCCGTTCCTCGACCTGCTGCTGCGCCACCGCGAAGCGACGAAGCTCAAGCAGATCATCGACGCCCTCGACACCGCGACCGGCGCCGACGGACGCATCCACACCACGTACGTGCAGACCGGCAGCCAGACCGGTCGCCTGTCGAGCACGGATCCGAACCTGCAGAACATCCCCATCCGCACCGAGGAGAGCCGTCGCATCCGCGCCGCGTTCGAGGTCGGCGAGGGCTACGAGACCCTGCTGACGGCGGACTACTCGCAGATCGAGATGCGCATCATGGCGCACCTCTCGGGCGACCCGGGGCTGATCGAGGCGTTCAACTCCGGCGAAGACCTGCACCGCTTCGTCGGGGCGCGCGTCTTCGGCGTCGAGCCGCAGGACGTCACCCCCGCCATGCGCACCAAGGTCAAGGCGATGTCGTACGGCCTCGTCTACGGGCTGTCGGCCTTCGGCCTCTCGAAGCAGCTGCGCATCGAGCAGTCCGAGGCGAAGAAGCTCATGCTCGAGTACTTCGCCCGATTCGGCGCGGTGCGCGACTACCTGCGCGGCTCGGTCGAGCAGGCGCGTCAAGACGGCTACACCGAGACGATCTTCGGTCGTCGGCGTCCGTTCCCCGACCTGACGAGCATGAACCGCGTCCTGCGCGAGAATGCCGAGCGCGCGGCGCTGAACGCCCCGATCCAGGGCAGCGCCGCCGACATCATGAAGGTCGCGCTCTTCCGCATCCGCGACGAGCTCGCCGCCCACCGTCTGCGCTCGCGCGTGCTGCTGCAGATCCACGACGAGCTCGTCGTCGAGGTGGCGGCGGGGGAGTGGGATGCCGTCGAGAAGATCGTTCGCGCGCGCATGGCCGATGCCGCCGACCTGTCGGTGCCGCTCGACGTGCAGATCGGCCGCGGCGGCGACTGGGACGAGGCGGGGCACTGATCCCGGCGCACCTCGCCCCGACGCGTGCGCTGGCCGGGGGCGGGGTGCGCCATCCCCGCGCCTTCCCTAGGCTCGGAACATGACTGACGCACAGCGCACACCCACGCCGATCGACACGATCGCGGACGCGTGGGTGGACACCCTGGCCGAGCACGACCCGACGTTGGCGACCTACATCGGGCGGTTCGAGCACAACGGCCGCTTCGGCGACTACAGCCCCGAGGGCGCCGAGGCCCTCATGTCCGACGCCCGCGCGACCCGCTCGGCGCTCGACGCGGCCGAGCCCGTCGACGCGATCGACACGGTCACGAAGATGGACCTGGTCCGCGAGCTCGACCTGATGATCGAGCAGCACGAGGCCAAGACCCACCTGCGCGACCTCAACGTCATCGCCTCTCCCGCGCAGGACATCCGCTCGACCTTCGATCTCATGCCCACCGCCACGGTGGACGACTGGTCGACCATCTCGGAGCGCATGAAGGCCCTGCCGGCCGCGATCGACGGCTACGTCGCCACGCTGCGTCGCGGTATCGCCGAGGGTGTGGTGCCGGCCCGCCGTCAGGTGAGCGAGGTCGTGACCCAGATCGCGCGGTACACCGCCGACAACGGCTTCTTCGCCGAGTTCGTCGGCGACGCCGCCCCCGAAGAGGGCCAGTTGCCGGCATCCCTCGCCCGCGACCTCTCGACCAACGCCAACGCCGCGCGCGTGGCGTACGACGCTCTCGCGTCGTTCCTCTCGTCGGAGCTCGCGCCGGCCGCGGGAGAGACCGACGCCGTCGGGCGCGAGATGTACGCCCTGCACTCGCGGCAGTTCCTCGGCGCCGAGATCGACCTCGACGAGACGTACGAGTGGGGCGTCGAAGAGCTCGCGCGCATGGTCGCCGAGCAGGAGGCGATCGCGAACGAGATCCTCCCCGGCGCGAGCGTCGAAGAAGCCGTCGCCTTCCTCGAGAAGGACGAGTCGCGCAAGCTCCGTGGCACGCAGGCCCTGCAGGAGTGGATGCAGCGCACGAGTGACAAGGCCGTCGCGGAGCTCGGTCGCACGCACTTCGACATCGCCGAGCCCATCCGCCGCCTCGAGTGCATGATCGCGCCGACCAACGAGGGCGGCATCTACTACACCGGTCCCACCGACGACTTCTCCCGACCGGGTCGCATGTGGTGGTCGGTCCCCGAGGGCGTCGACACGTTCGACACGTGGCGCGAACTCACGACGGTGTACCACGAGGGTGTTCCCGGTCACCACCTGCAGATCGCGCAGGCGGTGTACAACCGCGCCGAGTTGAACTCGTGGCGCCGCCTGCTGGCGGGCACGAGCGGCCACGCCGAGGGGTGGGCCCTCTACGCCGAGCGCCTCATGGAGCAGCTGGGCTACCTCGACGATCCCGCCGACCGTCTCGGCATGCTCGACGGACAACGCATGCGCGCCGCCCGCGTGGTGCTCGACATCGGCGTGCACCTGCAGAAGCCGCGTCTCGACGGCAGCGGCACGTGGGACCACGACTACGCGCTGGCGTTCATGCTGAAGAACGTGAACATGAGCGAGGAGTTCGTGCGGTTCGAGGTGAACCGCTACCTCGGCTGGCCGGGGCAGGCGCCGTCGTACAAGGTCGGTCAGCGCATCTGGGAGCAGGTGCGCGAGGAGGAGCAGCAGCGTCGCGGCGCCGACTTCTCGATGAAGCAGTTCCACACGCGGGCCCTCGACATCGGCGGCGTCGGTCTCGACACGCTGCGCGCGGCCCTGGCATCCACCTGATCTCCCCGAGGGGCGTCGCCGCGGCGGCGCCCCTCGTCGATGCGGGGGAATACCCCGGGCTCGCGTAAAGTTCATTCATCCGAATGCAAGGAGACCTCATGGACGTTCGCCCCCTCGAGCTCGGCCTCGACACCTTCGGAGACATCTCCCGCGGCCCCGACGGGTCGATGCTGAGCGATGCCCAGACAATCCGCAACGTCGTCGATCAGGCGGTGCTCGCCGACGAGGTCGGCCTGTCGTTCTTCGGGGTGGGGGAGCACCACCGCAAGGACTTCGCGGTCACGAGCCCCGAGATCGTGCTGGCCGCGGCCGCCGCGCGCACGAAGGACATCCACCTCGGCACCGCCGTCACCGTGCTCTCGAGCGACGACCCCGTGCGCGTCTACGAGCGGTTCGCGACCCTCGACGCCATCTCGAACGGTCGCGCCGAGGTCATCCTGGGCCGCGGCTCGTTCATCGAGTCGTTCCCCCTCTTCGGCTACGACCTCGCCGACTACGAGCAGCTCTTCGAAGAGAAGCTCGAGCTGTTCTCGCTGCTGCTCGACGAAAAGCCCGTCACCTGGTCGGGCCGCACGCGCGCCGCACTGCAGAACGCCGACGTGTATCCCAAGACCGAGAACGGCCTGAAGGCCTGGGTCGGGGTCGGCGGCTCCCCGGAGTCGGTCGTCCGCACGGCCCGCTACGGCTACGGCCTCGTGCTCGCGATCATCGGGGGATCGGCGGCCCGTTTCCGGCCCTACGCCGATCTGTACCGCCGCTCGCTCGCCGAGCTCGGCACGCCGCAGATGCCGATCTCGGTGCACTCGCCCGGGCACATCGCCCCCACCGACGAGCAGGCCTGGGAAGAGGCGTACGAGGGCGTGGCGGAGCTGAACAACACCATCGGACGCGAGCGCGGATGGCCGGAGTACAACCGCCTGCGCTTCCAGCACGACGTCGGACCCGAGGGGTCGATGTACGTCGGCTCGCCCGAGACCGTCGCGCGCAAGATCGCCGCGACCGTGCGGGCGCTCGGCAACTCGCGCTTCCAGATGAAGATCGCGAGCGGGTCGATCTCGCACGACCGGCTGCTGTCGAGCATCGAGCTGTACGGCACGAAGGTGCGCCCCCTCGTCGAGGAGATGCTCGCCGAGACGCCCGCCGCGGTCGACGCCGCCGGCATCCGGTGACCACGACCACCGACACCGTCCGGGTGTCCGAACGCCTCGACGCCCTTCCCTTCACCCGTCGGCACGCCCGGATCCTGGGCGGATCGGGTCTGGGATGGGCCCTGGATGCCATGGACGTGGGGCTCATCTCGTTCGTCATCGCCGCCCTCAGCGTGCAATGGCAGCTGGCGTCGACGCAGGCGTCGTGGATCGCCTCGGCCGGTTTCGCCGGCATGGCGATCGGCGCGAGCCTCGGCGGGCTGCTGGCGGACCGGTTCGGACGGCGGCACGTCTTCGCGCTCACGCTGCTCGTCTACGGCGTCGCGACCGGCGCGAGCGCCCTGGTCGGCGGTCTCGCCGCACTGCTCGTGCTGCGGTTCGTGGTGGGCCTGGGTCTCGGCGCCGAACTGCCCGTGGCGTCGACCTACGTGAGCGAGTTCGCTCCCGCGCGCATGCGCGGTCGGCTGATCGTCTTCCTCGAGGCGTTCTGGGCGGTCGGGTGGACCGCGGCCGCGGTGATCGGCTACCTCGTGGTCCCCGCGTCGGACGACGGATGGCGCTGGGCGTTCGCCCTCGGCGCGATCCCCGCGGTCTACGCGCTCGTGGTGCGCTGGGGTCTTCCGGAGTCGCCGCGCTGGCTCGCGTGGCGCGGCCGCAACGCCGAGGCGATCGTGATCGTGCGCGATTTGGAGGCCGCGGCCGGTCGAGTCGCTCTCGAGGCGTCGACCGAGGGGGTCGCGGCATCCGCTCCCGCGCCGCGTCTGCGCGTGAGCGCGCTGTGGGCGCCGGCGCTGCGGGCGCGCACGGCCGCCCTGTGGGTGCTGTGGTTCTGCGTGAACTTCTCGTACTACGGGGCCTTCATCTGGATCCCGACGATCCTCGTGGCCCAGGGGTACGACCTCGTACGCTCGTTCGGTTTCACGCTGATCATCACGCTCGCTCAGCTGCCCGGCTACGCCGTGGCCGCGTGGCTCATCGAGGCGTGGGGGCGGCGTGCGACGCTGGCGACCTTCCTCGCGGGGTCGGCGGTGGCCGCCGTGCTGTTCGGCACCGCGACCGGCGAGGCGGGCGTCGTCGCCGCGGGCATGGCGCTGTCGTTCTTCAACCTCGGGGCGTGGGGCGCGCTGTACGCCGCGACGCCCGAGACGTACCCCACGGCCCTTCGGGCCACGGGAGCCGGCTGGGCGGCGGGCGTGGGGCGCATCGCCTCGATCCTCGCGCCGCTGGCCGTGCCGCCGCTGCTCGGCGTCGGGGGAGCACCCCTGCTGTTCGTCGTCTTCGCCGCGTTCTTCGCCGTGGCGGTGGTGGCCGCTCTGTTCCTGCGCGAGCAGCGCGGCCGCTCTCTGGCGTAGCCCCTCGCGGGCACGGACCGCAGCCTGTGTCCGGATCGGGGCGTTCGGGGAGCTCGATATCCGCCCCGAACGTCCGGATGCGCCCCGAACCGGTGGGTGCGGCGGGCGACGGACGGAGCATCGCGCGCGCGTAGGCTCGGGACATGGCATCCGTGCGCTACGTCGCGATCGGCGACTCGTTCACCGAAGGGGTCGGCGACGAACTGCCCGACGGCACCGTGCGAGGGTGGGCCGACCTGGCCGCTCAAGGATGGGCGGATGCCGCGGGCGAGCCGATCGAGTACGCGAACCTCGCGATCCGCGGCAAGCTCATCGAACCGATCGTCGCCCAGCAGCTCGAGCCGGCGCTCGCGCTGGGGCCGACCCACCTGTCGTTCAACGGGGGCGGCAACGACATGCTGCGCCCGCGTACGGGGATCGGCCGCGTCGTCGATCTGTTCGAGCACGTCGTGCGCCGCTGCGACGAGGAGGGCGTGCAGCTCATCGTGCTGTCGGGCGCGAACCCCTCGGCGGGACTCCCGCTCGGCAAAGTCATCGAGGCCCGCGGGGACCGCCTGTCGCACGCGGTCGAGGAGCGCCTCGCGGCGCGCCCCGACGTCCTCACCGCCTACAACTGGTTCGACCGCGAGCTGGCGGGCGGGGAGTTCTGGTCGGTCGACCGCCTCCACATGAACGCGCGCGGTCACCACCGGGTCGCGGCCCGCGTGATCGAGGCCGTCGGCCTCACCCCACCGTCGGAGTGGTGGCGCCTCCGCGAGATCCCCGAGACGCAGCGCCTGAAGGGCACCGCCTACTATCGCGAGCACGTCGCCCCCTGGGTGCGCCGCCGTCTGACCGGTACGTCGTCGGGCGACGGACGCCAGCCGAAGTTCGGCGGGGGTTGGATCGAGGTCACGCCGCGCGGCTGAACGCTCAGGGCGCGCGGCAGTCCGCGGTCAGCGAGAAGTGCATCAGCCCGTCGATGCTCGAGCGATCGCGGGCCGACAGGCGGACGACGCCGTTGTACCGCAGGTCCTCCTGCATGGCCCGGTCCTTCGCGTAGCCCTCCGCGGTCCACGCATCGAGGATTGCCGCGTACGAAGCGGCGTTGTCGTCGGTGCGGATGGCGAAGTCGTACGCGGTCGTTCCGTCGCACGGGAGGGTGGATACCGCCGGGGCGGCCACCGGTGCTCCGGCGGCATCCGTGACCGCCGCGCCCGCGGCATCCACAGTCACCTGCACCATTCGGGCCACCTCCGCGCGCGTGTCGCCGGGGAGCGGAACGGGGGCGGGCCCCTCGTCGGCTTGTCGCGCCGCCGGTTCCGCCGTTGGGGTGGGAAGGGGGCCCTGCCCATCCGGCACACCACACGACGCGGATACCGGGTCGGCGACCACCGGAAGGACGAAGGTCGGACCGGTGAGGCGAGATGATCGCACGCGCAGGTTCTGGCCGTCGCTCTCGACCCGGTAGTCGCCCTCGGCGAACGGGTGCCCGCCATCGCGAGCCGTCCCGCTCGCGACAAGGGTTCCGGTCAGCCCGTCGATCCGGAGCACCCGCACCACGGTCTCGTCCCACGGCCGACGTTCGCTGACGACGTAGCCGCTCCGGCATCCGTCTGCGACGAGGGGCACGACGGTTCCCCCCGTCTTGAAGGCCGCGAGCAGCAGCGCGCCCAGCAGCAGCGCGCCCAGCAGCACCACGCCCGCCGCCAGGCGCAGCGGCACGAAAAGCAGCAGCCACCAGCGCGGAGCCCGGATCGCGCACAGCACGATCAGCAGGAGCAGAGCGGATGCCGGTCCCGTCGCGGCGAGGATCGCGTCAGCATCCCACGATCCGACGACGACCTCGGTCATCCCGTCGCCGCGCGTTCCGACGGTGATCACGATGGTGATCACCGCGAGACACAGGACGAGCAGTCCGGTCGCGGCGAGAGCGACGGCGGCCCGCGGGCGGCGCTTCACGGCGCGGCGGAGACCTCGCCCCCGATCGATGGTCATTGCGCCAGCCTCTCAGCGTTCGCTGGATGAGAACCCCATGTTCCTCCCGCGTGGACGGGAGCAGACTGAGCACATGACTCTCGCGATCGTCACCGGCACCTCCAGCGGCATCGGCCTGCACACGGCCATCGGACTCGCACAGACGGGGGTGACGGTCATCGCCACGGTGCGCGACACCGCCCGTGCCGACGCGCTGCGCGCCGCGGCATCCGAGGCGGGGGTCGAGCTCGACATCCGCGCCCTCGAGGTGACGGATGCCGCCGCGGCCGAGGCCCTGATCGAGGCCGTCGGTCCCGTCGACATCCTCGTCAACAACGCCGGGCGGGGCGCTGTCGGCACGCTCGAGCAGATGTCGGACGCCGACCTGCAGGCCCAGCTCGACACCAACTACCTCTCCGTCGCCCGTCTCACGCGCCTCGTCCTCCCCGGGATGCGCGAACGCGGCCACGGGCGCATCGTCACGGTCACCAGCGTCGGGGGAGCGGTCGGCCAGCCGTTCGCCGACGCGTACTGCGGCGCGAAGTTCGCCGTGGAGGGGCTCATGCAGTCCCTCGCCCCGGTCGTCGCGCCCTTCGGCGTCGACGTCGCGATCGTCGAGCCCGCGGCGGTGGCGTCGTCGTTCACCGACTCGGTGCACCGCGCTCCGGCCGGTCCCTATGCCGAGCTGCAGCAGGCCTACCTCGACCGCACGGCCGCGTCGTTCGCGGCGGCGCAGTCGGCGGAGGATGCCGCGAAGACCGTTGTCGAGGCGGCCACCACGTCGCAGCCGAAGTTCCGGTGGCAGACGTCGGAGGCCGCCGTGCGGTTCGCGGGCCTGTCGCTGGGCGATCTGGACGGATCGCGGGTGATCGGGGTGACGTCGGAGTGGATCCGCTGATCGTGCCCGCGCCCGGAATCACGCGCGTCTGGCTCGACACGTGGGAGTGGGCGTGCTGCGGCGAGCCGTTCGGGGTCGGCGACGAGGTCGATCTGCTGATCGCGACGCGCGCGCCGTCGGCGGCGTTCATCGAGGGCGTCGGACCCGAGCTCGCTGCGACGGTCGACGCGATCGAATCCCACCACCAGGAGACGCCGTCGACGCGGGAGGACCGGGTGCGTGGTCGGGTCCGCGCCATCCACGGAGTCGCCCAGGACCACGTCGAAACCCGCCACCTGCGCCGTCCGGGCTTCGGCGCGCCCCCGGATGCCGAGATGCCCGCGGAGGGGGAGGAGTGGCCGTTCAGCGGTCGCGATCTGGGCAACGGGATGCTGATCGGGTCCCGGCCATCGAGGTGGATGATCGAGAGCGTTCCGGTGCCCGGCGCCGTAACCCTCGTGCCGCGGGATCGCGTGCCGCGGAAGGCGACGGGGGAGGAGGGGGAGGAGGCGCCACCCATCGAGGACGCGGAGCCCCCGGCCGAACGTCGGACGACGTCGGTGATCGCGTGGGTGGTCGATGTCGTGCCGGAGGGGTCCGAGGAGTAGGGAGACCTCAGCTCGCGGCGAGAGCCTGCCCCGTCGAGACGTCCGGGGCGTGGGGGATGGTTGCACTCACGACACCCCTGAGGTTGCCTGGAGGCATGGCTCTCGTTCTCTCGACGACGCTGCTCCTGCTCGGCGCCACCGCCTTCCTCGGCTCGGTGCTGGTCGTGACCACGGCGGCACCCGACGAACGGTTCCCGGTGTGGTCGAATCCGACCACACGCCGCGGAGCGAGTATCGGGTTCCGATCACTCGGCGTCGTGCTCGTGTCCTTCTCGGTCCCGTGGGGGGTGGGCGCCGCCGTCGGCCCGTGGGTTGCCGTACCGCTCGCGGCGGTGTTCGCGCCCAGCGCCGCGGCGATCTTCGTGCACAACCGCGCGGTCGGTCGACGCGAGCGGGTCCGCCTGCCTGTGGCGTGAGCGGATGGAGGCAGCGCATCGCATCGCGCGGCACCGATCGGGAGGATCACGCGTCGCGCCGCAACCCCTGCCGTCGGCACACCTCGTTCGCGACGACCACGCACACGACCGTCGTCAGCGCCGCGATGATCGCGGGGATCACGATGCTCCCGGCATCCGATCGCGCTGCGGTCAGCAACGCCGTCGGCGCCCATCCCGCCGCGCCGACGCTGTTGAGTAGCGGGAGAACGAGCATTACCACCGTCGACATCGCCAGGGCCGACGCCGTGCGTCGCGAAGACGTCATCACCAGATGGCCCACGCTCATCGCCATGACGAGGTACAGGCAGGACGCGAAGCCGACCCTGACGACGGCGCCCAGGGCGAGGGGGCCGATGGTCGCGGCCGTCGTCACCGCGGCGAGCAGGAGTCCGACGAGGTAGCTCGCCGACACGCTCAGGCAGACGACCGCGAGGCGGGGGAGCGCGAAAGCGGCGAGCGAACGGACGCGCGTGCGATAGAAGATCGACGAACCCGGACGCGCATCCCATCCGAGAGCGGTGACGGCCGTGGCCACCGCGAAAACGAGCCCGAGTTGCATCGCGCTCTGGGTGAAAAGCGCTATCCCGTCCTCGGGCGTGGCCCGCGTTGCGGAGATCGTCAGCTGCTCGGTTCCGGCCGCCGCACGGAGCATGTCGGGGAGGTGAGCGGCCAGGACGGGTCCGGAGAGGCCGAAGAAGGCGAAGACGAGGACCAAGCCGATGAGCAGGCCCGAGCGGGACAGGCGTCGCATCTCGATGCGCGCGGCGACGAGGGCGACGGTCATGCACGGGCCCCGTCGAGCAGGCGGGCGAAAAAGGAGTCGAGGTCGCGACCGCACGGAGCGATCTCGAGGACGGGGACGCCCACCTCGCTCACGACGGGGAGGAGATGAGAAGCGGCATCCGCGAACGTCGCGAACTCGAGGAGGAGCTGGTCGCGTGCGACTCGCGTGAGTCTCATACCGGGAGCAGGGGTCAGCCCCTCGCAGACCGACTCTGAGATCGGGGCGTCGAAGCGGACGGCCCACACCGGCTTCTGCCCCGCACGCAAGAGCTCCGCCGGAGTTCCCTGCCCCACGACCGTGCCACCGTCGAGGACCACGATGTGGTCGGCGAGCACCTCCACCTCGCTCAACAGGTGGCTGGAGAGCACGACGCATCGCCTCGTCTTCTCGACCTCGACGAGCGCACGGACGTCTGCCCGTCCGACCGGGTCGAGCGCACTGCTCGGTTCGTCGAGGATGAGGATGTCCGGGTCCGTCACCAGCGCCGCGGCGATCCCGAGACGCTGGAGCATTCCGCGGGAGAACGCCGCGATTCTCCGCTGCGCCACGACTGTCAAGCCGCACGCGTCGAGCGCCGCGTCGACGCGCTCCGCTGCGCGGGCGCCGCCCCTGCGCGGAGCGCGCTGCGTCAGCTCCAACGACGCGCGGACCACCTCAGATGCACTCAGCCAGGGCTCGAACTGGGGCACGTCGGGGCAGAAGGCGACTCTCGCGTCCGGTTTCCCGAATCGCACCGAGCCGCTCTGCGGGGAGCTCAAGCCCGCCAAGATGCTGAAGAGCACCGTCTTGCCGGCGCCGTTCGGGCCGATCACCGCGGTCACCGCTCGGTCGGCGGCTTTCATTGAGACCGTGCGCACTCCGCCGCCGCCGTCGTAGGTGAGCGTGAGGTCGTCGACGATCATCGCGCTCATCGGAGGTCCGCGTCTCGCAGTCGTGGGCCGCGACCGCGGCCGAGGACGAGGTAGAGGATCGCGCCGGCGGGGATGAACAGCAGCACGACGATCGCCCAGACGATCTTCGACAGATGCTGCACCGGTCCTCGCGCGATGTCGACGAGCGCCCAGCCGATGAGGAGGATGAGCAGGACGAACACCGGCAGGAGGGGGAGGAGCGCGTCTGCGGGGAGGAGGTTCACGACGCGTCACCGGGCTCCGCGGCACGGGGGACATGCTCGTCCGCCTGCGGGAGGAGCACCGTGGTGAGGGTGCGTCGACGACGATCGGGAGTGGGCTCATTGCGGAGGAGCGGCGTCAGCGCCTCCATCAGGGCTCGCCCGAAGGCGTCGACCTCGGCCGCGCTGGCCCAGAAGGGGGCTTGCGCGAAGCTCACACGATCGGCGTGCAGGTCGTGATCTCCGGATGCCAGATAGGCGGCGAAATCGCGGATCACCCCGGAGGTGAACACGGTGAAGGCGGTGAGCGTCTCGTCGGGGCTCAGTTCGCTGACGTGGTCGGCGGACGGATTCTCCAGTCCCGGCCTCAGCCGGTACGCCTTCTCACTCGCTCCGCGAACCTGCCGTTCATCGACGACCTCGATGACGTCGTGTGCGACGAGGTGCGCGACGTGGCGATAGAGCGTCGCGATGGGGACGTCGGGCAGCATCTCGTGCAGTCGCCGAGTCGTTCGACTCTCGGCACCGAGGAGAGCCTGCACCACGCGCAATCGCACCGGGTGGAGAAGGGAAGAGGGGTCGCTCATGTCTCAACCGTATCAGTATTGATAGTGATAACGGTAGGGAAGTCACGCGGGGCGGAGTCGATCGCGGGCATCCACCTACGCCGGTCACCCCCGGAGGCGCACCTCCCGCCGACGACCACCCGGATCACCCGAGGGAAGCGCGGGAAGGCCGAGGGCGAACAACCCGGCATCAACTCGCGGACGGGCGAAGCCGAGCGCCCTGAGGGGGGTCCCGCAATCTTTACCTGACATAATGTGCATTATCGGATTTGCGCCCACCCGAATGTCTCCAGGTGCGAGAGCTCCGGCCGAACCGGCTTTCGCCGCGCGCGTGGGCCCGGAGCGGTGGAATTCGGACGATGCAGAATTGGCTTCTCGAGCCTCACAGCGCACCCGAAATCCCGATATCGGCGTCGGCCGTGCGGCAGGCTTTTCCCAGTGCCAAGATATGGCCATGGAGGAAAGATCGGCACGGGTGAGTGCGCGCGTACGTGCCGCGACGCTTGCTCTCGCCGGGATCATCCTCGGCCTCTCCGGATTCGTAGCGGGACGAACCGCTGCCGAGCTATCCGCGCTGTGGGTGGGGCTTTCTGTGGGATTCGCAGCGCTCGTCGTTTCCATGCTGACGGAACGGCGGTCGACCCGCGGCGTGGGCGGCGGCGTGGCGCTCACGGCGGCGGTGGTGTGGCTCATCGGTTGGCTCTGGCCGTGGACCTGGGGGCTCGTGCTGTGGGTGCCTTTCGGCCTCTTCGGTGCAATCGCGGGACTCCTCTTCGGCGCAGCTGCGATCACAGTTGCCGCACGGGACAGGCTGGCCGGTCTGCGCCTCAGCCTGCTCAGTGCGGGCTCCCTTGGATCGTCTGTGGTCGCGTTCAGCGATGTCATCTTCACCCCGCCATTCGTCTTCGTCCCACTCGGGGTTGCTGCGCTCATCGCGGGCGCCGCCGGATCTCACTGGCGCGTGCGAGCCAATCCCGCCGTCACCTTCACTGCCGACGAGGCCACCGGCAATCTCGGCGGCATCCCTCTGCCCATCCGTGAGCCCTTCGACGCAGCCTGACTCCAGTTACGGTCGAGCACGCCCCGCCCCGCACGTCACCCCCTGAGTGCTCCCGTCCCGGCCGGGGCGGAGTCGAACACCTCCGTCAGGAACGCCTTCATCGCCGCCCAGCTGCGCCGTTCGGCCGTGGCCTGGAACTGCGCGCCCTGCTCAGGGGCGTCGGCATCCGGGAGCGTGAAGGCGTGCATCGCGTTCGCGTACGACACGAGCTGCCAGTCGACCGCCGGGGCGGTGCGCAGATCGTCCTCGAACGCCAGCATCGCGTCGTCGGGGGCGACGGGATCGGCCGCTCCGTGCAGGACGAGCACCTTCGCCGTGATGCGTGCCGCCTCGCCCTCGGGCCCCGTGAGCAGGCCGCCGTGGAAGCTCACCACCGCGTCGACGTCCGCGCCCGTGCGCGCGAGCTCGAGCACCGACGACCCTCCGAAGCAGTAGCCGATGGCCGCGGTGCGAGCGGGATCGACCGACGGCTCGCCGCGCAGGTGGGCGAAGGCCTCGACGAGGCGCTTCCGCCAGAGCGGCCGATCCTGGTAGAAGCCCCCGGCGACAGCCGCGGCTTCTTCGGGGCTCGGGCGCACGTCCGCTCCGAAGACGTCCGCGGCGAACGCGACGTATCCGAGCCGGGCGAGCATGTCGCAGCGCATGCGCACGTAATCGGTCACCCCGAGCCAGTCGTGCACCACCATCACACCGGGGTACCGCCCCTCCCCCGCGGGCCGTGCGAGGTAGCCGCTGTACGCGACGCCGTCGGCCTCGTAGGCGACGTCACCGGATTCGATCCCGGATGCCGGGACGGGCTCGCGATCGAGGATGGCGGTGAGATTCGGAGCGTAGGTGGGCACGCGGGCCTCCTGGGGATCGGGGGAACGGCCGCACCGGCCGATGACCGGAACGATAGACCGCCGACCTCTGCCGCACCGGGGTCTTGCCCTCGCCGCCGGGAGCGCTCCGGACTCGAGGCGTCCGGAGCACCGGCCCTCCCCCGCTACGCTCGAACCGATGCCTCCGTTCCGCGCCCGCTCCCCCCGGCGGGGTCGCGCGTGAGCGGCATCCTCACCGGTTTCGCCGTCGTCGGACTCGCCGTCGTCGTGGGATACGTCATCGCGCGCATCGACCTGCTCGGGCCGCACGCGCGCCCGGTCCTCGGCCGGCTGACGTTCTTCGTGCTGTCGCCGTTCCTGCTGTTCACCGTGCTCGCCCAGGCCGACGTCGCGACGCTCTTCTCCGCGCTGCTGCCGGTGTCGATGATCACGGCCGCCGTGATCATCGCCGTCTCGGTGCTCGTGTCGGCGTTGATCCTGCGGCGGCCGGTGGGCGAGACGGTGATCGCGGCGCTGTCCGCCGGTCAGGTGAACAGCAACAACATCGGCATCCCGATCTCGCTCTACATGCTCGGAAACGCCGCGTACTCGGCGCCCGTGATCCTGTTCCAGCTGCTCGTGCTGATGCCGATCGCGTTGGCCGTCCTGGATGCCGCGACCTCGGGCTCGCGCAATCTGGGGCGGATCGTGCTGCAGACGGCGAAGAACCCGATGCTCATCGCCTCGGCGCTCGGAGTGGTCGTCGCCCTGCTCGACGTCGATCTGCCGCCGATCGTCTTCGACCCCCTTCACCTCATCGCGGGCGCGTGCGTACCGGTGCTGCTGATGTCGTACGGCATGTCGCTGTACGGCCAGCGCGTCCTCACCGAGCCCGGGCGGCGCCTCGACGTCGTGATCGCCTCGGCACTGAAGCTCGTCGTCATGCCGGCGGTGGCCTTGGCGGTCGCGCTGATGTTCGGGCTGCCCGACGACCAGGTCTTCATCGTGGTGGTGCTGGCCGCTCTGCCCACCGCGCAGAACGTGTTCAATTTCGCGCAGCGGTACGGCGTGGGCGAGATCCTCTCGCGCGACGTCGTCTTCATCTCGACCGTGGGGTGTCTGCCCGTGTTGTTCGCGGTGGCGCTGCTGCTCGAGCACTCCCCCGCGTGACGCCGCGTCACGGCGCGCTCGCCGGACTCTTACCGTCGGGTCTAGGGTGAGCGTTGTTCCCAGCGATCACACAGAAAGGCTCGCCATGTCGTCCTCGTCCACGACGAATCCCGCCGTCGGAGCCGTGCGCACCGCGCTCGGCATCAGCGGCGCCCTCTCGCTCGTCATCGGTCTCCTGATCCTTCTCTGGCCCGGACGCACCGCCCAGGTCGCGGTCGGGATCATCGCCGTCTACGTCATCATCGCCGGACTGGTGAACATCGGGATCGGCCTGTTCTGGCGCTCCGGTTGGGCCCGGATCGGCTACATCGTCCTGGGCGTGCTGTTCATCGTCGCCGGGATCTTCTCCTTCACGAACCTGCCGGCCACCGCGGCCTGGTTCGGGGTCTTCATCGGCACCCTGGTCGGCATCCTGTGGATCGTCGAGGGCGTCGTTTCGCTCACCACCGTCGGGCACAGCTCGAAGGCGCGCGCCTGGACGATCTTCTTCGCGATCGTCAGCATCATCGCCGGCGTCGTGCTGCTGTTCTCGCCGCTGCTGGGAGCCGTGACGCTGTTCCTGCTGATCGGCATCTCGCTGGTGATCCTCGGCGTCTTCCAGATCGTGCGCGCGATCCAGTTCGGCAAGGCCGCCTGATCGCGAAAGAAGGGGGGTCGGATGCCGCGGCATCCGCCCCCCCTTCGTTTCTCAGCCCACCGGCAGGTGACGGCTCCACCACTCGAGGACGGCGTCGAAACGCTGGACGCGGTGCTGCGGGCGGCCGGCGCGGGTGAGCTCGTGGTCTTCGCCCGGGAAGACGAGCATCTCGGCCTCGACGCCACCGCTCTTCAGCGCGGCGTAGTAGCGCGTCGCCTGATCGAGCGGGCAGCGCAGATCGCGCTCGGAGTGCAGCACGAGCGTCGGGGTGCGCACCCGGTCGACCACCGCCATCGGGCTCTGCGCGGCGATCCGCGCCGGGTCGGTGCCGACGTACTCCTGACCGAAGAACGAGCCGATGTCGCTCGAACCGGGGAAGGCCGCGGGGTCGAGGAAACCGCGTTCGACGATCGCCCCGGCGAAGCGGTGATCGTGCGCGATGATCCACGCCGTGAGGTAGCCGCCGTACGAGCCGCCCATGACACCGGCGCGGTCGCCGTCGAGCCGGGGGTCGTCCGCGACGACGGCGTCGAAGAAGTCCATGACGTCGGCGAAGTCGAGGGTGCCCATGCGTCCACGGATCGACCGGCCGTGGGCGCGACCGTACCCGGCGCTCCCCCGCGGGTTGGCGTACAGCACCGCGTACCCGGCATCCACGAGCACCTGGGTCTCGTCGAAGAGGTGCACGCCGTAGGCCGCGTACGGGCCGCCGTGGATCTGCAGGACGACCGGGAACGGCCCCTCGCCCTCGGGCACCGCGACCCACCCGTGCACGGGGTACCCGTCGCGGCCGGTCACCTCTCGCTCGACCGGCACGACGACACCGCGCTCGCGCACCGCCGCACCGAACGACGTGAGCGCCCGCATCTCCCGCCCGTGCACCATCACGAGTTCGCCGAACGACTCGGGAGAAGCGACGGATGCCACCACCCGGCCCGCCGCCGCGGCGTGGCCGTTCACCTCGAGGTCGCCGCCGAGCACCTCGCTCACGGCGCCGCGTCGGGTCACCCGCAGCAGGCGCACCCGCCCGCGCGCGCGGTCCTGTACGAGCACGTCGTCGCCGTCGAAGGTCAGGTGGCTGCCCACCTCGCCGAGGTCGATCGTCTCGGCATCCGTCAGCGCCCGCGGCCCGTCCGCCTCGACGACGAACAGCGCGACACCGGGGGCGACGAAGTCGACGCCGCCCTCGCCCACGTCGTTCGCGAGCGCGAAGACGGTGCCGTCCGGCGCGACGTCGACCGAGGCGATCGAGAGGTTCTCGGCGGTGCCCAGCACGTCGCGCTGCACTCCCCCGTCGACGGCGATCGCGACGACGCGGTCACGCAGGTCGCGGCGCCGGGACTCGATCTCGTCGGGGACGCTGAGCAGTTCGGCGCCGTCGGCCGTCCAGGCCACGCCGCTCCAGTCCGCGTCGCCGTGGGTGAGCTGCGTCGCCGGCCCGGCGACGACGCGCGCCCGCGGCTCGTCGAGCGCCGGCGCGGGCGGGTAGAACGGCTCGGCGTCGGTGGCGGGCACGTCGACGACGAACAGCTGCGCCGGGCGGTCGAGATACCCGAGGCCGTTCGCGTGCCAGCGGATGCCGGTGATGCGGCGCGGCGGTTCGGCCGCGGCATCCCTCCCCTCGACCGTGCCGTAGCGCCCGGGCTCCGGCACGCGCGCCGAGAAGGCGAGGCGCCCTCCCTCGGGGGAGAAGGCGAGGGCGGTCACTCCCCCGGGCTGGTCGGTGACCGGGACGGGCTCACCGCCGCCGGCATCGATGACGAAGATCTGCGCGCGCCCCCGCGCGTCCTCGCGCAGGAAGGCGACGACGGCGTCATCGGGCGACAGCCGGGGCGACCGATCGTGCATCCCGCGCGTGAGACGGCGCGTCGTCCCCGCGGCGAGGTCGACCCGCCACAGCTGCCCCACCGCGCGGTCGGCGGCGAGGTCGGGACGGGAGGACGCGAAGACCGCAAACGCTCCGTCGGAGGAGATCGCGGGCCGACCGACCCCGATCAGGGATTCGATGTCGGTCGGCCGCATGC
Organism: Microbacterium sp. BWR-S6Y; assembly: GCF_041379845.1. NCBI lineage: Bacteria > Bacillati > Actinomycetota > Actinomycetes > Micrococcales > Microbacteriaceae > Microbacterium > Microbacterium sp. BWR-S6Y. Next base: position 372,988 of record NZ_JBFECV010000003.1, read on the forward strand.
TCACTCGCCCCCGAACGAACCCGTGTCTCCGACGAGGCGGGTGTTGTCGGCGGGCACCGGATCGACGGCCGCGCGAGCGACCTCGGCGGCGAACTCGGCGACGTTGTAGAGCTTGCCGGCGTCGTCGCGACGGGCGGCGATCGCGCCCGGGTTCGCGCGCTCGAGCAGGGTCGCGGTGATCGTGCCCTCGATCATGTCGCCCGAGACGACGGTGAAGCCGATCCCGCGCTCCTCGAGCGCCGGGATCTTCTCGCGCAGCGCGTCTTCTCCCGCGCGCTTCGAGAGGGCGACGGGCTCGTACTCGGGCATGGTCGGGGTCGTGCGGATGAAGTGCGCCTGGTGGCTGGTGACGAAGACCACGCGCGCGTCGTCCTTCAGCAGCGGGAGGGCCGTCTCGAGCACGTTCACCTGGGCGTCGCGGTTGAGCAGCAGGGCGTAGTCCTCGGCCATGCCCGATTCCATACCGCCCGAGGCGTTGAGCACCAGGATGTCGAGGCCGCCGAAGGTGCGCTCGATCTCGTCGAACATCGCCTTCACCGACTCGGGGTCGGTGAGGTCGGCGCCGACGACGAGGGCCTCGACGCCGAGCTCGCGCAGCTGCGCGGCGAGCTTCTCGGCGCGGGGCGCCTTGTTGCGGAAATTGATCACCACGTTGGCGCCGGCCTCGGCGAAGTAACGGACGGTGTCGGCGCCGATGCCGCGCGACGAGCCGGTGACGAGGGCGGTCTTGCCGCCCAGCGAGCCGGACGGGAGGGTCTGGGACACGGGAGTACTCCTGAGGGTGGTCGGAACGGATGCCGCCGGCCGACGCGGGCGCCACGACAAGAGACCAGACTATCGACCCGGCGTCGTTCCCCGCGGGCGGCGGCGTGTCCACCGCGCATCGGCCGCCACGGACGCGTGCTACGTTCGCGGCGAAAGGCGGCGACCATGAACGCATCCTCCTCCGCGCGGCATCCGTACCTCTCGCCCGACGCTCCGCGCGTGCTCGCGCACCGGGGGCTGGTGACTCCGGATGCCGCCGCGCTCGGCGTCGTCGAGAACTCCTTCGCCGCGGTCGCCGAGGCGCACGCCGCGGGAGTCCTGTACGTCGAGTCGGACTGCCACGCGACGGCCGACGGGACGATCGTGCTCTTCCACGACGACGACCTCCAGCGGGTCGCCGACGACCCCCGCGCGATCGCCGACGTGCGCCTGCCCGAGCTCGAGGAGATCATGGCCGAGCGGGGCGGGCTCATCACGCTCGCTCAGGCCCTCGACGCGTTCCCCGACCTGCGTTTCAACCTCGACGTCAAAGCCGCCGCCGCGGCGGAGGGGGTCGGCCGACTCGTCGCCGCCCACGCCGAGCGGGTGCTCGTGACGAGCTTCTCCGACGACCGCCGCCTCGAGGCGCTCTCAGCTGCCCGCGCGGCCGGCGCCGCCCGGCCCCCCGCGACCTCGCCGGGGTCGGCCACGGTCGCTCGGCTCGTCGCGGCTCGCGCCCTGCGACGACGGGGCCGCGTGCGCGCCCTCCTCGACGGGCTCGACGCCCTGCAGGTCCCCGAACGACAGGGACCGCTGCGCATCGTCACGCGGGGCTTCGTGCGCGACGCGCACGCCCACGGCGTCGAGGTGCACGTGTGGACCGTCAACGACGACGACGACATGCGTCGACTGCTCGATCTCGGCGTCGACGGGCTCGTCACCGACCGCGCCGACGCCGCCCTCGCGATGGTGAACGGCCGGGGAACCACGGCTGACTGAGCATCCTCTGTGAAAGCCGTCGCGATGCCCGGAGTTCGAATAAAGCGCACAGGTGCGAGCGTTATACATGGTGACCGACGAGAGGACCACACAATGGCAGACCGCAGTCTCCGCGGCATCCGACTCGGCGCCCAAAGCCTCCAGAGCGAAGACGGCGTCGTGTTCCACGACCGTGCACAACACACCTACACCTGCAGCACCTGCGGACGCGACACCGTCCTGACCTTCGCTGCCGATGCCGAGGTTCCGGAGTCCTGGGAGTGCCGCACGTGCGGCGCAGAAGCACTGCTGCGCATCGGTGACGGCACCGCGACCGTCGACCACTCGGGTGACAAGGCCGCCCGTACGCACTGGGACATGCTGCTCGAGCGCCGCACGATCCCCGAGCTCGAAGAGCTGCTCGAGGAGCGCCTCGCGTTCGTACGTTCGCGTCGCGGTGCGGGCAACGAGAAGCTCAGCGCCTGACGTCCCGATCAGGACGTCTCGAGAACTCAGACGCCGGTCCCCTCGGGGGCCGGCGTCTTCTCGTGCGCCCGGCGACGCACGAAGACCACGACTCCCGCCGCGAGCAGACCGAGGAGGCTCCCCGCGCCGACGATGATCTTCACGGCGGGACCGATGACGACCGCGGGGGTGAGCCCCGTGCGCAGCGGCACGTCGGTGAGCATGTGGCCGGCCGTGTCGATCGGCAGGGCATCGAGGGTCGAGCCGTCCGGGGCGATGACCTGGCTCGTGCCGACCGTGGAGAGGTTGACCACCGAGCGGCCCGTCTCGATCGCGCGCATCTGCGCGAACGCGAGCTGCTGCAGGTTCTCATCGGTCCCGCGGAAGTCGGCGTTGTTGGTCTGGAACATGTACACCTCGGCGCCCGCGTCCGCACCGTCCCAGACGACGTCGTCGTAGATCACGTCGAAGCAGATCGCGAGCCCCACGCCGACGCCGTTCAGGTCGATGAGCGGCGTCGCGGTGCCGGGGGTGTACTCGCGTCCGATCAGCCCGATGAGGTCGGGGGCGAACGGCTCCCAGAACGCCCGGTCGGGAACGTACTCGCCGAACGGCACCGGATGCCGCTTGTCGTACGTCGGCCCGCTCTGCCCGTCGGGCGTCCACAGCAGCGCGGAGTTGAACAGCTCCGACCCCCGCTCGGTGACCGCCGAGATCAGCAGCGGGGCGTCGACGCGCCGCGAGAGCTCCTCGAGCACCGCCGAGGTGGCGCCGTTCGCGGTGGGGTCGGAGTCGACGCCGCCCTCGGGCCACAGCAGCACGTCCATCCGCTGGCCGAAGAGCGGGGCGGATGCCGCCAGCTGCGCGTTCAGCACGGCGTTGCGCGCGCGCTGGTCGAAGTATCCGGCCGGTCCGTTGCCCTGCACCGCACCGACGCGGAGCGAGCCCGCCGCCGTCGTCGGGAACTGCGGCAGGAGCAGCAGCACGGCCACGAGAGCCGCGGCGGGCAGGACGGCGATCCCGCGTCGGACGCGCCGATGCCGCACGAGCTCGATCACCATCGCGCACAGCAGCACGACGAGGAACGACAGCCCCGACATCCCGACCCACGACGCGACCTCGGCGAACGGCCCGTTCACCTGCGAGACGCCGATGCGCCCCCACGGGAAACCGCCGTACGGCCACGAGCCGACGATCTGCTCGCGCAGCACCCACAGCCCCGCGACCAGCGCCGGGAGGATCAGCAGCCGTCCGAGAGTCCCGGGAGCCACGCGCGGCATCCACCGGTACGCGAGGGCGATCGGCACCGCGAACACCGCGGTGAGCAGGGACTCGAGCACGAACAGGGCCGCCCACGGGATCGGGCCCAGGTAGCGCGCGGTGAAGAGCAGGTTCACGGAGAAGAACGCCACCCCGAAGAGGAAGCCCACCAGCACCGCCGACCAGAACCGCCGACCGATGAGCGTCAGCAGCGCGAGGGCCACGGCGGGCAGGGCCATGGGCCACCACGCCAGCGCCGGGTAGGCGGTGACGAGCAGCAGGCCCGCCACGACCGACAGCGGCGCCGCGAACGCCAGGCGCAGCAGCGGCCGCGCCGCCGGGGTCGCGGCGCTCATGCCGACGTGTACGCCACGATGCCGCGGCGCACGTTGTCCAACGCCGTCCGCGCCGTCTTCGCGAGCGGGGGTTCGGCCACGAGGGAGATCTGATCGAGCAGGTCGATCGTCTGCTTCGCCCAGCGCACGAAGTCTCCGGCCGCCATATCGGCCAGTCCCAGCACGGTGTCGAGCGGGAGTCCGCGAGCCCACGCGTGCATCGCAGGAGACAGGCCCGAGGCGGGGCTCTCGGAGCCGGGCAGGCGGTGGTCGCGTTCGAGGTCGTCGAGCTCCTGCCACAGCGTCTGCGTGGCATCCAGGGCTCCCCGGAACGCCCCGCGCGGCAGTCCGCGCTCGCCCGGGCCCGCCTCGTCGCGTCGCGGCTCGTAGACCAGGCAGCAGGCGAGGGCAGCGAGAGAGGGGGCGTCGAGACCCGCCCACAGTCCTTGGCGCAGCGACTCGGCGACCAGCAGATCGCGCTCGCCGTAGATGCGGCGCATGGTGCGCCCCGCGCGGGTGAGCACCGTCGCTCCGTCGTCGTCGATCGCGACGTACTCGAGCGCAGCGAGCACCTCGACGACCCGGTCGAACACGCGCGCCACGGTGCCCGTGCGCTGATCGATCTGGTGACGCGTCTTGTCGGTGGAGCGCTTGAGCTTCCAGTAGCGCTCCGCCCAGCGCGCGTGCGCCTCGCGATCGGGACACGAGTGGCAGGGATGCCGCTGCATCCGCTTGCGCAGCGACTGGATCTGCTGCTGCCGCTCATCGCGGAGGCGGCGGGGCGCCGTGGCGTCGCGGCGGTTGATCTTCTCGAGGTCGCTCAGTTCGCGGCGAATGGTGGAGTACTCGCGGAAGTCGCCGCGATCGCACGTCATCGCCTGCTCGTATCCGGAGAGCGACTCCTCGGCATCCTTCACCTGACGCGCGAGACCGACGACCGAGCGATCGGCTTGGAACTGGGCGAACGAGGACTCCAGGATCTCGCGCGCCCGGGCCCGGCCGAACTGATCGATGAGGTTCACGGCCATGTTGTAGGTTGGCCGGAAGCTCGAGTTCAACGGATAGGTGCGGCGCGAGGCGAGGGCGGCGACCGACTGCGGGTCGAGCCCCTCGGTGAACTGCACGACGGCGTGGCCCTCGACGTCGATGCCCCGGCGACCAGCGCGACCGGTGAGCTGTGTGTACTCCCCCGAGGTGATCGCCACGCGGGCTTCGCCGTTGAACTTCTCGAGCTTCTCGAGCACGACCGTCCGCGCGGGCATGTTGATGCCGAGGGCGAGGGTCTCGGTCGCGAAGACGACCTTGACGAGCTTGCGGCGGAACAGCTCCTCGACCACCTCTTTGAAGGCCGGGAGGAGCCCCGCGTGGTGCGCGGCCACACCGCGCTCGAGGTTGTCGCGCCACTCCCAGAAGTGCAGCACGGCAAGGTCTTCGTCCTTGAGCGTGAAGGTCAGCTCGTCGACGATCTGCCGGATCTCGACGCGCTCCTCGGCCGAGGTGAGGCGGACGTTCGCCCGGCGCAGTTGCTGCACGGCGGCGTCGCAGCCGGCGCGGCTGAAGATGAAGAAGATCGCGGGCAGCAGGTGGTTGCGCTGCAGCAGCTCGACCACCTCGGGACGGTCGATTCGCTCGATGCGCGGGCCCTGCTGCGCCCGCAGCGGCTTGTGTCCACCGCGGCGCTGGTGAGCGTGTCGCGGTCCCCCGGCGTGCCGCGCCGAGCGGTACTCCTGCGCGCGTCGGTTGTTCTCGTACCCGCCCGCGTTACCGCCGCGGATGCGCAGCAGCTCCTGATTGACCTGCGCGGTGGCCACCCCCGCGCGGTCGTCGAACAGCGGCAGCAGGTCGCCGCGGACCAGCACGTGCTGCTCAAGCGGCACCGGGCGCGTCTCGGACACGATCACCTCGGTGTCGCCGCGCACGGTGTCGAGCCAGTCGCCGAACTCCTCAGCGTTCGACACCGTGGCCGACAGCGAGACGAGCTTGACCGACGGCGGGAGGTGGATGATGACCTCTTCCCACACGGCGCCGCGGAAGCGGTCGGCGAGGTAGTGCACCTCGTCCATGACGACGAATCGCAGACCCCGCAGCGCCGGGGAGTCGGCGTAGAGCATGTTGCGCAGCACCTCGGTAGTCATCACGACGATGCGCGCCGAGGCGTTGATGTTCGTGTCGCCGGTGAGCAGGCCGACCTCGTCGTCGCCGTACACCTCCTGCAGCTCGTGGAACTTCTGGTTCGACAGCGCCTTGATCGGCGTGGTGTAGAACGCCTTGTCGCCGGGTTCGAGCATCGCGAGGTGGATCGCGAACTCGCCGACGATGGTCTTCCCGGCCCCGGTGGGGGCGGCCACCAGCACGCTCCGCCCGTCCTCGAGGGCGTGGCATCCGGCGATCTGGAAGTCGTCGAGCTCGAAACGCTGCATCTCGGCGAAGTCGGCCGTGTGCGGGTGCGACGAACGGGCACTCGCGCGGGCGAAACGCTCCGCGGGGCTGGGCGAACTCACGCGATGGGCCCCGACGGCATCTCCGCGGCGATGCGACGCGCCTTGCGGCGGTCGAACAGGAGGGACAGACCGGCGGCGGCGAAGAACAGCACGATCAGGATGCCGGCGAGCATCAGCATGCTGACGACGTCGGCCGCGGGGGTGGCGAGGGCAGAGAAGATGACGGCGATGAGGATCGCGACGCGCCAGCCCTTCAGGATCGCCCTGCCGCTCATGACACCGGCGACGTTCAGGGCGACGAGGAACACCGGCAGCACGAACGAGACGCCCACGACGATCAGGAGTTTGAAGACGAAGTCGTAGTAATCGACGGCGTTGTAGAAGTTGACCCCGCCCTCGGGGGTGAAGCCCCACATGAGCTCGATCACGTGCGGGACGATCAGCAGACCCACCCAGCAGCCCACGAAGAACAGGGGCACCGCGGATGCCACGAACCCGACCGTGTAGCGGATCTCTTTGCGCGTGAGGCCGGGCATGATGAACGCCCACAGCTGCCAGAGCCAGATCGGCGCCGACAGGAAGATGCCGATCGAGAAGGCGATGCGCATGCGCAGGTCGAACGCCGAGGTCACCGAGGTGAAGTTCAGCGCCGAGAAATCGTCACCGCGACGCTCGGCGATCACGCGGATCGGCTCGGTGATGAGGTGGATGATCGGGTCGGTGATGATGAACGCCACCACCATGCCGACCACGAGCGCCGCGGCCGCGATCATCAGCCGCTTGCGCAGCTCGACGAGGTGCGCGCCGATCGACATGCGCTTATCGCGCCGCGGCCCCTCGGGCACGTCGATACGCGGCGGTCCTGCCGTCGCCACGGGTCAGACGGTGGGGTCGGTCGACCTGCGCGGTTCGGGCGCAGCGGTCGTCGCGGTGCCGGAGTCGGTGGGGCGCGGAGCCTCGGAGGACTGCGCGGCGACCTCGTCGTCGCGCTTCATCTCCTTCATCTCGCTCTTGAACACCCGAGCGGACTGACCCATGCTCTTGGCGAGCGCGGGAAGCTTGGCGGCACCGAACAGCAGAAGGATGACAGCCAGAACGACTAGCAGGTGCCATCCGGTCAATCCCTGGAACATGCGAACTCCTCGTCTCGTTCGGGCGAGTCATCAGTCTAACCCGCGCACACGGGCGTCGTTCCGACTCGCCGGAAATCCCGGTAGCGACTGCGGGGCACGACGAGCCGCGCGTGACTCAGGTCGTCGATCCGGTGTACTGTTCGAGCCCCGCCGCCGCCCACGCCGCCGCGGCGCGACGCGCACCCAGCGGTTCCAGCAGCTCGACCTCTCCCCCGCGGCGCGCCGCGAGGCGCTTCAGGCTCTGCTCGTCGGCCAGACGGAGGGATGCCACGGCCATGCCGTCGTCGGCATCCTCGATGTCGGCGCGCTCGAGGTGGTCGGCGAGCAGAGGTGCCACGGCGCGCGGGAAACGGAACCGCGCGACCACCTCGTCGTCGCCCGGTGCGAACAGGTCGGGGACGGGGTCGGCGCCGTGCACGGCCGGGATCCCGGTCACGCTCGGATCGCTGACGCGATCGAGGTGGAAGGTGCGAACGGCTCGACGCAGGTGGTCCCACCCCTGCAGATACCACTGGTCGTTTGCGATGTGCACCTTGATCGGATCCACGGTGCGCGTGATCGGATCGGCCCCCGGAGCGCGGTAGGTGAACGTCACGGCCACCCGGGCGCGCAGCGCGCGGTCGACCACTTCGCGCACGCCGTCGACGGGGCCGGGCGCCACGATCACCGGCGGTGGAGCGGTGGCCGCCCCGCGGGCGAGCTTGGCGAGCAGCGCCGTGACGACCTCGCTGTCGCCGAAGCCCGGCAGGCTGCGCGCGAGCTGCAGACCCGCGAGCAGGGCGGCCGCCTCGCGCGCGGTGAGCCGGGGCGAGCGCTCGAGGCCCACGGTGTTCGTGATCGCGATGACGTCGTCGCGGTCGAGCAGGTCCCAGTCGATGTCGAACAGGTCGTGGGGCAACTGCCAGTAGCCGCGTTCGCCGGGCAGCCCGATCACCGTGAGTCGCTCGACCATCGCGCGCATCTCGTCGACGGTCACGTCGAAGTCGGCCGCGGCCTCGGCAACGGGCACCTCGCCCTTGCCGAGGAGATAGGGCACGAGCTGCAGCAGCAGGGCCGCCCGGTCGAGGGCGGCGACGGGGCGTTCGGGATTCACGCGGCACCCCCGTGCAGCACGAGGGTCGCCTCGAGCCGGCGGATGACCTCGGCTCGCAGATCGGCGGGCTCGACCACGCGCACTTCGGGACCGTACGACGCCAGTTCGTCGGCGAAGACGTGCAGGTCGACGTAGGGCACGACGATCCCCTGCGGAACATCCTGCGGCGCCTCCTGGGCGCGCCGGGCGAGGCGCAGCGATGCCTCGGTGCCGGGGTGCACCTCGAGCAGGGCGCGCTGGCGGGCGGCGACGGCGCGCAGTCCCGCCACCGCGCGCTCGCCCGCACCCTCGAGGAGCTCGGGGGCGAACTTCTCGCGACGCAGGGTCACGTCGCCGACGATGCGCGAGAGCAGGAACGTACGGTCGGCGTCCATGACGAGGTCGAACCCGTACACGTGCCAGCGCGCCTCGTACTCGACGAGCGCGAGGGGGCGGATGCGCCGCTCGCGCGGCTGCGCCTCGCCCGGGCGCAGGTAGGTGAAGGTCACGACGCGGTTCTGCTCGATCGCCCGCTGCAGCGCCGGGAAGGAGGAGTCGCGCACGCGGATGCGCGGGGCGTAGCCGATGATCGGCTCGTCGACGGGGATGCCGAGGGCGCGGATCTTGCGCAGGCCGCTGCGCGCGTCCGCCGAGAGCGACTCGCTCCCCCACACGCCGCCGGCGATGTTCAGCAGGGCGACCTCGGCCGGGCTGAACGAGATGTCGTCGGGGAGGGCGTACTCCGCCGTCGGAACCCGGTAGCGGGCCTCGCGCAGGTCGTCGGGGTCGGCGCGATTGCCGATGGTCTCGATCGGCACGCCGAGTCCGCGGAGATTCTCTTTGTCGCGCTCGAACATCTTCTCGAGAGCATCCTTGGAGGCGCCGGCCTCGAGTTGCTCGCGGTAGCCGGCCACCGAGGAGAGGATCGTGTCCTTGGTCAGACCCTGCTCGGTCGCCATGAGCGCGACAACGAGGTTCACCAGACGCTCCTCGGGAGCGTTTCGGGAAGCGGCGGCCACCCGCCCATCCTAGGCCGGGGCCCCGCCCCGAACGACGACACCGGCCCGCGAACGCTCGTGCGTCCGGGGCCGGTGCCGGAGGTCGTGACCGGTCGGTGCTCAGCCGACGGTGCCGAGGATGTCGACGACGTACACCAGGGCGGTGTTCGCGGGAGCCTGCAGCGCCTGCTGGTCCTGCTGCGTCTGGTCGGCGGGAACGACGACGAGGATCTGCGAGCCGACCGGCTGCCCCTCGAGGGCCGAAGCGAGCGCCGGGGGCAGGGCCGAGACCTTCGCCTGACCGGGGGCGCCGTTCTTCCAGGTGGAGGCGAAGGTCGTCTTGGCGCCCCAGGCGATGCCCTGCACGTGGATCACGGCGGACGAGTCGGCGGTCAGCACGTCGCCGTCGCCCTTCTTGATGACCTGCGAGCGCACCTCGGTGGGGGCGTCGCCCGCGGGGATCACCACGCCGGGCTGGCCGTCGGGCGCGCGCACGACCGAGGGCATCCCCGAGTCGGCGTTGTACTGGTCGGCGCCGTTCGCGGCCGGGAGGAACACCTTGCGCACGTCGAAGACGAACACCGCGCCGTCGCCCTCGGTGACGCCGAGGGCCTGGGCGCCCTGGGCGCCGAGGTCGGAGCCGGGGATCGCCACGGCCACGCGCGAACCCTCGGACACGCACTCCAGCAGCGGGGCGATCGAGGGAACGGCCTGGGTCAGCCGCGGCAGGGGCGTCGCCGTGGTGAGGTCGGCGTCGTACTTCGTGGCGACGAGCTGCTCGCCCGTCGCGGCGTCGAGCACGGTGACGTCGACCAGCGCGAGCTGCTTGTCGCTCGTGATGCGCGGGCCGTCGCCCTCGACGAGGGTCTCGGTGCCGGCCTGGGCGGGCACGAAGGGCGAGCGGACGGTGACGGCCGGGGCCGAGCCGAGGTCGCCGGTCGCCTCGACGACCGAGGCGATCGCGCTGTCGGTGGGGGTCGGGCACGACGACGCGGCGGATGCCGAGCACCCGACGAGGCCGAATCCGGCCAGAGCGGTCACGGCCACGAGAGCGGGGAGTCTGCGCACCGGAACAGTTTAGGCGCTCCCGTGGGCCTCCCCCGCCGCCCCGACGGGCGCGGTCGGCTCAGGCGGGATCGTCCTGCCCGCGCCCGGGCGCACCGGCCACCGACTGCCGCACGCCCTCGGCGGACTTCTGCGCCTCGCGCACGCGCTTGCGCAGGTTCTTGTCGGTGATCTCGCGGTCGCCGACGGCGCCCGGCGTCCACAGCTCCACGTCCTCGTCGCCATAGCTCGACTTCGAGGCGCGACGCTTTACCTCGGGCGGGACCGCGCCCGGCGCGAGGCGTCGCGCCGTGATGAGGAACCCCGTGTGGGCGACCATGCGGTGGTCGGGGCGCACCGCGAGGCCCTCGACGTGCCATCCGCGGACCATCGTCTCGCTGGCATCCGGCTCGGTGAACAGGCCGGTGCCGCGGATGTACTCGGCCACGCGGCTGAGCTGCGTGGCGGTGGCGATGTAGCAGAGCACCACGCCGCCGGGGGTGAGCGCGTCGGCGACGGCGTCGATGCACTCCCAGGGGGCGAGCATGTCGAGGACGACGCGGTCGACGGATGCCGGGGCCACCGCCTCCGGGAGGCTCTCGACGAGGTCGCCGACGACGACCTCCCACGTCGTGGGGTGCTCGCCGTGGAAGGTCTCGACGTTGGCGCGGGCCACCTCGGCGAACTCCTCGCGACGCTCGAACGACAGCAGGCGGCCGGCGGGCCCGATCGCGCGCAGGAGCCAGAGCGACAAAGCTCCGGAGCCGACACCGGCCTCCACGACCGTCGCGCCGGGGAAGACGTCGGCCTGCGCGAGGATCTGCGCGGCGTCCTTGGGGTAGACGATCGCCGCCCCGCGCGGCATCGACATCACGAAGTCGCGCAGCAGGGGGCGCACGGCCAGGTAGTCGTGCCCGGAGCTGTTGGTGACGACGCTGCCGTCGGGCTGCCCCACGAGGAGCGCGTGCTTCAGCACGCCGTTGTGGGTGTGCAGCTCGCCCGCCTCGCGCAGCGTGATCGTGTGCATGCGGCCCTTGGGGCCCGTCAGCTGCACGCGGTCGCCGATGCGGAAGGGTCCGCTCAGGTGGGGGGTCTCGCTCATCGGTTCGCTCGCGTTTCGGAGGGTCGGGTCGGGGTGTGCGCACCGTGGAGGGCGCGGAGATCGGCGGCGGTCCGCCCCTCGAGGCTGGGCCACAGGGCGTGGGCCCCGACGCCGTCGAGCGGCACCATCAGCGGAACCCCGAGCGAGACGGCGCCACTGGCGATCGCCGACCGGAGGCCGTTGGGGCTGTCTTCGATCGCGACGGCGTCGCGGATGTCGACGCCGAGCGCCTCCGCCGCCTGCAGGTAGGGGTCGGGATACGGCTTGGGTCGCTCGACGTCGTCGCCGGCGACCACCACGTCGAAGGCCGGGAAGTCGATGAGCTCGGCGATCGAGAGGGCCATGCGGCGCATCGACATCGTCACGAGCCCGGTCTTGACGCCGTGCGCCTTGAGGTCGGCGAGGAGCTCGCGCGCGCCCGGCCGGAACGGCACGCCCGTGCTCGCGAGCTGGCGCAGCACCTCGTCGGTCAGGTGCGCGATGATCTCGTCGACGCCCCACGGCACCCCGGCGTTCTGCAGGAGCCGGGCGGAGTCCTCGAGGGCGAGGCCCACCATGCCGAGAGCCTGGTCGTGCGACCAGGTGCCCCCGAACCGCTCGACGAGGGGCACCTCGGCCGCCATCCAGTAGGGCTCGGTGTCGACGAGGGTGCCGTCCATGTCCCACAGGACCGCAGCGAGGGCGGAAGAAGTCATCGTTCCATCTTATGGAAGGCCGGGCTTCCCCCCGCTCCCGCGGGGCGGGGGCCTCCCCGGCTCGCGGCGCCGCGGGGTCCGACCGCCCTCGCACGCGTGCGCCTATCCTGGAACGAAGCCCCGACGGGGCAGAGGAGGTTGCGTGGACGCACTGGGTCGCCGGATCATCGTCGCCGCGTTCGACGGCTGGAACGACGCCGGAGAAGCCGCGTCCGCCGCGGCGGCGCTGCTGCGCGCCGACGCGGAGTACGAGGTCGTGCACACGGTCGACCCCGAGCTCTACTTCGACTACCAGTACACGCGCCCCCAGATCGGCCTCGACGCCGAGGGGCGGCGCACCCTGACGTGGCCGGAGGCGAAGCTGCTGCGGCCGATCGAGCGCTCCACCGACGCCGAGATCTGGCTGCTCGTGGGCGTGGAGCCCGCGCGCGCGTGGCAGGCGTTCGCGGCGGAGTTCATCGACGTGGCCCTGCGCGAAGACGTGACCGGCTTCGTCGCCCTCGGGTCGATGATGTCGGACGTCCCGCACACCCGCCCCATCTCGGTCTTCGCCGGCAGCGACAACGACGCGGTCCGTCAGACGCTGGGGCTCGAGCGGAGCCTGTACGAGGGGCCCGTCGGCATCCTGAGCGCGATCGGCCACGCGGCCGAGCAGGTCGGCATCCCGACCGCGAGCCTGTGGGCCAGCGTCCCGCACTACGTCGCGGGCCACACGCCCTCGCCCAAGGCCACCCTGGCGCTGCTCGAGAAGCTCGAGGGCATCACCGGCATCACCGTGCCCCACGGCGACCTCGAGGCCGAGTCGCGGCAGTGGGAGGCGTCGATCGACGCCGCTGCGGCCGACGACGAGGAGATGAGCGACTACATCCGCCAGCTCGAGCAGACCCGCGACACGTGGGACTCGCCGGAGGCGTCGGGGGATGCCATCGCCCAGGAGTTCGAGCGGTACCTGCGTCGCGGCGGCGACGGCCCCACCAAGCCCGGTCGCGACGACCCGCCGCGTCGCTAGGCGGCGCTCCGGGCCGCGCCCGGTCCCTTCGACGGGCTCAGGGACCTCCCCTCCGTGACGAGGGTTGCGCGTGCGCGGAACGAGGTGGCTGAGCTCGTCGAAGCCACCGCAACCCTCCGCCTTCGCCCGCACACGACGACGGCGCCGCCCCGAGTGGGACGGCGCCGTCGTGGCATCCGGGATCAGCTGGTGATGACCGTCGACACGGCGGGGATGACGCCGGTCAGCAGCAGGACGATGATCAGCAGGCCCAGCGCGATGCGGTAGACCACGAAGGGCAGGAAGCTGCCGCGCTTGAGGTACTGCATGAGAAACGCGATCACGAGGTAGCCCACGACGAACGCGATCACGGTCGCGATGGCCGTCTCGCCGAGGTTGTACGGGCCGGTTCCCTCGTCGAAGCTCTTGTACAGCTCGAACAGACCGCTCGCGAAGACCGCGGGCACGGCGAGCAGAAACGAGTACTCCGCCGCGGCGGTGCGCTTGTAGCCGAGCGCGCGACCGAGCGTCGTCGTCGCTCCCGAGCGCGAGACGCCGGGGACGAGGGCGAGGGCCTGCGCGAAACCGTAGGCGATGCCGTGCGGGTAGGTGAGGTCGTCGAGGTCGCGACGGCGCTTTCCGTAGTGGTCGGCGAGACCCAGCAGGATGCCGAACACGATCAGCACGATCGCGGTGATCCACAGGCTCCGGAAGTTGTCGCGGATGAGGCTCTGCAGCAGCACGCCCAGCAGCGCGATGGGGATCGTACCGATGATGACGAGCCAGCCCATGCGGGCGTCGGGGTCGTTGCGCGGGACCTTGCCTGTGAGCGAGCCGAACCAGCGCGAGATGACGCGCCCGATCTTCTTGCGGAAGTAGATGAGCACGGCGAGCTCCGTGCCGATCTGGGTGATCGCGGTGAACGTCGCCCCGGGATCGGTCTGCGACGGGAGGAACTCGCCCACGATGCGCAGGTGCGCGCTGGAGGAGATGGGGAGGAACTCGGTGAGGCCCTGGACGAGCCCGAGGATGATGACCTCGAAGATATGCATGCGGTCCTTCAGTACGTCCGGAGGAGGTCGGCGAGAACACGTCGACCGAACTCGAGCGCGTCGACGGGGACGCGCTCGTCGACACCGTGGAACATCCCGGTGAAGTCGAGACCGGCGGGGAGTCGCAGCGGCGCGAATCCGTAGCCGGAGATTCCGAGGGCCGACAGCGCCTTGTTGTCGGTGCCGCCCCCCATGAGGTACGGCACGACGGGCACGCCGGGATCGTGCCGGTCCAGCTGGGCCACCATGGAGTCGACGAGGTCGCCCGAGAACGGCACCTCGAGGCCGATGTCGCGGTGCACGATCTCGATCTCGACGTCGTCGCCCACGATGCGGCGGATGTCGGCGAGGGCGGCGTCCTCGGTGCCGGGCAGCACGCGCACGTCGATGAGCGCCTCGGCGCGGTCGGGGATCACGTTGTGCTTGTACCCGGCGGTCAGACCGGTGGGGTTCGTCGTGGTGCGCAGCGTCGAGCGGATGAAGCTGGATGCCGCGCCGGTGCGCAGGGCGAGCGCGTCGGGATCGCCCGCGTCATCACCCGTGATCTCCGCCAGGCCCGCCAGCAGCTTCGTCGTGGTGTCGGTCAGCCGGATGGGCCACTCGGTGCGGCCGAGGGCGTCCACGGCCGTCGCGAGCTTCGTCACCGCGTTGTCGGCGTGCAATCCGCTGCCGTGACCGGCGCGACCGCGGGCGACGAGCTTGATCCACAGGAGGGCCTTCTCGCCGACCTGCAGCAGGTACGCGCGCCGGTCGCCGACCGCGATGGAGTAGCCGCCCACCTCGCTGATGGCCTCGGTGGCGCCGGCGAACCACTCGGGCCGGTCCCGCACGACGCGCGCCGAGCCCTCGACGCCGCCGTTCTCCTCGTCGGCGAAGAACGTCACGATCACGTCGCGCTCGGGCTGCTCCCCCGCGCGCAGGATGTCGGCGACGGAGGTGAGGATCATGGCATCCATGTCCTTCATGTCGACCGCTCCGCGGCCCCACAGGATGCCGTCGCGGATCTCTCCCGCGAAGGGGTCGACGCTCCAGTCCTCGGCGACGGCGGGCACGACGTCGAGGTGTCCGTGCAGGATCAGCGCCGGCTTGTCGGGGTTGCGGCCGGGCACGCGGGCGCAGACGTTCGTGCGCCGCTCGACGGGCTCGTAGTACGCGGTCTCGAGCCCGAGCCCCTCGAGGTAGGCGCCCACGTACTCGGCCGCCTCGCGTTCGCCCTTCGCGCGGCCCCCGCCGTAGTTCGAGGTGTCGAAACGGATGAGATCGGATGCGATGCGGGCGACCTCGGGGACGTCGGTTTCGAGCTCGGGCATGCGCACTACGGTACCGGCGGCCGGGGTGCTCCCCCGACGCGTGTCGTCGTGAGACGGGTGCCGTTCCGGGGTCGGACGCGCCCGGGCGTCACCGTCGGTTCGAGGCGGAGCTTCGGGCGTGGTAATGTCGTTCCTCGTTGCGAAAGCAGCGAAACACCCAGATGCGCGGGTGGCGGAATAGGTAGACGCGCTAGCTTGAGGTGCTAGTGCCCGTATAGGGCGTGGGGGTTCAAGTCCCCCCTCGCGCACAGAACGAGAAAGACCCCCGGGGTTCATCCCCGGGGGTCTTTCTCGTTGTCTGCGGGAGCGGGAGGGCTATGAACCCGTGCAGGGTTGGGCCCACGCCGCCGGAGGCTCCGCGCGCCGCGCAGCGGCGGGTGGAGGGGCGGTGGGGAAAGTCCCCCCTCGCGCACAGAACGAAGAAGGCCCCGGATTCATCCGGGGCCTTCTTCGTCGTCTGCGGGAGCGGGAGGGCTGCGAACCCGTGCGGGGTCGGGCCCACGCCGCCGGAGGCTTCGCGCGCCGCGCGAACCGTGACGCCTCAGAAACACCGGCGTAGCATCGCGCACTTAGCGTCGAGGCGTCCCCGGCAGATCGGATCACGCATGCCCCGCTTCCACGTCCCCACCATCGACATCTCGGCCTGGGTCGGGCCCGGCTCGCCCGATGCCCGCGCCGCCGTCGTGGCGGCCGTCGACCACGCGTGCCGCACGGTCGGGTTCATGCAGGTGGTGGGTCACGGCATCCCTCAGGCGGTCATCGACGACCTGCGCAGCGGTCTCGACGAGTTCTTCGCCCTCCCCCTCGACGCGAAGAAGCGCTACGTACGTCCCGCGGCCGAGAACCGGGGGTACAGCCCGCCCAAGAGCGAGTCGCTGAGCTACAGCCTCGGCGTCGATCCGGTCACGCGTATGAACGACTTCTTCGAGGCCTTCAACGTCGGCACGTCGTGGCGCGAGTACCCCGGAACCGCGGCCACGGCCGACGACTACGCCGAGAACACGTGGCCCGACGACACCGAGCTGTTCGAGCCCGCCGTCTCGACCTACTACGGCGAGGCGCGCCGCGTGGCGCAGACCCTCACGCGCGTCTTCGCGGCGGCCCTGCGCGTGCCCGACGACTTCTTCGGCGACGTCACCGATCACTCGATCGACGTGCTGCGCATGAACAACTACGCCCTGCCGCCGGGCTCGATCGAACTGGGCGCCGAGCTGACGGGCATGGGCGAGCACACCGACTTCGGCCTCGTCACGGTGCTGTGGGCCGACCGCGTGGCGGGGCTGCAGGTGCTGGGCCTCGACGGGTCGTGGAACGACGTGGTCCCCGCCGAGGGCGCCCTGCTGGTCAACCTCGGCGATGTCGCCGCCCGGCTCACCAACGACAAGTGGCTGTCGACGCTGCACCGGGTCAAGCCCCCGGTGATCGACGGGTCGATCGAGCGGCGCCGATCGGCGGCGTTCTTCCACGACGGGAACGCGGATGCCGTGGTGGGTCCCCTGCCGCACTTCGTCACGCCCGAGGCCCCCGCGGTGTACGAGCCGGTCACGGTGCGCGACCACATCGCCGCGAAGCTCGCCGGGTCGCGAGCCGGACGCAAGAACGTCGGCGCGGTCCGTGAGGCCGCGCGGGTGGCTGCGGCGGGGCGAGGCTGAGGCAAGGGGCCTGCGCGGGCCGGACGCCAACGGTGGGCGCGGAACACGGGGCGCGACGCGGCCCGCCGTCACAGCGAACCGCGCCGCGCCCCGGCCCGGGGTCAGGCCGCCGACACCCCGAACAGCAGACCGAGAACGTACGTCACCGCGGCGGCGCCGAAGCCGATCGCGAGCTGGCGCAGGCCGCGCTTGAGCGGCGAGGCACCCGAGAGCAGACCCACCATCGCGCCGGTGGCCAGCAGCGCGATGCCGACGAGCCCGAGGGCGAGCGCCACGGCGCCGATACCGCTCATGCCGAAGATCCACGGCAGCACGGGGATGATCGCGCCCGAGGCGAAGAACAGGAAGCTCGACAGGGCGGCACCCCACGCGCTGCCGACGACGTCGTGCGAGGACTCCCCCGGTGCCGCGGCGACCGGGGCCGACCCGGCCTGGGCGGCCGTGACGACCTCGCGCGCCTTCGCGAGCGCGTCGTCGGAGTCCATGCCGCGCGTGCGGTACACGAGGGCGAGCTCGTTGGCATCCAGGTCGAGGTGGGGAAGGGCGGAGTCGGCGAAGTCGCTCTCCTCGGTGGCCGTGAGCAGTTCGCGCTGCGAGCGGACGGAGACGAACTCGCCGGCGCCCATCGACAGGGCTCCCGCGAGGAGGCCCGCGATGCCGCTGAACAGCACGAAGCTCGGCGCCACGCCCGTCGCTCCGACGCCCATCACGAGCGCGAGGTTGGACACGAGGCCGTCGTTGGCGCCGAAGACGGCGGCCCGGAAGGTTCCGGAGAGACGTCGACGACCGCGAGCGGCGAGACCGCGCACGACCTCGTGGTGCACGCGCTCGTCGGCGGCCATCGCGGCGGTGGCGTAGGGCTCGTCGGCGTAGGGCGAGCGCGCTTCGGCGTTCTGGGCGAGGGCGAGCACGAAGATCGACCCGAATCGCCGGGCCATCCACGCCAGCAGGCGCGTGCCGATGCCGGGCGACGGCAGGCGCTTCGGCGTCTCCCCCAGCAGGTCGATCCAGTGCTGCTCGTGACGCCCCTCGGCCTCGGCGAGCTCGAGCAGGATGTCGCGCTCCTCGCCCGTGCGGCGTGAGGCGAGCTCGCGGTAGACGCGGGCCTCGGCGCGTTCGTCGACGAGATAGCGCGCCCAGCGGCGGCGATCACGGGCGGTGGGTGTGGCGAGGTTCGTCACGGGTCTCCTTCGGGTCGTCCCCCACCGTAATGAGGGCCCTCGCCTCCCCCGGGCGCGTCGACCGATACTGACAGCATTTCGGCCCTCCGAAGCCCGGAACGACGCGGATGCCGAGGGGCGGATGCCAGCATTTCGGGGCCGCGAAAGCCGGGTCGCGGCCGCCCTCCGCCCGCGGTCGCACGGACCGTGCGGCGGCGTCCTCGGGCGCGAGACTGCGCGCCGCCGACGAGACGGCTGCAGCGTGACGGCGGTTTGTCAGCGAGATGCAGTCTCGCGGTGCAGAACGCTCGCCGGTGCGGCAGCGCGCGGGGCAGCAACGCGCGTGGCTCAGGAGCGCACGCGCTTGCGCAGCAGGTCGATGCGCGCCTGCAGCTGGGCGACCGTGGCGTGCGAGACGGCGGGGCCCCCGCACAGCCGGCGCAGTTCGGCGTGGACGAGTCCGTGCGGTTCGCCGGTCTGGCGGGCGTACAACCCCACCATCGTGTTGAGCAGCTGGCGCTGCTCCTTGAGCGTGCGGTGCAGGGGGCCGGGCAGCCCGCCCTCGTCGACCGACGGCGGCTCGACGCCGTTCTCCTTCTCGTGCGCCTCCCGGGTCGAGCGGTGGCGCGATTGCCGTGTCGCCCGCGACATGAGCACCTCGTGCACCTGCTCGGGCTCGAGAAGGCCCGGGATGCCGAGGAACTCCTCCTCCTCGATCGTCCCGGGCACCGCGAGCTGGCCGAACTCCTGCCCGTCGAACATCACGCGGTCGAAGTGCGCGAGCGAGCCGAGCGCCTGGTACTCGAATTCCTGCTCGAGCGCGTCGGAGGCTTTGTCCTCGCGCTCGGCGGCATCCATCATGTCTTCTTCGGCGTTCCACTGATCGTCCGCGTCGCTGTCGCGGTCGAGCGCGTGCTCGCGTTGCGCCTCCATCTCGCCGGCGAGGGCGAGCAGCTGCGGCACGTTCGGCAGGAACACGCTCGCGGTTTCACCCCGGCGCCGTGCTCGGACGAAGCGGCCGATGGCCTGCGCGAAGAACAGCGGCGTCGAGGCGCTCGTGGCGTACACGCCGACGGCGAGACGCGGGACGTCGACGCCCTCCGACACCATGCGCACGGCCACCATCCAGCGGGTCGTGCCCTTCGAGAACGTCTCGATGCGGCCCGAGGCCTCCGCTTCGTCGGAGAGGACGACGGTGACCTTCTCTCCGCTGATGTCCTCGAGGATGGCGGCGTAGGCGCGCGCGGCGGTCTGGTCGGTCGCGATGACCAGGCCCCCGGCATCCGGGACCGTCTCGCGCACCTCGGTGAGACGACGGTCGGCGGAGCGGAGGACCGCGGGGATCCAGTCGCCGTTCGGGTCGAGCGCGGTGCGCCAGGCCTGCGAGGTGATGTCCTTCGTGTTGTCCTGGCCGAGCTGGGCCTCCATCTCCTCCCCGGCCTTGGTGCGCCAGCGCATCTGCCCGGCGTAGACGAGGAAGAAGACGGGCCGGACGACGCCGTCCTCGAGGGCGCGCTTGTAGCCGTAGGCGTAGTCGGTGCGCGAGAGGCGGATGCCCTTGGAGTTGGGGTGGTACTCCACGAACGGGATGGGCGCGGTGTCGCTGCGGAACGGCGTGCCCGACAGCAGCAGGCGCCGGGTCGCGCGGTTGTACGCCTCGCGCAGGGCGTCGCCCCAGCTGAGCGCGTCGCCGCCGTGGTGCACCTCGTCGAGGATGACGAGGGTCCTGGCATCCATCGTCAACCGCTGATGAACCTCGGCCTTGACCGCGACCTGCGCGTACGTGACGGCGACGCCGTGGTACTGCCGGGAGGGGGTGGCGTGCCGGTTGGAGAAGTACGGATCGAGTCGGATGCCGACGCGCGCGGCCGCCTCGGCCCACTGGGTCTTGAGGTGCTCGGTGGGGGCGACCACGACGATGCGGTCGACGACGCGACGACGCATCAGCTCGGAGGCGAGGCGGAGGGCGAACGTCGTCTTACCGGCGCCGGGGGTGGCCGCGGCGAGGAAGTCGCGCGGGCCCTTGCCGACGCCGTCGGGTCCGTCGGAGCCGAAGTACTGATCGAGCGCCTCGGCCTGCCACGCGCGCAGGCGCTGCGCGGTTCCCCACGGCGCGCGCTGCGGGAACGACGGGGAGAGGTGCTCGGCGGCGAAGGAGCCGAAGTGCGGCTCGGTTCCGTCGAGGGCGCCGTCGAACGCCGGGTCGGGGATCGCCCCCGGGGCGGGGGCGTCGGCGACGGGGGCGGTGGCGTGAGACGGGTCGAGGGGGGTGGACGGAGGGGCGACGGATGCCACGACCTCGGGCTCCGCGCCCGGGGTGGGGTTTGCGACGGGACCGGGAGGGGCGACGGGACCGGGACTCGCGACGGGGCCCGGGCTGGCGACCGGACCGGGACTCGCGACCGGACCGGGACTCGCGACCGGACCGGGACTCGCGATGCGCGGCGTGGCCGTCGCGGCATCCGCCTGCGGGGGGTTCGAGGTGCGGGCTTCTTCTTCCAGCATCGAACCTCCATCCCTCGCGAGCGCGAACATCCACGATAGGCGAACGCGGAGTCCGCCACGCCCGGGTTGGGGATGGATCGCCCTCCCACCGGGCATAAACGCGATTCGTGCCGAGAAACGCGGCGACGCGGCGTTTCTCGGCACGAATGGCGTTTATCGGGGCGTCGAGGTGGGGGCTGCCGCGACCGACACCGCGCGGGAGCAGGTCGTTCCGGCATCCCCCCTCGCCATGTCGGAGGCCCGGGGTAGCGTGGGGGACGGAGGTTTCGATGACTCTCGATCCGCGCTCGCCCCGCACCCCGTCCTCGCCCGACAACGCCGGACCCCACCCCTGGCGCCGCTTCGTCGCCCTGGGCGACTCGTTCACCGAGGGCATCGGCGACCCGCTGCCCGACGGCGGACACCGCGGCTGGGCCGACCGCGTCGCCGAGGTGCTCGGTGCGCAGGTCAACGACTTCGCGTACGCCAACCTCGCCGTGCGCGGCAAGCTCATCGGCCAGATCGTGGCCGACCAGATCGAACCCGCCCTGGCGCTCAAGCCCGACCTCATCACGATCTCGGCGGGCGGCAACGACGTGATCCGCCCCGGCAGCGATCCCGACGCGGTCTCCCGCCAGTTCGAAGACGCCGTGGCGCGGCTGAGCGCCGACGGCGCCACGCTCGTGGTGTTCACGGGGGTCGACACCGAGTTCACGCCCGTGTTCCGCGGCATCCGGGGCAAGGTCGCGATCTACAACGAGAACATCCGCGCGATCGCCGACCGCTACGACTGCGTCGTCGCCGACCAGTGGGGGCTGAAAGAGGTGCAGGACATGCGCTTCTTCGACGACGACCGCCTGCACTACAACTCCCTCGGTCATCACGAGGTCGCCCGCATGGTGCTGCGCGCGCTCAACGTCCCCAACGACCTCGAGCCCCTGCAGGCCGAGACCCAGGCGATCACCACATGGCGCGCCGCGCGCGAGAAAGACCTCGTGTGGGCGCGCGAATACCTCGTGCCGTGGGTTCTACGACGGCTGCGCCATCAGTCGTCGGGCGATCACATCCAGGCGAAGCGACCCGATCCCCTCCCGGTGGTGACGCTCGCCCCGGGTCCGGATGCCGCGGGCTCACGCGAGACGCAGGTCTGACCGCGACCGGTCGAGGTCGCTCCGGCGGCTCCGGTTCGAGCCACGCGGAGCCGCGTACGGCGACGTCGAGCCGAACCGCCACGCGTGCGG
Source organism: Microbacterium sp. BWR-S6Y (assembly GCF_041379845.1). Classification (NCBI taxonomy): domain Bacteria; kingdom Bacillati; phylum Actinomycetota; class Actinomycetes; order Micrococcales; family Microbacteriaceae; genus Microbacterium; species Microbacterium sp. BWR-S6Y. The sequence goes on from NZ_JBFECV010000003.1 coordinate 395,142, forward strand.
AGCCGTGTCGTGCTTCCCTCCCACACGCGCGCACCGGGCGCGTCACCCTCTCCCGTCCAGGCGTCGAGGGTGACCGCGTCGTCCGACAGGGCGAGGGCGGCGAGGTGGAATCCGGCGTCGTGCAGGAGCGGTGCGGCATCGGACCACTCCGGCAGTCGCGTCCACGGCACCTGGAAGACGGTGCCCATGCTCACGCGCACGCTGCGGCGGTAGAGGGGATCGGCGCAGCGCGGCGTCACGAGCACGGCATCCGCGCCGAGGGCTGCCGCGGAGCGGAACGCCGCCCCGATGTTCGTGTGATCGACGACGTCTTCGAGCACGACGACGAGCCGCGCGTCGCGCACGACGTCGGCGACGGATGCCAGGGCCGGACGACGCATCGAGGCGAGGAGCCCGCGGTGCACGGTGTACCCCGTCACCCGTTCGGCGATCTCGGCCGGAACGACGGATGCGCAGGACCTCTCACGAAGAGGTCACACAGCGATTGAGTGCCACGGTAGCCGCCTCCCTCCCCACCGTTGGCACGCAGAAGTGATGTCCGAAGCGCCGGGCGTGCTGGCGGTCACGGGAGAAGACTGCTCGAACGCGTTTCACCCCGCCAGCCAGCTACGGTGAAGATCGTGGACTACGCAGTGGAGCTCCGTAACGTCGCGTTCGGCAGCGGAGGCCTCACCGACAACGGCCTCATCGAGTTCGAGGCCGATCTGTTTCGGGGAACGACCGACGAACTGGGAATCTGTGCGTACGCGGCATCCGCCGCAGAACTCACGCACGAGGTGTTACCGATCCTGCAAAACGCACTGCGACAGCTCGAGCATCTGAAGGCTGCTGTGCCGGACGACGACGCGGATCTCGCGATCGTCACGCTCTACGAGGGACGTCTCGGCCTCACATTCTGGGAACGAACCGTGAACAACGAGTTCGTTGCGATCTTCAGTCCAGACAGCACGACGCTGACTGGCTGGCGCTACGACGGCCTCGGAGACCTCTTCGAACCCTGATAGGGAACCGCCACAAAGTCGAGTTTCTCTCCCTCGAGATTCGGATTCCCGTCCGCCATTTCAGTCACGGGTACGTGCGACCACACGGTTCGACCAAGAAATTGCCGGACGGATGCCTGAACGTACTTTGAGGACCGTGAGACCTCTTACCCTTCGGCGAAGCGCCCGATGTTTCTGATCGATGCTCCGCGGATCCCGGCGCAGTCGGGTCGACAACACTCGACGCACAATACGCAAAATGTCGTGCCCCGCGTGGGGGGAGTTGGTGCTCTGTTCCGGCGTCAGCGCCTCCCGCGCCCCAGTTCCCACGTCGCCACCGCGCTCGCCGCGGCGACGTTGAGCGAGTCCACTCCCCCGGCCATCGGGATCGTCACGACCGTGTCGGCCGCGGCGAGCGCGTGACGGCTGAGCCCGTCTCCCTCCGATCCCATCAGCAGCGCGACCCGTTCGTGGCCGGCGGCCGAGAAGGCGTCGAGGGTGACCGCGTCGTCCGACAGGGCGAGGGCGGCGAGGTGGAATCCGGCGTCATGCAGGAGCGGTGCGGCATCCGACCACTCCGGCAGGCGCGTCCACGGCACCTGGAAGACGGTGCCCATGCTCACGCGCACGCTGCGGCGGTAGAGGGGATCGGCGCAGCGCGGCGTGACGAGCACGGCATCCGCGCCGAGGGCTGCTGCGGAGCGGAACGCCGCCCCGATGTTCGTGTGGTCGACGATGTCTTCGAGTACGACGACGAGCCGCGCGTCGCGCACGACGTCGGCGACGGATACCAGGGCCGGGCGATGCATCGAGGCGAGAAGCCCGCGGTGCACGGTGTACCCCGTCACCTGTTCGGCGATCTCGGCCGGGACGACGTAGACCTCGGCATCCTCCCCCACGAGGGCGAGGGCGTCGGAGAGGAACTTCTCCTGCACGAGGACCGAGCGGGGGCGGTGTCCGGCCCGCAGCGCGCGGTCGAGCACCTTGGCCGACTCGGCGATGTACAACCCGCCCGCGGGCTCGGACACGCGCCGCAGCGACACGTCGGTGAGGTCGCGATAGTCGGCGAGGCGCGGATCGTCGGCGGAGTCGAGGGGGATGACGGGCATCGTCCCATCCTCGCAGCACGTCCTCCTCGCACGCCTCCGCCCCTCCGGGATCGAACGTCCGAAACACCCGGGCGAGGTGACGGTAGCGTCCGGGTTTCTCGGACACTCGGCGGGGGGCGCTCGGGGGCAGGGGCGCGCGGGGGCGGGCCCCGGGGCTCACGCCACGTGCAGCGCCTTGCCCCCGGCGATGACAAGGGCCCGCTCGGGCTGACGCACGAGCGCGTCCATCGGGTTCTCGGCATCCATCAGCACGATGTCGGCGCGCGCGCCCTCGACCAGATCGTGCACCTCGCGGCCCACGGCCCACGCTCCCGCGCTCGTGGCCAGGCGCACCACGCGCTGCAGCTCGTCGTCGCGCACGAGGCCCCCGGCGCGGGCGTACTGCCACGCGATGCCGAGGGTGTCCCCGGTTCCGTAGGGGCTCCACAGATCCCGGATGCCGTCGGTGCCGAGGCCCAGCGGGACTCCGGCCGCGTCGAGCTCGGCGAGGGGCAGCTGCGCTCCGCGCAGGGGCGCGACGGTGGTCATCGTCATCCCGGCGTCGGCCATGACCGCCAGCAGGTCGCGGCGGCGCGCGGGATCCAGCTGGGCGACGGCGAAACCGTGGGCGACGTTGACGCGGCCGTGCAGGCCGAGCCGCGCCGTGCGCTCCGCGAGCAGCTCGATTTGGAACGCTCCGAGCTCGGCGGGGTCGTGCAGGTGGATGTCGAGGCCGACCCCGGTCTCGGCGGCGAGCGCGGTGAGGGCGTCGATCTGGCCCACCGGGTCGCGGTCGATCGAGGCGGGATCCAGACCGCCGATCGCGCGCACGCTGTCGCGGCCGGCTGCCTCGCGGAGCAGCTCGAGCACGCCCGGTCGGCGCAGGACGCCGTCCTGCGGGAAGGCGACGAGCTGCACGTCGAGCGCGCCGCGGTACGCCGCGGCGGCTTCCTCGACGGCCTCGATCCCGCCCAGTCCGACGCCGAGATCGACGTCGACGTGCGTGCGGATGGCGGTGGTGCCGTGGCGCACGAGCTCGCGCAGCACGAGGGCGGACCGTTCGAGCGAGGGGATGCCGAGGGCGTCGCGCTGCGCGCGCTCGTGGCGGATGCGACCCTCGGTGGAGCCCTCTCCCCCGTACGACTGCCACGGCAGTCCCCACCACGACTTGTCGACGTGGGCGTGGGCGTTGACGATCCCGGGGAGGGCGAGCAGGCCGCGGCCGTCGAGTTCGCGTACCCCGATGGGGGTGGTGCCGGCAGGGCGGATGCCGGTGATGACCCCGTCGGCGATGTCGATGTCGACCGGGTCGGCGCCCCAGGGGCGTACGCGGCGGAGACAGGTGACGTCGAGCATGGCGGGTGCAGCGGTGGGGGGCATGGGCTCAGTATCGGCGCGGCGCGCTGGTGAATCGGGGTGCCGCGCGCGGGTCGGGGCGATCCGGCGCGGTGACTGGGCGTCGCGCCACGACGCGCGGGAGGGGACGCCCGTCGCGAGACCTCGACGCCCGACGGGCGGGCCGGGGTGTCGGCGCCCCGCCATAGACTCGATGCGACGGAGGTGCGCATGACCGACACGGTGCAGGATGCCGAGTTCTCGGCATCCGTCGATCGTGCCGTCGAGGTTCTCGCGGGCCGTCGCGTGGCGGTGCTGACCGGGGCGGGCGTGTCGACCGATTCGGGGATCCCCGACTATCGCGGCAAGGGCGCGCCCACGCGCACGCCCATGACGGCGCAGCAGTTCCTCTCCAGCCCCGAGGCGCGGCGTCGCTACTGGGTGGGCAGTCACCTCGGCTGGAAGGTGTTCGCCGCGGCCGAGCCGAACGGCGGTCACCGCGCCCTCGCGGCCCTTGAGGCGGCCGGCGTCGCGAACGGCGTCGTCACGCAGAACGTCGACGGCCTGCACGTGCGCGCCGGAAGCGGGCGCGTGGTGGAGCTGCACGGAACAATGCGCCGCGTCGGCTGCCTGCACTGCGGGCAGGTGTTCGACCGCCGCGACCTCGCGGAGCGCGTCGAGGCCGACAACCCGTGGATCACCCTCCCCGAGAACGTCGAGCTCGGCCCCGACGGTGATGTCACCCCGGCATCTGCCGAGGGCTTCGTCGTGCCGGTGTGCTCGGTGTGCGGGGGGACGCTCAAGCCCGACGTGGTGTTCTTCGGCGAGTACATCCCCGTCGAGAGGTTCCGCGAGGCGGAGCAGCTGGTGCACACGAGCGAGGCGCTCGTGGTGGCCGGATCCTCGCTCGTGGTGAATTCCGGCATCCGCCTGGTGGAGCGCGCGCGGCGCAAGCGCCTGCCGGTGGTCATCGTCAACCGCGGCGAGACCCGCGCCGATCAGCGCGCGAGCGTCAAGATCGACGGGAGCACGACCGAGGTGCTGCAGGCGTTCGCCGACCGGCTACCGGGGCTGCTCTGACGCCGCACGCTCGCTCCTCGCGCCCTGAGAGGTCCGGGCTCGCGAAACCCCCACCACCAGCCGCCGGTTAGGCTCGAACGGTGACGATCCTGACTCTTGTGCGACACGGTGAGACGGCCTGGAATTACGGGGGCCGCATCCAGGGCTCGACCGACATCCCCCTCAACGACACGGGCCGCATCCAGGCGCAGGGCATCGCCGAGACGCTCGCCGCGGAGTACGCCGGTCGCGAGGTCGTCGTCGTCTCGAGCGACCTGTCGCGCGCGGCCGAGACGGCCGACGTGATCGCCGCAGCCCTGGGCACCACGGTGAGCCGACGGATGCCGGGGCTGCAGGAGCGCTCCTACGGCGAGGCCGAGGGCATGGACGCACCCACCTTCTACGACACGTACGGTCCGTGGCACGCGGCCGACGTCCCGGGCGCGGAGGCGTGGCCGGTCGTGCGCGAGCGCGCGCTGGCCGCGATCGCCGAGGTCGTCGCCGAGACCCCCGACGGCGTCGACGTGATCGCCGTCGCGCACGGCGCGCTGATCCGCGAGGTCATCATGTTCGCCACCGACGGGGAGTTCCCTCGCGAGGGCGAGCGTCTGCCGAACTGCTCGGCGACGACGTTCCGCCTCGACGGCGACGCGTGGGAGATGCTCGCCTACGCGGGCGTCGCGAGCTGACCCGCGGGCTTCATCCGCGCGCACGACCCCGCGATCCCGTGCGCGGCACGGAGGTTCCGCGGGGCCCTCACGCCTTGACCCCCAGGCGCTCATCCGCGCCCCGGCTCCGCCCCGGCCCGCGCGACCAGCGCGCGCGCGTGCCGCAGGATCGGCTCGTCGATCATGCGCCCCTCGAAGCGGAACGCCCCGCCCTCGGCCTCGGCGAGCACTCCGCGCGCCCACCGCAGCTGTTCCTGCGTCGGCGCGTAGGCCTCGCGGATCGTCGCGACCTGACCCGGGTGGATGCACGCGGTGGCCGCGAACCCAGAGGCGGCGGCATCCTGAGCTTCGAGGGAGAGACCCTCGAGGTCGCCGATGTCGACGTGCACCGCGTCGATCGCGCGTTTGCCGAAGGCTCCCGCGGCCAGCAGCACGCGCGCGCGAGCGAGGCGCGCGACGTCGCGATAGGTGGCGTCGGCGAACCTGCTGGAGGTGCCGCCGAGACTGGCGACGAGGTCTTCGGCTCCCCACATGAGCGCGACGACCTGGGGGACGGCGGCGAGCTGCTCCGCGTGCACCACTCCCCGGGCCGTCTCGCAGAGCGCGATGACGTCGTATCCCGCCAGCGGGGCGAGGGATGCCGGGTCCTCGGCCTTGGCGACCATGACCGTGCGGATGCGGGTCTGCGCGAGAGCGGCGAGATCCCGCGAGAACTCCGGCGTCTCGGGACCGTTGACCCGCACGATGACGCGGTCGGGGTCGGGATCCGCGGCGATCATCGCCTCGCGCGCGACGGACTTGGCGTGTCCGGCGACGGCGTCCTCGAGGTCGAGGATCGCGGCATCCGCCCGCTCGAGGGCCTTCGGGAGCCGCTCGGGGCGATCGGCGGGGACGAACAGCAGCGCGGGGCCGAGGGCGAACGGTCGCGACCCTGCGCGGGAATCGGGGTGCGCGCCGCTCATGCCCGCAGCCCCTCGTCGTTCCGGGCGGCGCTCGTGACGACGACGCTCACGCCGCCGCCTCCTGGGCCCACACCAGCACCGTGCGCGTCGCCGTGGCGACGACCTCGTCGTTCTGCGAACGACCCGTGTGCGCCATCACGACGACGCCCTGACCGGGGCGGGAGGCCGAGGGCCGCACCGACATGATCTCCGTCTCGGCCGTCAGGGTGTCGCCGACGAACAACGGCGCCGGGAAGCTCACGTCGGTCAGACCGAGCTGCGCGACGAGCGTGCCCTGCGTGAGCTGACCGACGGACAGCCCGACGAGGGTCGACAGCGTCCACATCGAGTTCACGAGCGGCCGCCCGAACGGCTGGGACGCCGCGTACGCGGAATCCAGGTGCAGCGCCTGCGGGTTCATCGTGAGGGTGGTGAACAGCACGTTGTCGGCGTCGGTCACCGTCCGCCCCGGGCGGTGCGCGTACTTCTCCCCCACGACGAATTCCTCCAGATACAGGCCCCGCTGCTCGATCATGCGGCCACGGTACCGGTGAGTCCCAGCGCGCGCGAGATCACCATGAGCTGCACCTCGGTCGTCCCCTCGCCGATCTCGAGAATCTTCGAATCGCGGTAGTGCCGGGCGACGGGGTACTCGTTGATGAAGCCGTTCCCCCCGAACACCTGCGTCGCATCCCGGGCGTTGGCCATGGCCGCGTCGCTCGCGGTGATCTTGGCGACCGCGGCATCCACCGAGAACGGCTTGCCGGCGTCGCACAGGCGCGCGGCGTGCACCCACGCGAGGCGGGCGGTGTGCACGCGGGCGTGCATGCGCGCGAGCAGGAACTGCATGTTCTGCCGGGTCGAGAGGCGCTCGCCGAACACGGTGCGGCTGCGGGCGTAGTCGACCGCGGCCTCGAGGCACCCCTCGGCGGCTCCCGTGGCGAGCGCGGCGATCGCGACGCGCCCCTCGTCGAGCGTGCGCAGGAAGTTCTTGAACCCGTGCCCGCGCTCGCCGAGCAGATTCGCCTCGGGAACCCGCACGCCGTCGAAGGTGAGGGGGTGCGTGTCGCTGGCGTTCCAGCCGACCTTGTCGTAGGCAGGGCCCACGGTGAACCCGGGCGTGCCGTTCGGGACGATGATCGTGGAGATCTCGGGGCGGCCCGCGTCGGTGCGCCCGGTCACCGCCGTGACGGTGACGAAGCGGGTGATGTCGGTGCCCGAGTTGGTGATGAACTGCTTCGTCCCGTCGATCACCCACTCGCCGCCCTCGAGGCGCGCGGTGGTGCGGGTCGCTCCGGCGTCGCTTCCCGCCTCGGCCTCGGTGAGTCCGAACCCGGCGAGCGCGCGACCCGCGACGAGGTCGGGCAGGTACTCGGCCTTCTGCGCGTCGGTGCCGTAGCGGTGGATCGGCATGGCACCCAGGCCGACTCCCGCCTCGAGGGTGATCGCCATCGACTGGTCGACGCGGGCCACGCCCTCGATCGCGACGCAGAGGCTCGCGTAGTCGCCGCCCTGCCCGCCGACCTCCTCGGGGAAGGGCAGCCCGAACAGGCCGAGCTCGCCCATCTGCGCGACGAGGTCGAGGGGCAGTTCGTGGGCGCGGTCGGCCTCGTACGAGCGCGGCGCGATCACCTCGTCGGAGAACTCGCGCACCATCGCGCTCAGTTCGCGTTCGTCGTCGGTGAAGGCCTGCTGGCTGTCAATGCTCACGAGAGGGTCTCCTCGGGGGATGGGGTGGGGACGGATGCCGGAGTGTCGGCGGAATCGTGCGGTTCGGGGTGGTCGTTCGGCGTCGGCGTCGGCTCAGCGATTCGCACATCCTCAGCCGCGCCTCCCGCATCTGCGTCGGAGGTTGCACGGATCTCTGAGGTTGTTCGCGTGGGAGCCGGATCATCGCTGTGATCGCGCGGCTCACCGACCTCTGGCAACAGCGTCGCGACCACCGCGTCGCGCGCGACCTGGGCGCCCGCGGTCGTGCGCAGCCGCACCGTGCCGGCGTGCGGCGCGGTCACCGTGTGCTCCATCTTCATCGCCTCGATCGTGACGAGCCGGGCACCCGCTTCCACGGTGTCGCCGTCGGCGACGTGCACGGCCACGACGGTTCCGGGAAGAGGGGCGAGCAGGTCGGGGGCGACGGCACCCGGCTCGCGGTGCGCCGCGGCCCGGCTCCGGGCGGCCGCGTCTCGTCGCGACACCACCCGCAGCCGGTGCGCTCCTCCGTCGGCGTGCACCCAGTACTCGACCGGGCCGCCCGCCACGACGGCGTCCTCCGCCGCGCTCGGCGCGACCGCGTGCACGCGCCCCGCGTCGTCTTCGAGGAACACCGTGCGAGCGCCCGTCGCTCCCCCGGCGCGCCAGGGTCCGACGCGGCTCCACACCGACTCGAGGGCCGGGGGCGCGGCATCCGCGATGCTCCGCGCGACCGCGGCGAGCGCGGCCCGGGGCGGCTCCGGGGTGTCGGGGATCCCCCGGCGATCGAGCAACCCCGTGTCGAGGTCGCCCGCGCGCACGGCGGGGTCGGCGAGGAGGGCCCGCAGGTCGGCGAGGTTCGTGTCGATGCCGAGCACGACGGTGTCGGCGAGCGCCGCGTCGAGGCGGGCGAGGGCCGTCTCGCGGTCGGGACCGTGAGCGATGACCTTCGCGATCATGGGGTCGTACAGGGCGCTGACGACCGTTCCGGTTTCAACTGCACCGTCGACGCGGGCACCGTCGACGTGGGCGGATCCCGGATGCCAGAGACTCACCGTCCCGGTCGCGGGCAGGTAGCCGCGGGCGGGCGTCTCGGCGTACACGCGCGCCTCGACCGCGTGCCCGTCGAGGCGGATCTCGCCGACCTCGAGCGGGAGGCCGGCGGCGACCCGCAGCTGCTGCTCGACGAGGTCGACGCCCGTAACCATCTCGGTGACGGGGTGCTCGACCTGCAGGCGCGTGTTCATCTCGATGAAGAACGGCTCGTCGAGGCGGTCGCCCGCGACGAGGAATTCCACGGTCCCCGCGCCGAGGTAGCCGACGCTGCGGGCGGCGGCGACGGCGGCCTCTCCGAGGAGGGCTCGGGTCGCGGCATCCACCACGGGCGAGGGGGCCTCCTCGATGACCTTCTGATGCCGCCGCTGCAGGGTGCACTCGCGCTCGCCGAGCGAGAGGGTCGTGCCGTGCGCGTCGGCGAGAACCTGCACCTCGATGTGGCGGGGACGCTCGAGCAGCCGCTCGAGCAGCAGCGTGTCGTCGCCGAACGCGGCGCGCGCGACCCGGCGCGCGGTGGCGAGCGCGTCGGCGAGGTCGGCGGGCGCGGTGGCGATCGTCATCCCCTTGCCGCCCCCTCCCGCCGAGGGCTTGACGAGCAGCGGGTATCCGGCGCGCGCGGCCGCCGCGGCGATCTCGTCGTCGTCGAGTCCCACCGCCGAGAACCCCGGCACGGTCGGCACCTCGTGCGCCGCGACGTGCTCTTTCGCACGGATCTTGTCGCCCATGACCTCGAGCGCCTCGACGCCCGGCCCGACGAACACGACCCCGGCCGCGGCGCACGCGCGCGCGAACGCGGCGTTCTCGCTGAGGAAGCCGTATCCCGGGTGCACGGCGTCCGCCCCGCTCGACACCGCGGCGGCGATCACCGCGTCGACGTCGAGGTACGAGCCCACGCGCACGGCGTGGTCGGCCTCGCGGGCGTGCGGGGCGTCGGCATCCGCGTCGGTGTACACGGCCACGGAGCGGATGCCGAGCCGGCGGAGCGTGCGGAACACGCGGCGGGCGATCTCGCCGCGGTTCGCGACGAGGACGGAGGAGAAGAGCGGTTCGCCCGACCGGCGGGTCGTGACGTCGGACGTGCGGAAGTCGGAGAGGCTCATGATCACATCCGGAAGAGGCCGAAGCCCCGGTCGGCCAGCGGGACGCGGCTGACGACGTCGAGCGCGAGGCCCAGCATCGTGCGCGTGTCGACGGGGTCGATCACCCCGTCGTCCCACAGGCGGGCGGTGGCGTAGTATGGGCTGCCCTGCTCGTCGTAGCGGGCGCGGATGGGGTCTTCGAACGCCTGGCGCTCGGCATCCGACCACTGCTCACCGCGCGCGGAGCGCTGATCGCGCTGCACGGTCGAGAGGACGGATGCCGCTTGCGCGCCGCCCATGACCGAGATGCGGCTCGCGGGCCAGGTCCACAGGAACCGCGGGTCGTACGCGCGACCGCACATCGCGTAGTTGCCGGCCCCGTACGAGCCGCCGACGAGCACGGTGAGCTTGGGCACGCGGGTGGTGGCGACCGCGGTGACCATCTTCGCTCCGTCCTTCGCGATGCCCCCGGCTTCGGCGTCGCGTCCGACCATGAAGCCGGTGATGTTCTGCAGGAACAGCAGGGGGATGCCGCGCTGGTCGGCGAGTTCGATGAAGTGCGCCGCCTTGAGGGCCGACTCGCTGAAGAGAACGCCGTCGTTCGCGATGACCGCGACCGGGTGGCCGTGCAGGCGCGCGAACGCGGTGATGACGCTCTCGCCGTACAGGGCCTTGAACTCGTGCAGCGACTCCGCGTCGACGAGGGTCTCGATGACGGCGCGCATGTCGACGGGCTGCGCGACGTCGACGGGGAGGAGGTCGTACAGATCGTGCGGGTCGCGGACGGGCTCGGCGGTCTCCGCGACCTGCCACACCGGTGCGGGCGTGGGCGGGAGGGTCGCGACGATGTCGCGGACGATCTCGAGCGCGTGCTCGTCGTCGTCGGCGAGGTGGTCGACCACTCCCGAGCGGCGCGCGTGCAGGTCGCCGCCGCCGAGCTGCTCGGCGGTGACGTCTTCGCCGATCGCGGCTTTCACCAGCGGCGGGCCCCCGAGGAACACCGTGCCCTGGCCCCGCACGATGACGCTCTCGTCGCTCATCGCCGGCACGTAGGCCCCGCCCGCGGTGCACGAGCCCATCACCGCGGCGATCTGCGGGATGCCGCGGGCCGACAGCTGCGCCTGATTGCGGAAGATGCGGCCGAAGTGGTCGCGGTCGGGGAACACCTCGTCCTGCATCGGCAGGAAGGCTCCGCCCGAGTCGACGAGGTAGACGCACGGGAGCCGGTTGTCGAGGGCGATCTCCTGCGCGCGGAGGTGCTTCTTGACGGTGAGGGGGAAGTACGCCCCGCCCTTCACGGTGGCGTCGTTGGCGACGACCATCACGTGGCGTCCGTGCACGAGGCCGATGCCGGCGACGACCCCGGCTCCCGGCGCTCCGCCGTCGTAGAGACCGTGCGCGGCGAGCGGGGCGACCTCGAGGAAGGGACTGCCCTCGTCGAGCAGGCGATCGATGCGGTCGCGGGCGAGGACTTTGCCGCGTGCCGTGTGGCGGGCGCGGGCCGCGTCCGATCCCCCGCGGGCCGTACGCGCGAGCGTGGCGCGCAGTTCCTGGGCGAGGTCGCGCTGGGTAGGGGCGGGAGTGGCGCCCGGCGCGGGTGCTGCGCCCGGCGCGGGTGCTGCGTCCGGCGCGGGTGCGGACGGCGTCGTGTCCCGCGCGGGGGCGTCGGGTGCGGGGTCGGTGACCGGTGCTGTGCTCATGGCGGCTCCGTCTCGGCGCCGCATCGTCGACGGCGCCGTCGTCTCCCGCGGGGTCGTTCCCTCGGGAAGGGGTTTCAGTTAATGTTGGCTAACTGAGATGCCAGGCTAACCCGAGCGGATGCCGATGACAAGAGTTTCCGAAGACCCCCTCGACCCGCCCCGCGCGGCCGTCGACCCTCCCGTCACGACACCTCTCGATCCGCCGCCCGCCAGCGTCGCGCCCGACCGCTCCCCGACGTCCGACCGCCTTCCGACACCCGATCGCTCCCCGACACCCGACCGCTCCCCCGCCACCGCGCGCGACGGCTCCCCCGCCACCGCGCGCGACCGCGCCAAGGCCGACCGGCGCGCCGCCCTGCTCGCCGCCGCGGCCCGCCTGTTCGCCGAGCGCGGATTCGACGGCGTGACCCTCGGCGACATCGGCGAGGCCGTCGGCGTCAGCGGACCCGCGGTGTACCGGCACGTGACGGGCAAGCAGGCCCTCCTCGGCGCGATCCTCGTCGACGTCAGCGAGCGCCTGCTCGAAGGAGGGCGCCGTGTCGCCGCCGCCGCGGCATCCCCCCTCGACCGTCCCGCGGAACTCCCCGCCGACACGCCGCCTCCCCCCACCCCCGACCGGCGTGTTGCAACCGACATCCGCACGACGGCAGACCCCGCCGCGGCGCTGCGGGCGCTCGTCGACTTCCACGTGGCGTTCGCGCTCGCCGAGGCCGACGTCATCCGGGTACAGGACCGCGACCTCGACCGGCTCTCGCCCGACGACCGCCGCACGGTGCGCACCCTGCAGAACGCGTACGTCGCCGTGTGGACCGAGGCTCTCGCCGCGGCGCTCCCGGATGCCGAGGACCCCGCCGCGCGGCGCGTCCGCGCGCTCGCGTGCTTCGGGCTGATCAACTCGACGCCGCACAGCGTGCGCGGCGTGCCCGCGGCTCGCGTGCGGCCGACCCTGACCCGCATGGCGCTCGCGGCGTTGATGGCCTGAGCGCCGGCATCCGCCCCGCCCCCGGTCACCGTCGAGCGACGCCCCCTCGGGTGTCCAGAACACCCGGAGGGCCCGGAGAAGCCTCCGGGTGTTCTGAACAGCCGAAATCGGACCACCCGCACCCGCGGGCACAGCGGAGGTGCCGAGGGCGACCACTCCCCCGGCACCCGGTCCGCGAGCCCACCGTGTCGTGCCGGTGGGGATCCGTCTCAGCGCAGCAGCATCGCCCGCCCGGGCTCGCGCAGCACGCCGGCGACGTCGGTCAGGAAGCGCGCGGCCTCCGCCCCGTCCACGACGCGATGGTCGAACGACAGGCTGAGCGTGAGAACGTCGCGCAGCGCGATCTCGCCCCGATACTCCCAGGGCGTCCGCCGCACGGCGCCGACCGCGAGGATCCCGGCCTCGCCCGGATTGAGGATCGGCGTGCCGGCATCCACCCCGAACACCCCGACGTTCGTGATCGAGAACGTCCCGCCGGTCATGTCGGCGGGGGCCGTCCGTCCGGCGCGGGCGGTGCCGGCGAGCTCGGCGATCGCGTCGGCGAGGTCGACGAGCGGCAGGCGGTCGGCATCCCGGATGACGGGCACCACGAGACCGCGATCGGTCGCGGCCGCGATGCCGAGGTCGACGTAGTGGTGCTCGACGATCTCGAAGGCGTCCTCGTCCCACCGCGCGTTCAGCGCCGGCGTGCGCCCGAGGGCGAGGCACACCGCCTTGGCGACGATCGCGAGCACGCCGATGCGGTGTCCGTCGAGGGCGCGGTCGGTCTTGAGGGATGCCAACAGCTCGGTCGTCGCGGTCACGTCGACCGTGAGGAAGGTCGTCGCGTGCGGAGCGGTGAAGGCACTGTGCACCATGGCGGCGGCGGTGTGCTTGCGCACGCCCCGGATGGGGGTGCGCGTGACGCGATCCCCGGTCGCGGAACCACCGGCCGGGGGGACCGTCGACGCGGGAGCGGGAGCTGCGGCCGACACGCGCGCCGCGTACTCCTCGACGTGCGCGCGGGTGATGGTCTCACCCGGGTGGGCCGCGGCGACGAGCACGAGGTCGACGCCGAGATCTTTCGCGAGCTTGCGCACCGGGGGCGTGGATCGCGGCCGCTCCAGCGGCAGGTCGATGGGTCCCGTGCGCACGACGTCATGCGGAGCCGCCTCGCGCACGGCCGTGTCGAGGTCGAGGGTCGTCGTCGCCCCCGCCCCGCGGGCACGCCGCCGCGGCCGCGCACCCGAGCTCGGTGCGGCGCCGTACCCGACGAGGTTGGGGGTCGCGCGTTCGGGTTCGGTGGCGGCGGCCGCCGTCGTGCGGACGTCGCCGCCGCTGCGCCCGACAGGCACCGCCCGCTCCGGCGCGCCGGACCCCGACTCCGCAGGACGGTCGGCCCCGGCGGCCTCCGCCGCTGCGCCCGCCGCCGTGCGGACCTCGCCGCCGCTGTGACCGGCCGGCACCGCCCGCTCCGGCGCGCCGGACCCCGACTCCGCGGGACGGTCGGTCCGCCCCTCTCCGGATGCCGGGTCCTCGGCATCCGGCCCGCCGACGGCGAACGAGACCAGGGGCGACCCGACCAGGACCACGTCTCCCGCGGCGGCGTGCAGCCCCTGCACGGTCCCGGCGTAGGGCGAGGGGATCTCGACGACGGCCTTCGCGGTCTCGACCTCCGCGATGGTCTGGTTCAGCGCGACCTCGTCGCCCTCGGCGACCAGCCAGGCCACGATCTCGGCCTCGGGCAGTCCCTCCCCGAGGTCGGGGAGAAGGAATTCGGCGATCATCGCACGCCCCCTTCCACGGTCGACGCGCTCGCCCCACCGGGCATCCCGGGCGTCTCGCGCTCGAGCACCCGGTCGACGGCGAACAGGATGCGATCCAGGTCGGGCACGTGATGCTTCTCGAGCTTCGACGGCGGATACGGGATGTCGTGTCCGGTCACGCGCTGCGGGGGCGCCTCGAGGTACGCGAAGCACTGCTCGGTGATGCTCGCGACGAGCTCCGCCCCGACCCCCGCCTGCCGCGCGGCCTCGTGGGTCACCACGACGCGTCCGGTCTTGCGGACGGATGCCGCGACCGTGTTCATGTCGATCGGCGAGAGCGAGCGCAGGTCGATGACCTCGAGGGACAGGCCCTCGTCCTCCGCGGCGAGGGCTGCGTCCAGAGCCGTTCGCACCTGCGCGCCGTATGTGACGATCGTCGCGTCGGTGCCCTCGCGGGCCACGCGGGCGAGGTGCATCGGCGGGGCGTCGGCGAGATCGGCATCCAGGTCGACCTCGCTCTTGGAGTGGTACAGGCGCTTGGGTTCGAAGAAGATCACCGGGTCGTCGGACGCGATGGCCTGCTGCAGCATCACGTAGGCGTCCTGCGGCGTGCTCGGGGCGACCACGCGGAGTCCCGCGGTGTGCACGAAGTACGCCTCAGGCGACTCGGAGTGGTGCTCGGCCGCGCCCACGCCGCCGGCCCACGGGATGCGGATGACGAGCGGCATCCGGATGCGGCCGTTGCTGCGGTAGTGGAGCTTCGCGACCTGGCAGACGATCTGGTCGAACGCGGGGTAGACGAAGCCGTCGAACTGGATCTCGACGACCGGTCGGTAGCCGCGCAGGGCGAGGCCGACCGCGGTGCCGACGATCCCGGCCTCGGCGAGGGGGCTGTCGATCACGC
Organism: Microbacterium sp. BWR-S6Y; assembly: GCF_041379845.1. Classification (NCBI taxonomy): domain Bacteria; kingdom Bacillati; phylum Actinomycetota; class Actinomycetes; order Micrococcales; family Microbacteriaceae; genus Microbacterium; species Microbacterium sp. BWR-S6Y. The sequence goes on from NZ_JBFECV010000003.1 coordinate 410,368, forward strand.
GCTGGGCGCCGAAGCGCTGCTGCAGCCCGTCCGTCACGCGGAAGACGCCGCCGAGCTTGCCGATGTCCTCGCCCATGAGCAGGACCTTGTCGTCGTTCTCGAGCGCCTGCGACAGGCCCGCGTTGATCGCGGAACCGAGCGTGAGCGCGGTCACTTCTCGAACCCCGCGAGGTAGTCGACGTACTCGGCCTTCTGACGGTCCAGACCCGCGTGCGGCTCGGCGTAGACGTGGTCGAACATCGTCTCGGGAGAGCGCGTGGTCGCCCCGATGCACGCGGAACGCACCTCCGCGGCGAGGGCGTCGGCCGCGCGGGCCACCTCGTCGAGGGCGGAGTCGTCGAGCACGCCCTCGGCGCGCAGGTACGCCTCGAGGCGCGCGATGGGGTCGCGGCGGCTCCACGCCTCGACCTCGTCGGCGTCGCGGTAGCGCGTGGGATCGTCGCTCGTGGTGTGCGGGCCCAGGCGGTAGGTCACCGCCTCGATGAACGAGGGTCCCTCTCCGCGGCGAGCGCGGTCGAGGGCCCACCGCATCGCGGCGACGCACGCGAGGGCGTCGTTGCCGTCGATGCGCATGCTCGGGATGCCGAATCCCGGCGCCCGACCCGCGATCGGGTACTTCGCCTGCACGGTGACGGGTTCGCTGATCGCCCACTGGTTGTTCGAGCACACGAAGACGACCGGGGCGCGGAACGAGGAGGCGAACACCATCGCCTCGTTGACGTCGCCCTGGCTCGTGGCGCCGTCGCCGTAGTAGGCGACGGCGACGTCGGTGGACCCGTCGTGCTGGGCGCCCATCGCCCAGCCGGTGGCGTGGAGCGACTGCGCGCCGATGATGATCTGGGGAGGGGCGGCGTTGATGGTGGTGTGGTCGTAGGCGGAGTGCTCCTCGCCGCGCCACGCCAGCACGTAGTCGGCGGGCTTCGCACCCCGGCCGAGGAGCACGCCGTGCTCGCGGTAGCTGGGGAAGACGAAGTCGCCCGGGGCGAGGGCGTGCGCGGTGCCGACCTGCACGGCCTCCTGACCGCGGCAGGGTGCCCACAGCGCGAGCTGGCCCTGGCGCTGCAGGGCGACGCCCTCGGCGTCCACGCGCCGGGTGAGGACCATGTCGCGGTGGAGGGCGCGCAGCTCGTGGGGCGAGAGGTCGGTGATCCACGGGTCGAGGTCGGCGTCGGGGACGCGCGTTCCGTCGGGCTCGAGGAGGCGCGCGACGTCGTCGACGTCGCCGCGGGTGCCGGTGGGTCCGCGGTCGGCGGCTCCCTGCTCCGGCGTGGTCTGGGTGTACGTCATCGTCATCCCTCCAGGTGCGGCCCGGGCTCCTCGTGAGAGCGGGGGCGGTCCGGGTGCCGGCAACAGCGCCGACGAGGCCGACCGTACGCGCGGAATGCACCCCGCTCAAGACCTCGCCGTCATATTGAGCACAGTGCACGTTGCGCGGCACAGAGGCACTGCTAATGTTTCGCAGCATGAGCAAGCTCGACGCGGTCGACCTCGACCTCCTCCGCGCCCTGTCCGCCGATCCGCGCGCCACCGTCGTCGCGCTCGCCGAGAAGCTCGGCCTCTCGCGCAACACCGTTCAGGCGCGCATGAGCCGCCTCGAACGCGGGGGCGTCTTCCTCTCCTTCGAGCGCACGCTGTCGGCCGAGGCCCTCGGTTTCCCGATCGAGGCGTTCCTGCAGGTGACGGTGCGCCAGGCCGAGCTGCCCGCGATCCGCGAGGAGCTCGCGAAGGTCCCCGAGGTGCTGCAGGCGCACGGCCTGAGCGGTCAGGTCGACCTGCTCGTGCGGGTCGCGTGCCGCGACACGCAGCACCTGTTCGACACCGACGCCCGCATCCTCGCGATCGAGGGCGTGGAGCGCACCGAGACGTCGCTCGTGATGGGCGAGGTCATCGGCTACCGGGTGGGTCCGCTGATGCAGCTGGCCCGCGAGGAGATCTAGAGGGCGCGCGCCGGACGCGGAACCCCGGCCCGGGCCCCGAGCCCCGAGCCCGCCCCCGCGATCGGACGCCGCGTTTCCCTAGGGAGCCGGCACCACCGGGATGCTCGCGGTCTCGGCCTTCGGTTCGGCCGGGCTCCCGGCATCCAGGCGCACCAGCACCACCCCGACGAGGATGAGCGCCCCGCCGACGAACTGGACCGGCGCCGGCGTCTCCCCCAGCAGCAGCCAGGCGAAGCCGAGCGCGAACAGCACCTCGCTGAGCCCGACGAACGATGCCAGGCGCGAGCCGATGAGCGGCACGGCGATGACTCCCAGCGCATATCCGAGGGTCGTGGCGACCGCGCCCACCCAGAGCAGGGGCAGGATGCCGGGAACCTGCAGCCCCGCGAGCGACACCGTGATCGAGGGCGCGGCGAAGGGCAGCACGCCCACGCCCACGAGGGCGCCCATCAGCAGCGTGCCGACGACCAGCCCTCCGGCGGCGAGCGCGAGGGGCGGGAGGTCGTCGCCCGCGCGCCCGGCGATGACGAAGTACGCGGCGGCGCAGACGGCGGCGCACAGGGCGAACAGCGTGCCGAGCAGGTCGAAGCGCGCTCCGCTGATGTCGACGACGAGCACGAGCCCGGTCATCGCGACGACCGAGCCGATGAGCACGGCCTTCGACGGGGCGCGGCGCGTGCGCACCCACACGGCGATCACGATGAGCACGGGCGCGATGTACTGGATCAGGAGGGCGACCGCGACCGGCATCCGCTGCATCGCGGCGAAGTAGAACAGCTGGCATCCAGCGACCGCGGTGAGTCCGAACGCCACGATGAGGAGGCCGTGTCGCCGCAGGAATCCGCGCTGGCGTCGGATCGCCGCGATGAGCGCGGGCGAGAGCAGCAGCGCCGCGACCCCCATGCGCACGAGGAGCACGGCGCCGAGCGACCAGCCCCCGTCGAGGAGGGGTTTCACGAACGGGCCGCTGGAGGAGAAGGCCAGCGCCGAGGCGACGGCGATGAGGAGTCCCGTGACGGCTCCGGAGCCGCGGTGCGTGGGACGGGGAAGGGTGACGGACGACGTGGTCATGCGGGCCTGCTGTCAGGGGTCAAGAGTGATTACACTCGTGACAGTACGACCTGAGAATGTCAGGAGTCAACATGGTCTTCATCCGTGACACCGAACTGGTGCTGCGCGCGACCGTCGAACTGGTCAACACCCTGCCCCACACCGAGGTGAGCGGGGTCGACACCCTCACGACGATGGCGGAGCTCGACGACTTCGCCGAGCGGCACACCTACACCGGCTCGCGCTCGCGCGACGACCGTGAACTGGCCGCCGTGCGCGGCATCCGGCGCCGGATCCAGGAGCTGTGGAGCGTCGGACGAGACGACGCGGTCCCCCTCGTCAACGCGATGCTGCGCGACGGACGCGCCCTCCCCCAGCTCGTGCGGCACGACGAATTCGACTGGCACATCCACGCGTCCGAGGCGTCGGACCACCTCGCCCAGCGCATGCTCGTGGAGACGGCGATGGCGTTCGTCGACGTCATCCGCGCCGACGAGTACGCCCGGGTGCGCGTGTGCGAGGCCGACGACTGCGACGGCGTCTACGTCGACTTCTCGAAGAACGGCTCGAAGCGCTACTGCGACTCCGGCAACTGCGGCAACCGCATGAACGTCATCGCGTATCGCAAGCGGAAGGCCGAGACGGCGTAGGGCGCGGTCAGGGCTGCCGGGTGGCGTCCCGTATCGCCCGCGGGATCTGTCCTGCTCAGCCCCGAGGCGCTGTCCTGCCTCACGGCCGGGCACAGCCCCGCCACCCCCGGGCGCCGCCCCGCCTCACCGCCGGGCAGCGTCCCGACTCACCCCCGGGCGCGGTCTCTCACAGTCAGGCACCGTCCCACCTCCCCCGGGTCGCCGAACGTGGGCCCTGCCTCAGCCCGCGTCGAGGAACTCCCTGATCGCGGATGCCGCCGCCTCGGGCGTCTCGTAGTGGATGAGGTGCCCGACGTCGGGGATCTCGACCAGCGCGGCATCCGGGAACAGTGTCGCGAGGTGCCGCTCGGCCTCGATCGGCGTGATGTCGTCTTTCTCGGCGGCGATGAGCAGCGTCGGCTGAGCGATACGCGGGGCGAACTCGCGGACGTCGTGCGACACGCTGGTGACGAACGCCTCGTGCAGCACGTCGCGGTCGGCGAAGCGCGAGAAGTACTCGTCGTGCTGCTCGTGCACGAAGCGGCGCAGGTCGGGGTCGCGCGTCTTGGCCATGGCGTTGCTCATGACGCGCACGATCAGCCCGTTGCGCAGCAGGGCCTCGCCGATCGGGCGCGGCAGTCTCGCCCCGGCCAGGTAGTAGAACACCGCGAGCCGGGTCAGCACACCGCGCGGCCCCTCGAGCGCGGGGGCGCCGATGGGATTGACGAGGATGAGCCTCGGGGTCTCGAGTCCCGCCGAGACCGCCGCGGACGACACGATCGAGCCGAACGAGTGCCCGAGCACGACCGCACCCGGGGCGACGGCGTCGACGAAATCGCGCAACCAGGCGGCGTAGGTGTCGAGATCGTGACGCCGACCGGGCAGCGGCGCCGTCTCGCCGAAGCCCGGAAGATCGGGAGAGACGACCCGGATGCCGGGGAGGTAGGCCACCACGGGATCGAGCCCGTGATGCTCGCCGCGGAACCCGTGCACGGCGACGATCGTCGTCGCGGCGTCGTCGTCTCCGTAGACCCAGTAGGCCGTGGTGCCGCCGAGCACGTCGATCTCGCGGCGCGCGACGGCGATCTCGGCGAGGCGCTCGGCGTAGGGGTTGGGCATGGGTCGAGTCTACGAGGGGGCTCCGACATCGCCGGCTTCCCGCCGCCCGGTTAGGCCGCGCGGGTTGGCCACCGGGGTCGGCCACCGGGGTTGGCCACCGGTTGGCCACCGGGGTTGGCCACCCGGGCCGACCGCCCGGGGTCGGCCGCCCGGGCAGGCCGCGCGGCCCCGCCCCTGCGCGCCTGGCCGGCGATGTCGGACGCCCGTTCTACCGTGGGGCGCATGACCACGTGGCAGGCCGAGCCGCTCCCCCTCTTCCAGACGCCCGAGTGGGCGCGCCTGATCGGCGTCTTCGATCTCGAGACGACGGGCGTCGACGTCGAGAACGATCGCATCGTGACGGCGCACGTGGGAGTGCTCGACGCCGACGGCCACGTCGTCGACGCGCGCGACTGGCTGGCCGACCCCGGAGTCGAGATCCCCGCCGGCGCCGCGGCGATCCACGGCATCTCCACCGAGCGCGCCCGTGCCGAGGGCGCGCCGGCTTCCCCGTGTGGTGGCCGAGGTCGTCGATGCTCTCTCGGCGCTCTTCGCCGCCGGCATCCCGGTCGTGGCGTACAACGCGCCCTTCGACTTCTCGATGCTCAAGAACGAGGCCGTGCGGCACGGCGTGGCGCCCATCCACGCCCCGTCGCCGGTGATCGATCCCCTTGTGGTCGACAAGACCTTCGACCGGTACCGTCGCGGCAAGCGCACGCTGTCGGTGGTGGCCGAGCATTACGCCGTGCCCCTGGACGCTGCTCACGAAGCCTGCGCCGACGCGGTCGCCGCGGGACGTCTGGCTCTGGCCCTCGCCGAGAAGTTCGGCCCCTGGATGCCACCGACCCTCGACGAACTGCACACGCGCCAGATCGCGTGGGCACGGGCGCAGGCCGCGAGCCTGACCGAGTACTTCGTGAAGATCGGGCGGTTGGATGCCGCGGCACCCCCGCTCGACGGAGCGTGGCCGATCCGCTGATCGAGGCCCTCCGCCAGGGCGAGAACGGAGGCGCCGTCACGGCGGGCGAGAACGGTGTCGCCGTGAGCGGAGGGGGAACGATTTCTGGCCGGCGATCGAGGCCGCGCCCCGGGACCGGCCGCGAAGCGCGCTCGAGCCGGCCAACGGATCCGCCCTGGAACCAGCCGTCAAGCGCGCTCGAACCGGCGAGCAGACCGCGCCGCCCCCAACGACTGCGGAGCCGCTCGAACCGGCCAGCACGATCACGCCGACGACCATGACCCGCGAAGAACGCTCGAGGCGGCGAACAAGACCGCGTCGCTGCGAACGACTGAGGAGCCGCTCGGATCGGCGAGCAAGACCACGCTGCGCAACAGGACGACAACGGGCGATCGGACCGTCGATCGAGATCACGCCCCGGACCCCCGCGCCGCGCGCTTGAGCCGGCGAGCAAGACCGTGCCGTCGGAACCGGCTTCGGAACACGGCCGGGCCGCTGATCGACGGAACATCCCCTACCCCTGGCGGAGCTCGCGGATGGGAGTCTCGACGAACATCCGACGGTCGCCGACCGGTCGTCGGATCGACCGCCCGGGGGCGATGTCGGAGGTCGGCGCTACTCTCGCCGCATGACCCGACGCCTCCGCTCCTCGCCCCGGCCGACGCCGGAATTCCGGGCGAGCGATGGCGTTCCGTGGCCCTCCGACGACGAGCTCGACCTCGACGCCGAGTGGGCGGCGCTGCGCGAGAGCGCCGACGTCGAGTGGTGGGTGGCGTCCGAGACGGTCGGGGGCGTTCCCGTCGGGAATGACCCATTCGAGGCCGGACACCTCGGGGACGAGCCATCATCTGCTTTCACGACCGGAGGAGCGGGGGCCCGGGTTCCCCTGTCCGGTCCCGCGGCGACCGATCTCGCGGCATCCGCACTCGACGCGACCCTCGGTCACCTCGAGAATGTGGTCGCCGAGAGGCACCGCGCCACGGCGGAGGAGTACCGCCTGATCGCGATGGTTCTGGCCGACGCCGTCGTCGATCCCACTCCGTGGGTCGGCCCCGACCCCACGCTCGACCGGGCGTGGAGCGACGCGCGTCGTCGCACCATCGCGGCCGTTCGTCGTGACCGCATCGACCTCGCCCAGCGTGCGGCGGTGGCCGAGATCGCCGTGCGGCTGCACCTCTCCGAGCAGACCGTCCGGGCGCGGGCCGCTCGCGCGGAGGTCCTGCAGGAGCGGTGCCCCGAAGCGTGGCGGGCGTTCGCTGCCGGGCGCATCTCCGAGCGACACGCGATCGAGACGTCCCGGTTAGCCGATTCGCTCCCCGCCGACGACGTGGCGCTCTCAGCGGAGGGCTGCGAGGACCCGAACCCTCACGAGGAGACTTCTGACGCGGTCGGGTCGCAGCATCCTGGTGCCGTCGACTCGGTCGACCCTGACCGAGACACGGCGGACGGCTCCGATCGAGAGGGCGCGGGCGCCCCCGACTCCCACGGCGCGCAGGGCGACGCCGACACCGATGCCCCCGCCACGGCGAACGCGGTCTGGCGCGCCTTCGACGCCGCCGTCACCGATCGCGCGGTGCGTCTCGTGCCCGCGAAGTTCGCCGTCGCCGCGCGCGCGATCCGCGAGAGGGTGCACGCCGAGTCCCTCGAACGACGGCATCGACGCGCGGCCGCCGATCGGGGCGTCTGGATGACCGCCGAACTCGATGGAATGGCATCGATCTCCGCTCTGCTCCCCGCGGCGAGCGCGCGCGGCATGATGGCTCAGCTCGATCGTGCCGCTCGCCATCTCCGCGCGGCGCCCGATGAAGAGCGCACGCTCGCGCAGCTCCGCGCCGACGTGCTCGCCGATCTGATCGTCCGGTCGGATGCTCCGACCTCGGCCGCGTCGGAGACGTTCCGCGACGGGGCGGCGGATGGCCGCCCCGCGACGCCCTCCCCCGTGCAGGCCACCGTCATCGTGACGGTCCCCGCTCTCACGCTTCTCGGTCGCGGGAGCGACCCCGCTGTTCTCGAGGGGTACGGTCCGATCGACCTCGACACGGCCCGTCGTCTCGCCGGTGACGCTCGCTCGTGGATCCGGCTGCTGACCGACCCCGTGACCGCCGCGCCGCTGGTCCTCGATCGCAAGACGTACCGCGTGCCCGTCGCGCTCCGCCGGTGGCTCGGAGTCACCTCGCCCACCTGCGCCTTCCCCGGGTGCGCGCGACGGGCGGCCGAGTGCGATATGGATCACCGACGCGCCTGGGCCGAGGGTGGGGGAACCGACGCCGACAACCTCGAGCCGACGTGTCGACATCATCACCGTCTTCGTCACGACACCCTCTGGTCACCGCTTCGAACCTCCTCAGAAGAGGATGCCGCCTGGACATCACCCCTCGGAGGCTCCTACGGTGCCGATCCCCCACCGTTCTGACCGCACGGGAGGTGCGGCAATGCGCACACGAGGAGCGGGATCGGGAACGGGCGCGGAAGCAGGAACAAAAACGGGACCCGGTGCGGGAGCGGGAGCGAGAACGGGACCCCGAAGTGGGGCCGGAATCGGGGGGCGAGAACGGAACCGTGTGCGGGAGCGGGAGCGAGAACGGAACCGTGTGCGGGAGCGGGAGCGAGAACGGAACCGTGTGCGGGAGCGGGAGCGGGACACGACCACCGCCCTCCACCTTGCGCTCGTGGAACTGCGCCCCCGCACATCCCGGAATCATCCCGCCCGAACCGCAACGCAGCCGCCCGACACGACTCCGCCGACGCCCCGCCCCTCCGCTGGCAGGATGAACGGGTGACCTGTCGCATCGCCACCGTCCAGGCTGAAGCACGCCCCGCCGACGTCGCGCACAACGTGCGCCGCGCGGCCGAGTTCACCGACCGCGCGGCCCGAGCCGGTGCGTCTGTCGTGGTCTTCCCGGAGGCGTTCGTCACGGGGTACGACGCCGACGCCTTCGCCGGCCCCCTCCCTACGCTCACCGACTCGCGCTGGCTCGCGCCGATCCAGAAGGTCGTGGATGACGCGGGTCTCGTGGCGGTCGTCAACACCGCACTCGATCGCGGTGACCGCCGCACGCTGACCGACGTCGTCCTGGCGCCGCACCGCGTCCCCGTCGCGGCCTACGACAAGCAGCACCTGCACGCCCCGGAACGGGACGTCTTCACCGCGGGCGACGGAGGATGTTCCTTCGACGTGGGCGACACCCGCATCGCCCTCTCCGTCTGTTACGACGCGAACTTCCCTGAGCACGCGGCGTCGGCCGCGGCATCCGGAGCCACGGTGTACGTCAACAGCGGCGCCTACTTCCCCGGCGGCGAGCGGCGCCGCGACCTCCACTACGCCGCGCGTGCCCTCGACAACGGCGTCTACGTCGTCTTCAGCGGCCTGGTCGGCGCACCGCACGACTTCATCGGCGGATCAGGCGTATTCGATCCGCTCGGTCGCCTCGTCGCGCGCGTCGACGAGCGCGAGGGGATCGCCGTCGTCGACATCGATCCCGACATCATCGCCGCTACGCGCGACGAGCAGCGCATGGGGCGCGACCGGCGCGATACCCTCGGGCCGCACCGGCACCTCGACGCCCTCGTCGGCTGACCCACCACCCACGCGCCGACGGCACCCCTCGAGCCGCAACAGCAGCCGGATGCCCACGCCTACTGACCGATCAGCCACGCGCCGACGCCGCCCCCTCGAGGCGCACCGACAGCCGGATGCCCACGTCGACCGATCGGTTATCCCACGCGCCGCCGCCTCGAGCCGCACCGATAGATACCCCGTCGTCAAGGCAATGCGCCCCGCCCCCTCGACGCCCCCACCGGCCGCCCTACCCACCCCGGGCGCGGCCCGTGGCCCCGCGGCCCGCTCATGAAAAGACGAGAGCCCCCCGTCCCGAAGGACGAGGGGCTCTCGAAGCGGAACCGCTGAGGATCAACGACCGCCGAAGTTCTTGAAGCGCTGGTTGAACTTCTCGACGCGGCCGGCCGAGTCCATGATGCGCTGCTTGCCCGTGTAGAAGGGGTGCGAGGCGGACGAGATCTCCACGTCGATGACGGGGTACTCCACGCCGTCGAGCTCGATCGTCTTGTCGCTCGAGACGGTCGAACGGGTGAGGAAGGTGTCGCCCGAACCGAGGTCGCGGAACACGACGGCCTTGTACGTGGGGTGGATGTCAGTCTGCATGGGAGGTCCTTTGAGAAGTGGTGCCCTGGATTCTGCCAGGACGTCAAAGTCTGCGGCGCCGGAGGCACCAACTGAAGAGTCTACCAGGCTCGAGCCAGAGCCAGAGCCAGAGCCAGAGCCAGAGCCAGAGCCAGAGCCAGAGCCAGAGCCGAACGTTGAGGCGTCACCCCGAACGGCTCACCCCCGACCCGAAGCGGGCGGAGCGACCCGCCCCTGGCTCACACCGCGCGAGCGGCGTACCGCCCCGCCTCCTGCGTGAGGGTGATGTCGAGCCCGAAGGTGGCCGAGAGGTTCTCGGCCGTGAGCGCCTCGCTCAGGGGCCCGGATGCCACGACCTCGCCGTCCCGCAGCAGCAACACGTGCGTGAACCCGACGGGGATCTCCTCGACGTGGTGCGTCACCATCACCATCGCGGGGGTCGTCGGCGCCTGCGCGTACCCCGACAGCAGCGACAGCAGCTCCTCGCGGGCTCCGAGGTCGAGGCTCGCCGTCGGCTCATCGAGGAGCAGCAGCTCGGGGTCGGTCATCACGGCGCGGGCGATCTGCACCCGCTTCTGCTCGCCGTCGCTGAGCGTGCCGAACGTACGGTCGGCGAGGTGGTCGAGCTTCCACTCGGCCAGCACCCGCAGCGCGCGGCGCTCGTCGATGTCGTCGTAGTCCTCGCGCCACCGCCCGACCACCGAGTAGGCGGCCGTCAGCACGACGTCGAGCACGGTCTCCTCCGGCGGCACACGACGAGCCATCGCCGACGACGCGAACCCGATGCGCGGACGCAGTTCGAACACGTCCGTGCGTCCCAGCCGCTCGCCGAGGATCGTCACCGCCCCGGACGTAGGGTGCAGCAGGGTGTCGGCGAGCTGCAGCACGGTGGTCTTGCCGGCACCGTTCGGGCCGAGCACCACCCACCGCTCGTCGTCCGACACCGTCCAGTCGAGGTGGGACACGATGTCCCGCGCGTTCCGGCGGACGACGACGTCGGAGAACTCGAGCACCTGAGGCATGTGGCTAGCCTAACGGGCGCGACGACACGACCCGGATGCCACACGGCCCGTCCCCACGGCTGAGGCGGCGTTCCCGCGCTCTCGGCGCGGAGTCCCCACGGGCCGCGAAACCGGCGTCCCCGCGACCTCGACGCGAAACCCGCGCCGCCCACCCGGAGCTGCTACCGCGACGCCCCCGCGACCTCGGCGTACAGCGCCGCCGTCTCGTGCGCGATCGCGCTCCAGCTGAACGCGTCGACGGCGCGCTGACGCCCGGCCTCGCCGTACGCGCGAGCCGTCTCGGCATCCGTCACGACCTCCGTGAGCACGCGGGCGAGATCGTCGACGAAACGGTCGGGATCCACGGGCGTCCCGGTGCCGTCCTGCACCTGCTCGATCGGCACGAGTCGCCCCGTCACGCCGTCGACGACGACCTCGGGGATGCCCCCGGTCGCGGTGCCGACGACCGCCGCGCCACAGGCCATCGCCTCGAGGTTCACGATCCCGAGAGGCTCGTACACCGAGGGGCACACGAACGTCGTCGCGGCGGTCAGGATCGCGCACAGCTCGTCGCGCGGAAGCAGTCGCTCGATCCACACGACGCCGTCCCGGGTTGCCTGGAGCCCCCGCACGAGCTCCTGCACCTCGGCCATGATCTGGGGTGTGTCGGGCGCACCGGCGCACAGGATCAGCTGCACCTCGGGCGGCAGCTGCTCCGCCGCGCGCAGCAGGTACGGCAGCCCCTTCTGCCGCGTGATGCGGCCGACAAACACGACCGACGGCCGCGCGGGATCGATGCCCTGCGCGCGCAGGAACGCGTCGTCCGACACCGGATGCCACGACCCGGTGTCGATGCCGTTGTAGATCACGCGCACCTTCGCGGGATCCAACGACGGGTAGCTGCGCAGGATGTCCTGGCGCATGCCCTCGCTCACCGCGACGACGGCCGCGGCTCCCTCGTAGGCCGTCTTCTCGATGAAGCTCGACACCGCGTAGCCGCCGCCGAGCTGCTCGGCCTTCCAGGGCCGCAGCGGCTCCAGGCTGTGCGCGGTGACGATGTGCGGGATGCCGTGCAGCAGGGATGCCAGGTGCCCGGCGAAGTTCGCGTACCAGGTGTGGGAGTGCACGACGTCGGCGCCCGCGACGTCGGAGACGATCTCGAGGTCGGTGCCGAGCGTCTGGATCGCACCGTTGGCGGAGCCCAGTTCGACGGGTACGCCGTACGACGTGGTGTCCGCCTCGTCGCGCTCCGCACCGAACGCGCGCACCTGCACCTCGGTGCCCTCGGCGCGCAGCGCCTTGACGAGTTCGGTGGCGTGGACTCCGGCGCCCCCGTAGATCTCCGGCGGGTACTCCTTGGTCACGATGTCGACGCGCATGAGACGAACGGTAGTACAGCGGAGGGCGCGCCGACGACGTGTTTCCGCATCCTCCTCGGACCCCTAGGGTGGTGCCATGCCTGCAGCGCCGAAGGTCTTCGGAATCATCCTCGCCGGCGGCGAGGGAAAGCGACTCATGCCCCTGACGGCGGATCGCGCCAAACCCGCCGTCCCCTTCGGCGGCCAGTACCGCCTCATCGACTTCGCGATCTCGAATCTCATCAATTCGGGCCTGCGCCAGCTCGTCGTGCTGACGCAGTACAAGTCGCACAGCCTCGATCGCCACATCTCGCAGACGTGGCGCATGTCGCCCATGCTCGGCGCGTACGTGGCATCCGTCCCCGCCCAGCAGCGTCTCGGCAAGCGCTGGTTCTCGGGTTCGGCCGACGCGATCCTGCAGTCGATGAACCTCATCCGCGACGAGAAGCCCGACATCGTCGTCGTCATCGGCGCCGACCACGTGTACCGCATGGACTTCAAGCAGATGCTCGACGCCCACATCGCCTCCGACGCGCGGGCCACGGTCGCCGGCATCCGTCAGCCCATCTCGCTCGCGAACCAGTTCGGCGTCATCGACACCGACCCGAGCGACCCGACGAAGATCCGCGAGTTCCTCGAGAAGCCCCAGAACCCCACCGGTCTCGCCGACGCCCCGCACGAGGTGCTGGCGTCGATGGGCAACTACATCTTCGACGCCGACGCCCTGGTCGACGCCGTCACCCACGACGGCGAACTGCCCACCTCGGCACACGACATGGGCGGCGACATCGTGCCGTACTTCGTCAACCGCGGAGAAGCGGCCGTCTACGACTTCAACCGCAACGACGTGCCGGGCTCGACGCCGCGCGACCAGTCGTACTGGCGCGACGTGGGCACCATCGAGTCGTTCTACGACGCGCACATGGACCTGATCTCGACCCTGCCCGTGTTCAACCTCTACAACAACGACTGGCCGATCTACTCGCAGACGTTCAACGCCCCGCCGGCGAAGTTCGTGCGCGACTCGGTCGGCCGCATCGGCAACGCGATCGACTCGATCGTCTCGCTCGGCTCGGTGCTGTCGGGAACCCACCTCGAACGCAGCGTCGTCGGCCCGTGGGCCCTCGCCGGGGGCGGGTCGACGATCACCGATTCGGTGCTCTTCGACAGCGTGCAGGTCGGTGCGGGAGCGCGCATCCACCGCGCGATCCTCGACAAGAACGTCGTCCTCGAGCCGGGAGCGACCATCGGCGTCGACCGCGAACGCGATCTCGCGCGCGGATTCACCGTCACCGAGACGGGCATCACCGTCGTCGGCAAAGACGTGCACGTCCACGCCTGAGCGGACGATTCCGCCGACGCGACGGGGCGGTGACCGACATGGTCACCGCCCCGTTCGGCATCCGGGGTCAGACGCCGACGCGCGCGAACGCGTCGCGCGAGATGCCCTTCTCGAGCACGGCCTTCGACCACTCGCGCGCGCTGTGCAGGCTGTGGTCGCGGTAGTTCCCGCAGCTGAACGCGTCGGTGCCGGGCACGTCGTCCCAGGTGACGTCCTCGGCGATCGCGCGCAGCGAATCGGAGATCGCCGCAACCAGCGCCTCGACGTCGGGCTCGCCCCACATGATCACGTGGAAGCCGGTGCGGCATCCGAACGGCGAGATGTCGATGAGACCGTCGATGCGGTCGCGCACGAGACTCGCGAGCAGGTGCTCGATGGTGTGCAGACCGCCGGTCGGGATCTCCTGCTCGTTGGGCTGCACCAACCGCAGGTCGAAGTTGGAGATCACGTCGCCGCGGGGGCCGGACTCGGTGCCGATCAGGCGGACGTACGGCGCCAGGACGGCGGTGTGGTCGAGGGTGAAGCTTTCGACGTCGGCCATGGGAGGGTCCCTTCTCAGGAGGCGGCGGAAACTCCCAGCCTACGGGCGGCCCCGCCTCCGGGCGCCGATCGTGACGCCGTGCGACGCCGCCGCGCGCGGCGCTCGGTGCGGGCGTACGGCGAGGGTGCCGTCACGAGCGGCGGTGAGCTGTTCGCGCGAGCTCCGGCCGGGGCGACACGGGGCCCGGATGCCAGGCGCTAGGGTCGAGCGCGTGCCTGACACCGCTCGCTTCCTCGTCGTCCTCGACGCCGATTCGACCCTGATCCGCAACGAGGTCATCGAACTCCTCGCCGACGAGGCCGGCCGCGGCGCCGAGGTGGCCGCCGCCACCGAGGCAGCCATGCGCGGCGAGGTCGACTTCGCCACGAGCCTGCGCTCCCGCGTCGCCGCCCTCAACGGGGTGTCCACCGACGCCTTCGCCCGCGCGATCGCCCGGATCGAACCGACCCCGGGCGTCGACGAACTGGTCGCCGCGGTGCACGAGCGCGGCGGCGCGGTCGGCGTGGTCTCGGGCGGCTTCCACGAGGTGCTCGACACCGTCGCCCCCGCGCTCGGCGTCGACGTCTGGCGCGCGAACCGCCTCGCCGTCCGCGACGGCGCGCTCACCGGAGAGGTCGACGGCGAGATCGTGGATGCCGCGGCCAAAGCCGACACGCTGCACCGGTGGGCCGACGAGTTCGGCGTTCCCCTGCCCCTCACCTTCGCGATCGGCGACGGCGCGAACGACCTCGAGATGATGAGGGTCGCGGGGCTCGGGATCGCGTTCAACGCCAAGCCCGCGGTGCGCCGGCAGGCCGATCTCGTGGTGGGGGACGTCGACCTGGCACAGGTCGTGGCGCTGCTGCCGCGCTGAGTTCGTCGGGGCGGCGGGCGCGGCGGCGAGGCGGGGCGCTGGGCGGGACGGTGAGCGGGGCGCGACGCCGGGCGGGACGGTGAGCGGGGCGGGACGCCGGGCGCGATCGCGTGGCGCGGCACCGGGCGCGGCGGCGTGGCGCGACGCCGATCCCCCGCGACCGGGCGTTCTCTCGACGATGTCGGAGGGGCGTTCTACGCTGCGGTCATGGACGTGATCCTCGTACCCGGTCTCTGGCTCGACGCCTCCTCCTGGGATGCCGCACTCCCGGCCCTGCGCGCCGCGGGCCACCGCCCGCATCCCCTCACCCTCCCCGGTCCGGCCGCGGGCGACCTCGTCGTCGACGACTGGGTCGACGCGGTCGTCGCCGAGATCGACCGGCTCGACGCCCCGGTGGTGCTCGTCGGTCATTCCGGCGGCGGCAACGTCGCCTGGGGAGCCGCCGATCGCCGCCCCGAGCGCGTCCGGCGCGTCGTGCTCGTCGACACCGCGGTGCCCCCGCCCGGCGCGATGATCTCGGAGTTCCCCGTCGACGACGACGTCGTGCACTTCCCCGGGTGGGACTTCTTCGACGACGACGACGTCTCCGACATCGACGATGTCACCCGTCGCCGCACCGCCGCCCAGGTGGTCGACGTACCCGGACGTGTCCCGAGCTCGCCGATCACCCTGACCGACGATCGGCGCTACGACATCCCCGTCACGATCCTGTCCGGTCGCCTCGACGCCGAGACGCTGCCGCGCATGCACGCCGAGTGGGAGGCCTTCGCGCGAGAGTTCGAACGTCTCGCCGACGTCGAGGTGGTTCACCTCGACTCCGGCCACTGGCCGCAGTTCTCCCAGCCGGGGCGCTTCGCGGAGAGGCTCACGGCGTCCGTGCGGTGACGAGAGGGGGCGGAGCGGGGTGTCGGAGCAAGACGCGAGTCGCCGTACGGGCAAGCGCTCCCCGCGGCGACGGGCGCCCCTCACGTGCGCGCGCCGGCGGGCGCCCCTCGCGTGCGCGCGCCGGGACGGGCCCGCCGGGAAAGCGCTCCCCCGCCGGGACGTGCTGACCTCGCCGTCAGTGCCCCCCGCCGAGGCCACCGCCCACGGGAATCACCCCGCCACGACGTGCAGACCGCCCGTCAGTGCCCCATCCCGAGACCGCCGTCGACGGGGATCACCGCGCCGGAGATGTACGCGGCGTCGTCACCGGCGAGCCAGGTGACGACTCCCGCGACCTCGTCGGGCGAGGCGAACCGGCCCGCGGGGATGTTCTTCTTGTATTCCGCCTGCGTGTCGGCGGGCAGCTCGGCCGTCATGTCGGTCTCGATGAACCCGGGAGCGACGACGTTCGCGGTGATCCCCCGACCGCCCAGCTCGCGGGTGAGCGAACGCGCGAAGCCGACGAGCGCGCTCTTGGACGCGGCGTAGTTGATCTGCCCCGCCGAACCGTAGAGTCCCACGACGCTGGAGATCAGGATGACGCGGCCCCAGCGGGCCTTCAGCATCCCCTTCGACGCGCGCTTGACGACGCGGAACGCCCCGCCGAGGTTCGTGTTGACCACGCTGTCGAAGTCGTCCTCGCTCATGCGCAGGAGGAGGGTGTCCTTGGTCACCCCGGCGTTCGCGACGACGACGGCGATCGGACCGAGCTCCGCCTCGACCTGCGAGAACGCCGCGTCGACGGCGGCTGCGTCCGTCACGTCGGCGCGCACCGTGAGCGTGCCCTCGGGGCCCTCACCCGAGCGGGCGGTGACGGCGACCTTCCATCCCTCCGCCACGAAACGCTCGGCGATGGCACGGCCGATGCCCCGGTTTCCTCCGGTGACGACGACGACGCGGTCCTGGGACATGGCGGAACTCCTGAGATGCGAGGGACAGAACCGCCCCAGCCTACCGAGCGGGGGTCGGACGACCGTCGATCCGCGGCCGCGAGGTTTGACACGGGACGAGCGGCGCTGGAACGCTGGAACGAGCGCGACGAAAGGGAACACCGTGAGCGACGACCGCACCCCCGCCTCGAATCGACCCGAGGACACGACGGAGAACGGCACGCCCCTCTCCGCGTCGTCCCCGTCGGACACTCCCTTCGCTCCCCGCGACGCGTCGAGCGCCGGCGACGAGACGAGCGCTCGCGACGAGACGAGCGGCTCGGACTCCGCGGCGCACACCGACGCGGCCGCCGCGCGCGACGCGGTGGACGGCGCCCCGGCGGCATCCGCGTACGGCGCGTCGTCCGCACCGTACGGCGCCCCTGCGGCGGACGCCCCGGCCCAGCCCGCGACGCCGCCCTACGACACGGCCGGATCGCAGGAGGTCCCCGCGTACGGCGCTGCCCCCGCCTACGGCGCTGCCCCCGCTCCCGACGCACCCGCGTACGGCGCTGCCCCCGCGTACGGCGCTCCCCCCGCGCCCGATGCCCCGGCGTACGGCGCCCCGGCCTACAGCGCCCCCGCCTACGGTGCTCCCGCCTACGGTGGCGGCGCGTACGGAGCCTCCGGATACGGCATGGCCTCCATGCGCACGAACTCCCTCTCGATCGTGTCGCTCGCGGCATCCCTCATCGGTCTGCTCGTCATCCCGGTGATCGGCCAGATCGTGGGCATCGTGACCGGCCACATCTCCCTGCGGCAGATCAAGGCGACCGGCGAACGCGGACGCGGAATGGGACTCGCCGGCCTGCTGATCGGCTACATCAGCCTCGGCCTGGGAGTGCTGTTCGCCGTCGGGATCGCGATCCTCATCGCCGTGACCACCGGGTCGAGCGGCTCCCGCTACGGCGTCTGACCCTCTCCGGTGACATCCCGCCCGCCACCGCCACGGCGGGCGAGATGTCGCTTGTCATGACGTCGAGAAGACCGTCCGCCGAACGCGCCGCCCCTCCCCCGGACGGGCGTACCCTGAGACCACTGTGAAGACAAACCGCGCCCAGTCCGCGACGTCGCTCCCCAAGGCTCCCCGGGAGGACGCCGACAACCGTTTCGCCAAGTACATGGTGATGATGGGGATCCGCATCGCGTGCTTCATCGCGATGGCGGTCGTCACGCCCTACGGCTGGTACACGTTCGTCTTCGCCGCCGGCGCGATCTTCCTGCCGTATCTCGCGGTCATCGTCGCCAACGTCGGCCAGGATGCCGCCGACACCACCGCCATCAGCCCCGAGCGGGCGATCGAGGCTCCCCGTCCCGCACCCGCCGCCGCCGCAGCTGGACCCGATGCCCCGGTGGTCATCCGCATCGCCGAGACCCCGCGGCTCGACGCGCGCGACCGCGACGACCGCTCGTGAGCGACGCCCCCGTCGAGTGCTCCCGAGCAGGATGCCGCGACGTCGCCGTCTGGGCCGTGCGGTGGCGCAATCCGCGCATCCACGCCGCCGACCGCCGCAAGGTGTGGGTCGCGTGCGACGCGCACGTCGCCTACCTGCGGGAGTTCCTCGCGGCCCGCGACTTCCCCGTCGAGGTCGCGGCGCTCACGGTCGAATCGGCCTGAGCGCCGACGCGACGTACCCTGGTTGACGTGGATGCGAGGCGTGGAGTGATCGTGCGCGACGCGCGCGGTGCGGGTGCGACGCCCGCTGCCTCGACGCGCGCGGGTGCGACGCTCGCGATCGCGACGCGCGCGGATGCCGTGCGCGCGGACGTTTCGCCGGAGGCGGACGCGTGAGCGCCCGCGAGATGCCCGCCGCCGGACGCTGGGCGATCTACGTCGGCATCGCCGTCGTCTTCGCCATCGCGTGCGCGTTCCTGTCGAACTGGCAGTTCTCGCGCAACGCCGAACGCAGCGAGCAACTGCAACTGGTGGCCGACAACTACGACGCACCGGTCGTCCCCCTCGGCGACCTGCTCTCCCCCGGAGCACAGCTCACCCCCTCCGACGAGTGGCGCCCCGTGCGCCTCGAGGGGCAGTACCTCGCCGAGGAGCAGCTGCTGGTGCGCAACCGCGCGCACGGGGGCTCCGCGGCATACGAGCAGCTGGTCCCCTTCCGCCTCGACGACGGACGCGTCTTCCTCGTCGACCGCGGCTGGCTGCCACCCGGGAACCAGCAGTCCGAGCCCGACGACATCCCCGCTCCCCCCTCCGGAGAGGTCGTCGTCGAGGTGCGCCTGCGGCCGGGAGAGGCCGCGCCCACCTCGGGCCGGACGGCCGAGGCGGGACAGGTGCCCACCATCAACCTGGGCCTCGTCGCCGAGCAGACCGGGCCGCTGGAGCAGGGCGCCTACGGACTGCTGATGTCGGAGACCCCCGCGCCGGCCACGGCACCCCTCGCGGTCGACCCGCCCAGCAACGACCCCGGCCCCTATCTCTCGTACGCGATCCAGTGGATCCTCTTCGCCGTGATGGGCTTCGGCTTCATCACCTACGTCATCATCAACGAGCGCAAGCTCCGTCGCGAGGATGCCGAAGACGACGACGACGCGGATGCCACCGCAACCCCCGCTGCCGCGGACGCGGACGCCGAGGTCGAGGCCGCGGCCGAACCCGTCGCGGCCGGATCGGGCCGTCGCCGCGTCGACCCGGTCGCTCTGCACCGCGCGCGCAAGCGTCCGCGCGACCGCGACGCCGACGACGAAGACGCCCTTCTCGACGCGCACTGACCGGCGCGCGCTGACCGACGCGCGCCGACCGGCACGCGCTGGCCGACGCGCACTGACGCGCACTGATCGACGCGCACCGACCGGCGCACGCTGACCGACGCGCACCGACCGGCGCACGCGCGGGGCGACGCCCGCTTCTTGCGATCGAGACCGTTCGCTCGGCCCCTCGCGCTCAGGCCAGCGTGATCAGGTCGGCGTAGTCGCGACCCCAGATGTCCTCGACGCCGTCGGGGAGGATCAGCACGCGCTCGGGGTTGAGCGCCTCGACGGCGCCCTCGTCGTGCGAGACGAGCACGACGGCGCCCTCGTAGTGCGCGAGCGCGCCGAGGATCTCCTCGCGCGAGGCGGGGTCGAGGTTGTTCGTCGGCTCGTCGAGCAGCAGCATGTTCGCCGACGACACCACGAGCGTCGCGAGCGACAGACGGGTCTTCTCTCCACCCGAGAGCACCCCGGCGGGCTTGAGCACGTCGTCGCCGACGAACAGGAACGAACCGAGCACCTTGCGCGCCTCAGTGGCCGTGATGTGCGGCGCCGACGACATCATGTTCTCGAGGACCGACCGGTTCACGTCGAGGTTCTCGTGCTCCTGCGCGTAGTAGCCGATCTTGAGGCCGTGACCGGGCTCGAGCTGGCCGGTGTCGGGCTGGTCGACGCCCGCGAGGATGCGCAGCAGCGTCGTCTTGCCCGCACCGTTGAGGCCCAGGATGACGACGCGCGAGCCGCGGTCGATCGCCAGGTCGACGTCGGTGAAGATCTCGAGCGACCCGTACGACTTCGACAGACCGGATGCCATGAGCGGCGTCTTGCCGCAGGGCGCGGGCTTCGGGAACCGGAGTTTGGCGACGCGCTCGTCCTGACGCACGTCGTCGAGGCCCGACAGCATCTTCTCGGCGCGCGCGACCATCTGGTGCGCGGCCGCGGCTTTCGAGGCCTTCGCGCCGAAGCGCGCGGCCTGCAGCTGCAGCGCCGTGGCCTTCTTCTCGGCGTTGGCGCGCTCCTTCTTGCGACGCTCCTCGTCGGCCACCCGCTGGCGCAGGTAGTTCTTCCAGTTCATGTTGTAGACGTCGATGACCTGGCGGTTGGCGTCGAGGTAGAACACGCGGTTGACCGTCTCGCCGACGAGCTCGACGTCGTGCGAGATCACGATGAGCCCGCCCTTGTAGCCCTTGAGGAACTCGCGCAGCCACACGACACTGTCGGCGTCGAGGTGGTTGGTCGGCTCGTCGAGGATCATCGTCTGCGCGTCCGAGAAGAGGATGCGCGCGAGCTCGATGCGGCGCCGCTGACCACCCGAGAGGGTCTTCAGCGGCTGGTCGAGGATGCGGTCGGGCAGCGACAGGTTGTGCGCGATCGAGGCCGCCTCGGCCTCGGCGGCGTAGCCGCCCGCCGCTTCGAACTGCTCGGTGAGGCGCGCGTACTTCTTCATCGCCTTCGCCGCGACCGCGGCGTCGTCGTCGCCCATCGCCATCGACGCCTCGTGCATGCCGAGGGCGAGCGAGCCCAGCCCGCGGGCATCGAGGATGCGCGTACGCGCGAGCATCTCGGGGTCGCCCGAACGCGGATCCTGGGGCAGATACCCCAGTTCGCCGGAGCGGTCGACGCCGCCGTTCGAGGGCAGCAGGTCGCCGGCGAGCACCTTGGTGAGGGTGGTCTTTCCGGCTCCATTGCGTCCGACGAGGCCGATCTTGTCGCCGTCGGAGACGCGGAACGCCACGTCGGACATGAGCACGCGGGCGCCCACGCGGATCTCGAGGTCGTGCACGGCGAGCACAGCGAACGTCCGTTCAGTCGGGGAAGGGTGAGAGGCCGAGAGAGGCCAGCCATCCAGTATACGGCGCGCCACGAGCGGCCTCGGCGCGACCGCCGTCACCCGACGGCGGAGACCTCGGATGCCAGTACCTCGGCGTCGAGATGATCGCCCGGTTCATCGGCATCCGGGTTTGCGTTCTCACCCGGCGCCTGACCTAAACTAAGCCTATCCTTACCTAACACGCAGGAGGCTCTTCGTGTCCCGATTCCGCGCTCTGGCGGCCCTCGCCGTCGGTTCCGCCCTCGTCCTCACCGGCTGCGCCGGCACCTCGGCCGCCCCCGGAGAGGACCAAGCCGCGTCGGACGACGCCGGGTTCCCCGTCACGATCGAGAACGTCTTCGGCGAGACCACGATCGACGCCAAGCCCGAGCGCGTCGTCACCGTCGACTGGGGGAACCAGGACGTCGCCCTGGCGCTCGGCGTTGTGCCGGTGGCCATGCCGAAGGTCATCTACGGTGACGAGGACGGCGACGGACTGCTCCCCTGGACCAAAGACAAGTTGGCCGAACTCGGCGCCGAGACGCCCGTGCTGATGGATGAGTCGAATGGCTACGACTACGAGGCCATCGCCGACGCTCGACCCGATGTCATCCTGGCCGCCTACTCGGGAATGACGCAGGAGCAGTACGACACGCTGAGCAAGATCGCGCCGGTGGTGACGTACCAGAACGTGGCCTGGGGCACCACCTGGCAGGAGATGACCGTCCTCGACGGCACCGCCCTCGGTCTCAAGGACGAAGCGGACGCGCTCGTCACGGAGAAGGAGGAGCACATCGCCGCCGAAGCGGCGAAGTACCCCGCCCTCGCCGACAAGAAGGCACTGCTGACCTACTTCGACCCGACGAACCTGTCGACCCTCGGCTTCTACAGCACGCTCGACCCGCGCATGGGGTACCTGCAGGAGCTCGGGCTCGCGCCCTCCTCGTACGTGTCTGAGGAGTCGGCCGCGTCGGAGACGTTCTGGTTCACGCCCAGCACCGAGCAGATCGAAAAGTTCGCCGACGTCGACGTGATGGTCGCCTACGGCAGCGACGACATGATCGCCGCGATGCAGGCCGACCCTCTGCTGTCGAAGGTGCCCGCCGTGCAGAACGGCGCGATCGCCGTCGTCGAAGACAACTCGACCCTCTCGTCCGCGATCACGCCGACCCCCCTCAACATCGGCACCACCTACGGCGACGACTACATCGCCCTGGTGGGCGCGGCCGCCGAGAAGGCCGCGTCCTGATGCAGGCCTCCCGCCCGTCGGCGCGATGACCGCTCTCGCTCCGACCGTCTCCGCCCCCGGCGACGCGCGCCCGCGCCGCTGGGGGCGGCGACGCGTCGTCGGCGTCATCGCTCTCGTGCTCCTCCTGCTCGTCGCGGTCGTCCTGTCGGTCACCTTCGGCGCACGCGATGTCACGGCCGCCGATGTCTGGGCGGGTCTGAACGGCTCCACCGACTCGGCGTCCAGCGCCGCGGTCGCGAAGCGCATCCCCCGGACAGTGCTCGCCATCCTGGTCGGGGCCGCGCTCGCCGTTGCGGGCACCGTGCTGCAGGGGGCCACGCGCAATCCCCTCGCCGACCCCCAGATCCTCGGTATCAACGGCGGCGCGGGACTCGCGATCGTCACGGGCATCGCCTTCCTGGGTCTGAGCTCGCCCTCGATGTACATCTGGACCGGCATGCTGGGTGCGGCCGGTGCGGCCGTTCTGGTGTACGCCATCGGCTCCCTCGGGCGGGGAGGGGCGACCCCTTTGCGTCTTGCCCTCGCCGGAGCCGTCACGGCGGTGGCGTTCAGCTCTGTGACGAGTGCGATCCTGCTGCCCCGCACCGACGTGCTGAACGAGTTCCGGTTCTGGCAGATCGGTGGTGTGGGAGGCGCCTCGTTCCCGACGATCCTGCAGGTGCTGCCCTTCCTCGGCGTGGGTCTGCTCGTCTGCCTCGCCAGCGCGTCCGCGCTGAACACCCTCGCCCTGGGCGACGAGCTCGCCGCGGGCCTCGGCGCCCGCGTGCGCACCGCCCGCCTCGTCGCCACCGCCGGCGCCGTCGTCCTGTGCGGCGCCGCGACCGCCGTCGCCGGGCCCATCGGCTTCGTGGGACTCGTCGTCCCGCACATGCTGCGCCTCATCGTCGGCGTCGACCACCGCTGGCTGCTGCCCGTCTCGGCCCTGGGAGGCGCGACCCTGCTCACCCTCGCCGACGTCGTCGGTCGCGTCGTCGCCCGCCCCGAGGAGATCGAGGTCGGCATCGTCACCGCGCTCATCGGCGCCCCCTTCTTCATCGCCCTCGTCCGCCGCCAGAAGATGAGGGCCCTGTGACCACGTCCCTGACCCGCCCTGGCGCCCTCGCGTCCGCCGCGCCCGACACCCTGGCATCCGTCGTCTCCGGCCGACGTCGCCGCCACCGCCGCTGGGTGGCCGTCACCGGCACGCTCGCTGCGCTCGTCGTCGTGGCGTTCGTGCTGAGCCTCATGCTCGGCCAGACCTTCTACACGCCCGCCGAGGTGTGGGGCGTGGTGACCGGCCAGCGCGTCGCTGGCGCGTCGTTCACGGTCGGCGAGCTGCGCCTGCCGCGCGCGATGACCGCTCTGCTGACGGGACTGTGCTTCGGCATGGGCGGTGTCGTGTTCCAGACCATGCTGCGCAACGCCCTCGCGAGCCCCGACGTCATCGGGATCAACACGGGTGCGAGCGCCGCCGCGGTGATCGGCATCGTCGTGCTGGGCTGGGGCGAGACCGCGGTGTCGTTCCTGGCGATGGCGGCGGCCCTGATCGCCGCTCTCGCGATCTACCTGCTGTCGTATCGCGACGGCAGCTCCGGCGCCCGGCTCATCCTCGTCGGCATCGGCGTCGCCGCGATGTGCCAGGCGGTGGTGTCGTACGTGATCGCGCGCGCCGCGCAGTACGACCTCCCGGCCGCGATGCGCTGGATCACCGGCAACCTCAACGACGCGACGTGGGACCGCGCGCTCCCGGTGCTCTTCGCCGTGCTCGTGCTCGGGCCGGTGCTGCTCGTCCTGTCGGGGCGCCTCGAGATCCTGCGGATGGGCGACGACACCGCCGCGGCGATCGGCCTCCCCGTCGAGCGCAGCCGCCTGCTGCTCATCGTCGCCGCCGTCGGTCTCCTCGCCTTCGGCACGGCGGCGGCGGGCCCGATCGCGTTCGTGTCGTTCCTGGCCGGGCCCATTGCGGTGCGCCTGCTCGGACCCGTCGGTTCGCCGATCCTCCCCGCCGGCCTCGTCGGCGCCCTGCTCGTGCTGGTGGCCGACTACGTCGCCCAGTACGCCTTCGGCACGCGTCTGCCCGTCGGTGTGATCACCGGCGTGCTCGGCGCGCCGTACCTCATCTTCCTGCTCATCCGCAGCAGCCGATCCGAAGGAACGTCGCTATGACGCGAGCCGCCATGACGCGAGCCGTCTCGGCATCCGCCGCCACCCGCCTCGAAGGAACGACCCGATGACTCTTGAGCGCAGCCTGACCGCCGAGGGCGTCACCCTCGGTTACGGAGACCGGACGATCGTCGACTCCCTCGACCTCTCCCTGCCCCCGGGCAAGGTCACCGCGATCGTCGGGGCGAACGCGTGCGGCAAGTCGACGCTGCTGAAAGCCATGGCGCGTCTGCTCTCCCCCACCACCGGACAGGTGCTGCTCGACGGCAAGGCGATCCACCGGATGCCGACGAAGCAGGTCGCGCGCGTGCTCGGGCTCCTCCCCCAGTCCCCCGTCGCCCCCGACGGCATCGCCGTGTCCGACCTCGTCAGCCGCGGTCGGCACCCGCACCAGGGCGCGCTCTCACGGTGGACGCGCACCGACGACGACGCCGTGGCGCGCGCGCTCGACGCGACCGACACGGCCCACCTCGCCGACCGTCACGTCGACCAGCTCAGCGGGGGGCAGCGCCAGCGCGTGTGGATCGCGATGGCCCTCGCGCAGGAGACCGACGTACTCCTGCTCGACGAGCCCACGACGTTCCTCGACATCAGCCACCAGATCGACGTGCTCGACCTGCTCACCGACCTCAATCGCGAGCGCGGCACGACCGTGGCGATGGTGCTGCACGACCTCAATCTCGCGGCGCGCTACGCCGACCACCTCGTCGCGATGGCGGAGGGCCGCATCGTCGCCGCGGGCGACCCGGCCGAGGTGCTGACCGAGGAGACGGTCGAGGAGGTCTTCGGCTTGCGCAGCCGCGTCGTCGCGGATCCGCTCACGGGCCGGCCGATGATCGTGCCGATCGGTCGGCACCACACGGTCGTCGACGAGCCGGCGACGGCTCGCTGAGGGGGTTCGGCGCGGAGGGCACGCGGGCACGCCTACACCTGTCCGGATGCGGCGCGCGTGAACCGGGCGCCCGGGTCCTGCCTTCGGCGCGCGCGACCCGATCCCCTCGGCGCCGCGTCAGGCGGTGCGCTCGACCTGGCCTTCGCGCCAGTAGCCCATGAACGCGACGCGCTTGCGGTCGACGCCGTGCCCCTGCACGAGCAGTCGGCGCAGCGTCTTGACCGTCTGCGACTCCCCCGCGATCCAGGCGTAGAACTCACCCTCCGAATCGGCGGGGCTGTCCCAGAGCAGGTCGACGTCGAGGTCGATGTCCTCGAGCACCTGGGGGCGGGGCGCCGCGGCGCGCGAGAGGACGGCCCCGGATGCCGCGGTCCACGCCTCGACCGCGTCGATCAGCGCCTCGCCGTGGGGGCGGTCGTCGCGGGCGATCCAGGTGACGGGCAGCGTCCCGGGCGCGAGCGCGAGGGCGTCGTCGATCGTGGGCACCTCGACGAAGGCGTCGACGACGAAGCCGGAACCCAGGCCCTCGAGGATCGCGCAGATCGCCGGGGCGGCCGTCTCGTCGCCGACGAGCAGCAGGCGCTGCGCCGTTCCGGGGTGGAAGTCGATGCCCTGCGCCGAGTCCTCGCTGCGCGCGTCGGGGCCGACCACGAGGATGCTCTCCCCCTCCGCCGCCGTCTCGGCCCACGTCCCCGCGGGACCGGCGTCGTGGTGCAGCACGAAATCGATGTCGAGCTCGAGCGCCTCGGGGTCGATCCGTCGCACGGTGTAGGTGCGGAACGGCATCCGCTCCGCCTCGGGAAGGTCGCGCCAGCGCGTGTACCACTCGCCGCCGTCGATCGCCGCGGGGTCGTTCTGCCCGATGTCGCACAGGCGGCCGTCGGAGCCGGGGAGCACGAGCTTCACGCGCTGGTCGCGCCGGTCGGTGCCGAACACGGCGAAATCGGGGCTGGTGAAGGTGATGCGCGCGAAGTGCGGCGACAGGCGGCGGGCCTTCTTCACCACGGCGACGTACGGACGGTAGGCGGGGCGCGTGGCAGTCTTCACTCGCTAAGGATATCCTTACCTATCCTCGGATGCCAGGCGAGCGCCGCGCGAAACCTCACGCGTGGACGAACACCCGGTCACGGCATACCGGTCACGGCATACCGGTCACCGGCCGAGAGTCACGACCCCGACCGTCACGGCACGCCACTCGACCCGGGCGCCGCGCGTCGTTCGGAGCCTCACGCCCTCGAGGCCAGTCGCCCGATGCGCTGCACCGCGTCGCGCAGCACCTCGGGCGCGCACCCGACGTTGATGCGCACGTGACCGATGCCCTCCGTGCCGAACAACGGGCCGTGATGCAGCGCGACGTGCGCCTCGCGGCGGATGAACGGGGCCGGATTGTCGCCCCACCCGTAGGCCGACACGTCGACCCACGCGAGGAAGCCCGCGTCCGGCATCCGATACCGCGCGCGCGGAAGGTGCGCGGCGAGCAGGTCGGCGAGCAGCCGTCGGTTCTCGTCCAGCGACGCCAGCAGCGACTCGAGCCACGGGTCGCTCTCCGCCGCGAAGGCCGCGCGGTTGGCGATCACGCCGAACAGGCCCGCGCGCCACTCCACCTCCCAGGGCAGCGAGCGCACGACCTGGGCCGTCTCCTCCGCCCCGGTCACGATCACCGCGCACTTCAGCCCCGCGAGGTTGTAGGTCTTGCTCGCGCTCGTCACGGCGTAGCCGACCGCGGCGGCCTCGGGACCGGCATCCAGGAAGGGCGTGAACACCGCGGGAGCGTGCGTGAGGGGGGCGTGGATCTCGTCGCTCACCACGCTCGCGCCGTAGCGCGCCGCGAGGCGGGCGAGGGCGGCGAGGCTGTCGCGCGTGTGCACCGTTCCGGTCGGGTTGTGCGGATTGCACAGCAGCACCGCACGGGCCCCGGATGCCAGGGCCCTCTCGATCCCGTCGAGGTCGAGGCTCCACCGGTCACCGTCGTCGACCAGCGGCACGCGCTCGACGACCGCGCCCGCCTCCTCCACCGTGTCGTAGAACGGCGGATAGACCGGGGGCGTCACCACCACGCGATCGCCGGGGGCGGTCACGGCGCGGAGCACCTCGACGACGCCCATCATGACGTCACCCGTCCACCGCACGCGCGACGGGTCGATCGTCCACCCCCACCGCCGGTCGGCGTAGGCGGCGAAGTCGAGATCGATGCCCGGACGCGGCGGGGTGTAGCCGGTGTCGCCGATCTCGACCGCGCGATGCAGCGCCGCGGTGATCGCGGGCGCGAGGGGGAAGTCGGTCTCGGCGACGAACATGGGGATCACGTCGTCGCCGTACGAGCGCCACTTCGTGCTGGAGCGCTGGCGGAGGAGGTCCAGGGGCAGGGCCTTCAGGGGGGTGACGCTCATGTCATCGAGGCTACCGAAGGCGCGCCGGCGCCTCGCGGTCCCTCGACACCCTGCGTCATGCGCGATTCACCGCCGGAACGTCCCCATCCGATGCTGGTCGAAGTACTCGAGTACGAGCGAGCCGTCGGAGCCGAACGTCGCCTGCGAGACCGTTCCCTCGGTGGCGTTCTCGCCCGTGGGGGCGAACGTGAACACGTCGCCGTCCCAGGGGCTCAGCGTCCATCGCCCGGTCGGGCCCAGCGCCAGCTGCAGCGCGCCGTCGACGATGCTCACAGTGGCGTCGCCGAAGTAGTCGTTCCGGTAGACGCCCGCGTACCGGTCCAGCGCGGCCGGGGGCGTCGCATCCGCGGGGCGGTCCTTCCCGGCGAGGGTCCCCAGCGGCGCGGCCATGTCCGCGAAGATCCCGGTGTACAGCCCGAGCCAGTCCTGACGCTGCGCGCCGTACTGCGCGATGTCGGCGAAGCGACCCGCGATACCCTCCGCGACGCCGTTGGCCTCGCCGTCCGAGAGCACCACGATGCCGAGGTCGGCCGCGGGCAGCATCTTCACCGTCGTGCCGGTGCCGAGCCGGAACGCACCCGAATGGTTGACGTCGACGAGACCGCCCGCGGTCGTCGTGACGTTGAAACCGTACCCGTAGAAGCCCGCCCTCTGGCTCATCGTCGACACGGCCGGGTCGCGCCCCGTCGTGATCTGCGGGGTGACGGCGGGCAGCAGGGCCTCGCGGCTGACGAATGCGTCGTCGCCCGCTCCGGCGGCGAGCACCATCGTCATCCAGCGCGCCATGTCGGTGACACTCGAGCTCACCCCTCCGGCCGGCGACTGCGCGTCGGGCCGGCGCTGCTCGGGGCTCACGACCCACGCGCCGTCCACCCGCTGGTGCCCCAGGGCGCGGTTCTCGCGCGTCTCGAGATCCGCGAACCGTGACGAGGTGGAGGTCATGCCGAGCGGCGCGTAGAGCAGCCGCTCGGAGAGGTCGGCCCAGTCCTCACCGGCCGCGGCGGCGACCGACTCGGCCGCGGCGGTGATGTCGAAGTTGCCGTAGGCGTAGGTGCGGCGGAACCCCTCGAGCGGGACGAGCCGCAGCCGCTCCAGCACCGCGGCGCGGTCGTAGCCGATCTCCTCCAGCTCGTCGCCCGCGTGCTCGAACAGCCCGGACCGGTGCGCGTACAGGTCGCCGATCGTGAGGTTCGCCGACACCCACGGGTCCGACAGCGCGAAAGAGGGCAGGTTCTCCTGCACGGGCGTGTCCCACGTGACCACGCCCTCGTCGATCGCGCGCGCGATCACCGTCGCGCCGACGGACTTCGACACGGATGCCATCGCGAACACCGTGTCCTCGTCGACCGGCTCCCCGGTGTCGAGGTTGCGCACGCCGTAGCCGCGGGCGAACACGGTCTCTCCCCCGTGGACGACGGCGACCGCGACACCGGGCGTCCCGGTCGCGTCCATCGCCGCTTTCACGGAGGCGTCGATGTCGGCCACGGCGGCCGCCACGGTGGCATCCGTCACGTGCGCCAGAGCGTCGACGCGAGGGTCCGCGGCGACGGGGGCGGACGTCGTCTCGGACGCCGGAACGGGGTCGGCGGTGCATCCGGATGCCACCGCCGGGAGCAGCAGCACGGGGACGACGACCGCGGCGATTCGGGTTGCACGCGTTCTCATGCGCGAAGTGTGCTCGCCGGGAACCCGGACGGCAACGATCCGCGGGGCAGTGTTGTCGTTTCGCAACACGACGCCGCCCGGGACGACCGCGGATGCCGCCCTCTCGACGTCCCTCCGCTGCCGCGAACGACGAACGCCCGCCCCCGGAGGGGCGGGCGTTCGTGCAGGAGTCGTCAGATCGCGAAGCCGAGAGCGCGCATCATGTCGCGGCCGTCGTCGGTGATCCGCTCGGGGCCCCACGGCGGCATCCACACCCAGTTGATGCGGAAGCGATCCACGACGTTGTCGAGGGCCTGAGCCGTCTGCTCTTCGAGGACGTCGGTCAGGGGGCATCCGGCCGAGGTCAGGGTCATGTGGATGACGAGCGCGTCGTTCTCGTCGTCCCACGCGAGGTCGTAGATGAGGCCGAGGTCGACGACGTTGATCCCCAGTTCGGGGTCCATGACGTCTTTCAGGGCCTCGGTGACCTCGTCGTACTTCTCGGGAGCGAGCGTTGCGGTCATGTAACGATCTTACGCGTCGATCGGCGTACCGGGCTCGAGGAAGCGGTCGTAGCCCTCTTCCTCGAGTCGGTCGGCGAGCTCGGGGCCGCCCTCTTCGACGATGCGGCCCTTGACCACGACGTGCACGAAGTCGGGGCGGATGTAGCGCAGGATGCGCGTGTAGTGCGTGATGAGCAGCACACCGAGGTCGGTCTGCTCCTTCGCGCGGTTCACGCCCTCCGACACGATCTTCAGCGCGTCGACGTCGAGACCGGAGTCGGTCTCGTCGAGCACCGCGATCTTCGGCTTGAGCAGCTCGAGCTGGAGGATCTCGTGGCGCTTCTTCTCGCCGCCCGAGAAGCCTTCGTTGACGTTGCGCGACGCGAACTTCGCATCCATGCGCAGGTTCTCCATGGCGCCCTTGACGTCCTTGGTCCAGCTGCGGATCGCCGGCGCCTCGCCGTCGATGGCCGTCTTGGCCGTGCGCAGGAAGTTGGTGACCGTCACGCCCGGGATCTCAACCGGGTACTGCATCGCGAGGAAGAGGCCCGCGCGAGCGCGCTCGTCGACGCTCATCTCGAGAACGTCCTCACCGTCGAGGGTGATGGAGCCGCTCGTGACGGTGTACTTGGGGTGGCCGGCGATCGTGTACGCCAGGGTCGACTTGCCGGAGCCGTTGGGGCCCATGATGGCGTGGGTCTCACCGGTGCGCATGGTCAGCGTCACGCCGTTGAGGATCGGGGTCGTACCGTTCTCCGTCTCGACCGTCACGTGGAGGTCGCGGATCTCGAGGACAGACATGGGGGTGATTCCTTACTCGTAAAGTCTCGGGTCGGGCGCGGCTCAGGCCGTCGCCTTGGTGACGGACGGATCGATGAGCACGTCGTCTCCGTCGATCACGACCTCGAACACGGGGACCGGCTCGTAGGCCGGGAGGTTCAACGGGCGGCCGGTCTTCAGCGAGAACGCCGAGCCGTGGGCCCAGCACTCGAGCGTCTCGCCCTCGACGAAACCGTCGGAGAGCGAGATGTCGCCGTGCGTGCAGACGTCGCCGATGGCGTGCACGTCACCGTTGCCGTCGAGGACGACGGCGATCGCGACGCCGTCGATCTCGACGCGACGGGCCTCGTCCTGAACGAGTTCGCTCAGCGCGCAGGCGCGGGTCGCGCTCACGCGGCCGCCCCCTCGGCCAGCTCGTGCTCGATGGCCTCGATGAGCTCGGTCTCGAGCTCGGGGATGCCGATGCGCTGCACGATCTCGCTGAGGAAGCCGAGCACGACCAGGCGGCGCGCCTCGTCTTCGGCGATGCCGCGGGCCTGCAGGTAGAACAGCTGCTCGTCGTCGAAGCGACCCGTAGCGCTGGCGTGACCCGCGCCCTGGATGTCGCCGGTCTCGATCTCGAGGTTCGGGATCGAGTCGGCGCGCGCGCCGTCGGTGAGCACGAGATTGCGGTTGGCCTCGTAGGAGTCGGTGCCGGTGGCATCCGGTCCGATGAGCACGTCGCCGATCCACACGCTCCGAGCGCTCTCGCCCTGCAGCGCACCCTTGTAGAGCACGTCGCCGACCGTGTGGGGTCCCTTGTGGTGCAGGTACACCTGCGACTCGAGGTGCTGGCCGGCGTCGGAGAACGACAGGCCGTACAGGCGCCCCTCGGCACCCGGACCCGAAAGCTCCACGGAGGGGTTGACCCGCACGACGCCGCCGCCGAAGCTCACCACGACATGCGTGAGCTTGGCGTCGCGGTCGACGCGGGCCTGGTGCGAGGCCGCGTGCACGGTGTCGTCATTCCAGCGCTGCACCGACACGACGGTCAGCTCGGCCCCGTCGCGGACGATGATCTCGACGTTCTGCGCGTGGTTCGCCGAGCCCTCGTGGCGCAGCACCACGGTGCCGCGCGAGTTCGGCTGCGCCTCGATCACGACGTGGGCGTGAGCGAGGCCGCCCGTGCCGGTGAGGCGCACGACGACGGGTTCGTCGAGCTCCACGTTCGCGGGGATGCGCAGCAGCGGAGCCTCGGCCTCGTGCGTCCAGGCGAGGGCGGCGGGAAGATCCTCCGGACGGAAGTGCTCCCCGCGCGGGGCGTCGCCGGCCGCGAGACGCAGCTGCTCGACCGCGGCGGGCGCCTCGACGTCGACGGTCATGACGCCGGTGGGACCGGCCTCATCGACGAAGAGCGGCGCGAGCCGGTCGATCGGGCTGAGCTTCCAGTTGACCTCGCGCCCCGTGGGGGTGCCGAAGTCGGCCGGGTCGAACGAGGTCTTCCGCTCCGAGCGCGTCTGCACCGGAACGACGGATGCCACGAGGGCTGCCGGGTCGATGTGACCCTCGGCGGCTGCGGGGGTTTCGGTCGCAGTCGTCACTTAACCAACACTGCCTTCCATGCCCATCTCGATGAGCTTGTTGAGTTCGAGCGCGTACTCCATCGGGAGCTCGCGGGCGATCGGCTCGATGAAGCCGCGCACGATCATCGCCATGGCCTCGTCTTCGGGGAGGCCACGCGACTGCAGGTAGAAGAGCTGCTCCTCGCTGACCTTCGAAACCGTGGCCTCGTGGCCGAGCTGCACGTCGTCGACACGGATGTCGATCGCGGGGTACGTGTCGCTGCGGGAGATCGTGTCGACCAGCAGGGCGTCGCAGCGCACCGTGTTCGCGGAGTGATGCGCGTTGGCGTCGACGCGGACCTCGCCGCGGTAGCCGGCGCGACCACCGCCGCGGGCGATCGACTTCGACACGATCGACGACTGCGTGTACGGCGCCATGTGGATCATCTTCGCGCCGGCGTCCTGGTGCTGACCGGGACCGGCGAAGGCGACCGAGAGCGTCTCGCCCTTGGCGTGCTCGCCCATCAGGTAGATGGAGGGGTACTTCATCGTCACCTTGGAGCCGATGTTGCCGTCGACCCACTCCATGGTCGCGCCCTCGTGGGCGACGGCGCGCTTGGTGACGAGGTTGTAGACGTTGTTCGACCAGTTCTGGATCGTCGTGTAGCGCACGCGGGCGTTCTTCTTCACGATGATCTCGACGACGGCCGAGTGCAGCGAGTCGGACTTGTAGATCGGGGCCGTGCAGCCCTCGATGTAGTGCACATAGCTGTCTTCGTCGGCGATGATCAGGGTCCGCTCGAACTGACCCATGTTCTCGGTGTTGATGCGGAAGTACGCCTGCAGCGGGATCTCGACGTGCACGCCCTTCGGGACGTACACGAACGACCCGCCCGACCACACCGCGGTGTTGAGCGCGGCGAACTTGTTGTCACCGGCCGGGATGACCGTGCCGAAGTACTCCTCGAAGAACTCGGGGTGCTCGCGCAGGGCGGTGTCGGTGTCCATGAAGATGACGCCCTGCTGCTCCAGGTCCTCGCGGATCTGGTGGTAGACGACCTCGGACTCGTACTGCGCGGCGACGCCGGCGACGAGACGCTGGCGCTCCGCCTCGGGGATGCCGAGCTTCTCGTAGGTGTTGCGGATCTCCTCCGGGAGGTCCTCCCACGACTGCGCCTGCTTCTCGGTCGAGCGCACGAAGTACTTGATGTTGTCGAAGTCGATGTCGCTGAGGTCGGCGCCCCAGGTGGGCATCGGCTTCTTGCCGAAGAGCTGGTACCCCTTCAGACGGGTCTTCAGCATCCAGTCGGGCTCGGACTTCAACGCGGAGATGCCGCGCACGACGTCCTCGTTGATGCCGCGCTGCGCGACGGCGCCTGCGGCGTCGGTGTCGTGCCAGCCGAACTCGTATTGCCCCAGGCTCTCGAGCTCTGGTCGGTCGATGAGGACATCGGACATGGTGATCACTCTCCTTCTCGGGCCTCAACGGTGTCATCCGCCCCGACATTCCGGACTCCGGTCGAAGTCCCAGGTTCGTCGCTGGTGGGCCCGCTCGAAGGCGCTGGCTGCGCGCCTAGACTGTCTCTCGTGCGGATCGCGTGAGCACTGCACACGGACCCTTCGATTCTACAGGCAACACCCGCTCCCGGCATGGCAGACCCACTCCCCCGCACGCCGGGACCGCCCCGACGCCAGGAAGCCGCACGCATGCCCTCCGCCCCGTCCTCCTCCCCCTCGACCCGCGTCCCCGCGGTGCTGCAGCGCGTCGTCGCCTGGCTGCCCGCGCAGGTCGACCGCCGGGTCCGCGTCTTCGCCTGGCTCTCCTTCGTGGCCGAGGTGCTCATCATCGGCACCGGCGGTGCCGTCCGCCTCACCGGCTCCGGCCTCGGCTGCCCCACGTGGCCGCGATGCACGCCCGACTCCCTCGTGAACACCCCCGAGATGGGCATCCACGGGATCATCGAGTTCGGCAACCGCACACTGACGGGTCTCGTCGGCATCCTCGCCCTCGCCGTCGTCGTGCTCGTCTGGCGCATGCGGCACGAGCGCCGCGTGCTGTTCGTGCTCTCGCTCATCGTGCTGGGCGGCATCGTGGCCCAGGCGATCGTGGGCGGCATCACGGTGCTCACGGGCCTCAACCCCTTCATCGTCGGCTTCCACTACGTCGCCTCGGTGTCGCTGGTTGCGGTGTGCGCGGCCTTCCTCGTGCGGATGTACCAGCCCGCGGGGGCGCGCACCCTCGCCGTGCCGCGGTGGTTCGCCGGTCTCGTGCACGCCACCACCGGCGTGCTCGCCCTGACGATCGTCTTCGGCGTGCTCACCACGGGGGCCGGCCCCCACTCCGGCGACGAGGCCTCGGTGCGCAACGGTTTCGATGCGCAGATCCTCGAGCACGTCCACGCGTGGCCCGGGTACGCCCTCTTCGCCCTCACCCTCGTCGTCGTGGTGACCGCCTGGCGTCTGCGCCTGCCGGTGCGCCGATGGGCGACCGCGCTGCTGGCGGTCGAGCTCGTGCAGATCGCCGTGGGCCTGTACCAGGCGCGCAACGGCCTGCCCGAGATCGCCGTGGGCACGCACATGGTGCTCGCCGCCCTCGCCGCCGCGACCATGACCGTCGTGGTCCTGCGGCTGAAGAAACCGGTCGCCGCCGCCGACGCGGAGCGCCGACGCGCGACCGCCGACGCCCACGCGTGAGCGCTCGCGGGCCCCTTATACGCTCATAGGGCATTCATCGGCGACCCCTAGGGCCCGTGAGGGGTGGTGGGACACCCTGGACATTCCGGGTTCGCGCCCGGGCCGCCCGATGCCACCGCGTCGGGACACGCCAGTCCGGTGACCCCCGCACCGGAACGACAAGGAGTACATCCCATGAAGACCCGTCCCCGCCTGGTGACCAGCATCCCGTTCTGGGTGCTCGTCGTCGGATCCCTGGCCGCCATCGCCGGTGGACTCGCGATCGTCCTCAACGGGATCGACGCGATGGAGCAGGTGCTCGACGACCCCAACGCCACCGTCGTGCAGGTGTACGTCGGCCAGTCCTGGGTCGTCGTGGGCGCCGCCGTCCTCGGAGCCGGCGCCATCGGCATCGTCGCCGTCCTGGCACTCGCCGCCGCGACCGCCCTCGTGCGTCGCCCCGACGTGTCGGTCGAGACGATCGACTGGTCCAGCGACGAGGAGACGGCTCCGCAGAACGCCGCTCCCTTCGCCCCCGCCACGACCGCCACCCCCCTCGCGGTGGAGGATGCCGACGTCGAGGTGCCCTCGACGGCCCCGGCTCCCCCGCAGGCCCGCGCGGCCGCGAACCACGACGAGCCCCGCCTCGACGCCGGAGACGACGCGACGCGTCGCTGATCCGCTCTGCGCGAAGCGCCCGCCCCACGCACCCGGGGGCGGGCGCTTCGCGCGTTGAACGCGCAGCTCGGCGACGCGCACGGCCCCGAGCCCGTGCTCACGGGCGTCTCCGTGACCCCCGACGCGCGAGGGCGCGAGAACGGCGTCGCCGATGTCCTGCTCGGCTCCATCGTGCGGTGGGCAGATCCGCGCGGAACGGTCCGGCGACTCCGGGTGGCTGAGAGAGCGGCCCCGCGTCCCCCGACTGACCGTGACCGCGGGGCGTCCCCGCGAGGCCGAGAGCCGGCATCCGGAAACGTCGAAGCGCCCGCCCCGAGAACGGGACGGGCGCTGGTCGGATCCGATCAGAAGGGCAGTAGCGGGTCGACCGCGATGGCCACGAAGAGCAGGGTGAGGTACGTGATCGACGCGTGGAACACGCGCATCGGCCGCGGCTCGCCACCGCGGACGGCACGCGAGTAGAGGCGGTGCGACTCGTAGATGAACCATCCGCCGAAGACCAGCGCCGAGACCGAGTAGACCAGTCCCATCGGAGCGACGGGGATCAGCAGCAGCGAGCACGCAACGGTCGCCCACGCGTAGAGGATGACCTGCAGGCCCACCTGCGATCCGCTGCGCGTGGCGCCGAGCATCGGCACGTCGACCTCGTCGTACTGGGCGGCGTACTTCATCGACAGCGGCCAGTAGTGCGGCGGCGTCCACAGGAACACCAGGGCGAACAGGATGAACGGCGCCCACGACAGCGAGCCCGTCACCGCGGACCAGCCGATGAGAACCGGGAAGCAGCCGGCGATCCCGCCCCACACGATGTTCTGCTCGGTGCGGCGCTTGAGAATCATCGTGTAGATGACGACGTAGAAGAAGATGGCCGCCGCGGACAGCCCCGCTGCGAGCGGGTTCGTGAAGGCCCACAGCCACACCGTCGAGAAGACCGCGAGCGTCCACGCGAAGACGAGGGCCCCGCGCGGCGAGACCTCTCCCGTCACGAGCGGGCGGTTCACCGTGCGCTGCATGTGTGCGTCGATGTCGCGGTCGAGGTACATGTTGAACGCGGCCGCCGATCCGGCGCTCAGCGAGCCGCCGATGACGGTCGCCAGGATCAACCAGAGGTTCGGCAAGCCGCCCTGCGCGAGGATCATCACCGGAACGGTGGTCACCAGCAGGAGCTCGAGGACGCGGGGCTTCGTCAGAGCGACGTAGGCCCGAAGAGTGCGTCCGACGGAGCGGCGATCGGTCGTCGCAATGACGTGCGACGTCGTCGAGATGTCCATCGTCCCCCGGGGTAGCGCGGATGTAACCCTGTCGATTCTAGGCCATCTCCACCACACCCCCGGCCGCCTGTCGACCCCCCGTCACGAACGGCAACGGCCTCGGTCGTTCTCGCTATGCTGGCGGGGAACGCGCGCCCCGCGCCGACACCCCACCCCCCTCCCACTCCTACGGTGACGAGCGCGGACGTCGGTACGTGAATCGGGCGCAGGATCGAGAAAGGCACCGTGTTGTCGGACTTCGAATGGGACGAGATCGATCGGCGCGCGGTGGACACCGCACGCATCCTGGCGGCTGACGCCGTCGAGAAGGTGGGCAACGGCCACCCGGGCACGGCCATGTCGCTGGCCCCCGCCGCCTACCTGCTGTACCAGCGGGTGCTCCGCCACGACCCGGCCGACACGCACTGGCCCGGGCGCGACCGCTTCATCCTCTCCGCCGGTCACTCCTCGCTCACGCAGTACGTGCAGCTGTACCTCGGCGGCTTCGGCCTCGAGCTGAAGGACCTCGAGGCGCTGCGCACCTGGGGCTCGCTCACCCCCGGCCACCCCGAGTACGGCCACACCGACGGCGTCGAGATCACGACCGGACCGCTCGGCCAGGGCCTGGCCTCGTCCGTGGGCTTCGCGTACGCCGCCCGGTACGAGCGCGGTCTCTTCGACCCCGAGACCCCCGCCGGCGAGAGCCCCTTCGACCACTACGTCTACGTGATCGCCGGCGACGGCGACCTCCAGGAGGGCGTGACGAGCGAGGCCTCCTCGCTGGCCGGCCACCAGGAGCTCGGCAACCTCATCGCGATCTACGACTCGAACCAGATCTCGATCGAGGACGACACCAACGTCGCCTTCACCGAGGACGTCCGGAAGCGCTACGAGTCGTACGGCTGGCACGTCCAGACGGTCGACTGGAAGAAGACCGGTCAATACGTCGAAGACGTCGCCGAGCTGCACGCCGCGATCGAGGCCGCGAAGGGCGAGACCAGCAAGCCCTCGCTCATCATCCTCAAGACGATCATCGGCTGGCCCTCGCCCGGCAAGCAGAACTCCGGCAAGATCCACGGCTCCGCCCTCGGCGCCGACGAGCTGAAGGCCACCAAGGAGGTGCTCGGCTTCGACCCCGAGCAGCACTTCGCCGTCGCCGACGACGTCATCTCCCACACGCGCGAGCTCGTGCAGCGCGGCGAGGCAGAGAAGGCCGCCTGGCAGGAGAAGTTCGACGCGTGGGCCGCTGCCCACCCCGAGCGCAAGCAGCTGTGGGACCGCATGCAGGCCCGCGAGCTCCCCGCCGACATCGCCGACGCCCTCCCCGCCTTCGAAGCGGGCAAGGACGTCTCCACCCGTGCGGCCTCGGGCACGGTCATCAACGCCCTCGCCGCCGAGCTCCCCGAGCTCTGGGGCGGATCGGCCGACCTCGCCGAGTCCAACCTCACGACGATCAAGAACGCCAAGTCGTTCATCCCCTCGTCGTGGTCGACGCACGAGTGGTCGGGCGACCCCTACGGCCGCGTGCTGCACTTCGGCATCCGCGAGCACGCCATGGGCGCGATCCTCAACGGCATCGTGCTGCACGGACCGACCCGTCCGTTCGGCGGCACGTTCCTCATCTTCAGCGACTACATGCGCCCGCCGGTTCGTCTGGCCGCGCTGATGAACATCCCGACGATCTTCGTCTGGACGCACGACTCCGTCGCCCTCGGCGAAGACGGTCCGACGCACCAGCCGATCGAGCAGCTCGCGACCCTCCGTGCCATCCCGAACTTCGCGCTCGTGCGTCCCGCGGATGCCAACGAGACCTCCGTCGTGTGGCTCGAGATGCTCCGCCGCACCGCCGGGCCCGCGGGTATCGCGCTCACCCGCCAGAACATCCCCGTGTTCGCGCGCGGCGAGGGCGCGGCATCCGGTGACGAGTTCGCGTCGGCCGAGGGCGCCGTCAAGGGCGCCTACGTGCTCGCGGAGGCCAAGAACGGCGAGCCCGACGTCATCCTCATCGCGACCGGCTCCGAAGTGCAGCTGGCCGTCGAGGCGCGCGAGACGCTGGCCGCCGAGGGCGTCCACGCCCGCGTCGTGTCGGCCCCGTCGCTGGAGTGGTTCGCCGAGCAGGACGAGGCGTACCGCGAGTCGGTCCTGCCGTCGTCGGTGAAGGCGCGCGTCTCGGTCGAGGCCGGCTCGGCGCTCAGCTGGCACGGCATCGTCGGCGACGCCGGTCGCTCGGTCGCGATCGAGCACTTCGGTGCGTCGGCCGACTACAAGACCCTGTTCCAGAAGTTCGGCATCACGGCCGAGGCCGTCGTCGAAGCCGCCCGCGACTCGCTCGCCGCGGCGAAGAAGTAATCCGAGGAGAACAACGACATGAGCACTCCCACCGCAGACCTCGCCGCTCAGGGCGTCAGCATCTGGCTCGACGACCTGTCGCGTCAGCGCATCCAGTCCGGCAACCTCGCCGAGCTCATCGACTCGCGCAACGTCTCGGGCGTCACGACCAACCCGACCATCTTCGCCGGGGCCCTGTCGAAGGGCGAGGCGTACGAGGGCCAGGTGAAGGAGCTCGCCGCGGCGGGCGCCGACGTCGACGAGGCGATCTTCTCCATCACCACCGACGACGTGCGCGACGCGTGCGACATCTTCCTGCCGGTGTTCGAGGCCACGAACGGCGTCGACGGCCGCGTGTCGATCGAGGTCTCGCCCGACCTCGCGCACGACACCGAGGGCACCGTCGCGCAGGCGAAAGACCTGTCGGCCCGCGTTGACCGCAAGAACGTCCTCATCAAGATCCCCGCGACCAAGGCGGGCCTGCCCGCCATCACCGAGGTCATCGGCGCGGGCATCTCGGTGAACGTCACGCTGATCTTCAGCCTCGAGCGCTACGAAGAGGTCATCGACGCGTACCTCGCGGGTGTCGAGAAGGCGCACGCCGCCGGCCACGACATCTCGACCCTGCAGTCGGTCGCCTCGTTCTTCGTCTCCCGCGTCGACACCGAGATCGACAAGCGTCTCGCCGCGATCGGCACCGACGAGGCGGCGGGGCTGAAGGGCAAGGCGGGCATCGCCAACGCCCGTCTGGCCTACGAGCTGTACGAGAAGAAGTTCTCCGAGGACCGCGCGAAGAAGCTCCTGGATGCCGGTGCCACGGTGCAGCGTCCCCTGTGGGCCTCGACGGGCGTCAAGGACCCCGCGCTGCCTGACACGCTCTACGTGACCGAGCTCGTCGCCCCGGGCACCGTCAACACGATGCCCGAGAAGACCCTCGAGGCCACCTTCGACCACGGTGTCATCACCGGCGACACCGTGACCGGCGCGTACGCCGAGGCGCACGACGTGTTCGACCGGCTCGCCGCGGCGGGCGTCGACGTGGCCGACGCCACGCAGACGCTCGAGGACGAGGGCGTGGAGAAGTTCATCGCCTCGTGGCACGAGCTGCAAGACACCGTGAAGACCGCTCTCGACGCCGGAAGCGCCCAGGCAGCCCAGTGAGCTTCGCCGTCAAGGTCACCGGCCACGTCGCCGCGGTCGTCCACGCGGAGCTCCCGGCACTGACCGGGTCGCTCATCGCGTCGGGCATCACCGCGGGGGATGCGAGCCTGTGGGGCGCGGCAGCCGAGGACGAGGCCTCTCGTCGGCTCGGGTGGGTGGGAGCCGTTTCGGTCTCCCGCCCGCTCGTACCCGAGATCACCGCCCTGCGCGACGAGCTCGCCGCGCAGGGCGTGACCCGGGTGGTGCTGGCCGGAATGGGCGGCTCCTCCCTCGCCCCCGAGGTCATCGCGCAGTCCGCCGGTGTGCCGCTGGTCGTCCTCGACTCCACCTCGCCCGGCCAGGTCCTGGCCGCGATCGACGGCGATTCCGAATCGGGCGGCCTCGAGCAGACCGTCCTGGTGGTGTCGAGCAAGTCGGGATCGACCATCGAGACCGACTCCGCCAAGCGCGCCTTCGAGGCCGCCTTCCGCGACGTGGGCATCGACCCCGCGCAGCGCATCGTCGTGGTCACCGACCCCGGCTCCCCTCTCGAGCAGTCCGCTCGCGCGGACGGATACCGCGTCTTCACCGCCGACCCGACCGTGGGCGGGCGCTACTCCGCCCTCACCGCGTTCGGCCTCGTGCCCGCGGGACTGGCCGGCGTCGACATCGACGACCTCCTCGACGAGGCCGATGCGACCCTGCTCGAGGTCGCCATCGACGCTCCCGAGAACCCGGCCCTCGTGCTCGCCGCGGCGATCGCGGGCGGCGGCGCCGGTCGCCGCGACAAGCTCGGGCTCGTCACCGACGGGAGCCACCTCATCGGTCTGCCCGACTGGATCGAGCAGCTCGTCGCCGAGTCCACGGGCAAAGACGGCACCGGCATCCTGCCGGTCGTCCTGCTGCCCGTCTCGCCCGAGCTCGAGGCGAAGCCCGACGACCTGCAGATCGTGCGGTTCGTCGACGACGCCGACGCGTTCCACCTCTTCGAGCGCCACACCGATGAGGTGCTGGTCAGCGGCTCCCTCGGCGCGCAGTTCGTCGTCTGGGAGCACGCGACCGCGATCGCCGGGCGCATGCTCGGCATCGACCCGTTCGATCAGCCCGACGTCGAGTCGGCGAAAGAGGCGACGCGCGGCCTGCTCGAGGCGCAGCCCGAGCCCACCGCGCCGGCCTTCGTCGCCGACGGCGTCGAGGTGCGCGTGTCCGACCCGGCCCTCGCCGAGAGCGGCACGGTCGCGGGCGTGCTCGCCGCGCTGTGGAGCCGCGTGCCCGCGGACGGCTACGTGAGCCTGCAGGCGTACGTCAACCGCCTCGAGCTCGCCCAGCTCTCCGGGCTCCGCGAACTCGTCGCGGCCGACACCGGTCGACCGACCACGTTCGGGTGGGGACCGCGGTTCCTCCACTCCACCGGGCAGTACCACAAGGGCGGACCCGCCACCGGCGTGTTCCTCCAGATCATCGAACGCACCGACGTCGACCTCGAGATCCCGGGGCGACCGTTCACGTTCGGACAACTCATCCAGGCACAGGCCGCGGGAGACGCGAGCGTGCTGGCGGGAGCGGCCCACGGCCGTCCCGTCGTCACGCTGACGCTGACCGACCCGCAGGTCGAGGTGCTCTCACTCTTCGAGGCGGCACAGTAAGACATGGTCGTAGAGATCACACCGGGTCACAATCCCCTCCGCGATCCCGAGGATCGCCGACTCAATCGCATCGCCGGGCCCAGCGCCCTGGTGATCTTCGGCGTGACGGGAGACCTCTCGCGCAAGAAGCTCATGCCGGCGGTCTACGACCTCGCCAACCGCGGGCTCCTGCCCCCCGGGTTCGCGCTGGTGGGCTTCGCCCGCCGCGACTGGGAGGACCAGGACTTCGCGAAGGTCGTCTACGAGTCGGTCAAGAAGTACGCCCGCACGGAGTTCCGCGAGGAGACGTGGAAGGAGCTGCTCGAGGGCATCCGCTTCGTGCAGGGCGAGTTCGACGACCCCGACGCCTTCGCACGACTGCGCGACACCGTCGACAAGCTCGACACCGAGCGCGGCACGATGGGCAACCACGCCTACTACCTGTCCATCCCGCCGAAGGCGTTCCCCCTCGTCACGACCCAGCTGAAGGCCTCCGGCCTCGTGGGCGACAGCGCCGAGGACACGAAGGGCTGGCGCCGCGTCGTCATCGAGAAGCCGTTCGGTCACGACCTGGCATCCGCCCGCGAGCTCAACGAGGTCGTCGAGAGCGCCTTCCCGGCCGACGCGATCTTCCGCATCGACCACTACCTCGGCAAAGAGACCGTGCAGAACATCCTCGCGCTGCGCTTCGCGAACGAGCTGTACGAGCCGATCTGGAACCGCAACTACGTCGACCACGTGCAGATCACGATGGCCGAGGACATCGGGGTGGGCGGCCGGGCCGGCTACTACGACGGCATCGGCGCGGCGCGCGACGTCATCCAGAACCACCTCCTGCAGCTGCTCGCCCTCACGGCGATGGAGGAGCCCATCAGCTTCAACGCCGCGGACCTGCGCGCCGAGAAGGAGAAGGTGCTCGCCGCCGTCCGCCTCCCGGAGAACCTCGCCGAGGCGACCGCGCGCGGTCAGTACGCCGGCGGCTGGCAGGGCGGCGAGAAGGTCCTCGGCTTCCTCGAGGAAGACGGGATGAACCCCGAGTCGGTCACCGAGACCTACGCGGCGATCAAGCTCGAGATCAACACGCGCC
This sequence comes from Microbacterium sp. BWR-S6Y, assembly GCF_041379845.1. NCBI lineage: Bacteria > Bacillati > Actinomycetota > Actinomycetes > Micrococcales > Microbacteriaceae > Microbacterium > Microbacterium sp. BWR-S6Y. Next base: position 453,564 of record NZ_JBFECV010000003.1, read on the forward strand.
GCTGGTCGGGGGTGCCGTTCTACGTCCGCAGCGGCAAGCGTCTCGGCCGTCGCGTGACCGAGGTCGCGGTGGTGTTCAAGCGCGCCCCGCAGCAGCTCTTCTCGCGCAGCCAGACCCAGGAGCTCGGCCAGAACGCGCTCGTCATCCGCGTGCAGCCCGACGAGGGCGTCACGATCCGCTTCGGGTCGAAGGTCCCCGGTGACGGCACGCAGGTGCGCGACGTCACCATGGACTTCGGCTACGGCCACGCCTTCACCGAGGCCAGCCCCGAGGCCTATGAGCGCCTCATCCTCGACGTGCTGCTGGGCGACCCGCCGTTGTTCCCGCGCCACGAGGAGGTCGAGCTCAGCTGGAAGATCCTCGACCCGATCGAGGAGTACTGGGCCGCCGAGGGCGGTCCTCTCGAACAGTATTCGCCCGGGTCGTGGGGGCCGGCATCCGCCGACGAACTCCTCGCCCGCGACGGCCGCACCTGGAGGCGCCCGTGATCATCGATCTGCCCGACACGACCGTCAGCGCGATCTCGAAGAGCCTCGTGAGCGTGCGCGAAGAGGGCGGCGCCGTCGCCCTCGGCCGCGTGCTCACGCTCATCATCGTCACGCATCACGGTGCCGAAGAAGAAGTCATCGAGGCCGCGAACGACGCCTCTCGCGAGCACCCGATGCGCGTCATCGCCGTGCTCTTCGGCGACGAGGGCGAAGAGCCGCGGCTCGACGCGCAGATCCGCGTCGGCGGCGATGCCGGAGCGAGCGAGGTCGTCGTCCTGCGCGCCCACGGCGCCGCGGGCTCGAACGCCGAGAGCCTCGTCACCGGCCTGCTGCTGCCCGACGCTCCGGTGGTCGCGTGGTGGCCCGCCGAGGCCCCCGAGGATCCCTCGCATTCCGCGATCGGCCGCATCGCCCAGCGCCGCATCACCGACGCCTCGTCGCAGGCCGATCCCGCGGCCTGGGTCGCGCGACTCGGCGAGCACTACGCGCCCGGAGACACCGACTTCGCGTGGACGCGCGTCACCCGCTGGCGCGAGCAGCTCGCCGCGGTGCTCGACCAGCCGCCGTTCGAGCCGGTGACGGCGATCGAGGTGCGCGGCGCCGCCGACTCCCCCTCGACCGCCTTGCTGGCGGCATGGCTCGGCATGAAGCTCGACGCCCCCGTCGACTACGCCTACCTCCCGGCCGACGAATGGGCGAGCGGCATCAAGTCCGTGCGCCTCACACGGCCGAGCGGTGACACGCTGCTCGAGCGCCCCGAGGCCGGTATCGCCGTGCTGACGCAGCCCGGTCAGCCCACCCACGACCTCGCCTTCCCGCGACGAACCCTGCGCGAGTGCCTCGCCGAGGAGCTGCGCCGCCTCGACCCCGACCTGCTCTACGGGCGCGTGATCACCGAGGGCCACAGCCTGCTCCTCGCCGCAAGCTCCGAGGACGCCTCGTGACCGACAACGGCGCGGCCAAGCGCGTCATCATCAAGCGCGACGCCGACACCCTCGCCGAGTACGTCGCGACCCGGTTCATGAACCGCATCGTCAAGCGCGTCGCCGAGGGCAAGCGCATGCACATCTGCCTCACCGGCGGCACGATGGGCGGAGCGGTGCTGCGGACGGCGGCGCGCGATGAGCGTGTCTCCGACGTCGACTGGTCGCTGGTGCACTTCTGGTTCGGCGACGAGCGGTTCGTGCCGCGCGACAGCGACGACCGCAACGAGAAGCAGGCGCGCGAGGCCTTCCTCGATCACCTCGACATCCCCGCCGAGAACATCCACGTCGTGGCCTCCACCGACGACGGTCTCGACCTGGATGCCGCGGCGATCGCCTACGCCGACGAACTGGCGCAGTTCGCCCCCTCGGACCGCAGCGAGACCGGCCCCTGGCCGTCGTTCGACATCTGCTTCCTGGGTGTCGGGCCCGACGCGCACATCGCGTCGCTCTTCCCGGACCGGCCGGAGATCTCGGTGACCGATCGCGCCACCGTGCCGGTGCGCGACTCCCCCAAGCCTCCCGCCGAGCGCGTGTCGCTCACCCGTCCCGTCATCAACTCCTCGAAGCGGGTCTGGATGGTCATCGCGGGAGCCGACAAGGCTGCCGCCCTCGGGCTGGCCCTCGCCGGAGCGAGCTATCAGAGCGTCCCCGCGGCCGGGGCCAAGGGCCGCCGCCGCACCGCGTTCTTCGTCGACGAGGTGGCCGCGGACCAGGTTCCCCCGCAGCTCATCGACCGCGAGTACTGAGCGCCCGGAGAACCTCGAGAGACCGGACCCGATCCGGTCTCTCGGCGTCCTCCGGGGCGGCGGGGGCTTGTCAGAACGTGAAACCCGACCTACCCTTCGGGTGGGGGGCATCCCGGTTCGACGCGACGGTCACGGTCGTCGGTCGGCAGACGCGCGAGGGAGCGTCCGGATGCCATTTGTCGGTCGTCAACGAGAGCTGCATGTCGCTGCGAACCTGATCGGTTCCGGGAGCGGTGCGGCGGGCCTGTTCGTCGGAGAGGGCGCGTCGGGGAAGACGACGCTCGCGCGCGAGATCGCCGCGCGACACGACGCCGTCCTGGTCACGGCGAGTCCGAGCGAGCGGATGTGGCCGCTCTCCGGTCTCACCGCGATCATCGCCGCGCTCGACGATGAGCGCAGGGCCGCCGTCGACACGGTGCTCGCGCGCGGGCGGGACTGGCCGGAGCACCTCATCGCCGAGGAGGTGAGCCGCACCCTGCACCTGCTGCGCGCCGACCCGCACGTCGTCGTGATCGACGACCTCGACGAGATGGACAGCGCGAGCATCACCGTCCTGTCGTACGTGTTCGCGCGACTGCGCGGCACCGGGGTGAGCGTCATCGCGACCAGCGGCACGTTCGAGGGGCGACACGACTTCGCCGGACTGCTGCAGACCCGCATCCACCGTCTGTCGTTCGCGGAGTCCGTCGAACTGGCCGGTCACGTGCTCGGACCCGGCGCGTCGCGCGCCGTGCTGCACGTCGTCGCCGAGCTGACGGCGGGCGACCCCGGCATCCTGACGGCCCTGCGCCTGACGCCCCCCGAGGTCGCCGGCGAAGAGCCGCTGTCCCTGCCGCTGCGCGTCGTCGGGTCGAGCTCGCACCGACGTCCGTCGGACGACCGTCCCCGCGACCCGCGCCTGTCGGCGCTTCTCGATCTGCTCGCGGTCGGACCCGTCTACGGTGTCGACAGGCTGCGCGAGAGGGCCCGCGCCGACGGCGTCGACATCGACGATCTGCTGGAGGACGGCAGCGTGGTCGTGCGCGGGGAGCTCGCGCGCATCGCCGACCCGGCCCATCGGCTGCGTCGGCACGCCGGGCTGCGTCCGGAGCAGCGTCGCACCCTGCACGCCCAGGCCGCAGAGGATCACGCCGTCGACTACCCCGCGACACGGCGGTGGCACGAGAGCTTCCTCGACCCCGCCGCCGACCGCGCGCGCCTCCTGCAGGGGGCCGTGCTGCTCACGCGCGAGGACGAGGTGATCGCCGCGGTGGAGTTCGCCGAACGCGCGCTGGCCGGCGAGATCGACGAAGCGCGGCGCTGCGACCTCCTCGTCGAGCTCGGCGACGCCCTGGTCCTCGACGGTCACGACCTCCTCGCGCAGCACTACCTCCGCAGGGCGGGGGTGAGCGCCGACCCCGACACCCGGCTGCGCGCGGCCATCGCCCGGCTGCGCGCCGGTGCGGTCGCCGATCACGTCGTGGACGACAGCGTGCTGACGCACGCCGATCCGCGGATCGGGGCCGACCCCGCGGCATCCGAGATGCTCCTGTGCGAGTCCGCGGCGCTGCACCTGCACCGCGGGGAGGTCGACGCGGCCGTGGCGTGCATCGCGATGGCCGCCGAACGGGGGGTCGCGTCGACGCAGACGGCCCTGTTGGCGCGCATCGCGGACGAGATGGGAGGATGCCGCTCGACCGGCGCCCTGGCCCACCCCCTCGATGCGATCGAGACGGGGGCGATCGATCTCCCCGTCCCGCAGACGGCCCTCGAGCAGATGCCCGCCGAGCAGGCGCTGCTGCAGGCGGGACTCCTCCTGCTGCGCGAGGACTACCCCGCCGCCCGTCGCGTCGCGCGGGCGCAGCTCGACCGCTCACCGCGGATCGCGCCGATGTGGCGGGAGCACCTGCTGCGGCAGCTGGTCACGATCGACGTGCGGGCCGGCGACCCGGCGTCCGCCGAGGAGACGGTGACGGCCTGGCGACGCGAATGGATCCCCGGGCGCAGCACCGACGCCTCCAGCACCCTCGTGCTCGCCGCCGCGGCCGCCCTGCAGTCGCCCCCGGTGGGCGCGGAAGATCTCGTCCGGCAGGGTCGGGACCGTGCGCGGCGCGAGGGGGCGACCGCCCTGCTGCCGTGGTTCGACGGCGTCGAGGGGACCATCGCCCTCGACGAGGGCCGCTTCGCCGAGGCCGTCGACCTCCTTCGCGCGGCGCGGACGGCGACCTCCGACACCGACCCCGCCGTGACGCGCACCCTGGCCGATCTCATCGAGGCGCTGTGGCTCGCCGGGCGTCACGCCGAGGCCCGCCGCGAACTCGAGCGCTTCGAACGCGATGCGGCGGGAGCCCCGCCCCGTCGGTGGACGACCCTCGCGCTCGCGCGCTCACGGGCCGTGTGCGACTCCGACCGCGATGGCCTCGAGGCGTTCCGCGTCGCGGAGGCGGTCTTCCGCAGCGACGACGCCCCTCTCGAGCAGTCCCGCCTGCGTCGCGCGCGCGAGCGCTGCCTCCCCGGCGAGGCCGCGTCCCCCCTGCGCCCCCTCGTGCCGACGGCGGGCGCGGGAGAGGGAATGCGCGCGCTCACCGCGCACGAGAGGGAGATCGTCGAACTGGTGGAACGAGGGCTGCGCAACCGCGAGATCGCCTCGGCGCTGTTCGTCTCCCTGCGCACCGTGGAGCTGCGACTGACCGGCATCTACCGCAAGCTCGGCGTGACCTCGCGCGTGCAGCTCGTCAGCCGGCTGCGCGGCGCGGTCGGCTGAGCCGCGTCGACGCGCGCGACGTGGAGCCGCGCCTCGAGCCCGCGGCATCGGGGTTCCGGCACGCCGCGAGCCCCGCTGCCGGCGCGAGGTCCCGCCAGGCCTCGAGCCCGCGGCATCCCCCCTACGCCGTCAGACCCGCCGCCCGTCGATCGCGACGCGTGTGCGCCGCCCCCGGGCGCTGCACCGCGCGCCGGTCGGGGCTGCGCCAGCGGCCGTCGGAGGGCCGACCCCACGCGGCGCCCAACGCGCGCAGGCAGAGCAGCGCGTCCCACACGCGCATGAGCGGGTACAGCAGCATCGCCGGCCGCGGCCGCGTGCGCGACACCAGGCAGGTGAAGACGCTCATCGCCAGGTCGACGACGACGAAGCCGACCAGCAGCGGCACCAGGGGCAGCTGCGCCGCCACCTGCCCGGCGACCGCCGCCTCCTCGCCGGTGGCGAGCGCGCTCACGGCGGCCGCGGCGGCCGCGAGCAGCAGCAGGGGCAGGATCGCGGCGAGCACCAGGCTCGACACGACGGTCTCGAGCGCGAACACGCCCACCGACAGCCAGAAGAGCCCGCGGTGCGGGCCGTGGCGGCGCAGCGTCTGCCAGAAGCCGAGGCTCCACCGTCGCACCTGGGCGGAGTAGTCCCGCAGCACCGCGGGATCCTGCGTCTCGGCGATCGCGCACGCGGGGTGGAAGGCGATGCGCCCGAGCCTCTTCGCGTGCACCTCGAAGGTCATGTTGAAGTCCTCGATCGACAGTCCCGGGGCGTCGATGTCGATGCGATCGAGGACGTCGGTGCGGTACAGGCTCGCGAACCCGGGCACGATCGCCACGGCATCCGCTCCGGCCGCCGCCTGCCCGAACTTGTGCAGGTACTGCGTGCAGACGTACGTGCGCTCGCGATAGGCGGTGAGGAAGCGTCCCATGCGCGTCGCGGGCGTCTCGGTCGAGGTGGTCGCCCGGCCGGCCACGGCGACCACCCCGTCGTCGGTGAACAGCGGCAGCGCCGTGCGCAGGTAGTCCGGCCGCGGCCGCGAGTCGGCGTCGAGGAGGAGCAGCAGGGGGAAGCGCTCCGCGATGCGGAAGCGTTCCAGCCCCGCGCGGATCGCCCCCGCCTTGCCGCGGTTGGGCGAGAGGTCCCACGCGGTCGCCCCCGCGGTCCGCGCGCGCGCGACGGTGTCGTCTCGCGACCCGTCGGAGACGACGAAGACGTTGCCCGCGGGGACGAGCCTGCGCGCTGCCCGCACGGCATCCGCGATCACGAGCTCCTCGTCGTGCGCGGCGATGAGCACGGCGACCTCGTCGCCCCGGTAGTACATCGAAGGGATGAGGAGGCCCGGCCGACGGTGGCGCTCGGCCACGAGACGGACCACGGCGACGGTGCCCCAGACCAGGGTCGAGACGCCGACCGTGCAGACGGCGATGAAGACGACGAGCGCCACGGTCATGGCATCCCCTCTCCGAGGCGACAGCCCGGACGGCGGCCGGTCCGCTTCCGGGTCGCGGATCGGTCCCGACGGTACGCCGGAGCCGGCCCCGCGCACCCGGTGCGGACCGCACTCGCGGTTGCGGTTCCCCGCATATCGCCGTGCGGGCGGCGGGAGTCCGCACGATCGACCGGGGTCGCTTGACCACCGTGTCGGGGACGCAGGAACGTGGGCCGCGGATCAGCGCCGATCCTCACCCGACGCCTGACCGCCCACCCGAATCGTCCGAGGGGGCGTGGCCCCCCACCGCCCCCTCGGACCCGCTGTTGGAGGATGAAGATGTCCACGCTCGATGTCCGCCCTGACGTGATCGCTCCGACGACGCCGCTCCCCCGCGACGGCGCCTCCCCTGCCCCGGACACGCCGATCGCCGTCGCCGCGCCGACGCCCGCGTTCGACTTCGACGTCGCGATCGTCGGTCTGGGCTACGTCGGGCTGCCGACCGCCCTGGCGTATCACGCGAGCGGTTCGCGCGTGCTGGCCCTCGACGTGTCGTCGCGGCGCCTGCGCACGATCGCTGCCCGCGGCGCCGACCTGATCGACTCCGACCGGGAACGACTGGATGCCGCACTCCGGCGCCCGAGCGAGTTCCGCCTCACCGGCGACGTGAGCGAGCTCTCCCGGGCGAGCGCGATCGTCGTGTGCGTGCCCACCCCGGTCGACCACCAGCAGGTCCCCGACCTCGCTCCCCTGCGGGCCGCGTGCGCCACCGTCGTCGCCGCGGCCCGCCCGGGGCAGCTCGTCATGCTGACCTCCACGACCTACGTCGGCTGCACGCACGACCTCGTCGAGCAGCCGCTGCGCGAGCGCGGATTCGAGATCGGACGCGACGTCTTCGTCACCTTCAGCGCGGAGCGCATCGACCCCGGCAACATCGGCTTCGCCCAGGAGGTCGTCCCCCGCGTGGTCGGCGGCGCGACCCCCCGCTGCGAGGAGCAGGGCGCTCAGCTGCTCTCGCGCTACGCCGCCCGCGTGCACCGCGTCTCGAGCCTCGCCACCGCCGAGATGACGAAGCTGCTCGAGAACACGTTCCGCGCGGTCAACATCGCCCTCGCGAACGAGTTCGCCGACATCTGCGGAGCTCTCGACGTCCCCGTCACCGAGGTGATCGAGGCGGCCAGCACGAAGCCCTACGGATTCATGGCGTTCTACCCGGGTCCGGGGGTGGGCGGTCACTGCATCCCGTGCGATCCGCACTACCTGCTGTGGCAGCTGAAGGCGCTGCACGTCGACGCGGGGGTGATCACCGAGGCCATGACGCGCATCGCCGCCCGGCCGCGTCGCGTGGTCGAACGCATCCGCGACGTGCTCGGCCGCGCCGGCAAGGGCACGCTCGGCGCCCGCGTGCTCGTGGTCGGGGTGACCTACAAGCCCGACGTCGCCGACCTGCGCGAGTCGCCCGCCCTCGAGATCATCGATCACCTGATCGACGTCGGCGCCGAGGTGCAGTACGTCGACACCCACGCCCCGCACATCCATCTCGACTCCGGCCGCGAGCGCGACTCGCTCGACGATCCGGGGGCGTTCCACCCCGACGTGGTCCTCGTGCACACGCGCCACCACGACTGCGACCTCGGCTGGCTCGACGGCGAGGCCCTCGTGGTCGACGGCACCTACCGCAGCACCGACATCGCGGGGCGGGTGCTCCTGTGAGCGTCGTCCCGGTCTTCGGCTCCGCGGCCGGAGGGATGCGCACCCTCGTCACGGGCGGGGCGGGCTTCGTCGGCAGCCACCTCGTCGAGCACCTGCTCGCCGCAGGCGACGAGGTCGTCGTGCTCGACGACCTGTCGACCGGATCGGCGCGCAACCTCGCCGGCGTCGCCGACAACCCGCGCCTGGAGATGATCCACGGCTCGATCCTGAACAGCCGGACCGTCGACCAGGCGATGCGCACGTGCGACCGCGTGTTCCACCTCGCCGCGGCCGTCGGGGTGAAGCTCATCGTCGAGCAGCCCCTGCGGGGTCTGCGTATCAACATCCACGGCACCGAGAACGTGCTCACCGCGGCCATCGAGCACAAGGCGTCCGTCCTGCTCGTGTCCACGAGCGAGGTCTACGGCAAGAACACGGCCGACCGTCTGCGCGAGGACTCCGACCGCGTGCTCGGCGATCCGCTGCTGTCGCGCTGGACGTACGCGGGGGCGAAGGGCATCGACGAGGCGTTCGCGAAGGCGTACTGCGACCAGGAGGGCCTCGACGTGGCGATCGTCCGCCTGTTCAACACGGTGGGCCCCCGCCAGACGGGCAGGTACGGGATGGTGCTGCCCAACCTCGTCGGTCAGGCCCTGCGCGGGCACCCCCTCACCGTGTTCGGCGACGGTCTGCAGACCCGCTGCTTCTCGGCCGTCGAAGACGTCGTGCCCGCGATGGTCCGCATCGAGCGCGACCCCCGCGCCCGCGGCCAGGCCTACAACCTCGGCGGATCGCGCGAGATCTCCATCCTCGACCTGGCCCGGGAGATCATCGCGACGCTCGACAGTCGCAGCGAGGTGGAGCTGGTCCCGTACGAGCGGGCGTACGCCCCCGGTTTCGAGGACATGCGGCGGCGCGTCCCCGACAACACCAAGGCGCACGACCTCGTCGGCTACGAGCCCACGACCCCGCTCACGACGACGATCATGCGCGTGGCCGCCGATCTGCTCTCCCGCGAGCGGCTCGGTTCGGATGCCATGCCCCTGGCCGCGGCAGGATCGTTCCGGGGCGTGCTCTGATGTGCGGGATCACCGCTTACCGCGGCCCCACCGCGGCGGCATCCCGTGCGCGCGACGCCCTCGAGCGCCTCGAGTACCGCGGCTACGACTCCGCGGGGATCGCCGCCCGGCGTCCGGATGGCTCGACGATGCACGCGCGCACGCTCAGCGGAGTCGCCGCCCTCGCCGTCGTCGTCGGAGAAGAGTCGGCGGATGCCACGACCGCGGCGATCGGGCACACCCGGTGGGCGACGCACGGCGAGGTGAGCGAGGCGAACGCGCACCCGCTGGAGGACTGCGGAGGCCGCCTCTACGTGGTGCACAACGGGATCATCGACAACGCCGACGCGCTGCGGGCGCGGCTCGTCGGAGCCGGACACCGCTTCGCCACCGGCGTGGACAGCGAGGTCATCGTCCACCTCGTCGAGCAGGCGCAGCGCCCCGGCGTCGGCCTCGGCGACGCCCTCGCCGACGCGGTGACCCACCTCTCGGGCTCGTGGGCGGTGGTCGTTCTCGACGCACGCAGCGGCGCGCTCGCGGCGACCGCGCACGGCTCCCCGCTGATCTGCGCCGAGGCGGGTGGCGGCACGTACTTCGCGAGCGACGTGGGCGCGATCGCCCCCGAGGTCGACGAATTCCGCGTGCTCGAAGACGACGACGTGGTCGAGGTCGACGCCGCCGGCCCGCGCTGGCACCGCTCCGGTGGCAGCTGCCGGCCCCGGGGCCTGTGGCCGGTGCCGCGGACGGCATTGCTGGCCAGCACCGGCCGCCACCGCGACCACATGGGCAACGAGATCGACGAGCAGCCCCTCATCGCTCGTCGCGTGCTCGAGGCCCTCTCCCCGGGCATCGCCGACGGTCGACTGTGGAGGGGGCTCGGGCTCCCCTCTGTCGACGGCATCGATCGCGTCGCCGTGCTCGGCTGCGGAACGTCGCTGCACGCGGGTCGCGCCGTCGCCGGGGTTTTCAGCCGCCTCGGGGGGATGCCGACGCGCACCCTCGTCGCGAGCGAGATCGCGCACGAGGTGTGGGAGCCGCGGACGCTCGTGATCGCGATCAGCCAGTCCGGCGAGACCGCCGACGTGCTCCGCGCCCTCGATGCCCTGCCCCCGCGCCACGGCACCGTGCTCGCCCTGACCAACAACACCTCCTCGACGCTCGCTCGCCGTTCCGACGCGGTCATCGACTGCCTGGCCGGTCCCGAGGTGGGGGTCGCGGCGACCAAGACCTTCGTCGCACAGGTCCTCACCGGGGTGTGCGTGGCCCTGTCGGGTCTCGCGGCCGCCGACCGCGGCGACTCCGCGTGCGTGGACGCGGATCTGCGCGCCCTCGCGGCGACGCCCGACGCCCTCGCCGCCGCCCTCGACACGTGGCGGGGTCCGTGCGCGCAGCTCGCCGCCGACCACGCGCGGGCATCGGGCTTCCTCTTCCTCGGCCGGGGGGCCGGTCTCGTGTACGCCGCCGAGGGCGCTCTCAAGCTGAAGGAGCTGTCGTACCGCTGGGCGGAAGCCCAGCCCGCGGGCGAGTTGAAGCACGGTCCGCTGGCCCTGGTGACCACGGGGACCCCCGTGTTCGTCGTCGACAACGGCGATCCGCGTCTCGATGTCGACATCGCCGAGGTGACCGCGCGCGGAGGACGTGTCATCCGGATCGGCGAACGCGTGCTGAACGTCGGCGGGGTGGCGCTCCACCTGCCGCGCACCGGACCCTCGTGGGGCCCGCTCGAGAGCGTCATCCCCCTGCAGATGTTCGCGCGCGAGCTCGCCCTGCGACTGCACCGCGACGTCGACAAGCCGCGCAACCTCGCGAAGTCGGTGACGGTGTCATGAGCGCGATCGACGCCCGCCGGCCCGAACGGACGACAGAGACGGACACCGATCCCATGAACCCACCCCGGCTGCGCCGCGAACGGCGCCTCCTCTCGCTCTCCGACCGGCGCCGTGAACGTCGCCGTCACCCGCGCCGTCGGCTGGGCCGTCGCGTGGGCCTCGGTGTGCTGGCCGTGCTCTCCGCCCTGGCCGTGGTGCTCGCGGGGGGCCTCGCGCTGACCCCCTCGCCCGCCGAGGCCGCGACCCGCACGGTGGTCAGCCTCACCTTCGACGACGCCAACGCCGACCAGCTCAACGCTCTCCCGGCACTGAAGGCGAACGGGATGAAGGCCACCTTCTACGTCCCCTCCGGGTACATCGGGGCGACCGGGCACATGACCCGCGCCGATCTGACGAACCTGAAGAACGCCGGCCACGAGATCGGCGGCCACACGGTCAACCACCCCGACCTCGCGCAGGTGAGCGTCGACGAGGCCACCCGACAGATCTGCCAGGACCGCAAGAACCTCACCTCGTGGGGTTTCACGGTCAAGAGCTTCGCGTATCCGTTCGCCTCGTCCACCCCCGACGTCGAGAAGGCCGTGGCCGCGTGCGGCTACAACAGCGGCCGGCTTCTCGGCGACATCAAGAGCCGCTTCGGCTGCCCCGACTGCGCGTACGCCGAGAAGACACCGCCCGCGGATCCGTTCGCGCTCGCCGCCCTCGATCAGGTGGATGCCACCTGGACGCTCGCCGATCTCAAGCAGGGCGTGACCAACGCCGAGAAGAACGGCGGCGGATGGGTGCAGTACACCTTCCACGACGTCTGCGACGACGCGTGCAGCGATCTGGCCGTCACCACCTCGACGTTCAGCCAGTTCGTGTCGTGGCTGAAGACCCGCCAGTCGGCGGGGACGGTCGTCAAGACCATCGGCAGTGTGATCGGCGGCACGGCCAAACCCGTCGTGGACGGACCCGCCGTGCCCGCCCCGACCGGCTCGACGAACGGCATCCTCAACCCCAGCTTGGAGACGGGCGCACCCGACTGCTGGATGCGAGGGGGGTACGGTACCAACACGCCGGAGTTCAGCACCGGCTCCCCGGCGCACACCGGCAACATCGCCAGCGGCATCAGCATGACCGGCTACGTCGACGGGGATGCCAAGCTCCTCCCCCAGTTCGACCTCGGCCAGTGCTCACCGACGGTGACGCCCGGCCGGTCGTACACGCTGCGCGAGTGGTATCAGGCGAGCGGGCCCACGCAGTTCGCCGTCTATCTGCGCTCGACGAGCGGAAGCTGGTCGTACTGGACCTCGAGCCCGTGGTTCGCCGCGGCCGGTGACTGGACGGAGGCCGATTGGACGACCGCGCCCATCCCCACCGGATACAACGGCATCAGCTTCGCGCTGAACATCTTCGGCAACGGCACCCTGCGCACCGACGACCTCGGCCTGTACGACAGCGCGAGCGCTCCCCCGCTCACCGTGATGAGCGCCACCGCGCCCGTCGACACCTCCGCGCCGGCGACACCGCCCGGTCCGCTCGAGGTCTTCCGGCCGACCGAGAGCGACGTCACCGGATGACACCCCGCTCGCGCCGCACGGCGACGACCGCCCTCGCGGTGGCTGTCGCCGTCGGTGCGGCGGGGTGCGCCCCCACGCCCGCGCCCCTGCCCGACACCGGTTACCCCTGGCACACCGGGATCGTCTCGACGACGTTCTGGGTCGGCGAGGTGTTCGACCCGCAGGCGGCGGACGGCAGCCAGCGGATCTCGACCTACGACTCCGACTGGCTGGGCTCGTACGGCGGATGCGACGGCGTCGTCGAGGGCGACGAATGCCGCACCGAGAAGCGCACCGCCGACAACGGGTACTTCCCCACGCGCATGACCCCGCTCGAGAATCCGTTCTACCTCGACCTGCCCTTCGACGACGTCAACGACGAGGAGGGCTTCGCCACGAGGGGAGAGGTCGTGCCGTGGGCCGGACAGCCGCAGTACGCCGCGACGGTCGACGATCCCGACGCGAGCCTCATGAAGAACCGCTGGGTGGTTCTGCGCAAGGGCGACCGCGTCTGCTACGGCCAGATCGAGGACGCCGGCCCCGGTGAGTACCGCGACAGCGCGTACGTGTTCGGCTCCGACGACCGCCGTCCCGCGAACGAGCGCTTCAACGGCGCCGGCCTCGACGTCTCCCCCGCGCTGAACGGATGCCTCGGCTTCGCCGAGCTCGACGGAGACGGCGACCACGTCGACTGGGCCTTCGTCGACGACGTCGACGTCCCACCCGGTCCGTGGACCACGATCGTCACGGATTCCCCCGTCCGCTGACGCGGACGCCGTGCCGGAAGGCGTCCGTCGCCGGACGCCGCGAAAGACGGAAGGGCCGGATGCCACGGCATCCGGCCCTTCTGACGTCGGCGATCGAGGACGTTACTGTCCCCGACGCTCGCGGAGCTGCTGCAGCGCGTCGTCGAGGAGCGATGCGGCCTCTTCGTCGCTGCGGCGTTCCTTCACGTACGCGAGGTGGGTCTTGTAGGGCTCGGCCTTGGCCAGCGCCGGGGGGTTCGCCTTGTCGCGGCCCGCGGGAAGGCCCGAGTGGGGCGAGTCGATCGTCTCGGGGATCTCGTCGTCGGGGATCCCCGCCGCGAAGTACCGCACGGTCTCGTTGCCCAGGGCGTCCCAGTACGACACCGCAACGCGGTCCGCGTGGAAGCCGTGGTCCTGTTCGCCCATGGGGCCCGCGCCGACGCGCGAGCCACGGATGGCATTGCCGCCAGTGGCCATGTCAGATCTCCGCGAATTTGGTCAGAAGACCGAGGCCGACGATGGTGACGAACCACACCAGCGCGAGCACGATCGTGAAACGGTTGAGGTTGCGTTCGGCCAGTCCCGACGATCCGAGGGCGGAACTCATGCCGCCGCCGAACATGTCGGACAGACCGCCGCCGCGACCCTTGTGGAGCAGGATGAGCAGGGTCAGCAGGAGGCTGGTGACGCCCAGGAGAACCTGCAGGACGAACTCGAGAATCTGCACTGTCGAAAGCCTTTCGCGCGCGGACGGGACGACCGCACAAGCGTCAAGTATACGGGGACGCGTCTCCGACGCACGGATGCCCGCGGCGCGCGGCCGCGGGCATCCGGAAGGGCGTCAGACGCCGACGTGCTTCTGGAAGCGGATGATCGCCGCGAACTCGTCGACCACGAGGCTCGCCCCGCCCACCAGCGCACCGTCGACGTCGGGCTCGCGCATGAAGCCGGCGATGTTGCCCGACTTCACCGAACCGCCGTACAGCACGCGCGTGCGCGCCGCCGCGTCGGCACCGAGCTTGTCGGCGACGACCGCGCGCAGCTTGGCGCAGACCTCCTGGGCCTGATCGGGCGTCGCCGCCTGACCCGAGCCGATGGCCCAGACCGGCTCGTACGCCACGACGATGTCGGCGTCCGCCGACACGCCGTCGAGCGCCACCTCGAGCTGCCCGACCGGAACGGCGCTCGCGCCGAACTTCTCGAGGTCCTCCGAGGTCTCGCCGACGCAGATCACCGGGACGAGACCGTGGCGCAGGGCGGCCTGGGTCTTCGCCGCGACGACCTCGTCGGTCTCGTGGTGGAACTGACGACGCTCGGAGTGACCGATGATCACGTAGGTCGCGTCGAGCTTCGCCAGGAACTGACCCGAGATCTCGCCGGTGTACGCGCCGGAGTCGTGGGCCGAGAGGTCCTGACCACCGAGCGCGAACTCGATCTTGTCGGCGTCGAGGAGCGTCTGCACGGTACGCAGGTCGGTGTACGGGGGGAAGACCGCGACCTCGACACTGCCGTTCTCGTGCTTGGCCTCCTTCAGCGTCCAGTGCAGCTTCTGGACGAAAGCGACCGCCTGAAGGTGGTCGAGGTTCATCTTCCAGTTGCCCGCGATGAGGGGGGTTCTGTTCACTGTTGCCATCCGAGGACCTCCAGTCCGGGGAGCTTCTTGCCTTCGAGGAACTCCAGGCTGGCGCCACCGCCGGTGGAGATGTGACCGAACTGGTCGTCGGCGAAACCGAGCTGACGCACGGCGGCCGCGGAGTCGCCGCCGCCGACGACGCTGAGGCCGTCGACCTCGGTGAGCGCCTGGGCGACGGTCTTCGTGCCGGCTTCGAACGCCTTCATCTCGAACACGCCCATCGGGCCGTTCCAGAACACGGTGCGCGAGCCGCGGATCGCGTCGGCGAACAGCTCCGCCGTGCGCGGTCCGATGTCGAGACCGAGGCCCGAGGCACCGAAGGCGGTGTCCTCGAGGGCGTCGGCATCCGCCACCACGTGCTCGGCATCCGCCGAGAACGAGGCCGCGACGACCGCGTCGACCGGGAGGACGATCTCGACGCCGCGCTCCTTCGCCGTGGCGAGGTAGCCCTTCACGGTGTCGATCTGATCCTGCTCGAGCAGGCTCGAGCCGACCTTGTGACCCTCGGCCACGAGGAAGGTGAACATCATGCCGCCGCCGACGAGGAGCTTGTCCACGCGCGGGAGAAGGTGCTCGATGACGCCCAGCTTGTCGCTGACCTTCGAGCCGCCGAGGACGACCGTGTACGGACGCTCGGGATTCTCGGTGAGGCGATCGAGGACCTCGAGCTCCTTCTGGATGAGCAGGCCCGCAGCCGAGGGCACGAGCTGGGCGAGGTCGTAGACGCTCGCCTGCTTGCGGTGCACGACGCCGAAGCCGTCGGACACGAGCGCGTCGCCGAGGCCGGCGAGCTCGCGCGCGAAGGCCTGGCGCTCGGCCTCGTCCTTCGAGGTCTCCCCCGCGTTGAAGCGGAGGTTCTCGATGACCGCGACCTCGCCGTCCTCCAGCGACGCCACGGCATCCTGAGCCGACTCGCCGACCGTGTCGCGCGCGAACGCGACCGGCTGGCCGAGCAGCTCGGACAGGCGCTGCGCGACCGGCTCGAGCGAGTACTTCGGGTCGGGCGCCCCGTCGGGGCGGCCCAGGTGCGAGCACACGACCACACGCGCGCCGGCGTTGATCAGTGCGTTGAGGGTCGGCAACGACGCGCGCACGCGGCCATCGTCCGTGATGACGCCGTCCTTGAGGGGGACGTTCAGATCACAACGGACGATGACGCGCGTGCCGGCGAGCGACCCCAGCGAATCGAGGGTGCGCAGAGCCATGGAGTGTCAGAGACGCTCGGCGACGTACTCGGTCAGGTCGACGAGACGGTTGGAGTAGCCCCACTCGTTGTCGTACCACGACGAGACCTTGACGAGGTTGCCGCTGACGTTGGTCAGCTCCGCGTCGAAGATCGAGGAGTGCGGGTTGCCCTGGATGTCGCTCGAGACGATCGGGTCCTCGGTGTACTGCAGGATGCCGTTGAGGCGACCCTCGGCGGCGGCCTTCTTGTAGACCTCGTTGACCTGGTCGACGGTCAGGCCCTCGGTGGGCGTGACGATCGTGAGGTCGACGATCGAGCCGGTGGGGACCGGAACGCGGTACGACGAGCCGCTGAGCTTGCCGTTGAGCTCGGGCAGCACCAGGCCGATGGCCTTGGCGGCACCGGTCGAGGCGGGGACGATGTTGATCGCCGCGCCGCGCGCACGACGGAGGTCGCTGTGCGGGCCGTCCTGCAGGTTCTGGTCGGCGGTGTAGGCGTGCGCCGTCATCATGAAGCCGCGCTCGATGCCGAAGGCGTCTTCGAAGACCTTCGCCAGCGGGGCGAGGCAGTTCGTGGTGCACGAGGCGTTCGAGATGATGACATCGGTCTCGGGGTTGTACGTCTCTTCGTTCACGCCCATGACGATGGTGGCGTCGTCACCGGTCGCGGGAGCGGAGATGAGCACCTTCTTGGCGCCGCCGGCGACGTGCTTCTTGGCGTCCTCGGCCTTGGTGAAGCGGCCGGTCGACTCGATGACGATGTCGACGCCGAGCTCGCCCCAGGGGAGGTTGGCCGGGTCGCGCTCTTCGAAGACCTTGATGGTCTTGTCGCCGACGGTGATGGAGTCTTCGGTGTACGAGACGTCCTCGGACAGCACGCCGCCCACGGAGTCGTACTTCAGCAGGTGCGCGAGGGTCTTGTTGTCGGTGAGGTCGTTCACCGCCACGATTTCGAGGTCGGCACCCTGCGCGAGAGCCGCGCGGAGGTAGTTGCGTCCGATACGGCCGAAGCCGTTGATTCCGATCTTGACGGTCACGGAATATCTCCTGAATCAGTTGTGCGCGAGAAGCGCGTGATTGCGGTATTCGCTGGCGGACAACGGCGTCCCGGTGGGGTGTCCCACCGGGACGCCGCACCGTTTACGACAGTACCAGCAGACCCGCGGTCTTCTCACGGGCGGCGGCGAAGCGCTCCTGGGCGTCGGCCCAGTTGGCGATGTTCCAGAAGGCCTTCACGTAGTCGGCGCGCACGTTCTTGTAGTCGAGGTAGTAGGCGTGCTCCCAGACGTCGAGGAGCAGCAGCGGAACGGTGCCCGCGACGATCTGGCCCTGCTGGTCGAAGAACTGCTGGATGACGAGGTTCTCGCCGATCGAGTCCCAGAAGAGGCCGGCCCAGCCCGAGCCCTGCACGCCGAGGGCGGCCGCGGTGAACTGCGCGCGGAAGGCGTCGAACGACCCGAACTGGTCGTCGATGGCCGACTCGAGGTCGCCGGTGGGCTTGTCACCGCCGTTGGGCGAGAGGTTCGTCCAGAAGATGGAGTGGTTGGTGTGGCCGCCGAGGTTGAACGCGAGGTCCTTCTGCAGGCGGTTGATGTTGGCGAAATCGCCCTTCTCGCGCGCCTCGGCGAGGAGGTCGAGGGTGGTGTTGGCGCCATTGACGTAGGTCTGGTGGTGCTTGCTGTGGTGCAGCTCCATGATCGTCGCACTGATGTGCGGCTCCAGCGCCGAGTAGTCGTAGGGCAGTTCGGGCAGCGTGTACTTCGCCATGTTCTCTACTTCCGAATCGGGCGCCGCCGAAACCTCTCCGCCAGGACGACGAGCTGAGGGATCGTGCAGCGAGGGTGACGTCTTCATCCTATTGAGGGGTAACGTCACCGCCCCAGGGTTGCTTCCCCGGATGACGGACGGTAGCGGCCCGGGCGCGTCGCAGATGCTCGACGGGTCGCTATGACGCGGCGGGATGCGCGCACGCCGGGCGGGCGCGTCGCGAACGCGCGACGGGTCGCGACGGCGCGGCGGGATGCGCGCACGCCGGGCGGGCGCGTCGCGGGAGCGCGACGGGTCGCGACGTCGTAGCGTGACGCACGCACGCCGGGCGGGCTCGTCGCGGGCGCGGGACGGCGCGGCTCACTGCGCGCACGTCAGCCGGGCCCCGCTCTCGCGGGCCGATTCAGGATGCCGGGAGTCGCGGCATCCGGAGATCACCGCGTCAGTCGTCGGCGCCCACCGGGACCGCGGCTTCGGTACCCGGGATGCCCTCGGCCTCGGCCTTCTTGTCGGCCATGGCGAGCAGGCGCCGGATGCGACCGGCGACGGCGTCCTTCGTCAGCGGCGGGTCGGCGTGGTGGCCGAGCTCGTCGAGGCTCGCGTCGCGGTGGGCCAGGCGCAGTTCGCCGGCCTGCTGAAGGTGCTCGGGCACCTCGTCGCCGAGGATCTCGAGCGCGCGCTCGACGCGGGCGCACGCGGCCACCGCGGCCTGGGCCGAGCGGCGGAGGTTGGCGTCGTCGAAGTTGACGAGACGGTTCACTCCCGCGCGCACCTCGCGGCGCTGGCGCATCTGGTCCCACTCCCCCGCGGTGCGGCGGGCGCCCATCTCGTACAGGGCCCCGCGGATCGCCTCGCCGTCGCGCACGACGACGCGCGGAACGCCGCGCACCTCGCGGGCCTTCGCGGGGATGCCGATGCGGTGGCCCGCGCCGACGAGCGCCATCGCGGCCTCGGACGACGGGCACGAGATCTCGAGCGCCGCGGAGCGACCCGGGTCGCTCAGGGTGCCGCTGGCGAGGAAGGCCCCGCGCCAGATGGCGCTGAGGTCGGGACGCGAGCCGGTGGTGAGCTTGTTGGGGAGTCCGCGCACGGGACGACGACGCTGGTCGAGCAGTCCGGTCTGACGCGCGAGCGTCTCGCCCGCCTCGATCACGCGCACCGCGAAGTGGCCGCCGGTGCGACCTCCGGACCCCTGCACGTGGTGCAGCTCGGGGCGCACGCCGTACAGCTCCATGAGGTCGCGGGCCACGCGGCGCGCGAGGATGTCGGAGTCCAGCTCGGCCTCGACGGCGACGCGATTGGCGATGGAGTGCAGACCACCGGAGAAGCGCAGGAGGGCCGTGAGCTCGGCGACGCGCGCGGTCGGGCGCGGGTCGCGGACGGTGATGAGCTCGGCCTTCACGTCGGCGGTCAGGGGCACGATTCTCCTCGGGTGGGGGCGGCGGGGACGACGTTACAGCCTACTCGCGACCGAGGTCGCGGTGAGCCACGCGGACGGCCACCCCCGGAACATCGGCCAGACGTGCAGCGAGCTCGCGCGCCATCACCACCGATCTGTGCTTACCCCCCGTGCACCCCACGGCGACCACGGAATGCCGCTTGTTCTCGCGCTGATACCCCTCCAGGACGGGCCGCAACGCGGCCGAATAGGCGTCCAGGAACGCCGAGGCCCCCTCTTGGCCCAGCACGTATTCCCGAACTCGGGGATCCTCGCCGGTCAGCGGGCGCAACTCGTCGTTCCAGAACGGGTTGGGCAGGAAGCGCATGTCGGCCACGAGGTCGACGTCGGGGGGCAGCCCGTACTTGAACCCGAAGCTCATGAGGGTGATTGTGTGCCGTGCGGCCCCCTCTTCGCCGAACAGCGCGACGGTGCGCAGCGACAGCTGGTGCACGTTGAGGCTCGAGGTGTCGATCACGACGTCGGCGGCCTCGCGCACGGGCGCGAGCCGTTCGCGCTCGCGACGGATGCCGTCGAGGATCGTGCCGTCGCCCTGCAGGGGGTGGGGACGTCGCACCGCCTCGAACCGCCGCACGAGCACCGCGTCGGAGGCGTCGAGGAACACCACGCGCACCTGTCGCCCGGCCTGGAGGGTGCGCATCGCCTCGGGCAGGTCGCCGAACAGCGATCGTCCGCGCACGTCGACGACGACGGCGACCCTCGGAACGGCGCCGCCGGCGAGCTCGGTGAGCTCGAGGAGGGGCCGGAGCATGCGCGGCGGGAGGTTGTCGACGACGTACCAGTCGAGGTCTTCGAGGGCGTTGGCCACCGTCGAGCGTCCCGCGCCCGACATTCCCGTGACGATCAGCACCTCACCTGGCTCGTCGCGTGCCGGTTCCATGGTGATCGTCTCCCGTCGTCCTTCTCAGCCTATCGAGACAGGTGCGTGTGAATGGCCTCGGCCAGCGTCGGTCCGATGCCCGGCAGCACCGTCATCTCGTCGGGCGTGGCGTTCTTCAGCGCCGACACCGAGCCGAAGTGACGCAGCAGGGCCTTGATGCGGGCATCGCCGAGACCAGGCACCTCGGACAGGACGCTGGTGATGTCGCGCTTGCGGCGCTTGCGCTGGTGCACGATCGCGAACCGGTGGGCCTCGTCGCGCAGGCGCTGCAGCAGGTAGAGCGCCTCCGACGTGCGCGGGAGGATGACGGGGTACTCCTCGCCCGGCAGCCACACCTCTTCGAGCCGCTTGGCGATGCCGCACAGCGCGATCTCCTCGTGACCCGCGTCGGCGAGCGCCCGGGCGGCGGCCGCGACCTGCGGCTGGCCGCCGTCGACCACGAGCAGCTGCGGACGGTAGGCGAAACGCGGACGCTTCCGCGCCGTGACGACGTCGCCGTCACTCGTGGCCTCCTCCGACTCGGGGTCGGCGACGATCGCGCCGTTCACGGTCTCGGGCTCGATCTCGTCGGGCCGGTCGAGGTACGCCAAGCGGCGCGTGAGCACCTGGTACATCGAGTCGGTGTCGTCGGTGGTCTCCGCGACGCCGAACGAGCGGTACTGGTCTTTGCGCGGCAGCCCGTCCTCGAACACGACCATGGATGCCACGACGTTGGTGCCCGCGAGGTGCGAGATGTCGAAGCACTCGATGCGCAGCGGCGCTTCGGTCATCCCGAGCGCCTCCTGCAGGTCGGTGAGGGCCTGGGAGCGCGCGACGTAGTCGCTCGTGCGCCGGGTCTTATGCAGCATGAGCGCCTGCTGCGCGTTCAGGGTCGCCGTCTTCAGCAGGTCGGCCTTGCGGCCGCGCTGGGCGATCTGCAGGGTCACGGGCCGTCCGCGGCGTTCGCGCAGCCAGTCCTCGAGCTGCTCGGCGTCGTCGGGGAGCTCGGGAACGAGCACCTGGCGGGGGATGTCCGAGGCGTCGGCGTCGCCGTAGGTGCGCTGGAGCACCTGGTCGACGAGGTCGGCGCCGGAGATGTCGATCTCCTTCTCGATGGTCGTCGCGCGCACACCGCGTACGCGACCGCCGCGGACGACGAAGTGCTGGACGGTCGCGGCGAGCTCGTCCTCCGCGATGCCGAACAGATCGGCGTCCGTGTCGGAGGCCAGCACCAGGGCACTCTTGCCGAGGACGGCGTCGATCGCCTGCAGACGGTCGCGGTAGTGCGCGGCCGACTCGTAGTCCATCGCCGCGGAGGCCTCCTTCATGCGCGCTGTCAGCTCGCGCGTGAAGCGCTGGTCGCCGCCCGACATGAAGGCGATGAAGTCGTTGACGACCGCGCGGTGCTCCTCGACGGTCACCTTCATCGAGCACGGGCCCCCGCAGCGCCCGATCTGACCGGGGAAGCACGGACGACCGGATGCCATGGCCTTCTTGTACGACGAGTCGCTGCAGGTGCGGATCGGGAAGACCTTGATCATCAGGTCGATGGTGTCGTGCACCGCCCACACCTTCGGGTACGGGCCGAAGTACTTGGCGCCGCGGATCTTCGGGTTGCGGGTCACGATGACGCGCGGGGCCTCGTCGGCGAGGGTGATCGCCATGAAGGGGTAGGACTTGTCGTCGCGGTAGCGGACGTTGAAGGGCGGATCGAACTCCTTGATCCACATGTACTCCAGCTGCAGCGAGTCCACGTCGCTGGGCACCACGGTCCATTCGACGCTGGCGGCCGTCGTGACCATGCGGCGGGTGCGTTCGTGGAGCGAATGCAGCGGAGCGAAGTAGTTCGACAGTCGCGCGCGCAGGTTCTTCGCCTTGCCGACGTAGAGCACCCGCCCGTCGGCATCCCGGAACCGATAGACCCCCGGGTTGGTGGGGATCTCCCCCGCCTTCGGACGATAGGGCAGCTGCGACATCCGCCCGCGGGAGGCCGATGCGGGGGCAGAGGCAGAGCCAGCGGCAGAGGGCATGGCTCAGCCCGCCGCGCTCACGAGCTCCCGCTCGGCGCTGTCCGCGTCCGACGCGGTGTTGCGCTGCGTGCCCGTGCGTCCGGTCTCGAGCAGTTCGGCCAGGAAGGCGCCGGTGTGGCTCTCGGCCACCTTGGCGACCTGCTCCGGCGTGCCGGTGGCGACGATGGTGCCGCCGCCCGCCCCGCCCTCGGGGCCCAGGTCGATGACCCAGTCGCTGCTCTTGATGACGTCGAGGTTGTGCTCGATGACGATGACGGTGTTGCCCTTGTCGACGAGACCGTTCAGCACCTTGAGCAGGAGCGAGACGTCCTCGAAATGAAGTCCCGTCGTGGGCTCGTCGAGGACGTAGATCGACCGGCCGTTGCTGCGGCGCTGGAGCTCGGTGGCGAGCTTGACGCGCTGCGCCTCGCCGCCCGAGAGCGTCGTCGCCGACTGCCCGAGCCGCACGTATCCGAGGCCCACGTCGACCAGCGTCTTGAGGTAGCGGTGGATCGCCTGGATGGGCTCGAAGAACTCCGCGGCCTCCGAGATCGGCATCTCGAGCACCTCGGCGATGTTCTTGCCCTTGTAGTGCACCGAGAGGGTGTCGCGGTTGTAGCGCTTGCCGTGGCACACCTCGCAGTCGACGTACACGTCGGGGAGGAAGTTCATCTCGATCTTCAGCGTGCCGTCGCCCGAGCACGCCTCGCAGCGCCCGCCCTTGACGTTGAAGCTGAAGCGTCCGGCCTGGTAGCCGCGCACCTTCGCCTCGGGCGTCTCGCTGAAGAGCGTGCGGATACGGTCGAACACCCCGGTGTAGGTCGCGGGGTTGGAGCGCGGGGTGCGGCCGATGGGCGCCTGATCGACGTGCACGACCTTGTCGAGGTTGTCGAGGCCCGTGACGCGCGTGTGCTTGCCCGGAACGCGGCGCGCGCCGTTGAGCTTGGACGCGAGGACTTCGTACAGGATGCCATTGACCAGCGTGGACTTGCCCGAACCGCTCACGCCCGTCACCGAGGTGAGTACGCCCAGGGGGAAGTCGACCGACACGTTCTTGAGGTTGTTCTCGCGCGCGCCGACGACCGTCACCTGACGCTTCTTGTCGATCTTGCGGCGCTTCTTCGGCGCCTCGATCGCGCGACGGCCCGAGAGGTAGGCGCCGGTGAGGGAGGTCTCGTCGTCGAGCAGCTGGGCGAGCGGTCCGGAGTGCACGACGTTGCCGCCGTCGACGCCGGCGCGCGGTCCGATGTCGACGACCCAGTCGGCCGCGTGGATCGTCTCTTCGTCGTGCTCGACGACGATGAGGGTGTTGCCGAGGTCGCGCAGGGTCTCGAGCGTCTGGATGAGGCGGCGGTTGTCGCGCTGGTGCAGGCCGATCGACGGCTCGTCGAGCACGTAGAGCACCCCCGTCAGGCCCGAGCCGATCTGGGTGGCCAGGCGAATGCGCTGCGCTTCGCCGCCGGAGAGGGTGCCGGCCGCGCGACCGAGGCTCAGGTAGTTCAGCCCCACCTGCAGGAGGAAGTCGAGGCGCGCCCGGATCTCGCGCAGCACGGCGGCGGCGATCGTCGCCTCGCGGTCGGTGAGCGTGAGCTTCGAGAAGAACTCCCGCGCGTCGGCGAGGCTCATGCGCGACGCGGCCGCGATCGAGGTGTCGTCGACCAGCACCGCGAGAACCTCGGGCTTCAGACGGTCGCCGTCGCAGACCGCGCACGGGACCTCGCGCAGGTACTCCGCCCAGCGCTGACGCTGGGTGTCGGACTCGGCCTGCAGGTACTGGCGCTCGATGTAGGGCACTACTCCCTCGAAGCCCGAGGAGTAGCGCATCTCACGGCCGTAGCGGTTCTTCCACTTGACCGTGACCTTGTAGTTCTCTCCGCGCAGAACGGCCTGCTGCACGTCTTTCGACAGGTCTTTCCAGGGCGTGTCGAGCGAGAACTTCAGGTCGCGCGCGAGACCTTCGAGCAGGCGCTCGTAGTACTGGAACAGGCCCTTGCCCTGGGTCGTCCACGGGAGGATCGCCCCGTCGCGGATCGACAGCTCCTCGTCGCCGAGCATGAGGTCGACGTCGACGGACATGCGGGTGCCGAGACCCGAGCAGACCGGGCACGCCCCGAACGGCGCGTTGAAGGAGAAGGTGCGCGGCTCGATCTCGGTGAGCTGCAGGGGGTGCCCGTTGGGGCACGCGAGCTTCTCGGAGAACGACTGCCAGGCGTCGTCGCCCTCTTCGTCGACGTAGTTGACCTGCATGATGCCGCCGGCCAGACCCATGGCGGTCTCCACCGAGTCGGTGACCCGGCTCAGGATGTCTCCGGATGCCACGAGACGGTCGACCACGACCGCGATGTCGTGCTTGTAGCTCTTCTTCAGCGTCGGCGGCTCGGACAGCTGCACGAGCTCGCCGTCGACGACGGCACGCGCGTACCCCTTGGCGCTCAGTTCTTTGAAGAGGTCGACGAACTCGCCCTTCTTCTGCGAGACCACCGGCGCGACGATCTGGTACCGGGTGCGCTCGGGCAGCTCCATCAGCTGATCGGCGATCTGCTGCACCGTCTGGCGCTGGATCCGCGCTCCGCAGTCGGGGCAGTGCGGCACACCGATGCGCGCCCACAGCAGACGCATGTAGTCGTGGATCTCGGTGATCGTGCCGACCGTCGAGCGCGGGTTGCGGTTGGTCGACTTCTGGTCGATCGATACCGCGGGGCTGAGCCCCTCGATGAAGTCGACGTCGGGCCGATCGACCTGCCCGAGGAACTGGCGCGCGTAGGCGCTCAGCGATTCGACGTAGCGGCGCTGCCCCTCGGCGAAGATGGTGTCGAACGCGAGGCTCGACTTGCCGGAACCCGACAGCCCCGTGAACACGACGAGCGAATCGCGCGGGATGTCGAGGTCGACGTCCTTGAGGTTGTGGACGCGCGCACCCCGAACGCTGAGCTTGCCGCTGGTGGCGGAATTCGCGGACGACGAGGGCGAAGAGACAGGAACGATCGGCACCTGTTAAGTCTAGGTCGACCCTCCGACATCGGCCCCGGGTTCGCCCCGAGCGCACGGATGTGCGAGGCTTCCGCGCGCGGGCGGGTCGGGGCGGTGTCTCGCGCGAGCCCCGGGCGCACCGCCCGCGCCTCAGTCCCCGATCGACCTCGCGAAGGGGGCCAGACCGTCGCGGAGGGCGACGAGGGCCTGCTCGTCGATGCCGACCCGGCGCATGATCGCGCCCGGCACCTCGAGGGCGGCCTCGCGCAGCGCGCGCCCCTCGTCCGTGAGGTCGATGTCGAGGACCCGCTCGTCGTCGGCACGGCGTGCACGGACGACGCGCCCCTGCGCCTCGAGGCGCTTCACCAGCGGCGAGAGCGTCGCCGGCTCCATCGCGAGCTCGGCGGCGAGACCGCTGAGCGAGCGCGGGGCGCTCTCCCAGAGGGCGAGCATGACCAGGTACTGGGGATGGGTCAGACCGAGCGGCTCGAGCACGGGGCGGTAGAGCGACACCACGTTCCGCGCCGCGGTCACGAGCGCGAAGCACACCTGGTTCTCCAGCTTCAACGGATCGTCCACGCCGCTCTCCTCGATTCGTTAGTACACTAATGATCATGACACGAAAGGATGCCGATCGCCCCCCGTTGCGCGAACGCGTTCGCGAGGCCGGCGGCTGGTACCAATACCTCAACACCCGGCTCATCCGCGTCGCCGGCCCCGCGTCCGTCGGCCCCTACGAGACGACGCCCGAGCCCGTGCGGACGGGGCGCCCGTGCCCGCTGTGCGGCCACGCGATGGTCGAGCACTCGGTGGACCGGACGGGTCCGAAGCCGCTCCTGCACTGCCCCTGACGGGGCGAGGACGGGGCGTGCCCGCTGTGCGGACACGCGATGGCCGAGCACACGGTGGACCGGACAGGTCCGAAACCGCTTCTGCACTCCCCTAACGGGCGGAGACGGGACGTCGTCAGGGCGGAGAACCGGCAAGCGCGGCCCGTGCACGACACCCGGGGCGTCGACGCGAGGCAGGACCGACGCGCAGGGAGCGACGCGCCGTCGCCCTCCCCACCTCGCGCCGAACCCGGGAGTCGTGCCCCGGCTTTCCCGACTCAGGCGTGCCCGGCCCGCTCCATCGCGCGCAGTTCCTTCTTCATGTCCTGCACCTCGTCGCGCAGCCGGCCGGCGAGCTCGAACTTGAGCTCGGCGGCAGCCGCCAGCATCTGCTGAGTCAGATCGGCGATCGTCGACTCGAGCTGATCGGCTCCCTCCGCCGCGATGCCGGTGCGACGCAGCGACGGCGTCGGAGACTTGCCCTTGCTCGCCTTGTCGTTGCGCGACAGCAGGTTCTTCGTGTCGGTCGCCTCGCGATTGAGCACCTCGGTGATGTCGGCGATCTTCTTGCGCAGCGGCTGCGGGTCGATCCCGTGCTCCGTGTTGTAGGCGATCTGCTTCTCGCGACGCCGCTCCGTCTCGTCGATCGCGTTGCGCATCGAGTCGGTGATTTTGTCGGCGTACATGTGCACCTCGCCCGAGACGTTGCGCGCGGCGCGTCCGATGGTCTGGATGAGCGAGGTCCCGCTGCGCAGGAAGCCCTCCTTGTCGGCGTCGAGGATCGCGACGAGGGAGACCTCCGGAAGGTCGAGACCCTCGCGCAGCAGGTTGATGCCGACGAGAACGTCGTAGACGCCGGCGCGCAACTCCGTGAGGAGTTCGACGCGACGGAGCGTGTCGACGTCGGAGTGCAGGTACCGCACGCGCACCCCGTGCTCACCCAGGAAGTCGGTGAGCTCCTCTGCCATCTTTTTGGTGAGGGTGGTGACGAGCACGCGCTCGTCGCGCTCCACGCGCACGCGGATCTCTTCGAGCAGGTCGTCGATTTGCCCCTTCGAGGGCTTCACGATGATCTCGGGGTCGACCAGACCGGTCGGGCGGATGATCTGCTCCACCACGCCGTCGGCGATCCCCATCTCGTAACGACCGGGGGTCGCCGACAGGTACACCGTCTGCCCGACCCGCTCCTTGAACTCGTCCCATCGCAGCGGCCGGTTGTCCATGGCGCTGGGCAGACGGAAGCCGTGCTCCACGAGGGTGCGCTTACGCGAGGCGTCGCCCTCGTACATCGCGCCGATCTGCGGCACGGTCACGTGCGACTCGTCGATCACGAGCAGGAAGTCGTCGGGGAAGAAGTCGAGCAGCGTGTGCGGGGGGTCGCCCGCCATCCGGCCGTCCATGTGACGCGAGTAGTTCTCGATCCCCGAGCAGAAACCGAGCTGCTGCAGCATCTCGAGGTCGAAGGTCGTCCGCATGCGCAGGCGCTGCGCCTCGAGCAGCTTGTTCTGCGACTCGAGCTCCTTCAGGCGCTCGGCGAGCTCGTGCTCGATCGTGCCGATCGCGCGCTGCACCGTCTCGGTCCCCGCGACGTAATGCGAAGCAGGGAAGATCGGGACCGACTCCATCTTCTCGATGACGTCGCCCGTGAGCGGGTGCAGCGTGTACAGCGCCTCGATCTCGTCACCGAACATCTCGATGCGGATCGCGTACTCCTCGTAGACCGGGATGATCTCGATCGTGTCGCCGCGCACCCGGAAGTTGCCGCGGGAGAAGTCGACGTCGTTGCGGTTGTACTGCATCGAGATGAACTTGCGGATGAGCGCGTCGCGGTCGTAGCGCTCCCCCACCTGTAGGGCCACCATGGCGCGCAGGTACTCCTCGGGCGCTCCCAGGCCGTAGATGCACGACACCGTCGAGACCACGACGACGTCTCTGCGCGACAGCAGCGAGTTGGTCGTGGAGTGGCGCAGCCGCTCGACCTCGGCGTTGATCGAGCTGTCCTTCTCGATGAAGGTGTCGGTCTGCGGGACATACGCTTCGGGCTGGTAGTAGTCGTAGTACGACACGAAGTACTCGACCGCGTTGTTCGGCATGAGCTCGCGGAATTCGTTCGCGAGCTGGGCCGCCAGCGTCTTGTTGTGGGCGAGCACCAGCGTCGGCCGCTGCACCTGCTCGACGAGCCAGGCCGTCGTCGCCGACTTACCGGTTCCGGTGGCGCCGAGCAGCACCACGTCGGTCTCTCCCGCGTTGATGCGCCCCGCGAGCTCCGCGATGGCCTGCGGCTGATCGCCGGACGGGGAGTATTCGCTGATGACCTCGAAAGGACGGACGGAGCGAGTCGGCTGCATGATTCCAGCGTAGGCGGGGCCTCCGACATCGGGGTCGGGTTGCGTTCGCCGTCGGCGAGCGCGAGCGCGAGGTCCGCTCGAGTTCGGTGCCCACGGCCTCAGGCCGCCAGCACCACCCGCGTCCACAGCTCGTCGATCTGAGCCCGGGTGGCATCCATCGTGGTCCCCGTGTCGATGACCACGTCCGCCAGGGCGAGCCTGTCCTCGTCGGACGCCTGCGAGCCGATCCGCGCGCGCGCGTCGGACTCGCTCAGCCCGCGCCCCTCCACGAGGCGGCGCACGCGGATCTCGACGGGGGCGTGCGCCACGACGACGAGGTCCCACGCCTCACCGGCGCGCGCCTCCGCGAGCAGCGGCACGTCGTAGACCACGACGCCCCGCGGATCCGCTGCGAACGCCTCGTCGAAACGGCGCTGCGACTCCGCCCGCACGGCGGGATGCACGATCGCGTTGAGCGCCGCCAGCCGGTCCGGGTGGCCGAACACGCGGGCGCCGAGGCCGGGGCGATCCAAGGCCCCCTCGTCGGTGAGCACGTCGGGTCCGAACTCCCGTACGATCTCGGCGAGCACGGGCGAGCCGGGTGCCTGAACCTCGCGCACGATGGCATCCGCGTCCACGATCACGGCGCCGCGCTGGGCGAGAAGGGCGGCGATGGTGGACTTCCCGGAGGCGATCCCACCCGTCAGCGCGAGAAGAGGCACCCGACGAGGATGCCATATCGCGGCGACGGCGGCACCCCCCGAGCGCCGCGGCCTCGACTCGTCTACGATTTTCCGCAGGTGGGAACGCTCCCTGCCCGCCCGACGAAAGCTGCGACATGCCCGATGCCCGCACCACGGTGGTGATCGAGGACGACCTCGACATCCGGACGCTCGTGTCCGCGGTGCTCGAGGGCGCGGGCTTCACCGTGCACACCGCGAGCACCGGGCTCGACGGCATCGAACTCGTCCGTCGGCACGAACCCGTCGTCACGACGCTCGACGTCAGCATGCCGGGCATCGACGGTTTCGAGACCGCGAGACGCATCAAGGCCTTCAGCGACACGCGCATCCTGATGGTGAGCGCACGGGCCGACGAGGCGGAGCAGCGCATGGGCCGCGAGGCCGGAGCCGACGACTACCTGACCAAGCCGTTCCGCCCCCGCGAACTCCGCCAGCGCGTCGAAGAACTCGCCGCGCACGCGTCCTGACGGCGACGCGCCTCACGCGATCCGGAACGCCTGCTCCCCCGTCGCCGCGGCGTGCGCCGCCGCTTCGTCGGCACGCGTCGCGAGCGATCGCGAATCCCAGCCGTGATCGGCGCTGACGGCGACGCCGATCCCGACGACGGGCACCACCGACGTCCCCAGTCGCGCGAGGTCCTTCACCAGGCTTCCGTGCAGCACGCGTGCGACACGGCCGATGTCGGTGGTCGGCTCGGTGGTGAAAGCGACCGCGAGACCGGTCGTGTCGGCCTCGCCCACGAGCGCCATCGTCGGGGCGTGCTGCCGCACGGCCCCCCGCAGTTCCCGCGCGATCTCCTCGGCGTCCTCCGGGCCGAAGGCGACGGCGACGCGCCTGAGGTCGTCCACCCGGATGCCGATGACGCACACGCCCTCCCCCGCCGTCCGCGCCCGCGCGCAGACGATGGCGAGCGTGGCCTCGAACGATTCCCGCAGCAGGACCCCGTTGGCATCCACCGACAGGCGACGGATGTCGGGGGTGCCCCGCAGCGTCGATTCGTTCGCCCGGAGCACGGAGGTGACCGTGACCGCCGCGATCACGAGCGTGATGGTCAGCAGCGCCGAGACGCGCGTGTCGAAGACCGACCGGAAGAGCTCGCTGTCGGGGCCGCTCGTCACGAACACCAGCGTCCGACTGACGAACCACAGGGCTTCGACCGCCATGATGACGGTCAGGCCGGCGGCGCTCCACCGTCGGCCGATGGCGCCGCGGCGCGTCTCGATCGCGCCCGCCACGGCGAACAGCGCATTGCCGAGGAAGAACGGGATGGCCCCCGCCCAGTCCCCTCCCCCGGGTCCGGCGGCCAGGGCGGAAACCGCCACCACGAGGACCACCGCCCCCGTGACGATCGCCGGCGCGCGCATCGCGCGCCCGTTGAAGGCCACGCAGCCCAGCCAGATGAAACCCGTCGCCGCAACGAAGGCGGCGTTGCCCACCGCCACCGCGACGAACACGTCGGGCAGCAGGAGCCACGCGATGTAGCACACGGCGGAAAACGTGCCCGAGAGGTAGGCGCTCGCCCAGAGACGCCCGGGCAGGCCGTCCCTCAGCATGAGGGTGTCGAGCAGGTACATGATCGCGGAGACGACGATCACCAGCGTGGCCGCGGTCTGCAGCGTCAGAGCGTCGAGGATCACTCACCCTCCCGGGGGTTTCGGGGCAGGCGCACCGTGAAAGCGGCGCCCTCGCCGGGGGCCGTGCGCACGGTGATCTCGCCGCCGTGCGCGCGGGCGAGGTCGCGGCTGATGGCGAGGCCCAATCCGCTCCCGTGCGCGGAGGAGTTGCGCACGGCGTCACCGCGGAAGAAGCGCTCGAACAGTCGCGCCTGCTCGGAGGCGGAGATCCCCGGCCCGTCGTCGGCGACGATGATCGAGACCGAGTGCACGTCCTGCTGCACCGCGACGCTCACCGCCGCCCCGCGCGGGACGTACTTGATGGCGTTCGACAACAGGTTGTCGACGATCTGCCGGATGCGGCGGGCGTCGATGACCGCGCGAGCCTCCTCGACTCCCGAGGCGTCGATGAGCACGCCGTGGTCCAGAGCGCGAGGAGCGATCGACTCGATGGCCGCGCGCACGACAGCCGCCACGTCGGCCGAACGCAGTTCGAGGTCCACTCCCACCCCCTCGTGCGAGGTCGCGGACAGGGCGAGGATGTCGGCGACCAACTCGAGCAGACGAGACGCGTTGCGCTCGGCCACGGCCAGGCGGTCCCGCGTGGCCGGCGCGATCGAGGGGTCGTCGAGAGCGAGTTCGAGGTAGCCGATGATCGAGGTCAGCGGGGTGCGCAGCTCGTGCGAGACGCTCGCGACGAGGTCTTCGCGGGCGCGTCGCGCCTGCTCCTCGACGGTGACGTCGCGGCTCACGAGCACGCCGTCGATCTCTCCGCCCTCGGCCGCGGGAAGGCGGCGCGCCGTGACGCTGAGCGCGCGGCGGTCTTCGCCGGGGCCCCCGTACCAGACCATCTCGCCCTCGAACACCTCGCCCGCCCGTGCGCGGGCCAGGGGTGTGGCATCCGCCGCGATCGCCGTCGATCCGTCGGCCGCGAAGACCTCGATCTCCCGGCCGAAGACGTCGGTCGTGCTCAGCAGTCGGGCGTGCGCGGCGTTGGTGACGGCGAACTCCCCGGATGCCGTCACGCGGGTGACGCCGAAGTCCACGGCATCCAGCACCTCGGTGACCAGATCCTCCTGACGGCGCGCGCGATCGACGGCCCGACGAAGTTCCGCCGACTGCTTCTCGAGCAGCTCCCGCTGCGCCTGCGCGCGGCGCGCGGTGAAGTGGGCCATGGTCGACAACGCTGCGACGACGACCGGCAGGAGCAGCGTCGACGCGGTGAAGCGTTGCAGCTCGACGGCGATCGACTGGTGGATCATCACGACCGTCACCGACACCGAGACGGCGACGATGCCCCGGACGCCGAAGACCGTCCCGATCCACAGCGCGGGGAACGTCCAGAGCAGACCGAGGCCCGCGAGCGGCGCGCTCTCCCGCATCAGGGCGATCGCCACGACGTCGACGATCGGCAGCAGGGCCGCGCACCACCGGGGAAGGAGATCCCACGGGAGCAGGACGGCGGCGACCGCTCCCGCGAACAGGAGCGCGGCGCCCACGAAGAACGGCGTCGCATCGGTGACCTGGTCGACGAGGATCGAGACGACGACTCCGATGAACGCGGCCACGGCGAGCAGCATCTGGTTCGCGAGGATGCTGCGCCGGAGTCCGACGCGCACGCTCGGGGTCGGGGACGCCATGGCCTCGACCATAGCGTTTACTCAGGCGACGGCCGCGTCGTTCCGCGGCGGCACGCCGACGCCCCCGCGCGGCGGCCGCGGAGCGGTTTCAGAACCCGAAGTCCCCTCCGAAGTCGCCGCCGCCGAAATCGCCGCCCCCGAGGTCTCCGCCGACGTCTCCGCCGAAACCCCCGACGTCTGCTCCCGCGGCGTCTCCCCCGCCGACGTCGGTGCCGTCGCCGGCCGCGTCCGCGGCCACCCCGTCCGCGTACCCGGCGCCGTATCCCGGGTCGAACATCGCCCCGACGAGGGCCGACCCCACGACGTACCCGCCGATGGTCCCGAGCATCGACGCCCCCAGCATCGACCCGAATCCGGGGCCGCCTCCCGCGCCGAACGACCGACCGCCGAAGGTGCGCTCCATGAACCCGGGCTGCCGGTACTCCGCCCGGGTGGCGGCGCGCGCGAGCGTTCCGGGGTCGTCGCCCGCCGGCCGCTCCGCCGGCGACAGCCCCGCCGACATCTCCTCGAGCACCTGCCGACGCTGAGACGGGGTGAGGCGGCCGAACGCCTCCGCGTGCACCTGCTCCACCGTCTCGGGCGGAGCCGTGCGCAGCAGATAGCGGTAGCGCTCGATCGCCTGGCGGTCGTCGACGTCGGCGGATCCGGATGCCGCCCGCCCCGGCCCACCCGCCGGCGGAGGCGGAGCGTACCGCCCGTCCTCGCCACGCTGTCCGCCGACCTTCCCGCGCGGCGTCGGCGTCGGCGTCGGCGCCGCCGCGCGGTCGGGGGTGTCGCCCGCGGACCCGAAGAGTCTGTCGAAAAGTCCCATGTCATGGCCTTCCTCGTCGTGAGCGATCACGTTACGGGGCGGGGGTCCCGCACGGGAGGGCTTGCCCCGGGCGGAGGCCCGCGCTCCGCGTTGCGCACCCCCACTCGCGTCGCCGGGTCCTCGCCGCTCGCGCGGTCCCCGGATGCGACCGTGTCGCTCGTCCGCCCGGTCGACGTCCCGTCCCACACCTCCCCCGGTCCTCCCGGACCTCACCGTGTCGCACGTCCGCCCGGTCTCACTCCCGTCCCGCATCTCCCGCGGTCTTCCCCACATCCAACCGTGTCGCACATTCGCCCGGTCTCCCTTTCGTTCCGCGCCTCCCCCCGTCTCATCCGCGTCGGGCGATCGCCTCGCTCACCCATCGCGCGTAGCGGGCCCAGGGGTCGTCGACACCGGCCGACAACGCCGCCACGTGCGCATCGAGGGCATCGCTGCGGCGAAACCACTCCGTGCGGGCGAACCTCTCCGCGGCGAACTGGGCGTGTCGTCGCCCCTCGACGAGCCGGTCCCCCGGTTCGAAGGCCAGGAGTTCGTCGTGCCACAGCGCAGCGAGCCGACGACGTGGCTGCGCGCTCGTGCCGATTTTGATGCGGTCCTCGAACCGCAGGTAGTACACGACGTCGACGCGGGGCGGCGGCAACTCGTCGTCGACGGTGTCGCCGTGCCGCCACTCGCACACGGCGCACAGCCACCCGCTCGGCCACCGCACGCCCAACCGCGAGCCGCACACCCGGCAGGGCGTGGGGAGCACGTCGGTCACCCCATCCGTCGCGCCCGCCCACTCCGCCGCCGCCGCGAGATGCAAGGCGCACAGGCAAAGGGGCGCATCCGGGTCGGCGGCGCGCCGGCAGTCCTCGACGAGGCACTCGACGACGGAATTGTGGGGATCGGTCACGCACCGCACGCTACGCCGGGGCTCCGACATCCTCTCCGTCGGCCCTCACGACCGATGAGACGCCGGGCCGGGACGCCGCGGCCAGAGCCGGAGCCGGAGCCGGAGCCGGGACGATGGGGCGGGACGGGGCGCGACGCGAACACCCCGCCCCGTCCCGACCTCAGTCGTCGAGCTCGGGGGCCTGCAGCACGAGGAAGAGTC
This sequence comes from Microbacterium sp. BWR-S6Y, assembly GCF_041379845.1. Classification (NCBI taxonomy): domain Bacteria; kingdom Bacillati; phylum Actinomycetota; class Actinomycetes; order Micrococcales; family Microbacteriaceae; genus Microbacterium; species Microbacterium sp. BWR-S6Y. The sequence goes on from NZ_JBFECV010000003.1 coordinate 487,749, forward strand.
CCGCGTAGGGGCCGAGCTCGAGTGAGAAGCTCTGCAGCTCGTCGACGCGACCGACGACGTCGCCCGTGGAGGCGTCGACGGCGGTGCTCTGAGGCACCAGGAACTCCGAGCGCACGGTCCCCTCGATGGTCTCGCTCGAGAAGTTGAGCACGGTGATCTGCAGGGGAACGTCTTCCGCGCGGCGGTCCCCGCCGTCCAGCCGGTGCACCATCACCAGCATGCTGGGGTGTCCCACCTGCGGGATGTCGACCTGCGTCGCGACGGCGATGCCGTGGTCTCCGCGGATGCGGAGCACGTCGCGCAGCCCCGACAGGAACGACTCCGGGTTCGCCTGCTGGGCGCCCAGCGATCCGTACAGGGAGCGCGCGCGCGGCATCCCCGACACCGACGACACCGCCTCGGGGGCGACGTCGAGGAGATCGTGACCGCCGCGCTCGATCCAGCGCGTGTCGCCCGACGAGATGAGGTGGCGCACCTCGTCGGCGGGCAGCGTGAGCGATCCCGTGAGATCCCAGCCCGAGAGGGCGAAGACGCCCGGCTGCCAGGAGTTGTACTTGGCCAGCAGCAGGTGGGCGTCGCGGATCGCGGGGATGTCCGCCTCGGTGATCTCGTCGAGCGTCGCCTTGCCCTGCGTGGCCGCGATGAGGGACGCCGTGGTGCAGGCGATCCCGTTCTGCGTGAACACCAGGTTGTAGTCGGCGTCGACCGTGAGCTTCTCGGTCAGGTCGGCGCGCACCATCTCGGCGATCTCGCCGCCGGTGTGCTCGTCGTGGCGGAACGGGTACACGGTGTCGCGGTGGGTCGTGGCCCAGTGCACGAGCTCGTACGTGAGCTCGTCGTGGTTCTGCATCCCGTGCACGAGCTGCACGGGCTCCACGCCCGTCTCGAGCGCCGTGTTCAGGGCGAGACGGAGGAACTCCGTGTTCGCCGTCGCGAGCGCGTGGTGGTAGCCGGGACGCGTGACGAAGTCGTACGACAGGTCGGCTCCGACCGCGCCGGTGTCGCGGATGTCCTCCATCGTGAGGTTGAGCTCCTGGAAGGTGAATCCGCCGACCTTGCGCACCATGCCCGCGATGATGTGGTTCGCCGCGTGCGACAGCGGGTGCCCCTCCGACCACGCCGGCAGGCCTTCCGCGCTCTTCTCGACGCCGAGGAAGCCGTTGGCGTCCAGGCGCAGGGCGCTCGTGCCCAGGTCGCCGAGGGAGTGCAGCGCGTCGCCGATCACGAGGCGCATCCCCGCAAAGGTCGGGTCGAGCCAGTTGATCGAGGGCTGCCCCTCCTTGAAGTAGTGCAGGTAGACCCAGCGGCGCTCGAGGCCGTCGGTGCCCACCACGGGAGCCGTCGCGCTCCAGTTCGTCTCCTTCACCCCGGGCGTGTAGAAGATGACGCGCTGCAGCTCGCCGATGATGTAGCCGCGCGCGCTGAGTTCGCGCTCGGTCTCCGCGTCGAGGTTGACGGAGTCGCGCCCCGCCGGCACCTCGGGGAGCAGAGCCCAGTCCTCCCGCGGGATCTCGACCATGTGGTAGATCCCCGGGTAGTCCTTGTAGGCCATCTCCGCGAGGCGGAAGTCGGCGCCCTTCCCGGTGTGGCCGGGCACGATGTCGTCGATGACGCTGCCGCCGTGCGACTCGGCCACGTCCGCGACCCGACGGAAGGCGTTCTCGTCACCGAACTCGGGATCGATCTGCGTGCTGATGCGGTCGAAGTGCCCGTCGACACTGGGCGTCTCCTGCCAGCCCGTGATCCCGCCCGCTCGCTTGACCGGACCGGTGTGGATGCCGTTGATCCCGACCCACTCGAAGGCCTCCCACAGCGCCTCGTCGCCGAGGGCGTCCAGGAACGACTCCCCCGGGCGCGTGATCAGCGAGATCGGGTAAGCGGTGAACCAGACGTCGGTCGATTCGATCGCCCGCCGCGCGTCGGGACGCGCGTAGGGGTTGCGCCACATCGACGGCTGGCCCGACAGCTGCCGGCTCAGCACGTCGGCGTCCTTGAGCATCGACTGGCGCACGAGCCACTCGACGTACGAGGGGTTCCCGCCGTTCGCGTTGCGCGGGTCGGTCAGGAACCGCCGCAGCGTCCCGCCGCGGAACTGATCCCGCGGCCGCAGTCGACGCGGTCGCGCCGGATAGCGCTGTTCGTCGTAGCTGATCTCGGCGACGGTCTCGATCGACTCGTCGGCGTCGCTCATCTGTTCGTCCGTCATGGTGCGCTCATCGGCGTCGTCCACTCCCGACCTCCTCACGTCATGAACGACGCTAGTCGGTCGCGTCTCCGAGAGACGTGGGCATTGACCTCAGGATGCCGCGTGTCGACGGATCCGGACTCAGGAGCGAGCGCCCGTCGCCCGGCCCCGAGGGAGCGCGATCACCGCGAGAACGAGCGCGACCGCGCACTGGAGCGCCACGACACCGAGGAACCACCCCCACCCCGCCGCCCCGAACACGATGCCGAGCGCCCATCCGAACACGCTCGACCCGGCGTAGTACCCGAGGTAGTAAAGCGACGACGCCTGCGCCCGCGCCTCCGGCGCCGCGGCGACCGGCGTCCACCCGGATGCCACCGCGTGCGCGGCGAAGAACCCCGCCGTGAACGCGACCAGGCCCACGAGCACGGCGACGACAGCGGGGACGAGCATCAGGGCGACCCCGACCACCATGACCGTGATCCCGACCGCCAGCACCGGAAGGCGCCCGTACCACACTGCCAGAGCCCCGGCCTGCGGCGACGACGCCGTTCCGGCGAGATACGCCAGGAACAGCAGGGTGATCAGGGCGGGGGCCAGCGAGAAAGGCGGCGCACTCAGATGGAAACCCAGGTAGTTGTACACCGCGACGAACGCGCCCATGAGCAGGAAGCCCTGCGCGTACAGGGCGAGCTGCACCGGAGAGCGCAGGTTCACCGCGAGCCGGCGGAGGATCGACGGACCGCGATCGGTACGGCGACGACCCGGGACGAACCCGCGCGCCGCGGGCACGAGGGTCAGGAACAGCACGGCCGCCACGACGCAGAGAAGGACGACGGATGCCACCCCCCACCGCCAGCCGGCCGCCTCCCCCACCCATCCCGAAACGACTCGTCCGCTGAGACCGCCGACGGTGGTCCCCGCAATGTACGACCCGGCCGCGGCCGCGACGTGCCGGGCATCGACCTCTTCACTCAGGTACGCGAGGGCCACTGCCGGCACCGCGCCCAGGGCCGCGCCCTCGAACAGGCGCAGCGCGAGCAGCACCGTGATGTCATGCGCCAGGGGCGTCAGCGCGCCGAGCACCGTCGCGGCGATGAGTCCGATCGCCATCGCCGGGACCCGGCCGACCCGGTCCGCGACGATCGACCACGGGATCACCGCTACGGCGAGGCCCAGTGTCGAGGCGGACACGGTCAACGCTGCGCCCGCCGGCCCCGTGCCGACGTCGACCGCGAGAGACGGCAGCAACGCCTGGGTCGAGTACAACTGAGCGAACGTCGCAACGCCGCCGAAGAACAGGCCGACCAGGAGGCGGCGGTACTCGCGGCTGCCCGGAAGGTGCCCCGCGAATTCACTCACTCTCTCGACAGTAGCGGTCGGGGTACGACGAAGCGCCGGCACGCGCCCCCATCGAACGGATGGGGGCGTGCCGGCGCTGATCACCCCCACAGGATGCGGGGTGTGGGTATAAATGCGAAATGGCCACCCAGCGTTGGGTGGCCATTTCGGTAAAGGAAGTCCGGCGGTGTCCTACTCTCCCACAGGGTCCCCCCTGCAGTACCATCGGCGCTGAGAGGCTTAGCTTCCGGGT
>NZ_JBFECV010000004.1:0-471995 GCF_041379845.1 Microbacterium sp. BWR-S6Y
CCGCGCCCGCCGCGCGCCCGCCCGCCGCACGCCCGGCGCCGCGCCCGCCGCGCGTCCGCCCCCCCGGGCGCGCCACCGCCACCGCCGCCCATTCAGCCCCCACTCGGGAATGTTGACCACCCACAACGAATCGGCCCGGGCGAGCGCGGGCCTGTTGTGCGCATCGCACAGGATGTTTGAGCGGTCGTTGTGGGACACCTACCGTGGAGGCATCCCTTTGCAACGTCGAAAGGTGCCGAGAATGACCGACGCCGCCGTCCGTCCCACCACGCCCGCCACGAGCACGCGCACGCCCGTGGGAGGCGCGCCCACCGCCGCCCACAGCGCGGCCGAGGCCGCCGAAGCCCGCATCGACACCGAGCGGGTCACCGACCTGCTGCTCGGTACGTGGGCCGAGACCCGCCGCGAGGCGCGCGAGATGATCAAGGACCCCGCGCTGTGGCGCGACGACAGCCTGGGCATGGATGCGCACCGCGAGCGCACCCTCAGCCAGCTCCACCTCCTCGTGCAGAACAAGGCGGTCCACCGGGCGTTCCCGAAGCGCCTCGGCGGCGAGGAGAACAACGGCGCCAACATCGCCGGGTTCGAAGAACTCGTCGCCGCCGACCCGAGCCTGCAGATCAAGTCGGGAGTGCAGTGGGGTCTGTTCGGTTCTGCCGTGCTGCAGCTGGGCACCCGCGAGCACCACGACAAGTGGCTCCCCGGCATCATGAGCCTCGAGATCCCGGGGGCGTTCGCGATGACCGAGACCGGGCACGGCTCCGACGTGTCGGCCATCGGCACCACCGCGACCTACGACCCCGATACCGAGGAGTTCGTCATCCACACCCCGTTCCGTGGGGCGTGGAAGGACTACCTCGGCAACGCCGCCCTGCACGGCAAGGCGGCGACGGTCTTCGCGCAGCTCATCACGAAGGGTGTCAACCACGGCGTGCACTGCTTCTACGTGCCGCTGCGCGACGACGCGGGGAACTTCCTCCCCGGCATCGGCGGCGAGGACGACGGCCTGAAGGGCGGTCTGAACGGCATCGACAACGGGCGCCTGCACTTCGACCAGGTGCGCGTCCCCCGCACGAACCTCCTCAACCGGTACGGCGACGTCGCCGCCGACGGCACCTACTCCAGCGACATCGCCAGCCCGGGCCGTCGCTTCTTCACGATGCTCGGAACCCTGGTCCAGGGGCGCGTCTCCCTCGACGGCGCCGCGGCGTGGGCATCGGCGATCGGCCTCACCATCGCGATCACCTACGGCAACCAGCGCCGCCAGTTCGACTCGGGCAGCGGGACCCCCGAGGTGACCCTGCTCGACTATGGAAAGCACCAGCGCCGTCTTCTGCCGCGCCTGGCCACGACGTACGCGGAGATCTTCGCGCACGACGAGTTCCTGCAGAAGTTCGACGGCGTCTTCAGCGGCGCGCTCGACACCGACGCCGATCGCGAAGACCTCGAGACCCTTGCCGCGGCCCTCAAGCCGCTGTCGACCTGGCACGCGCTCGACACGCTGCAGGAGTCGCGCGAGGCGTGCGGCGGGCAGGGCTTCCTGTTCGAGAACCGACTCGTGGGGCTGCGCGCCGACCTCGACATCTACGTCACCTTCGAGGGTGACAACAACATCCTCCTGCAGCTGGTCGGCAAGCGTCTGCTCGCCGACTACGCGAAGCAGTTCAAGGGCAAGGATGCCAAGCAGCTCGCCGCCTTCGCCGTCGGCCAGACGGCCGGCAAGCTCTTCCACGGTGCGGGGATGCGTCAGCTGGGCCAGGCGGTCAGCGACTTCGGTTCGACCGCCCGGTCGGTCGAGAAGGGCCTGCGCGCCGAGCAGCAGCACGAGCTGCTGGCCGGTCGGGTGCAGCAGATGATCGCCGACATCGCGGGGCGCCTGCGCCCGGCATCCAAGCTCTCCCGCGAGGAGGCGGCGGCGCTGTTCAACGAGAACCAGGCCGAGCTCATCGAGGCCGCTCGCGCGCACGGCGAACTGCTGCAGTGGGAGGCCTTCACCGACGCCATCAACCGCATCGGCGACCGCGACACCCTTCGGGTGCTCACCTGGCTGCGCGACCTGTTCGGCCTGCAGCTCATCGAGAAGCACCTGGCCTGGTACCTCATCAACGGCCGGCTCTCGACGCAGCGTGCCGCGGCGGTGTCGAGCTACATCGACCGCCTGTGCGCGCGTCTCCGTCCGCACGCGCAGGACCTCGTCGACGCCTTCGGCTACGGCCCGGAGCACATCCGCGCCTCGATCGCCTCGGGCGTCGAGGACGACCGCCAGAACGAGGCCGCGGCGTACTACGCCGAGCTGAAGGCCTCGGGCAACGCCCCGGTTCCGGAGAAGAAGCCCGCCCGGTGACGGCATCCGTCCCGGTCCTCGACGAGGACGGGGGATGACGCGAGAACAGGCCGATCCGTCGAGGGTCGGCCTGTTCTCGTGCCACCGGCCCGTCGCCGTGACGCGTCGCGGCGCGATGTCGGAGACCCCGCCTAGCCTGGACGCATGAGCGATCTCGTCACCGGGTCCGACGGCGTCGCCCGCTGCGCATGGGCGGGCACCGACGCCGAGTACCAGCGGTACCACGACGAAGAGTGGGGCACCGAGCTGCGCGGCGACCGTCCGCTGTTCGAGAAGATGAGCCTCGAGGGCTTCCAGGCGGGCCTCGCGTGGATCACGATCCTGCGCAAGCGTCCGCGCTTCCGCGAGGTGTTCGACGGTTTCGAGCCGTCGATCGTGGCGAGATTCGGCCCCGACGACGTCGAGCGTCTCCTCCAGGATGCCGGCATCATCCGCCACCGCGGAAAAATCGAGGCCGTGATCGGCAACGCCACGATCGTCGCGAAGATGACTCCGGGCGAGTTCGACGCCCTGATGTGGTCGTTCGCCCCCGCCGCGCACACACCCCCGGCGACCTTCGCCGAGGTGCCGGCCGTGACCCCCGAGTCGACCGCGATGAGCAAAGAACTGCGTCGTCGCGGATTCCGCTTCGTCGGACCGACCACGATGTACGCCCTCATGCAGTCCTCGGGCATGGTCGACGACCACGTGGCAGGGTGTTGGCGCGCCGCCGGGTGACTCTTCGCTGGTCGCGCGCTCAGTCCACGGCGGTGTCGTGAGCGTCGATTTCTCGCAATCGCCGCAGCTTCGCCCACGGCCAGAACCCGATCCAGGCGATCGACGCGATCGAGGCGCCCATGATCATCGAGGCGATATCCATGCCATCGACGGTACGAATGCTCGCGCCTCGGCGGATCCCCCGAGCGACGGAGATGACCGTCCCACCCGGTAGACTGATCACTGAAGCTTTCGCTTCACGCGTCGTCGAACGCACCGGCCCCCTCTTCTCGGGCCTTTGACCTTCACGGCGAACGGATGCGCCACCCGGCGCCTTCGCCCCTGCAGCCGCAGCATCGCGGCATCCCGAACCGCCGTGCGCGCGTGCGCCGCGGCAGGAGTATTCATGACGTCCCAGACTTTCGCCGACCTCGGCGTGCCCGCCCCCCTCATCGACGTTCTCGCCGCTCAGGGCAAGAACGAGCCGTTCCCGATCCAGGCCGACACCCTGCCCGACACCCTCGCCGGCCGCGACGTGCTCGGCCGCGGCAAGACCGGCTCGGGCAAGACCCTCGCCTTCTCGCTGCCGCTGGTCGCCCGCCTCGCCGCCAAGGCCGACCGCCGCCGCGGCCGCAAGCCCCGCGCGCTCGTGCTGGCTCCCACCCGCGAGCTGGCCAACCAGATCGACGAGGTCATCAAGCCCCTCGCCGCGGCCTACGACCTCGTGACCACGACGGTCTACGGCGGCGTGAACCAGAAGCGCCAGGTCGACGCGCTGAACGCCGGCGTCGACATCCTCGTCGCGTGCCCCGGTCGCCTCGAAGACCTGATCGGTCAGGGCTTCGCGAACCTCGGCGACGTCGAGATCACCGTTCTCGACGAGGCCGACCACATGGCCGACCTCGGCTTCCTGCCCGGTGTCACGCGCCTGCTCTCGCGCACCCCCGCCGACGGACAGCGCCTGCTCTTCTCGGCGACGCTGGACAACGGCGTGGACAAGCTCGTCAAGCGCTTCCTGCGCAACGAGGTGCTGCACTCGGTCGACGAGGCCCACTCGCACGTCGCCGCGATGACCCACCACGTCTTCGCCCCGGTCGACGCGGATGCCAAAAAGGACCTCGTCCAGACCCTCGCCTCCGGTACCGCCCGCCGCATCCTCTTCATGCGCACCAAGCACCAGGCGAAGAAGCTCGCGAAGCAGCTGACGGCCTCGGGCATCCCCGCCGTCGACCTGCACGGCAACCTCTCGCAGCCCGCCCGCGACCGCAACCTCGCCGCCTTCGGCGACGGTCGCGCCAAGGTGCTCGTGGCCACCGACGTCGCCGCGCGCGGTGTGCACGTCGATGGCGTGGAGCTGGTCGTGCACGTCGACCCGCCCGTCGAGCACAAGGCGTACCTGCACCGCTCCGGCCGCACCGCGCGCGCCGGCACCGCCGGTGACGTGGTGACGATCATGCTCCCCGAGCAGCGTCGCGACACCCTCGACATCCTGCGCAAGGCCAAGATCTCGGCCACCCCGCAGCAGGTCATCTCCACCTCTCCCGAGGTCGTCGCCCTGGTCGGCGAGGTGGCCCCCTACGTCAAGCCCGAGCCGGTCGTCGCGCAGCCCCAGGGCGGCGGACGTTCGCAGGGCGCCAACGCCCAGCGCAAGCGCGCGGCCCGCGGTGAGGGCCAGCAGTCCTCGGCCCGCGGCGGCGCACAGGGCGGCGGCGGTCGTCGTCGCGGCGCGGGCGCCCCGGCATCCGACGCTCCGGCCGGAGGTCGCGCTCCGCAGGGCGGTCGCGGCGGCCAGCGCTCCGGCGCGGGTCGCGGCCAGGGCGGAGCGGGTGCGCAGCGCACCGGCGCCCCCGCCGCCCGTTCGCAGGGCGCCGGGCGTTCGGCATCCGGAACCCCCACCACCGGCATGGTCGTCGGCGCCCGCAACCCGCGTATCAACCGTCGCGCCCAGGGCTGAGTCGCTTCTCCCGGTGCCCCCGCAGATCCGTCTGCGGGGGCACCTTCGTCTGCGGGCGGCTGCCGCCGTCTGATGACGCCGCGGCCGTCGTGCGGACTCGGGGGTACTCCGGATGCCGCGGGGCCGCGGTTCGGGGTCGGACTCCGCGGGACGGCTCCTGGGACGCCCCTGTCAGCTCCGGGACGGAAGCGAGGCGTCGTGCAGGTGCCGGTCGCCGTGCGAGAGCACCTTCACCATCACGCCGCGTCGGCGCAGGTCGGCGACCGCACGGTTGGCATCCTCTCGGGTCGCTCCGAGAGCGTGGATGCTCGCGACCACGAGCACGTCGCCGCTCGTCAGCGTGCCGAAGAACCGGTCGAGGCGGTTCGCCCACCCCTCGAGCGTCTCCGGGGCGGGGTGGCGGAAGCCCTCGATGGGCACGCCGAAGCGGGTGAGATCGTCGCGCTGCTGCACGACGGTGGGCATGTCGGGCCGCGACACCACCAGTCCGACGAGACGGGATCCGGCGGGACGAGCGCGCCACCAGTCGCGATCGCTCTGCAACTCGGTGAAGCACTTCGGGCACTCGGCCGCGGTGTGCATCACGTGGACCGGGCTGGTCCCGGCGGCATCCGCGGATGACGGCATCGTCGGGATCGGATCGCTCATGGAAACCTCCGCGACCATTGTGCCCCACGCCCCTGCGAAACCGCCCTCCGGGCCGGGGTCGGCGCCCCCTCGTCCCACCTATGGCGGTGCTCGTCCCGAAAAGTGCCGGTCGAGGGCGTCCGCACCGACCATGAGTGGGACATGGTCGCCCTTACGGGCGTGACCCTCGCCCCGGCACCGGACCCCCGGGGCGCCAACACCCCACACAAAGAAGACCCGCCGCACCTCACGCGCGGCGGGCCCGGGGCGGTGGCTCAGTGCGCGGAGTATCCGCCGTCGACGAGGTGGTAGCTGCCCGAGATGAAGGACGCGGCGTCACTCAGCAGGAAGAGCGTGAGCGCGGCGACCTCGGAGTCGGTGCCGAGACGACCGGTGGCGTGCTCGTTCTCGAGGTGCGTCAGCGCCTCGGGGCTCAGGCTCGAGCGGACGAGGGGCGTGTCGATGAAGCCGGGACCGACGGCGTTGGTGCGCACGCCCTTCGCGGTGTACTCCAGCGCCGCGACCTTCGTCAGGCCGACCAGCGCGTGCTTGCTGGCGACGTAGGCGGCGTTCTGCGCGATGCCGACCGATCCCAGCACGGATGCCATGTTGACGATCGCCCCGCCGCCGGAGGCGACGATGGCCGGCAGCTCGAACTTCAGGCCGTAGAAGACGCCGTCCAGGTCGACCGCGCGCACGCGGTCCCACGCCTCGACGTCGTAGTCGCCGATGTTCTGCGGCGGGGCGCCGATGCCGGCGTTGTTGACGGCGAGGTGGAGACCGCCGAAGGTGTCTTGCGCGAAGGCGACGGCCGCCTGAGAGTCCTGCCACTTCGCGGTGTTCTGCACGAAGCCCGCGGCGGTTCCGCCCGCGTCGGTGATCTGCTGCACGACGCGCTCGGCGGCATCCTGGTTGATGTCGGTGACGACGACCGACGCCCCTTCCGCGGCCAGCTCCCGCGCGATCGCGGCTCCGATTCCGCTACCGCCACCGGTGACGAGGGCGACCTTCTGGGCGAACCTGCTCATGGATGCACTTCTCTCCCGCCGTCGAGTCACCGCGGATCTCGTGGCGACCGCATGCGCCTGAATAAAAACAGGGATGCCGCCGACGGTATTCCCCTCAGTCGTCCTCGCCGTCGTCGATGCGCAGCTCGAGACTCAGCTGGTCGGCGTCGAGTTCGGCGAGGGCGTGGCGCAGGGCGGCGGTGCTGTAGCGCCCGTCGCGGCCGACGTCGTGCAGGCGATGACGCATCGCCTCGATGGAGGCGAGCCGCAGCTCCAGGAAGTCACGCACGCGCGTCGAGGCCTCCTCGTCGGGAGGCTGCACGAGGCGGGCGCCGGCCCGCTCGATCATCTCCGCGGGGAAGGCCTCGCCGTCACGCCGCACGAGCGTTCCCGACTGCACGGCCGCGATCGCGGCATCCCGCAGCTCCGCGTCGAGGGCGCGTTGCTCGTCGCGGGAGGGCCCCTCGCCCCCGTCGCCCGCGAGTCCGATCCGGCGGACGACGGTCGGGAGGGTCAGTCCCTGCAGCACCAGGCTGAAGAGGGCGACCAGGAACGCGACGAAGATCAGGAGGGGGCGTTGCGAGGTGTTCTCGGGGAGCGTCTGCGCGGCCGCGAGGGTCACGACGCCGCGCATCCCGGCCCAGACGATCACGCTCCCGTGACGCGCGTCGAGCGGGGTGTCGCGGTAGTAGTCGAGATCGGCCATCGTGCGGGCGATGCGCGTGCGCATCCAGCCGATGCGCCGCTCGGCGCGAGCGGGGTTTTCGAGACGCGCGCCGAACTGCTCGGGGGCGGTGCGGTAGGCCTCTTCGAAGCGGTCGAGGCGCCGCTGCGCGTCGTCGACCCTCTCGAGATGCCGGGGGGCGCGGTGGCTGCGTCGTCCCTGGATCCAGATGATCCACGACACGTACAGCGCACGCGCGGCGAGCGTGATGCCGAGCGCCGAGAGGGCCAGCCAGGTTCCGTGCCAGAGGCCCTCGTGTTCGCGCAGGTTCGCCGTGACGATGTCTTTCAGCTCCAGCCCGAACACGAGGAAGACCCCGCCCTCGAGGATCAGCTCGATCGTGCGCCAGTTGAGCCGGTCGCTGATGCGCTGCTCCGGCGTGAACCGCCGGGCGGCGCCCTGTCCGGTGACGATGCCGGCGACGACCGCCGCGACCAGGCCCGAGCCGCCCAGGTGCTCGGTCGGCAGGTAGGCGATGAAGGGCACGGTGAAGCTCAACGCGGTGTTCGCCGCGGAGTTCGACACGCGCTCCCGCACGCGCAGGTTGACCCACCCGACCACGGCGCCCAACGCCAGGGCGAGCACGACGGCCCACGCGAAGGATGCGACGGCGTCGCCGAAGGCGAATCCGGATGCCACCGCCGCGGTCGCCGTGCGCAGCAGCACCAGGGCCGTGGCGTCGTTGAGAAGGCTCTCCCCCTCGAGCATCGTCACCACGCGCGGCGAGATGCCCAGGCGCTTCGCGATCGAGGTGGCCACCGCGTCGGTGGGGCTGAGGATGGCCCCGAGCGCGATCGACAGGGCGAGTCCGAGGCCGGGGATGACCGCCCAGAAGAACAGTCCGAGCACGAGCGAGCTGAAGACGACCAGCAGCACCGACAGGCCGGCGATGGGGGCGAAGTCGCGGCGGAACTCGATCGCGGGCAGTTGCACCGCCGCGGAGTACAGCAAGGGCGGGAGCACCCCGATGAGGATGACCTCGGGGTTCACGGCGAACGCCGGCACGAAGGGCAGCAGGCTGACCCCCGCGCCCACCGCGAGCAGAACGAGGGGACCGGCGATGTTGAAGCGCGGCCCGATGACCGTGGCGAGGGCGACGACCACCACGCCGGCGACGACGATGATGAGCGGATCGATCACCTCTCGAGGCTAGCCCCCCGCCTCGTGCGGCCTCGACCGCGGCGTGTCAGGCTTCGGCGCGGAGCGCGTCGGCCACGGCCCGCATGCCCGCGAGCGTCTCGATGAAGCTCGTCGACAGGGGGGACAGTCCGATGCGCAGCCCGTGCGGATCGCGGTAGTCGGGGATGACGTCGCCGCGCCACAGCCGCGCGGTGACCGCGCGCATCGCGGGGTGCGACAGGGTGATGTGCCCTCCGCGCTCGGCGGAATCGCGCGGCGAGGCGAGGCTCACGCCGAGGGGACCCAGGATGCCGTCCGCCACCCGCACCGCGAAGTCGGTCAGGGCGATCGACTTTCGACGGATCGCGTCGATCCCGGCCTCGTCGAGGAGGTCGAGGGTGTCCTGCATCGCGAGCATGCCGAGCACCGGCGGCGTCCCCGACAGGAAACGGCGCATGCCGTCGGCGGGGCGGTACTGCGGGCCCATCGAGAACACGTCGGCCGCCCCCATCCACCCCTGCACCGGCTGCGTGAGGCGGTGCTGGTGCCGTGCGGCGACGTACGCGAAGGCGGGGGAGCCCGGGCCGCCGTTGAGGTACTTGTAGGTGCAGCCGACGGCGAGGTCCACGCCCCATGCGTCGAGGTCCATCGGCACGGATCCGGCGGAGTGGCACAGATCCCACAGCACGAGAGCGCCCGCTTCGTGGGCGATCCGGGTGAGGGCGGGCCCGTCGGCGAGGTACCCGGAGCGGTACGAGACGTGGCTGAGCAGCACCACCGCGGTGCGCGGACCGACCGCGGCGCGCAGCAGGTCGGCATCCACGCCGCGGGAGGTGTCGACCTCCACCCAGACGACGCGGGCGCCCCGCTCGGCGGCGATGCCCTCGACGAGGTAGCGATCGGTGGGGAAGTCGTCGCGGCCCACGACGATCTCGACCCGCTCGGGGTCCGTGGCGCTCTGGGCGTCGAGGGCGGCGCGCAGCAGCTTGTAGAGCAGCACGGTCGTGGAGTCGCCGATCACGGTCTGCCCGGATGCCGCGCCCAGGGCGAGGGCGCCGATCCGGTCGCCGATCGCGAAGGGCAGGTCCATCCACGCCTCGTCCCACCCGCGGATGAGCCGTCCGCCCCACTCGTCGGTGACGAAGCGCGCGAGGCGCTCGGCGGTGGCGCGGGGAGGGCGTCCGAGGGAGTTGCCGTCGAAGTAGATGAGCGACGTCTCCGCGCCGACGAAGGCGGCGCGGTGCGCCGCGAGCGGGTCGTCGGCGTCGAGGGCGGCCGCCTCGACCTCCAGCGAGGCGTGCGGCACCTCCAGGCGGTCCACGGATCCGAAGTCGGGGGAGGGGTCAGTCGACACGCGTCAGCTCCTCGGTCGGGACGACGGTGGCCCGGCTCAGCCAGGTGGGAACGTCGTCGGCGGGTGCGGCACCGGCGGGAGCGGGACCGGCGATGAAGGTCGAGACGCCGAGGGTCCGCTCCGCGCGGGGCCAGGGGTCCGTCAGCGCGGCGATGAGGGCGTCGTCGCGCACGCCGGCCTCGTGCAGGGCCAGCAGCTCCCGCCTGTTCACGCCGACGGGGAGGGGGCCGTTGCCGAGGTCGGTGCCGTAGAGCACCCGGCCGCCGCGCGCCGCGAACGCGCGCACGTTCGCGATCGCGACGTCGCGCACCGCTCCGCGGTGGATGTCGAGGGTGGAGATCCACGCCTGACCGGCGGCCACGGCCTTCGCGAGCAGCCGTCGCGAGACGGGGGCGTCGAAGGGGGCGTGGGCGAGGACCGACACCCCCGCCTCGATCGCACGTTCCACCTGTCCCGCGCCCTGCGCGTGCGCGACCACGGGCAGCCCGCGCTCGCGGGCCGCCGCGACGATCGCGGCGAGGGTGTCGTCGTCGGGAACCGGGCCCGCGTCGACGTTCAACGCCACTTTGACGATCGAGGCCCCGGCATCCGCCTGCGCGTCGACCGCCGTGCGCGCACCGCCGGAGACTCCCGGATGCCGCGAACTCGCGGTCACCACGCGCACGATGTCGGCGGGGGCCCAGGAACGACCGAGGGGATAGCCGCCGGGGACGGTCAGGAACGCCCCCGCGTAGGACACGCGGGGGAGGCCGTCGACGCGACGGGCGAGGGCGACGGGATCACCGCCGAGATCGACGACGGCGGCGATCCCGCGCCGCGGGAGTCCGGCTGCGTCGATGAGGTGCAGGTGCACGTGGTGATCGACGAAGGCCGGCAGCATCGTGCCGGCCTCGCCGGTCAGCGCCCGCCGGACCGGCTGCACGGTGCTCAGATGAGCGAGAGTTCGCGGAGCTTCGCCTCGACGTCGGCGTTGGAGGGCTCGACGTGGTGGCTGGAGTCGGGGTAGACGACGACGGGGATGCTCGTGCGGCCCGAGATCTCCTTGGCGACATCGGCTGCGGCGGGGTCGGCCACGAGGTCGATGTACTCGTAGTCGATGCCGAGCTCGTCGAGCTGCTTCTTGGTGCGGATGCAATCGCGGCACCAGTCGGCGCCGAACATACGGATGGATGCGTCGGAGGACATGTCTCCAGCGTACGCCGCCGCCGCTGTGCGGGCGCGGAGTCCCGCGGGACCGGGGCTCAGGCGGTCACTTCGTCTTCGAGCGGCTCGACGGCTCGCACGGCCTTGCCGACGCGGCTCTTCTTGGGCGCGTAGACCACGAGGGCGTGGAAGACGAAGCGCACCACGAACGCCGCGATGAGGGTGAGGGCGGCCGCGACGACGCTCTGGATGTGCGCCTGGCTCACGAGCACCCAGATGACCGGGATGCGCACGATGGCCTCGATGCCGTTGAACGTGAACGACTTCACGAAGCGGTGGCGCATGAGCCCGGATTCGGCGCGCATGTCGGCGAAGACGAGGTACTCGAGGGCGAGGAAGTTCGCGATGATCGTCACGATGCTCGCGATCACGGCGGCGACGATGTACTGCACGCCCACGGCCTGCAGGGCTCCCATGATGAGGAGGTTGGCGACGGCGCCGAGGCCGCCGACCAGCGCGAACGCCGACATGCGACCGAAGCGCAGCATCGTCAGCTGGGTCAGGAAGCGCATGCCCTGGCTGAACGAAGCCTTCGACTCTCCGGCGAAGCGGGGAGCGAACGAGAACGGCACCTCGGCGACGCGCATCTGCTTGCGCGCGAGGATCTCGAGGAGGATCTTGAAGCCCCGCGGCTGCAGGGTCTCGACCTCGAGTGAGCGACGGTCGACGAGGAAGAACCCGGTCATCGGGTCGGAGCAGTTGTGCAGCTTCTTCGGGAACATCGCCTTGGTCAGCAGCGTCGACGCGCGCGAGACGGTCGTGCGCACGGCGTTGGCGAGGCCGTCGGACGTGCCGCCCGCGATGTAGCGGGAGGCGACGACGACGTCGGCGTCTCCCTCTTCGGCCCGCGCGAGCAGCTCGGCGATGACCTCGGGCGGGTGCTGCAGGTCGCCGTCCATGACGACGCAGTAGTCGGATGCCGCGGCCTTGATGCCCTCGACCACGGCACCGCCCAGACCGCCGACGGGCTCGTCGCGGTGGATGAGGCGCACCGGGACCGTGGCGGTCGCGGCGACTGCCCGGATGATGTCGGGGGTGTCGTCGCGGGAGTCGTCGACGAAGATGATCTCCACGTCTCGACCGAGCAGGGCGTCCGTCGTGCGACGGACCAGCTCGGCGACGTTCGGACCCTCGTTGAAGGTCGGAACGATGACGGAAATATCCATGTGTGCTCGCGTTTTCTCGGTAAGCCAGAAGTACACAGCGTAGACCGGCCGACGCGTGCCCAAATTGGGATTGTGGAGGAGTTACCTGGGAGCTAGCGGGTGTTCACCCCAGCGTCCGGCCAGAAACAGCTCTCCATCGGCACGATCCTTCGTCGTGCTCAGCCGATCTTCGCCTTGAGGTCGTCGACGGTCATTCCGTAGTTGACCCTGACGACGGGCAGGGCCAGCTTATCGGTGCCGATGCGCACGTACCCGGGCTCGATGGTGCGGCCGAGGGCGAAACCGGCGCGACGCACGCCCTCTTTCGTCGTCTCGTCGTAATGCCCGAAGGGATAGGCGACCACTTCTTTGGCCCCGAGGATCCGGGCGGACTCCTCCAGGTCGGCGGCGATCGTGTCGGCGTCGTCGTTGACCATCCGCCCCTTGCCGTTGGGGCCGGCGCGGTGCATGTCGTGCGTGTGCGATCGCTGCAGCACGAACCTGTTCGGGGTCGGCTCGGTGCGGGACGAGGTGATGACGAACGACGTGGTCAGCAGGTTCTTGCCGTCGACGATCGGGGCGGCCAGCTCGAGCCAACTGGAGTCGGCGTCGTCGTCGGTGATGATCACGGAGTGCTTCGGCAGGAAGAGTCGGCCGTCGATGAAGGCGCTCAGCTCGTCCCAGGTCGGCAGGTAGAAGTCCGCGTCCTTGATGTAAGCCATCTGCGCGTCGAAGTCGCCGACGTAGGCGTAGTTGCCGCGGAGCCAGCCGTCCTCGCCCTCCGGCTTCCGCGTGAACTGGTGGTACATAAGGATCGGGATGCCGGCGTCTTCGGCCGTGTTCGCCGCGGGCGTGGTCCATCCGGCGTGCAGCACCCGCTCCCGGGCGGTGCAGGCGACCAGGTCGGCGCCGTTCACGCGAGCGGAGGCCGTCAGCGCCGCGGCATCGGCGGTGGTGGGATACCAGCCGGCGAACACGCGGCCCTCGGCCTGCGGGATGGGCAGGGCCTCGTAGCGGTAGCCCTGGGTCTGCACCTGAGGGTCGAGGGCGATGCCGTCGCCGACGAACGACACCGCGCAGGCGTTCGGGTCGGTGGTGGTCGACAGGAGCCGCTCGGCCGGGGTGAGGGGAGTCGGGGTCGGGGTGGGCGTCGGCGTGGGGGTGATCGAGGCGACCGTGGTGGCCGCGTCGGTCGTGTCGGGGGAGCCCCCTCCGCGCGTGACGGCGAAGACGGCGACGCCGCCCGCGATGGCCGCGACGGCGACGACGGAGACGAGGGCGCGCCGCGCGCGTACGCGGCGGCTGGCGCGCCGGCGGCGGGCGGCTCGGGTGATCGTCATGAACGGTGCCTCGGGATCGGGTGGGGCGGCTCGCCGCGATCCTAGCGGGACGATCCGCGCCGTCCGGGGGACCGGCGCGCCGCGATGCGCGGGCGCGAGAGGATGGGGAGATGATCCGCATCGGCATCGTCGGCACCAGCAGCATCTCGGAACGCTTCGTCGAGGCCGTCGACGCGGTCGACGGCGTCGTCGTGTCGCGCGTGGCCTCGCGCGACGCCGACCGGGCGCGTTCCTTCGCCGACGCCGTCGGCGCGCCGGGCACCGCGGTCGGTCTCGACCATCTGCTCGCCGCCGACGACGTCGACGCCGTCTACCTCGCCAGCCCCAACTCCGTGCACGCGGAGCAGATCGCCGCGGCGGTGGATGCCGGCATCCCGACGCTCGTCGAGAAGCCCGCGGTGCTGTCGGCCGACGACTGGAACGCCGCGGTGCGCGATGCCCGCGCGAGGGGCGTCGTGCTGCTCGAGGCCATGCGCTCCGCGTACGACCCCGGTCTCGCGGCGGTGCGCGAACTGCTGCCCCGACTCGGAACCGTGCGGCGGGTCTCGCTGCGCTACGAGAAGAGGTCGGCGCGCTACGACCACGTGCTGGCGGGCGAGCAGACGAACATCTTCGACCCGGCGCTGGGGGGAAGCTCCCTCCGGGACCTCGGCGTGTACCCCCTTCACGCGCTCGTTCGCCTCTTCGGTCGGCCCCGGGAGGTGCACGGCGTGCGGGTGGGCATCGCGTCCGGCACCGACGGCCTGGGCAGTGCGCTGGCCGTCTACGACGGCTTCGTCGCCGACGTCGCGTGGTCCAAGATTACCGACACCGCCCTGCCGAGCGAGATCCAGGGAGAGGAGGGCTCGCTCACGATCGACGCGATCGATGCGCCGCGCCGGCTCACCCTCACGCCGCGGGGGCGGACTCCCCAGGTCATCGAGGTCGACGCTCCGCCGTCGCCGATGGCGGGTGAGGTCGAGCGCTTCCGCGACGCGATCGAAGGAGCCGACGTCGCCGAGGATCAGGACCTCACGGCGCTGACCCTGCGCCTCGTCGACGGGGTGCTCGCGGTCCCGCTCTCCTAGCGGCGACCCCCGAGAGTTCACCTGCCGTTTCCCCCGCGGCGAGAGGATCCGGGGATGCGGAGGACCGGCACGGTGGGAGAGGTCTTCCTCGCCTTCCTGCGCCTCGGCGTCACCTCCTTCGGCGGGCCCGTCGCCCACCTCGGGTACTTCCGCGACGATCTCGTCGTGCGCCGCCGGTGGATGGACGACCGGGCGTATGCCGACCTCGTCGCCCTGTGCCAGTTCCTCCCCGGCCCCGCCTCCAGCCAGGTGGGGTTCGCGATCGGTCTGCAACGCGCGGGCCTGGGCGGTGCGCTGGCGGCCTTTGCCGCGTTCACCCTTCCCTCGGCGCTGCTGCTGGTCGCCTTCGCCGCCGGTGCCGCCGCGCTCGGCGGGCCCGTGGGAGGCGGGGTTCTCGGCGGTCTCAAGATCGTCGCCGTGGCGATCGTCGCCCACGCGGTGTGGGGAATGGCGCGCACCCTCACCCCCGACGCCCGCCGCGCGGCCATCGCCGTCGTGGCCCTCGCCCTCACCCTGCTGCTCCCAGCGGCGCCGGGGCAGCTCGGTGCGCTCGCCGTCGGCATCGCCGCGGGGCTCGTCCTGCTGCGCGGCGGAGACTCCCCGCCCGAGACCGAGCTCCCGCCGTTCGGCGTCCCCCGCGCGGTCGCCGTCGGGTGCCTTCTCGTCTTCGTGCTCGGGCTGGTCGTCCTGCCGCTGCTGACCGCGGCGACGGGCTCGGGAGCGGTGGCCCTCGCCGACGCGTTCTTCCGGTCGGGGGCCCTGGTCTTCGGCGGCGGTCACGTCGTGCTGCCCCTCCTGCAGTCCGGGGTCGTGCAGACGGGGTGGGTCTCGCCCGAGACGTTCCTCTCGGGCTACGCCGCGGCCCAGGCCGTCCCCGGCCCGCTCTTCACGTTCGCCGCCTTCCTCGGCGCCGTCTCCGACGTGGGACCGGGCGGTCTCTCGGGGGCGGGGATCGCGCTCGCCGCGATCTTCCTCCCCGGCTTCCTCGTGCTGCTGGGCGTGCTTCCGTTCTGGGACGCCGTGCGCCGTCGGCCGCGGGTGCGCGCGGCGATGGGCGGGGCGAACGCCGCGGTCGTCGGCATCCTGGGCGCGGCGCTGTACTCCCCGGTGTTCACCACGGCGATCACCGGACCGGGGCCCCTCGTGCTCGCGGCGATCGGGTTCGTGCTGCTGACGGCCTTCAAGGCGCCCGCCTGGGCGGTCGTGCTCGTGGGGGCCGCGGGCGGCGTCGTCCTCTCGTTCACCTGAGCGGCGGCCGAGAGCCGGTCCCGTGCGGGGTGACACCGCGTCCCACCGATGCCAGGATGAGCGCACGGCCCCGTCGCCGCGACTGCTTTCGAGGGAGAGAACCGTGTTCCAGAGCCCGTACCCGAGCATCGACGTCCCCGATCAGAGCATCTACGACTATCTGTTCGCCTCGCTCGCGGAGGACGATCTCGATCGCGTGGCCCTGGTCGACCCGTCCTCGGGAGCCGAAACCACCTATCGGGCTCTCCGCGCGCAGGTCGACGCGTTCGCCGGGGCGCTCGCGGCGCGCGGCGTCGACACCGAGACGGTCGTGGCGATGCTGTGCCCGAACGTTCCCGCGTTCGCGACGGTCTTCCACGGCATCCTGCGCGTGGGCGCCGCGATCACGACGATCAACTCGCTCTACACGGCGCGTGAGATCGAGTCCCAGCTGCGCGACGCCTCGGCGACGTGGCTCGTGACGGTGTCGCCCCTGCTGCTGCAGGCGGCCGCGGCGGCCGAGGCCGCGGGCATCGCCGACGACCACGTGATCGTGCTCGACGGCGCGGAGGGGCACCCCGACCTGCGGTCGCTGCTGAGCGAGGGCCGCACGCCGCTCGCGGTCTCGTTCGACCCCGCCACCCACGTCGCGGTGCTGCCCTACTCCTCGGGGACGACCGGCGTGCCGAAGGGCGTGATGCTCTCGCACCGCAACCTCGTCGCCAACGTGCACCAGTGCCGGCCGATCATCGAGATCACCCCCGACGACCGGGTGCTCGCGGTGCTGCCCTTCTTCCACATCTACGGGATGACGGTGCTGCTGAACCTCGCGCTGCGTCAGCGGGCGACGCTCGTGACCATGCCCCGCTTCGACCTCATGGAGTTCCTGCGGGTCGTTCAGGATCACCGCTGCACGTTCCTCTTCATCGCGCCGCCGATCGCGGTCGCCCTCGCGAAGCACCCCGCGGTCGACGACTTCGACCTCTCGAGCGTGCACAGCGTGTTCTCCGGAGCGGCCCCGCTCGACGGCGAGACGGCCGAGACGGCGGGGCGGCGCATCGGCGCCCGGTTCTTCCAGGGATACGGCATGAGCGAGCTGAGTCCCGTCTCGCACGCGATCCCCGCCGACGCCGACTTCCCGGTCAGCTCGGTGGGTGTGCTCATCCCCGGATGCGACGCCAAGCTCGTCGATCCCGAAACCGGGGCGGAGCTCGAGGAGCACGGCGACGACGGCCTGACCGCGGCGGGGGAGATCTGGGTGCGCGGTCCCAACGTCATGCTCGGGTACCTCAATCGCCCCGATGCCACGGCCGAGACCCTCGACGCCGACGGCTTCCTGCACACCGGCGACATCGGCGTGCACCACGTCGACGGCTACTTCACGATCGTCGACCGGCTCAAGGAACTGATCAAGTACCACGGGTACCAGATCGCCCCCGCCGAGCTGGAGGCCCTGCTGCTGTCGCATCCGGCGATCCAGGATGCCGCGGTCATCGGCGTGCGCGGAGACGACGGCGAGGAGATCCCCAAGGCGTTCGTGGTGACGGCCCCGGATGCCGGCCTGACGGCGGAGGACGTCATGGCGTTCGTCGCGAAGCACGTCGCGCCCCACAAGAAGGTGCGGCGCGTGGAGTTCATCGACGTCGTGCCGAAGTCGACGTCGGGCAAGATCCTGCGGAAGGACCTGAGGGCGCGCGAGGCCGTCTGACCCCGGCCCGCCCCGCCGTGGGGCGGCGTCGCGCGCCTCTCGCCGTCGGCATCCCCCTCGTCCCACTTATGGCGGTGCGTGTCCCACTTGCGGGGGGTGCGAGGCGCGCTGACGCACCATGAGTGGGACATGGATGCCGCGAGGCCGATCTCGCGCCGCGGCGCGAGCCCACGCGAGGGGCGGTGACCGCTGCCTCAGGTATGACGAAGGGCGGGGCGTCTCGCGACGGCCCCGCCCTTCCTGCGCGCTCAAGGGGTGAGCAGGGCGCCGGTCTGCGCGGCGGCCTCGTCGGCCCGCTTCTCCTCGTCGTCCTTGCCGCGGCGCTCGTCGGCGGCCTCCTGGAGGGCCGACTTGGCGCGCAGCGGCGGGGTGCGGAAGAACAGTGCGAGCACGAACGCGAGCAGCACCACGCCCATCGCCGTCCAGTACACCGTCGTGGCGGAGGAGTTGAAGCCCACCAGGAACGGCTTGGTCAGTCGCGCGTCGGCGCCCACCAGGAACGACGTGTCGTCGAGCGTGGACCCGCCGATCGAGGTGTTCTCGTCTCCCGAGGTGAAACGGTCCTCGAGGGTGGTGGCCACCTGGTCGACGAAGGCCGCGCGGTCCGCGTCGTTCGAGAAGTCCAGGCTCACCGATCCGTCGCTTCCGACGCGGGCGACCGGAACCTGCTGCTGGATCTGCGTCGCGGCGGCCGACGTCGCCTGGGCGATCGCGGCCTGCGTGGCCTGCGCCTGGGCGGCCGCCGGGATCTGCCCCGCGGCGACCTGGGCGGCGACCGCCTGGGTCGCGGCATCCTGTGCCTGCTGCACACCCTGCTGCACCTGCTGGGTCACGGCATCCGTCGTCTGAGTGACGATCGGACCGTAGATGCCCGACATGATCTTCTCGTTGGCCGGGGCCGAGGCCACCGTCGGGTCGAAGGCGGCGTCGAGGGCGTCGGTGAGCGTCTGGCGGTCGGAGAACGAGCCGATGATGTTCGACGGCATGAGCGTGAACAGCAGTGAGAGCAGCACCGCGGTGCCGAGCGTTCCGCCGATCTGACGGAAGAAGGTCGAGCCGCTGGTGGCCACGCCCATGTCGCGCAGGCCGACGGAGTTCTGGCTCGCGATCGTCAGGGTCTGCATGAGCTGACCGAGACCCAGGCCGATGACCAGCATCGCGATCGCGACGTGCCAGTAGGGGCTGTCGTACTTCAGGAACGTCAGCAGGAAGAAGCCGAGCGACATCAGCGCCGTGCCCAGGATCGGGAACATGCGGTAGCGACCGGTGCGCGCGATGATCTGGCCGCTCGCGATCGAGGCGATCATGAGGCCGAGGATCATCGGCAGCATCTCGAAGCCGCTCTCGGTGGGCGTCGAGCCGAGCACGAGCTGCAGGTACAGGGGCAGCGTCAGCATCGCGCCGAACATGCCGAAGCCGACGAGCACGCCGATGATCGTCGCCATCGAGAAGGTGGGGGAGCGGAAGAGCTTCAGCGGGATGAGCGCGTCGTCCTTCATCTTCGTCTCGGCGATGACGAACGCCAGGATGCCGAGAGCCCCGACCACGTAGCAGGCGAGGGCGATCGGCGAGCCCCAGCCCCACTCGCGTCCTTGCTCGGCGACGAGCAGCAGCGGCACGAGGGCGACGATCACGGTCGTGGCGCCCCACCAGTCGATGCGCACCGAGTGGCGCGGCTGCTTGGGGATGTGCAGGAACCGCCACACGATCGCGAGGGCCGCGATGCCGATCGGCACGTTGATGAGGAACACCCAGCGCCAGCCGGTGATGAAGAGGATCTGGTCGGCGCCGGCGAAGAGGCCGCCCACGAGCGGACCGATGACGCTGGAGATGCCGAAGACGGCGAGGAAGTAGCCCTGGTACTTGGCGCGCTCGCGCGGGGCGAGGATGTCGCCCATGATCGCGAGCGGCATCGACATCAGTCCGCCGGCGCCCAGGCCCTGGATCGCGCGGAAGGCGGCGAGCTCGGCCATCGAGGTCGAGAAGCTCGCGAGCACGGAGCCGACGATGAAGATGAGGATCGCCAGGAGGAACAGCGGACGGCGGCCGAAGATGTCGGAGAGCTTGCCGTAGATGGGCGTCGAGATCGTCGACACGATCAGGTAGGCCGTCGTGACCCAGGCCTGCAGGCTGAGGCCCTGGAGGTCGTCGCCGATCGTGCGGATGGAGGTTCCGACGATCGTCTGGTCGAGGGCGGACAGGAACATGCCGGCCATGAGGCCGAAGATCACGAACATGATCATGCGGTGGGTCATGACCGTGTCGGTGGCAGCCGTGTGGGCGCGGCTGCGTCGCGTGGTGATGTCTGACATCTGTCCTCATCGAGAAGGGGTGGCGGGCGGCTCGATCGGGAGGCCGGGCGCCAGGTGTTTGCTAAAAGTCAACAAATAGTAGCGCTGTCCGGCGGGGTCGCGGAACCGTCCGCGGGTACGCCCGGGTTCGGGCGCGGAGAAATACCCCCGTGGGGGGAGTCCGGCCTCGGGCCGGTGGTCGAGGCGCGGGTTGCGCCGGGCCCGCGTGGGAACCGGGCCCGCGTGGGAACAGGTGATCGTCCGAGGACAGGATGGAGCCGGCCGAGGCCGTCCTGTTTTCGAACGAACGCCTGTCCGCATGCGTGCTGGGGGGCGTTTCGTCACGCTGCGCCCGCTCGACGACCGAGGGGTCGGAGCCGGGCGCGTCGGAGACGACGTCGCACCTCGCCGGGGAAAGCAAAACCCCCGCCATGTAGAAGCTAGGCGAGGGTTTCTGGGACCGTTGTAATGACGATCCGTGTGGCTCCGACGGGCGTCGATCCCGTGACCTCACGATTTTCAGTCGTGCGCTCTACCAACTGAGCTACAGAGCCGAGCGGCATGTCTGCCGCTTCCTAGACGAAAGGCCTCCTCGAAAGAAGGCCCGTCGCTGTGGAGCGACCCTGACGGGACTTGAACCCGCGACCTCCGCCGTGACAGGGCGGCACGCTAACCAACTGCGCTACAGGGCCATGCGTTTTAAATTGTACTTCACCGGAAAGTGACCCCAACGGGATTCGAACCCGTGCTACCGCCGTGAAAGGGCGGCGTCCTAGGCCGCTAAACGATGGGGCCGGATGAGGCGGAAACCTTGCGATTTCCAACTCGCTTGCCGACGACCGAGCCTACTTCACATCCCGCGAGATTGCCAATTCGGGGCGTGGCGTACGCCGCTCGCGCGTGTCGCACGCGCAGGATGGGTGCTGACGACGGGAACTCGCCCTGTTGTGCGTGTGACTCGTGTTGCTACTGTGAGTCGAGTTGCGACCGGTGAGAAGAGGTATTCCCGTGACGCTCGAGCGCCCCGACGAATCAGACGATTGCGGCTGCGCGCCCACGGCGCAGGAGCAGCGGCGTCTCTGGCCGACCTTCGATCGCCGCAGCGCCCTCAAGTTCGGTGCCCTCGGCGCCGTCGCCGTCGGAGCGTTCGGCGCGGCGGCATCCGGATTCTCCTCTCCCGCGGTCGCCGCCGACTACCCCTCGTGGGCCGACGTCGAAGCGGCGCGGGCGAACGAGGCGGCGAAGGCCGGGGAGATCGCCCGCATCCAGGGGCTGATCCAGGGGCTGCAGTCCGAGGTCGCGCGCACCCAGGCCGAGGTCGTCGCCCGCTCCGACGAGTACTACACGGCCCAGCAGGCCTACCTCGACGCCGACTACCGCGCGCAGCAGATCCAGGCGCAGGCCGACGCCGAGGCGGCCAAGGCCACCGACGCCGCCGCGAAGGCCGGCAAGGTCGCCGCGCAGCTGTACCGCTCCGGTGGAGACGACACCTCGCTCGACCTGTTCTTCTCGGGCTCCGCGGCCAGCGCCGACGATCTGCTGGCCAAGCTCGGCACGATGGACAAGCTCATCGAGCGCAATCGTTCGGTGTACGCCGCGGCCGTCACTGCCCGCGACTCCGCGACCCAGCTGAGCAACCAGGCGAACGACGCGCGCACCGAGCGCGACCGTCTGCAGAAGATCGCCGAAGAGAAGATGGTCGCCGCGCAGCAGGCCGCGCAGGCCGCCCAGGAGGCGCTGGCCGCTCAGCAGGCGAACCAGGTGGTCCTCGAGGCCCAGCTGGCCGCGCTGCAGGACACCACGGCCAAGACCGTCGCCGACTACCAGGCCGGGGTCGAGGCCGAGCGCAAGGCGCGCGAAGAGCGCGAGCGCAAAGCCCGCGAAGAAGCCGAGGCGCGTGACCGCGCCCGTCGCGAGCAGGAAGAGCGAGACCGCCAGAACAACAACAACAACGGCGGCGGCGGTGGCGGCGGAAGCAGCAGCGGCGGTGGAGGCGGCGGCGGTGGAGGCGGCGGCGATGTCGCGGGCTCCGGCTGGGCGCGGCCCTCGTCGGCCGGTACGACCTCGGGCTACGGTCCGCGCTCGAGCCAGTGCAACGGCAGCTACTGCGCGAGCTCGTGGCACCTCGGTCTCGACTTCGGCGCCGGTTGCTACTCGCCGATCTACGCGGCGTCCGCCGGTCGGGTGACCTACGCCGGCTACAACGGCGGCTACGGCAACTACATCCGCATCCAGCACGACGACGGTTCGGCCACCGGCTACGCGCACATCGTCAACGGCGGCATCTACGTCTCCTACGGGCAGCGCGTCGGGGCGGGCGAGCAGATCGCCGCGACCGGCCAGACCGGCAACTCCTTCGGCTGCCACCTGCACTTCGAGGTCTACCCGCCGTGGGGCGGCACGACCGATCCGGCCCCCTGGCTGCGCGATCGCGGCGTCTGGGTCTGATCCCGACACGAGAAAACCCCCGGTCGATCGACCGGGGGTTTCTTCGTGCCGCGGCAGCGGAGCCGCCGCCGGCTCAGAGCGTGTTGGGAGCCTCGCCCGCACCCTGCGTCTTGGTCTGCGCGTCGTGCTCGTCGAAACGCGTGAACGCCTCGGCCACGAGACGCTCGGCCTCGGCCGCATTCGCCCACTCGTCGACCTTGACCCACTTGTTGGGCTCGAGGTCCTTGTAGTGCTCGAAGAAGTGCGAGATCTCCTTCTTGGTCCACTCGTCGATGTCGTCGACGTCCTGGATGTGATCCCAGCGCGGGTCCTTCGCCAGCACGGCGACGACCTTGTCGTCTCCGCCGGCCTCGTCGCTCATCTTCAGCACGCCGACGGGACGCACCTTGGCCAGGATGCCGGGGTGCAGATCGCGGTCGAGCAGCACGAGCACGTCGAGCGGGTCGCCGTCTTCGCCGAGGGTGTTCTCGAAGAAGCCGTAGTTGGCCGGGTAGCCGAACACCGTGTAGAGGATGCGGTCGAGGTAAACGCGGCCGGTGCCGTGGTCGACCTCGTACTTCACGCGGCTGCCGCGGGGGATCTCGATGACGGCGTCGAATGCGCCCATACTCGTGCTCCTTAGATCTGTGGATTTCCGCGGCCCAGCCTAGTCGGGCCGCGGTTCCGCGCGTGGTCTGCACGCGAGGGGTGGGCGGCGACGGCGGTCGCGGTGCGCCGAGCGGTCGGGCCACGACGCAGGATAACCCGCGGCGGGCGCGGTGCCACCCGGCCGGATGCCGCCCCGGCCGCGACCGCGAAGGGCGAAACTCCTGCGTTGCGTCAGCCGGCCAATACCGTAGGGGGATGGATCGCCGCCCTGGACTCTCCCCCGCCGTCGCCGAGGTGCGCAGGGCCGTGCGCACAGCGCTCGAGGGCCGCACCGGTGGCGTCGTGGTGGCGCTGTCGGGCGGGGCGGACTCGCTCGCGCTCGCGGCGGCGACGTCGTTCGAGGCCGAGCGCCTCGGCATCCGGGTCGAGGCCGTCGTGATCGACCACGGCCTGCAGGAGGGCTCGGACGCCGTCGCGGCGCGCGTGGCGCACGACGCGCGGGAGCGGGGCATCGCCGCGCGCGTGATCGCCGTCGAGGTGGTGCCGAAGGACGGCCCCGAGGCCGACGCCCGCGCCGCGCGCTACGCCGCCCTCGCGGGGGCGGCCGCTGAGGCGGGCGCCGAGGCCGTGCTGCTCGGGCACACCCTCGACGATCAGGCCGAGACGGTGCTGCTGGGCCTCGCCCGCGGCTCCGGCGCGGCGAGTCTGTCGGGCATGGCGGCGGAACGACGGGATGCCGCGGGCCCCACCTGGCTGCGCCCGTTGCTCGGCGTGCGCCGGCGGACGACCGTCGCCGCGTGCGCCGCGGAGGGCCTGGAGCCCTGGGCGGATCCGCAGAACGCCGACCCCGCGTTCCGGCGGGTGCGCGTGCGGGATCGGGTGCTGCCCGTGCTCGAGGACGAGCTCGGACCGGGGGTCGCCGAGGCGCTCGCGCGCACGGCCGAGCAGCTGCGGGAGGATGCCGCGGCCTTCCAGGACATGATCGACGAGACCATCGAAGACATCGTCGAGCACGCCGAGGCGGGCATCTCGATCTCGGTCGCCGCCCTCACGGCCAATCCCGCGGCGCTGCGCAACCGGATCGTCCGGTACGTGGTCGAGAGCGAGTTCGGCGTCTCGCTGACCCGCGCGCAGACGCTCGAGGTCGCCCGTCTCGCCGTCGACTGGCGGGGGCAGGGTCCGATCGATCTGCCGTCGTGCGTGGCGCGGCGCGTGGGCAACCGGATCGAGATCGTCGCACGCGCACGCGACTGACCCCGGGATTCGCGCGGGGCGCCGGGGGTGCCGACACGCGGGGAGGGCGCCCCGCCCTCACCGACGGTCGCCGTGCCTGTGCTGCGTCCGGGCTCGTGATCGCCTGAGCGGGCCCGGAGGGCTGTCCGCGACGGCGCGCGCGTGTCCTTGACGCTCGTCTGCGCCGCTCCTAGACTCCATGAATCGCAATATTCAAATAACGAATGAATATGCAGACCAGCCGATTCAGAGTCGAAGGCAGGACACATGGGCGCGTTCTCCGCCATCTCAGACCCCACCGATCTCGACGCCGTCCGTGCGGCGATCTCCGATGCCGAACGACCCGAGGCTCTCGTGGCCCTGGGGCTGCACACCCTCGTCATCGAGGCGGGTGCGGCGGCTCGCGCTCCCGAGCACGTCAAGGAGCTTGTGGGGGCGGAACCCGGCCGTGCGAGGGTCGCCCTGATCGTCGACCGCACCGAGATCCGCTCCGGTGACATCGACCTGAAGGTCGACGTGCACGCGCGTCTCGCTCACGACTTCGACGTCGTGGAGACGGTCCTCGGCGAGCCCGGGCACCTGCACGTCGACGATGAGGCCCTGGACGCCGCGACCGCGGCGGTGAGGGGCGTCGACGCGGTGGTGTCGGTGGGCTCGGGCACGATCTCCGACATCGCGAAGGTCGCCTCGGCCCGCGCGGGCGACGTGCCCCTCGTGATCGTGCAGACGGCGGCATCCGTCGACGGTTTCACCGACAACGTCTCCGTCGTCCTCCGCGCGGGCGCGAAGAGGACGATCGACTCCCGCTGGCCCGATGTGGTCCTGGCCGACACGACGGTGATCGCGACCGCCCCCACCGTGCTGAACGCCTCGGGATTCGGCGAACTGCAGTCGCTGTTCACCGCCCCCGCCGACTGGTGGCTGGCGTCGCGCGTCGGCACCGACGCCACCTTCCACACCACGCCGCGCGACCTGCTGCTCGAATTCGCCGGCGACCCCTCCGAGTGGGGCGTCGGCCTCGGGCGGGGCGAGGCCCGCCCCGTCGAGCAGCTCACGCGCGTGCTCGCGATCCGCGGCATCGGCACCGGGATCTCCGGCTCCACGGCCTGCCTCTCGGGCGTTGAGCACCTGGTCAGCCACATGCTCGACATGTACGCCGTCGCCCGGGGACACGAGGTCGGGCTGCACGGCGCGCAGGTGGGGGTGGCATCCGTCATCGCCGCCTCCGCGTGGGACCACCTCTTCGCGCAGGCTCGCAGCGGGCGGGCGATCGAGCCGTCGCACGGCGACGACGAGGCGCGCGTGCGTGATGCCTTCGCCGCGTGCGACCCCTCGGGGGCCCTGGGCGACGAATGCGGGCGCGACTACTCCGCCAAGCGCCGCGCGTGGGAGGCGAGCGGCGATCCCCTCGAGCTGCTGGCCGATCCCGACACCCTCGAAGCGGGCCTGGGCGCGATGCGCCCCGATGGCGGACGCATCGCCCGTGCGCTCGCCGTCGCCGGCGCCCCCCTCACCCGCGATGACCTCGGCTCCTGGATCACGGCCGATATCTGGCGCTGGGCCGTGGCCAACTGCCTGTTCATGCGCAACCGCGTCACCGTGATCGACCTTCTCCACGCCGCCGGATGGTGGACGGATGCCGACGTGGACGCGGTCCTGGACCGTGCCGACGCCGCGGTGAGCGCCGCGCGCGCGGCGGCGGGAGTCACGGCGTGAGCGCGCTGGTCCTCGGTATCGACTGCTCCACGACCGGTGCGAAGTGCATCGCGTGGGACCTCCAGGGCCGTGCCGTCGCACAGGGGCGGAGCGATGTCGCGCTGTCGATCCCGCAGCCCGGGTGGGGTGAACAAGACCCCGAGCACTGGTGGGCCGCGGTCGTACACGCGGTGCGGGACTGCCTGCGCACCGTCGACCCGTCGAGCGTCGCCGCGCTGTCGATCACTCACCAGCGCGAGAGCTTCGCTCTGCTCGACGCACACGACGTGCCCGTGCGCCCGGCGATGCTCTGGCTGGACTCGCGCGCGGGCGACCAGGTCGACCGCGTGGGGACCGCGCGCATCCACGAGCTCACCGGCAAGCCGCCGAACCCCACCCCCGCGCTGTACAAACTGCACTGGCTCGCCGAGCACGAGCCGGAGTCGCTCGCTCTCACCGCGCACATCGTCGACGTGCATGCCTACCTCGTGCATCGGATGACAGGGGAGTGGGCCACCTCGATCGCGAGCGCCGACCCCCTCGGCGTTCTGGATCTGGCGGCATCCGATTACTCCGACGAGATCCTCGCGGGCATCGGGCTCGACAGGTCGGTGCTGCCGCGACTCGTCGAGCCGGGCACGCCCATCGCATCGCTGAGCGCTGCGGCGGCGGAGGAGCTGACGCTCCCCGCCGCGGTGCTCGTGGTCGCCGGTGCCGGCGACGGGCAGTCGGCCGGGCTCGGTGCGGGGGTGTGCGACGAAGGCGACGCCTACCTCAACCTCGGGACCGGCCTGGTGTCGGGGTGCTTCGGGTCGCGCTTCCGCCCGCACCCCACCTATCGGGCGATGTCGGGCGCGATCCCGGGGACCGTCAGCAACGAGCTGTTCGTGGGGGCGGGCACCTTCATGGTGACCTGGTTCCTGCACGAGATCGCCGCGGGCGAGCCGGCCGGGGTGGTGCGCGAGGACTGGTGGGAGGAGCAGGCGTCCACCGTGCCGGAAGGGGCTGAGGGGCTGTTCGTCGTGCCGTACTGGAACGGCCAGCTCACTCCGTTCTGGGACCACCGCGCGCGCGGGGCCATGGTCGGTTTCGGAGGTGTGCACACCCGCGCCCACATCTACCGGGCGGTGCTGGAGGGCATCGCATTCGAGCTGCGCTGGTGCCTGGAGCAGGCCGAGGCGAACTTCCCCGCTCCGGTCTCCGACTTCGTCGCGATGGGCGGCGGGGCGCGCAGCGACCTGTGGTGCCACATCTTCGCCGATGTGCTGCAGCGCCCTGTCGTGCTCGCGGGTCACGACGAGGCGACCGCGCTGGGGGTCGGCATCCTGGCCGCCGTCGGAGCGGGGCTGTACCCGGGCATCCCTGACGCCGTCGCCGCCATGACCCGGCGCGGGCGCCGGTACGAGCCCGACCCGGCGCGGTCCGCGCGCTACGCCGAGCTTTTCGGCGCCTATCGCGAGATCTACCCCGCGCTTCGCCCCGTCTACCCGACCATCGCGGAGGTGGCCCATGTCTGACGCGTCCCCCGACACCTGGTTCGACGCCTATCTGTTCGACCTCGACGGCACGGTGTACCTCGGCGACGAGCTGCTGCCCGGCGCGCGCGAGATGCTCGCGGACCTGCGTGCGCGCGGTGCCCGCACCGTGTTCTTGTCGAACAATCCCACGCGCGACCCGGACATGTACGTCGCCAAGCTCGAGCGCCTCGGCATCCCCGTAGACCGCAGCGAGATCGTGAACACCGTCGTGAGCACGGTGGCCTGGCTGCGGGCGGAGCATCCCGGGGCGACGGTCTTCCCGATCGCGGAGCCGCCCCTCGTGCGGGCTCTCGAGGAGGCAGGGGTGCGGATCAGCGACGTTCCGGCCGAAATCGACATCGTGATCGCGAGCTACGACCGCGGTTTCGACTACCGCAAGCTTCAGATCGCCTTCGATGCGCTGTGGCAGCACGGTCGGGCCATCCTGGTGACGACGAATCCGGACCGGTACTGCCCGTTCCCGGGGGGCCGGGGAGAACCGGATGCCGCGGGCATCGTCGCGGCGCTCGAGGCGACGACGGGCGTGCGCTGCGCGGCCAACATGGGCAAACCCGACCGCATCATGATCGACGCCGTCCGGTCTCTGCTCGGCCCCGACGTGCGCAGTGCCGTGATGGTGGGTGATCGCCTCGAGACGGATGTGCGCATGGCCGTCAACGCCGGCATCTCGTCGGCCCTCGTGCTCACGGGCGATGCGTCCCTGGCCGACGTCATGCGGTGCGAGCCGCACCTGCGTCCCGACTACGTGCTCGCCGGCATCGGCGATCTTCGCCCGCGGCGCACGCTTGCGCCGCCCGCGGCGGCTGTTTAGAATAGTCACGCACAAGCCGAATACATATTCCACACGAGACAGAGAGGTCATCGATGGACGAGGAATTCCTCCTGGAGATGCAGCGTCGGATGCTGCGCATCCGCGCCTTCGACGAGCGGGCATCGAAGATGGTCAAGCGCGGTCACATCCCCGGAACCGTGCACACCTCGATCGGCCAGGAAGCGCAGGTCGTGGGGGCCACCATGGCGCTCCGCGACGGCGACTTCATGACCGGCAACCACCGCAGCCACGGCCACCCCATCGGCAAGGGCTCGCCCCTCGGTCCGCTGATGGCCGAGCTGCAGGGCAAGGCCGACGGCGTCTGTAAGGGCAAGGGCGGGTCGCTCCACCTCGCCGACTTCGCCGTCGGCAGTCTCGGCGAATCCGGCATCGTCGGCTCCTCCATCCCGATCGCCATGGGCGCGGCGCTGTCGTCGCAGGTCCTCGGTCGCGACAGCGTCGCCCTCGCCTTCTTCGGCGACGGCGCCGCGAACCAGGGCGTGCTCTACGAGTCGATGAACATGTCCGGCGTCTGGAACCTGCCGGTCGTCTTCCTCTGCGAGAACAACCAGTACGCGCTCTCGACGCCCGCCCACACCGTCACGAGCGGTGTCATCGCCGAACGCGCCGCCGGATTCGGCATCCCGGGCGTCCGTGTCGAAGAGGGACAAGACGTCCTCGCCGTCTACGACGCCGTGAGCACCGCCGTCTCCCGCGCCCGTGCCGGCGACGGGCCGACCCTCGTCGAGGTCGTCACGTACCGCTACAACGAGCACTCCGAGGGCCTGCGCCTGGGCACCGACTACCGCCCCACCGACGAGCGCGAAGCGTGGTTGAAGAAGGACCCGATCCAGCTCTTCCGCGAGCGCCTCATTGCCGAGCGCGGTCTCACCGCCGAGCGCATGGACGCTCTCGAGCAGGAGATCGTCGACGAGGTCGACGCCGCCGTCGCCTTCGCCGAGAACAGCCCCTTCCCCGACCCCTCGGTCGCCTTCGACGACCTCTACACCGACTCGGAGTACGCAGCATGAGCGTCATGAGCTTCCTCGGCGCGATCGGCGCCGCCCAGCGCGAGGCGATGGACGCCGACGAGCGCGTCATCATCATCGGCGAAGACGTCGAGGCCAACGTGTACGGCACCACCGGCGGTGGGAAGACCCGCGCGCAGACCGGTGACTTCGTGCAGATGTACGGACGCAATCGCATCCGCAACACCCCCATCTCCGAGGAGGGGATCGTGGGTGCCGCCGCGGGGGCGGCGATGACGGGACTCCGCCCGCTCGTGGATCTGTCGTACTCGAGCTTCCTCTACATGGCGATGGACCAGCTGGTGAACCAGGTGGCGAAGAACCGCTACATGTTCGGCGGGCAGGCCTCGATGCCGGTGGTGTTCCGCTCGGCCATGTTCTACGGCCTCAACACCGGTGCGCACCACTCCGACCGTCCGTACCCGATGTTCATGAACGTCCCCGGGCTGAAGATCATGGTCCCCTCGAGCCCCGCGGATGCCAAGGGACTCCTGCGCACCGCGATCGACATGGACGACCCGGTGCTCACCTTCGAGGCCTGCCTGCTGTGGGGCTCCAAGGGCGAAGTGCCCGATGAGCCCTTCTGGGTGCCGTTCGGCGTCGCCCGCACCGTCCGCGAGGGCACCGACGTCACGATCGTCGCCGTGTCGAGCTCGGTGCCCGAAGCCGTCGCGGCGGCCGAGGAGCTCGCTGCCGAGGGCGTGTCGGTCGAGATCATCGACCCGCGCACCCTGGTGCCGCTCGACCGCGACGCGATCTTCCGCTCGGTCGCCAAGACGGGCCGGCTCGTGATCGCCGAACCCGCGCACCGCACGTGCGGCGCGGCGGCCGAGATCAGCGCGCTGGTGAGCGAGGAGGTCTTCGACGCCCTCAAGGCCCCGATCGTGCGCCTCACTGCGCCCGACATGCAGATCCCCTTCAGTCCCGCGCTGGAGAAGCAGATGTACCCCCACAAGGACGGCATCGTCGCCGCGGTGCGACGAGTGACCGGACTGACCGCCCCGACGCTGGCGTCGGTCGGCGCCGAGTGATCGACCAGAGAAGGAGAACGACATGGCACGCGTAGAGGTTCTGCTCCCGCAGTGGGGCATGGGCATGAGCGAGGGCTCGATCGTCCAGTGGCACAAGAAGGTCGGCGACCAGGTCGCCGAGGACGAGCCCCTGGCCGATGTCGAGGCCGAGAAGGTCGAGGAGACCCTCGAATCCCCCGCGACGGGAACCCTCGTCGAACTGCTCGTCGAGGAGGGTGACGCCGTCGAGGTGCGCACCGTCGTCGCTGTCATCGAGACGGACTAGCCGCCGCATCCCGTTCGGGCAAAGGAGCCCGGAAGAAAGAGAGTACGAAATGACCGGAGTCGACCCCCTGGGTCTCGTCACTGCCGCGCGGGCGGGCGGCTACGCCGTCGGCGCGTTCAACATGCACAACCCCGAGACCACGCAGGCGCTCATCCGTGCGGCGCAGCGCGCCGACGCGCCCGTCTTCCTGCAGGTCGGTCGCGCCATCGTCCCGCACATGGGACTGCGCGCCGCCTACGAGATGACGCGTCGCGAGCTCGACGAGTCGGGGCTCGTCGCGCCGATCCACCTCGATCACGGCACCTACGACGAGGTGTTCGAGGCCATCAAGCTGGGCTTCGACTCGATCATGTTCGACGGCGCGCACCTCGATTTCGCGGAGAACATCCGCGTCACCGCCGAGGTGGTCAGGGTCGCGCACGCCTTCGGCATCCCCGTCGAGGCGGAGCTGGGCCGGATTCCGGATGCCTCCGACGACATCCCGTGGGACGAGTACTACACCAAGGTCGACGAGGCTGAGCGCTTCGTCGCCGAGACGGGGGTGGACCTGCTGGCGATCTCGGCCGGTGTGATGCACGGTGTGACCGGCATCGAGCCCCAGCCGCTCGACATCGAGCGCATCCGGCAGATCCGGGATGCCGTGGGTATTCCGCTCGTGCTGCACGGAGCGTCGGGTGTGCCGACCGATCAGCTGCACGTGGCGATCGAGGCGGGTGTGCACAAGCTCAACGCCGACACCGACCTGCGTCACGCGTTCCGCCGGGGCATCGAGGACGTCTGGTCGCGCGGCGACCGGCAGTTCGAGGAGGCCATGGCCGAGGGGCGTGAGCGCATGATCGAGGCGACCGTGCAGAAGATGCGCGAGTACGGCTGTGCGGGGCGCGCCGAACGCGCGGCCCCGGCGCCCGGTGAGGCGGTGCTCGTATGAGCACCCCCACCGTCGAGGACGGCGTCGTCGAGCAGATCACCGGGCTGCGGCGTACTGCGGCGCGTCGGATGGTGCAGGCGTGGGCCGCACCCGTGTTCCACGTCACCGTCGAGGTCGATATGACCGCGGCGTTGCAGACGAAACGGATCGAGCCGACAGCGACGGTGACGGATGCGATCCTGCGGGCGAGCGCCCGCGCGCTGGTCGAGGTGCCCCAGGTCAACGTGCACGTCGGCGACGACAGCGTCACGCGGTTCGAGAGGGCGAACGTCGGCGTCGCGGTGGACAGCCCGAAGGGGCTGGTCGTGCCCGTAGTGCACGACATCGGCGCAGCCGATCTCGCTGAGATCTCTCGTATCCGCGCGGACGTCGTCGCCCGCGCGAGAGAGGGAGCGCTGACCCGCGACGACATCACCGGCGGCACCTTCACGGTCTCCAATCTCGGCATGATGGGGATCACGCGCTTCGACGCCATCCTCAACGTCCCCCAGGCTGCCATCCTCGCCGTCGGCGCGACCGTCCAGCGGTTCGTGCACCGGGAGGATGCCGGGCTGTGGGCGCCGATCGCGGAGTTCACTCTCACGGCGGATCACCGCGCCCTCGACGGCGCCACCGCCGCGCGGTTCCTCGCCGTGG
The DNA here is from genome assembly GCF_041379845.1 of Microbacterium sp. BWR-S6Y. Lineage (NCBI taxonomy): Bacteria > Bacillati > Actinomycetota > Actinomycetes > Micrococcales > Microbacteriaceae > Microbacterium > Microbacterium sp. BWR-S6Y. The sequence continues at coordinate 32,008 of NZ_JBFECV010000004.1, forward strand.
TGCGACGCGAGCTCGAGAGCCCCTCCCCGTGAGCGACGACGCCCGCGCGGCCCGCTCGGACGGGGGCCGCGCGGGCGTCGTGCTGCCCGCGGGCATCCCGATCCCGTCGGCATCCGAATCCCCCGTGGCGCGCGTCCGCACCGACGGCGGTCCCACACTCGTCGACACCGAGCGGGTGCCGGGTGCGCCGCGCAGGGCCACCGACGAGGTGCTGTCCAGTCTGATCCTGCTGCAGGCGGTGGCGGCGGGCAGCGCCCCCGAGTGCGTTCGCGTGTTCTCGCCCGCGCCCACGGTGGCCTTCAGTCGGCGCGAGAGCCTACATCCGCACTTCGCCCGCGCCGCCGACGCGGCCCGGGCGGCCGGGTATCTGCCGATCGTGCGTCCGGCCGGCGGCCGTGCGGTCGTGCTCGACGAGGACTGGCTCGTCGTCGACCTCCTGTCGGTGGAGTCCGAGCGCCGCGACGACGGCGAAGTCTTCCGCGCGCGCGGTCGGGAGTTCGCGGATCTCGCCCGCTCCTGGGGTGTCGACGCCCGAGTGGGTGCAGTGGCGGGCGAGTACTGCCCGGGGGAGTGGTCGGTCAATGCGCGGGGCGCGGTGAAGCTCGTGGGCACGGCCCAGCGCGTCGTGCGCGGGGGGCGTCTGTTCACCGCCAGCATTCCCCTGCGCCTCGGCGAGCGCGCATACCGGCTGCTCGTCGAGGTCAACGCCATCCTGGGTCTCGTCTGGGATCCGTCGACCGTCGGCAGCCTGGCCGAAGAGACCGTCGTCGACGACGAGGCCGTCCGCGCGGCGGTGGCGGCGCACTTCGCGGGGGTGGACGCTCCGCGTCGGGGGCTGCGCGAGATCGTCGGCGGGCTCGACGCGGCGGTCGCGCGGCTGGCGGGAGACCGCGTTGTGAGCGGGCCTGAATCCACCGTTGACACGGGGGCGGAGCGGGCTTAGCGTATAGCCAATCGCACGATGAATAGTTACCACCACCGGCTCAAACCGAGAACGAGGAGGTTCACGGTGGCACACGACCACGACGTCCGGCCCTTCCGGATCGAGATCCCGCAGGCCGATCTCGACGACATGATGGACCGCCTGAAGCGCACGCGCTTCGCCGACGATTTCGCCAACGACGACTGGCGCTACGGCTACAACACCGCATACCACCGCACGCTCGTCGACTACTGGATCAACGAGTACGACTGGCGTGACGTCGAGCGGCGCATGAACGAACTCCCCCACTACAAGGTCGACCTCATGGGGGTGCCGCTGCACTTCATCCACGTCAAGGGCAAGGGCGACAACCCCATGCCGCTGCTGCTGCACCACGGTTGGCCCTGGACGTTCTGGGACGTGCGCAAGGTCATCGAGCCCCTCACCGATCCCGCGAAGTTCGGCGGCGACCCCGCCGACAGCTTCGACGTCGTGCTGATCTCGCTTCCCGGCTACGGCTTCTCGTCGCCGCTGCGCGAGACGGGCTGGAACTTCTGGCGCACCGCCGGCCTCGAGAACACCCTCATGAAGGACGTCCTCGGCTACGAGCGCTACGCCACCGCCGGCGGAGACTGGGGCGCGCTGATCGCGCAACAGCACGGCCACAAGTACGAAGACGACGTCATCGGCGTCTACACCCACTTCCCCGCGCAGCTGTCGCACTACCTCCCCGACCACCCCGACCAGCCCGCGCACGTCGCCTACGACTCCGCGCTGGGACTCCCCGCCGAGAGCGAGTACGCCGAGGGCGAGGAGGGCTGGTTCGAGCGCGGCAAGCTCTTCGTCGAGCGGGAGAGCGGATACGGCGAGATTCAGCTGACCAAGCCGCAGACCCTCGCCGCCCTCGTCGTGGACTCCCCGGCGGCCCAGCTCGCCTGGATCACCGAGAAGCGCTACTTCTGGGGCCTCGCCGAGCGCGGCGAAGGCACCGATGCCTTCGAGCGCGTGTGGCCGAAGGAAGACCTCGTCACCACCGCCGCGGTGTACTTCCTCACCGGTACCGGCGGCACCTCGTCGCGCTACTACTGGGAGTGCCGCGGCAACCCCTGGACCCCCTCCCACGACCGCACGCCCGTCGTGGGGGTCCCCACCGCCGTGTCCATCTTCCCGGGCGAGATCTACAAGCCCCCGCGCACCTGGACCGACGCCTACTTCAACCTCCAGCAGTACCGCGTCCACGACGACGGCGGTCACTTCGCGCCCCTCGAGGTCCCCGACGTGTACGTCGACGACGTCCGCACGTTCTTCCGGGCGCTGCGTTCCGCGGGCTGATCCCCGTACGACGCGGCACGCCTCGCGGCATCCCTCCCCGGGATGCCACCCCCTCCCTTACCCGACCGCCCCGGCGGTCCGTTCGACGAAGGAGTCGACATGTCATCCACCCCCACCCGTACGCGCATCGTCCGCGGCTTCGCGCTCGCCGCGGTGGCCGCGCTCGCCCTCTCCGGATGCACCAGCACCGCCGGTGCGGCCGGCGGCTCCGCCGAACCCATCGCGAAGGAGGACCTCGTTCTGGTCGCCTCGGTGATCAACACGACCAACCCCTACATGGCCTCCAACATCGCCGGCGCCGAGGCCCTGTCGAAGAAGCTCGACATCCCGCTCGAGATCGTCGACTCCAACGGGTCGTCGCAGACCGAGATCTCCAAGATCCAGGCGATCCTCGCCAAGGGCAAGAAGGTCGTCCTCTTCGTCAACACCGTCGCCAGCTCCGACGCCCCCACCATCGTCAACGCGGTCAAGCAGGCCGGCGGCTTCGTCACGATCTGGTGGAACAAGCCCGACAACCTCGACCCGGCCCAGGTCGGCGACAACTTCGTTGCCTTCCAGAAGATCCCGGGCGTCGAATCCGGAAGGTGCAACGCCGACGCGCTCGGGAAGTCGCTGAACGGGACGGGCAACGTCGTGATGCTGCCGGGCGTGCAGGACAGCACGACCAGCCAGACGCGTGTGGCCGGCTTCAAAGCCGAGATGGCGGAGAAGTACCCCGACATCAAGATCCTCGAGGAGCGCCCCTCCAACTGGGACCCGCAGCTCGGCTACAAGAACTCGCAGGATCTGATCGCCAAGTACGGCGACACGATCGACGGCGTCTGGAGCGCGGACGATGCGATGCAGACCGGGTCGATGAAGGCGTTCAAGGACGCCGGGCTCCTCGACACCACGAAGTTCGCCTCGGACGGCCTCTACCCCGACACCATCGCGTCGATGCAGTCGGGTGAGGGCAACAACGCCATCGTCGGCGAGACCTTCCACCGCGGCTACATGGCGTCGGCGGTCGGACTCTACACGGCCTACCTCGCGGCGACCGGCGAGATCAAGCCGTCCGAACTGCCGCAGGAGAAGCGCGACAGCCTGTTCGAACTCAGCTGCGTCACGCCCGACACGCTCGCCGACTTCAGTGGCTACGACGCCGCCGACGGTCCCGAGAAGTTCGTCGACTCCCTCATCGAGAACGGCCCCTGGGACACCGCGCCGATGAAGCTCGTCGGTGGCGGCCCCGAAGTGCTCCCGAGCAACTGATCCCCCCGCCCCTCCCGGCCGGCACGGCCGGGAGGGGTCCCTCCTCCCGCACCGACGACGGAGTCGAAAATGACCGACACCTCTCTCCGGCCCCCCGCGGCCGACACCACCACGGTCCGCACCCGAGAACAGCAGATCGCGCGACGCACGCGCTTCGCCGGATGGGGCGAGCCCGTCGCCCTCGTGACGGCCATGGTCGTGCTGATCGTGGTGTTCTCGCTGCTGAACCCCCGGTTCGCCACCTTCGGCAACCTGCAGAACATCCTCGATCAGGCCACGGTGCCGCTCATCGTCGGCGTCGGCGCGACCCTCGTCATCCTGCTCGGCTCGATCGACCTCTCGGTCGAGGGGATCATGGGAGCGTCGGGAATGGCGTGGATCCTCCTCTCGGCGAATTCGCGCGGCGGCCTCGACCTGGGCCCGTGGGCGTGGGTCGTCGCCCTCGTCGTCGGCGCCCTGCTCGGCGCGGTGAGCGGACTCATCTTCACGCGGCTGAAGGTGCCCTCCTTCATCGTCACCCTCGGCATCTGGTACGTCGGGCTCGGCGTGGCCACGATCCTCTTCGGAACGGATGCCATCCCCACCCTCACCGACGACTCCCTCTCGACCTGGGCGTCGCAGAGCGCCCTCGGTCTTCCCAACGGATTCCTGCTCGCCGTCGTCGTCGTGGTGGTCGGCGTGCTGCTGCTGAGGTACACCCGTTTCGGTCGCCTGACGCTCGCGATCGGCGACAACGAGGCCATCGCCCGCTCGGCGGGCATGCCGGTGGCCCGCATCAAGACCGCGGTCTTCATCGTGGCGGGGGTGCTCAGCGGACTGGCCGGCATCATCGCGACGATGAAGCTCGGAGCGGGTTCCGCGACGGTCGGCACCGGGACGCTGTTCCTCGTCATCCCCGCGGTCGTGATCGGCGGCACCTCTCTCGGCGGGGGGCGTGGTGGCATCCTCCGCACCGTTCTCGGCGTGTTCCTGCTGACCGTGCTGAGCAACGGCCTCATCCTCTCGGGCGTGAGCCCGAGCTTCCAGTCCGCCGTGTCGGGGGCCATCCTCGTCGCGGCGATCGTCGCCGCTGCCTGGTCGCAGCGCAACCGTCTGAGGATCGCGAAATGAGCGCACAGACCCCCGTCATCGCCCTGAAGGACATCCGCATCTCGTTCGGCGCCGTGCAGGCCGTCAAGGGTGTCTCGCTCGAGATCGGACCCGGTCAGGTCGTCGGCCTGATCGGCGAGAACGGGGCCGGCAAGTCCACGCTGTTGAAGATCGTCACCGGCATCCACCAACCGGATGCCGGGAGCATCGAGGTCAACGGAACGCCCGTACGCTTCAAAGGTCCGCGCGATGCGATCGCCGCCGGCGTCGGCGTCGTGCACCAGGAGCAGTCGCTGTTCACCAACCTCTCTGTCGCCGAGAACGTCGAGATGAACACCAAGCCCGGCAAGGGCGGAGTGGGACGCTCCGGCTTCTATCGCTGGGGACGACTGAACAGGGATGCCGCCGAGACCCTCGCCAAGATCGGTTCGAAGCTCGATCCGCGCACGAAGGTGGGAGACCTGTCGTTCGTCGACCGTCAGATGGTCGAGATCGCCCGGGCCATCCGCGTGCAGACCCGCCAGGGAGGGCAGCCCCTCGTGATTCTCGACGAGCCCACCTCGGTGCTCGAACGCACCGAGACGGCGATCCTCGAGCGCGAGATCGGCAAGCTCCGTGACGTCGGATCGGTGATCTTCGTCTCGCACCGCCTCGACGAGGTGATGCGCATCTGCGATCGCGTCCTCGTCATGCGCGACGGCGAGCTCATCGCCGATCGTGCGGTGGAGGACGTCACCGAGGCGGAGCTGTTCCGTCTGATGGTCGGCCGCGAGGCCCGTGCCGAATCGCGCGAGCGGCGCGCTCCCGCCGCCGATGAGCGTCCCGTCCTGGAGGTCCGTGGACTCGGCCGCAAGGGCGAGTACGACGACGTCTCGTTCCGCGTCTTCGCGGGCCGGCTCACCGCGGTGGTCGGCACGAGCGGATCGGGCCGTGAGTCGCTGTCGCGGGCGCTGTTCGGCGCGGAGCCCTTCGATCGTGGCGAGATCCTGCTCGACGGCGCTCCCGTGAGGGACTGGACGATCCCCAAGGCCGTGGCGGCGGGGGTCGGGTACGTCCCGGCCGAGCGACGCGTCGAAGGGATGGTGGGCGGCCTCACCGCGGCCGAGAACCTCACCCTCACGCATCCGGGGTCGTCGTCGACGGGCGGTGTGCTGCGTCACGGGCGACGGGACAAGACCGCGCAGGAGTGGTTCGACGCCCTCCAGGTGCGGCCCGACGACATCTCGCTCGAACTCGAACGCTTCTCCGGCGGCAACCAGCAGAAGGTCGTCCTGGCCAAGTGGCTCACCTCCGACGACCTCCGCCTGCTCGTGCTCGACCACCCCCTGCGCGGTCTCGATCCGGGGGCCTCGCAGATCGTCAACGCGCAGATCCGCCGCGCGTGCGAGAGCGGCACCGCCGTGGTGCTCCTGGCGGACACCCTCGAAGAGGCCCTGGAGATGGGCGATGACATCGTCGTCATGCGCGACGGCGAGACCGCGGCGCACTACGACCTCGTCACCGAGAACCCCTCCACGCTCGACCTGCTGGAAAGGATGCTGTGATCGTGAACGCCTTCGCCGTGACCTCTGAGCCCCCCGCCACCGCCGACGAACCCGGTCGCGTCAAGAAGCGCTCGCGTCCGCGCGCGCAGCGCGTGTGGCAGACCGTCGGACCGCTCGTCATCTTCCTGGCGATGCTCGCTGTGGTCGCTGCGCTGACCCCCGCGTTCCTCGGGGGAGGAGGGCTGACCATCATCGCCGCGTCGGCGGCGCCGATCCTGCTCGTCGCGCTCGGACAGGCCCTCGTGCTGCACATCGGTTCGATCGACCTCTCCAACGCCGCGATCGCTCTTCTCGGTGCCATCCTGCTCGCGATCACGCTGTCGTCGATCGGCCCGGTCGCCCCGCTCCTCGTCCTGGTGATCGTCACGGTCTGCGGGGCGCTGAACGGGCTCCTGGTGGCCTACGCGCAGGTGCCCTCGTTCGCCCTCACCCTCGGCACCCTCGGGATCTACTCGGCGGCCGCCCTCGTAGCCAGCGGGGCGACGACCGTTTACGTCGCCTCGGGGGGCGAGGCGATCGCCGCTCTCTACGCGACCGGGATCGTCGGCATCCCCCTCACGTTCTGGCTGGGCGTCGTGGTCGCGGTCCTGCTGTGGGCGATGCTGCGCTTCACCCGTCTGGGGCTCGGCATGACCGCCGTGGGGCGCAACGAGTCCGGCGCGATCTTCTCGGCCGTGCGCACGCGTGTCATCAAGGTGATCGTGTTCAGCCTCTCGGGCTTCACCGCGGGACTCGCGGCGATCACGATCATCGCGCAGGCCGGATCGGCGTCTCCCACGGGTCTCGGCAGCGATCTGCTGCTGCCCGCGATCGCGGCCGCCATCGTCGGCGGTACGTCGATCTCGGGGGGAGCGACCAACCCCGTCAACGTCGTCTTCGGGGCTCTGACGGTCGCGCTCGTGCCGATCGCCACCGCCGCCCTCGGCATCGACGCCCAGGCGCAGAGCCTCGTCTACGGCGTCGTCATCATCGCGGTCGTCGCCCTCACGATGACCCGTTCCCGCGGCGCTATCGTCAAGTGATTCCGCGGGTCGCTCCCGACATCCACCCGCTGTTCTCAGAGAGGAGAACCATGTCCGACACTCTTTCCGCCCCGTCCACTCAGGGTGTGCTCGACGACCTCCAGCCTCGCGAGGTGCTGCAGTGGTTCGAGGCCCTCGCCGGCATCCCGCGCGGTTCCGGCAACGAATCCGCCGTGGCCGACTGGGTCGTGGAGTTCGCCCGCTCGCGCGGCCTCGACGCCGTCAAGGACGAGCTCAGCTGCGTGCTCGTGCGCAAGCCCGGTCAGGGCGGCCTCGAGGATGCCGCACCGCTCATCCTGCACGGACACCTCGACATGGTGTGCGAGAAGGAGGAGGGCGTCGAGTTCGACTTCGCCACGGAGCCGATCCGTCTCCTCGTCGACGGCGACTTCATCACCGCCGACGGCACCTCGCTCGGCGCCGACAACGGCATCGGGGTGTCGTACATCCTCGCCCTGCTCGACGATGAGGAGCTCCCGCACCCGCCGCTCGAAGCCGTGCTCACGGCCATGGAGGAGAAGGGCAAGGTCGGAGCCGGCCAGTTCGACACGAGCCGGCTCCAGGGCCGGCGCATGATCGACTTCAACTGGATCACCGACCGCGAGATCCTCGCCGGTTGCAGCGGCGACGTCACCTTCACCGTCGACATCCCCGGTGAGTTCGAGGCAGTGCCCGAGACGCACTCCGAAGCCCTGAAGCTGCAGGTGCGGGGTCTGCGGGGCGGCCACTGCGAATTCGACATCCAACTCGAGCGCGCCAACGCGCTGCAGATCCTCGCCCGCGCCCTGCAGGTCGTCACCGACGGCCGCGACGTGCGCGTGTCGTCACCGTTCGGCGGCGCGCAGAACAACGCCATCCCCGCCGACGCCGAGGCGGTGCTGAGCCTGCGTCCCGCCGACGTCGCCGCCGTCCGCGAGGCGATCGCCGCCCTGCAGGCCGAGCTCTCGGAGGAGTACGACCTCGCCGATCCGGACGTGCGCGTGGAGCTGGTGGATGCCGAGAGTCCCGAGCGTGTGTTCTCGACCGCCGCCGCACGGCGTCTGGCCGCGATCACGCTGCTCATCCCGCACGGAGTCGTGCGCTGGAACCTCCACGTGCCCGACCGCGTCGAGACCTCCAACAATCTCGGCACGATCCGTTCCACCGACGACGGCGTGCGTCTGATGTCGACGATCACCTCGGCGCTGACCTCGCGCAAGCACGAGCTCTACGACCGGGTGGCGGCTCTCGTCGCGCTCGCCGAGGGAGGGGCGACGATCGAGATGTACGGCCTGGATGCGCCCGAATTCCCCTATCGGCCCGATTCCGAACTGCTCGCGGTCGCCTCGCAGGCGTTCCGGGAACTGCGCGGGGAGGAGCCGCAGGTCGAGGTGTCGCAGTGCTCGCTCGAACTCGGCATGTTCAGCAGCCGCGTCCCGGTCGCCGACATCATCTCCATCGGCACGGAGCTGCACGCGCTGCACTCGCCGGCCGAGAAGGTCAACCACCGGTCGGTCGAACGGACCTGGCCGCTGGTGAAGAGCGTCGTGTCGCGGCTCGGCTGACACGGCCCCAGAACGGATGCCGCGGCCTCGGGGTCGCGGCATCCGGTTTCAGGCGGGATGGGTCGTCGATGGACGCCCTCTCTCGACCACCGCCATCGCCGTGATCGACATCAGCGCGACGGCCGCCAGTCCGATCGTCAGCAGCGCCAGGCCGTCGAACAGGAGCCATTCGGCGAAGACCCCGCCGAGGACGTTCCCGAGCAGATACCCGGCGCCGACGACGACGGAGTACGCGCCCATGATCAGGCCGCGGTCGTTGCGGAACTCCGCCGAGATGTCGCTCAGGTGGGTCAGCGCGGCCGGGGTGAATCCGGCCTCGAGGAAGACCCCCACCAGGACCAGGGGAAGGGCGACGAAGAGCGGAGCGCCGCGATTGGCCAGCATCAGGCCGACTGAGGCGACCAGCGCGCCCGACACGGTGACGAAGAGCACCGGGACGGTGGGGAGGCGTCCGATGAAGAACGCCCACGCGACGATGCACAGGCTGAAGAACAGCACGTAGACCCCGAGCACGATCGACAGGCCCGCCTCGTCGCCGCGGAACGCGCCGGGGAACAGCTGGCCCTCCGCCCGCACGTCGCCGGCCAGGACGAACGTGATCTGCGACGTCACCCACGTGCCCAGGATCGCGTTGACCGCGATCCACGCGGGGAGGAACGCCAACAGCCGCGGCTGCACCAGGACGCGTATGCGCTCACCGAGCGAGGCGCGCGCGGGAGGGATCGTGGATGCCGTCGCCGGCCGCAGGAACGCCAGCACCAGGAGCGAGGCGATGACATAGGCCGCGGCGAGGGCGGCGAACGTCCAGAGCCCGAGTGCGCCGTAGAGGAGCGGTCCCGCGACGGCGCCCAGGGCGATCCCGCCCGATGACGACAGCTCGTACAGACTCGTCACCCGCCCGCGGCGTCGGGGGTCGCCGTCGCTCGCATCGGCCAGCAGGCCGAGCGTGGTCGGCGCCGCGATCGCCGCCCCGGCTCCGTCGAGCAGTCGCGACGTCCCGACGATGACGACGACCAGGACGATGGACGGTGCGGCGGCGAAGAGGGAGGCTCCGGGCGTCAGCAGGATGCCGGCCGCGGCGAGCAGCGGCGCCGCGACGAGGAAGACACGGCGTCCCCGCCGATCGCTCGCCGACCCCGCGATGGGGGCGAGCACCAGCTCGGCGAGGAAGCTGACCCCCGACAGGATGCCGAGCAGCAGTGGCCCCACCGGCGCCCCCTGCCGGGACAGGTCGACGAAGTACGATCCGAGAGCGAGGGCGCCCGCGGCCGACGCGGTCCGCAGCAGCAGCTGGGCCACGATGACGGCGCCGGTCCCGCGCGTGCGGGCGGTCGTCGTGTCGGGGTGGGGCATCGTCTGTCCTCCGCGGGCCCCTCAGGAGCGCGCTCCGTCGGGCGGTTCGTCGTCAGCGGGACGCTGGACCGTGCTGCAGCAGGTACTGCGCGGACTCTTCGTCGGTGACGAGCACGTTGATCCACCCGCCGCGCACAGCCGCCAGGAGTGCGTCGTGCTTGTCGGCGCCGCCCGAGACGCCGATGCGTCGTTCCGCCCGGCGCAGCTGATCGAGGCTGACGCCGATCACCAGGTCGTCGAGCTCGCTGGGAACGGGCTTGCCGTCGGCATCCATGAAGTTGAGGTTGATCTCGCCCACGGCGCCCTTCGCCCGGACGGCGTCGAACTGCTCCTGCGTGAAGAAGTTCTCGCCGCCCACCAGCGGGGGGACGATGGTGGCGTTGCCGATGCCGACCAGGGCGATGTCGAGGTCGTTCATGGCCTCGAGGGCGCGGCGCGCGTGCGGATCGTTCGAGAGGATCGCCTCGCGCACCTCGGGCGTCGACACGACACCAGGCACGCGCAGGAACAGCGGCTCCGCGTCGGTGAGCGAGGCCAGCCTCTCGGTGGCGTTGGTGGCCTGGTGCTGGATCGCGGGCTGGCCGACGCCGCCGAGCAGCTCGATCACCGCACGAGCGGAGGAGTGCGGGAAGCTCGTGAGATTCTCGACGAACCGGCGCATCGATCGACTCCACGAGGTGAAGCCGATCGCCTTGTCGCCCACGGGCAGCACCTGGAAGACGCCGGCCAGGGCGACTCCGAGCGTCTCGGTACGCTGCTCACCGGTCTCGCCCGAGGCGTCGACGACGTGTACCTCGCGCATGCCGAACATCTTCTCGACGCCCTCTTCGAGGTCGGCGTTCAGACCCACCGGTGGCACCACGATCGTGCGGACGATGTTCGCCTCTTCGGCCGCGGCCAGCAGGCGCGACACCCGCGCCTGCGAGATGCCCAGCGTGCGGGCGATCTCCGTCTGCACGATCCCTCGCGTGTGGTAGAGGTGCGAGACCTTCGTCATCATGCGCAGGTGCTCGAGCTCTTTGGGGTCGCGCGCCATCGTCTGCCTCCCGTAGCCGGACGGATCCTGAACGTCTACTCTGCCAGGCCGCCGGTGGGGTGCGGAGACACGAGAGCGGGGCGGCATCGTCGCCGCCCCGCTCGTGATCGTCGTCATGACGGCCCGATCAGCGTTCGCCCGATTGCGCTTTGCGGGCCTGACGGTCGGTGAGCACGGCCGCGACGATCACCGCGCCGAGCACGACAGGCTGCAGGTTGGGGGAGACTCCGAGCAGCGAGAGACCGTTGTTCAGCACGCCGATGATGAGCAGGCCCACGAACGTGCCGAGCAGCGATCCGGTACCGCCGGCGAGGCTGGCACCTCCGATGACGACGACGGCGATGACGTTGAGAAGATCGGCCGCTCCGGCGGTGGGTTGCGCCGAGTCCAGCCGTGAGGTCACCAGCAGGCCGCCGAGTGCGGCCAGGAGTCCCGCGATCGTGTACACGACGAGCTTGGTCCGGCGGACCGGGATGCCCGACAGACGCGCGACCTCCTCGTTGCCGCCGATCGCGTACAGCGCGCGCCCACCCGGACGGAAACGCAGCCAGAACGCCGCCAGCAGGAAGACCGCCAGCAGGATGAGTCCCTGCACCGGCACGCCCGCGATGCTCAGCCGCGTGAGGGACACGAACCACTCGGGGAAGCCGTTCACCGTGTTGCCGCCGGTGATGAAGACCGCCAGGCCCGTCGCCGCCGACATCGTCGCGAGAGTCGCGATGAACGGCTGGAGTCTTCCGACGGTGACCAGGATGCCGTTGAGCAGGCCGATCAGCGCGCCGACGGCCATGCCGAGCACGAGGGCCAGCTCGAACGGCATCCCGGCGTAGGAGAAGAGGTACCCCATCGCCATCGAGCTGAGCGCGAGGGTCGCCCCCACCGACAGGTCGATGCCGCCGATGACGATGACCATGAGCGCCCCGACCGACATGATGCCCACGGCCGAGATCTGGGTGACGATGTTGAGCAGATTGCGCGGTGTCAGGAAGTACGGCGACAGGATCGATAGCAGCACGAAGATCACGACGAGCCCGACGAGGGGGCCGGGGACGCGCCCCGCCCACTTCTTGAGGGTGCCGGGTTCGCGGGGACCGGCCGGCACGGTGCGCGCGGCGATGGTGGCGGGGCTCGCGGAGGCGTTCCCTGCGGCGGTGGTGGACGGGTCGGAAACGGTCATCGTCTCTGCTCCTCGGGTCAGATGTGCGTGGCTTCCGCGTGCTGCGGAAGGGCGAGGCGCATGACGGCCTCGGGGGTCGCGTCGGCGCGGTCGAGGATGCCCTGCGGGCGCCCCTCGGCCATGACCAGGACGCGGTGGGAGAGTCCGAGCACTTCTTCGAGCTCGGAGGAGACGACGATGACGGCCACGCCCTCTTCGGCCAGGCGCCGGATGGCGGCATAGATCGTCATCTTGGCGCCGACGTCGACACCACGGGTGGGTTCGTCGAGGATGAGCACCTTCGGTCTGTCGACGAGCCACTTGGCGAGGAGGACCTTCTGCTGGTTGCCGCCGGAGAGGTGAGCGACGGCGACGTCGGCCTGCCCGCGGATGTCGAGCTCCTCACGGAAGCGGCGGTAGGTCGCCGCGAGCGCCGAGCGGGTGACGATGCCCCGGCGTGACAGGTGACGCTGCCAGGGGAGGGTCATGTTGTCCATGCTGTCGCGGCCCAGCAGCAGACCCTGCGACTTGCGGTCCTCGGGGACCATCGCGATGCCCGCGCGGATGGCATCCTGCGGGGAGCGGATGACGGTGTCCTGGCCGTCGACGACGATGCGGCCCTCGGTCGCCCGGTCGGCCCCCGCGAGCGTGCGCACGACCTCGGTGCGGCCGGCGCCGACGAGACCGGCGATCCCGAGGATCTCGCCCCCTCGGACCGCGAAGTCGATGCCCTCGAAGGCGCCGCTGCGCCCGAGTCCGGAAACCTCGATCACGGTGCGCTCGCTCGCCTCGGGGGGCACGTCGTGACCGTAGGTGAAGTCACGGCCGACCATGGCACGCACGATTGCCTCGCGTGAGACGTCGCCGGTGTCCCAGCGGGCGGCGAGGTGGCCGTCGCGCAGGCACACGATGGCATCGGCGAGTCGGGTGATCTCCTCGATGCGGTGCGAGATGTAGATGATCCCCGCACCGCCGGCCTTCAGCGCCTCGATCTGGTCGAAAACGCGGGCGGTCTCGCTCTTGCCGAGAGACGCGGAGGGCTCGTCGAAGATGACGAAGCGGGGGGCACGGCTGAGAGCCCGGGCGATCTCGATCTCCTGCTGGGCGGCGATCGACAGCTCGTCGATGCGCTGGCGGGGATCGACGCGCGAGCCGAGGCGGCCGAGGACGTCGGCGGCCTCTTCGTTCATCCGCGTGCGGTCCACCCGCCCGCCGCGCATCGGAAGTCTGCCGATGAAGATGTTCTCGGCCACCGTGAGCTCACGCACCATGCGGATCTCCTGGTGGATGAGCACCACGCCCGCCTTGAGCGCATCGCCGGGGGAGCGGGGTTCGTACGCCTCACCGTCGATCGTCATCGACCCGCGGTCGGGCTGGACGAGGCCGGCGATCATCCCGGACGTCGTGGACTTGCCGGCGCCGTTCTCGCCGACGAGACCGACGACGCGGCCCGGGACGAGGGCGATGTCGATGTCGCTGACGACGGTGACACCGCCGTACTGCTTGGTCAGACCGGTGCAGACGAGGCCTGCGCCGGCGTGGGGTGATGCGGCCATGATGCTCCCTCCGGGCGCCGGTGGCGCGGCCGAGGCCGCCCACCGGCGCGACGTGGTCAGTTGCGGGCGGCGTTGGGGCCGTAGAACTTCGTGGGGTCGTTCGAGGCGACGTTGTCGCCGGTCACGAGCACGGCATCCTGGTACTGGTCCTGGGGAAGGTCGGTCTTGCCCTCGAGCAGTTCGATGGCGTTCTCGACGGCCAGCTTGCCCATCATGTAGGGCTGCTGGGCCATGGTTGCCTGCGTCAGGCCGTCGCCGATCGCGGTGAACATCGTGGGGAAGCCGTCGATCCCGGCGAACACCATCCCGGTGCGTCCGGCCTGCTGGGCTGCCTTCGCGGCGCCGAGGGCCATCGCGTCGCTCTCGCCGAAGACGGCCTTGAGCTCGGGGTGGGCGGTGAGGATGTTCTGCGTGGTGTCGAAGGCCTGCGTCTCGTCCCAGCCGGCGCTCTCCCACTGGACGGCGTTGATGCCGGGGTTCTCGGCGAGGGCTTTCTTGCACCCCTCGGTGCGCTGCAGCTCCGCGGTCGCCCCGAGAGGGCCCTGCAGGACCGCGATGTCGCCCTGGCCGCCCAGCTGCTCGAACATCCAGCTGCACACGTCGTAGGCGGCTTTGACGCTATCGGTGGCGATGAAGGTGGAGATCTCGACGTCGTCGGTCTCGGGCTTCTGGTCGAGGGCGACGACGGGGACGCCCGCGTCGTTGGCCAGGCGCACGCCGGCGCCGGCGGCGGTGGCGTCCTGCGGGGTGTAGATCAGCACACCGACCTGCTGGGTCAGCAGGTTCTGCACCTGATTGACCTGGCGGGTGGCGTCGTTGTCGGCGGACTCGAGGACGAGGGTGTACCCCTTCTCTTCCGCCGCGGCCTTCATGCCGTCGGCGGCGGCGATGTAGAAGAGCGACTTCTGGTCGGCGATCGAGACGCCGATGGTCTTCGAGCCGGACGGGGCTCCACCGGCGTCGGTGGTGCTGCAGCCGGCGAGGCCGAGGGCCGCGACGGCGCCCGCGAGGAGCAGGACGGAGGTGCGGCGAAGACGAGAGCTGTGCATGTTGTTTCCCCTTTGAAACAGGTGCAAATGGTTATTCTGTTATTGAATGGTGATGCGCAGTGCGATGTTAAGAAGCGATGCTGCCGGTGTCAACCCCGGACGCCACGAGGTGGCGCGCGGTCGTCTCGTCTGTCACGAGGACGTCGATCCAGTGGCCGCGCACCGCCGCGAGCACGGCCGCGTGCTTGCGGCGCCCGCCCGCCACGGCGATCCGTCTGCCGGCGGTGCGGAGCTGATCGAGCTCCATTCCCAGGACCAGTTCGCCCAGATCGGATGCCACGGGCTCGCCGTACGCGTCGAGGAAGCGGAGTCCGATCTCGCCGACGGCGCCCTGCGCGCGCGCGCCCGCGAACTGCGCGTCGGTGAAGAAGTTCTCGCCCGGGCTCAGGGGGGCGGCCGCGCGGACCTCGCCGATGCCCACGAGCGCCAGGTCGAGGTGGTCCATGGCCGCCAGGGCCCGTCGGGCGTGGGGGTCCCCGTCCAGAAGGGCGGCGCGCATCGCGGCGGTCGACACCACGCCGGGGGCGCGGAGGAACACCGGATCGCCGCCGGTCGCCCGCGCGAAGCGCTCGGTGGTGAGGGCCGCTCGATGCTGCAGTGAGGGGCGACCGACATCGCCGAGCAGCTCGACGATGTGCCCGGCGTTGGCGCGGGGGAGGTCGGGGAGCACGTCGACCGCGGCCTGCAGGGCGCGCGACCATGAGGTCAGCCCGATCGTGCGGCCGTCGATGGGGGCCAGTTGCAGCACCGGGACGAGAGCGCGCGCGAGTGCGGGGACCACGTCGTCGCCGGCGGTCGTCTCCACGATGTGCACCTCGCGCAGTCCGAAGGTCTCTTCGACCGCCTGCTCGAGGTCGTTGTGGAATCCGGAGGGCGGGATGACGATCGTGCGAGCGATCCCGTGCTCCCCCGCCGCCGTCAGCAGACGGGAGACCCCCGCCTGGGACAGTCCCATCTCTTCGGCGATCTCGGTCTGCACCAGGCCGCGCCGGTAGTACAGATGGGCGACCTTCGTCATGGCCCGGGTCGAGCTCGAATCCTTCGCGAGGGGTGCCATCGCGCCCGTCCTTCCTGTCGCTCTCGGTGCCGTGGATGCGCGTCGTGCGTGCCCGTTCCGGAGCCGTCCGCCATCTGTCAGACTCGGCGTTCACGGGTCCCGAAGCCCGGTTGACGCTTCCCGTCGTGACGGCTGCGCGCTACGATAGTGGAAACACATTCAATGTGCGACTGAATATTCAGGCACACCACGGTCAAGGGAGACACACGTGGAGAACGTCGATCACCCCACCTTCGACATCGTCGTCATCGGCGCCGGCATCAACGGTCTCGGCATCGCCCGCGACGCCGCCGAGCGTGGACTCTCCGTCGCGCTGGTCGAGCAGGAGGACGTCTGCGCGGGGGTGTCCGCCTGGTCGGGACGGCTCGTGCACGGAGGGCTGCGCTACCTCGAGCGCGGCGACGTGCGGTTGGTGCGCGAGTCGCTGCGCGAGCGCGAACTCCTTTTCAAAGTGGCGCCCCACCTCGTGAAGCCGGTGCGGTTGATCATGCCGTTCTACGCGCGCAACACCCGCCCGTCGTGGATGATCCGCCTCGGCATGCTCGCCTACGACGTGCTCTCGGTCGACAAGTCGGTGTCGTGGCACCGGATCCTGTCGACCACGGCCGTGCGCCGTCGCTTCACCGGCATGTCGCACGAGGGGCTCAGTGGTGCGGCCCTCTTCACCGATGGCCAGGTCGAGTACGCCGAACGTCTGTGCGTCGAGCTCGCCGTCGCCGCGGTGGACGCGGGGGCTCGTCTCTTCCTGCACACGCGCGCGATCGGCGTGCTCGGCACCGGAAGAGAGGTGACGGGCGTGCGCGTGCGCTCCGCCGACGGCGCCGTGCGCGACATCTCGGCGAAGCTGACCATCAATGCCGGAGGCCCCTGGGTCGACGCCGTCCTGCGCGGCGACTCCGCGGCATCCACCCTCCCGTCCGTCCCTTCGCCCCGTCTCATCGGCGGGGCGAAGGGAAGCCACATCATCGTGGACCCGTTCCCCGGAGCCCCCGACGATGTCGTGTACTACGAGTCCCAGACCGACGGCCGGCTCGTCCTGGTGATCCCCTGGATGGGGCGCTACCTCATCGGCTGCACCGACACGAAGTTCGAGCTCGATCCCGACGAGGCGCGCGCCGAGTCGGACGAGATCGACTATCTGCTGACCGAGACCAACGCGCTCGTGCCCGGTGCGAACCTCACCGTCGACGACGTCCTCTACACCTACAGCGGCGTGCGCCCCCTGCCCTACGCCCCCGACATCCCCGAGTGGAAGGTGCCGCGCAGCCACATCGTGCGCGACCACGTCAAGGACGGCCACTCCGGGCTCCTCTCCATCGTCGGGGGGAAGCTCACCACCTACCGGCAGCTGGCGGAGGATGCCGTCGACAAGGCGGTCAAGATCCTCCGCGCCGGGCTGAAGCACCCGGTCAGCAGGCACCAGCCGTTCCCGGGCGCCCGCGCCGCCGACATGGTCGAGTTCGAGGCCGGGGTCCTGTCCACGACCCTTGTGCGCCGCGACACCGCCGAACGCCTCTGGGCGCTGTACGGCACGCGGGCCGAGCGGGTGCTCGATCTCGTTCGCGAACGCCCCGAGCTCGCTGAGCGCTTCGACCCGGAATCGCCCGCGATCGCCGCCGAGCTCGTCTTCGCCGTGCGCCACGAGTTCGCCGAGACCCTCACCGACGTCTTCGCGCGCCGTCTGCTGCTCGCGTTCGAGCCGACCCACGGCATCCGGGGCGTCGATCGCGCCGCCGACATCCTCGCGGCCCTCGAGGGGTGGGACGCCGAGCGGCGGGATGCCGAGATCGCAGGCTACCGGCGCTGGCTCGACCACCTGCGGGTGCCCGCGCGCACCGCGCAGCCCGCGTGAGAAGCCGTCGATGACCTCCCCCGGCTACGTCCTCGCTCTCGACGAGGGTTCGAGCAGTGCCCGCGCCGTCCTGATCGACCCCCAGGGAGCGATCGTCGGCGAAGCCTCGGTCGACATCGCGGCATCGTTCCCGCACGAAGGGTGGGTCGAGCTCGATCCGTTCGACCTCTGGGAGGCGCCGCGTTCGGCGATCGCCGCCGCCCTCGCACGTGCCCGCGTCCACGGCTCCCAGATCGTCGCTGTCGGGGTGACCTCGCACCGCGAGACGATCGTCATGTGGGACCGATCGACCGGTCGGCCGGTCTACAACGCCATCATGTGGATGTCGAAGCAGACCGACGGCATCGTCCAGGAGTGGTCCGAGCGCGGCCTGGACGGGGAGTTCCGCACCCGCACCGGTGTGCGCAACGACTCCTTCTTCTCCGCCGCGAAGGTGGCCTGGCTGCTGCGCAACGTCGACGGGGTCCGCGAACGGGCCGAACGCGGCGAACTCGCCATCGGCACCCCCGAGACCTGGTTGCTGTGGAACCTGACCGGCGGCGCGGTGCACCGCACCGAGCCGGGGGCGGCGTCACGAACGGGGCTGATGTCGCTCGAGCGCGCCGCGTGGGACGAGGAGTTCTGCGCGATCCTCGACATCCCCACGAGCCTGCTTCCCGAGATCGTGCCGTCCGCGGGGTGGTTCGGCGACGTCGCCCCCGGTGTCATCCCGGGCGCCGAGGGGCACACGATCCCGATCCTCGCGGTGCTCGGCGACCAGCAGGCGGGTTTGTTCGGCGAGGCCTGCCTCGACAGCGGCAGCGCGAAGAACACCTTCGGCACGGCGGGGGTCCTCACCGTGAACGTCGGCGGGCAGCCGCGGACGCTCCCCGGCATGTGCAGCAGCGTCGCGTGGCAGTTCGGCGACACCGTCACCTACGAGGCCGAGGGTGTCGTGTTCCACAGCGGCCAGACCATCCAGTGGCTCCGCGACCGTCTCGGTATCCTCCCGGGTGCTGCGGCGAGCGAGCGGTTGGCCGAGAGCGTGCCCGACAGTGGCGGGGTGTACCTCGTGCCCGCTTTCGCGGGACTGTTCGACCCGCACTGGGACCGCAACGCACGCGGGGGCATCGTCGGGCTGACCCTGGAGTCGACCGCCGCGCACGTCATCCGCGCGGGCATTGAGGCGATGGCGTTCCAGACCCGCGACAACGTCGACAATCTGCGCCGTAACGGAGTCTCCATCCCGCTTCTCAAGGTCGACGGCGGAGCGACGCGCAACAACCTGCTGTGCCAGTTCCAGGCCGACATCCTCGGCATCCCGGTCGCGCGTCCGCAGGGGCTGGAGCGCACGGCGCTCGGCATCGGTCACCTCGCCGGATCGGGCGCCGGGCTGTGGCGGCGCGACGAGATCGCCGACCGGTGGCACCTCGAGCGGGTCTTCGAGCCGCAGATGCCGGACGCCGAACGCGAGGATCGCTACCAGGGGTGGATGGATGCCATCGCCTCGGTGCGGAGCCTGCCGCCGCGGCGGAGAGGGTCCGCGCCGTCGTCCAGCGGGGCGGGTGCCACGCCGACCGCGGGTGCACGCCCGGCGGCGAATCTCCCGTCATCCGTCGGGGGAGGGGGGTCGGCGTCAGCGACCTCGGTCCCCGCGGTGCGGCCGTCCCTCGGTGAAGCCGCGTTCTCTCCTGCGTAGACTCGTCAGATGCGCGCGGCCGACATCTCCGACGACATCAGCGAAGTCCTCCTCACCGAGGAGCAGATCCACGGCAAGCTCGCCGAACTGGCGACGCAGGTCGTCGCCGACTACGAGGGGCGCGACGTCGTGCTCGTGGGCGTGCTCAAGGGGGCGGTCATGGTCATGGCCGACTTCGCCCGCCACCTGCCGATGCACGTGTCGATGGACTGGATGGCCGTGTCGTCGTACGGCGCGTCCACCCGGTCGAGCGGCGTGGTGCAGATCCGCAAAGACCTCGACACCGACATCACCGGCAAGCACGTGCTGATCGTCGAGGACATCATCGACTCCGGCCTGACCTTGAGCTGGCTGCTCGAGAACTTCGCCTCGCGCGGGGCGGAGTCGGTCGAGGTGCTCGCGCTGCTGCGCAAGCCCGACGCGATGAAGGTCGAAGTGGACTGCCGCTACGTCGGTTTCGACATTCCGAACGATTTCGTCATCGGCTACGGACTCGACTACGCGGAGAAGTACCGCAACCTGCGCGATGTGGCGGTGCTCGCGCCGCACGTGTATTCCTGAGGCGTTCGGAGCGCCGTCTCCGTACGCCCTCGACGAACGCACAGGCCCGGCATAGTCCGTGGGCGTTAGCCTGATGCGACCGCGTTTCTGCGGAGGATCACGAAAGGGCTGGGCTCGCCCACCATGAATTTCAAGAAGATCACGCGCAATCCGATCGTCTACGTTCTGCTGGTCGGTCTGCTTCTGGTCATCGGTTTCTCCCTCATCTCCAACCTCAGTGGTGCCCGTCAGGTGTCCACCAAGGAGGGTCTGGATCTGCTCAAGGGCGGAACCGTGACGCAGGTCGTCACCAACGATCCCGACCAGCGCGTCGATCTGACGTTGTCGCAGCCCTTCGAGGGCGCGAACGACGTGCAGTTCTACTTCAGCCAGGCCCGCGCGAACGAGGTCGCGAGCGCGATCGACGCGGCGGCCCCCGCCGACGGCTTCAACGACGTCGTGCCCAAGCCCAGCTGGTTCGACGGTCTGCTCGGCCTGATGCTCCCGCTGATCCTGCTCGGTCTGCTCTTCTGGTGGCTGCTGTCCAGCGCCCAGGGCGGCGGCAGCAAGGTGATGCAGTTCGGCAAGTCGCGCGCGAAGCTCGTCACCAAAGAGACGCCCACCGTCACCTTCCAGGATGTCGCGGGCTCCGACGAGGCGATCGAGGAGCTCGACGAGATCAAGGAGTTCCTCAAGGACCCCAAGAAGTTCGAAGAGGTCGGCGCCCGCATCCCCAAGGGCGTGCTGCTGTACGGCCCTCCCGGAACCGGTAAGACCCTCCTCGCGCGCGCCGTCGCGGGAGAGGCCGGCGTGCCGTTCTACTCGATCTCGGGTTCGGACTTCGTCGAGATGTTCGTCGGTGTCGGCGCCAGCCGCGTCCGCGACCTGTTCAACCAGGCCAAGGAGAGCTCCCCGGCCATCATCTTCATCGACGAGATCGACGCCGTCGGTCGCCACCGCGGCGCCGGCATGGGCGGCGGTCACGACGAGCGCGAGCAGACGCTGAACCAGATGCTCGTCGAGATGGACGGCTTCGACCCCAAGGTCAACGTCATCGTGATCGCGGCGACCAACCGCCCCGACATCCTCGACCCGGCCCTGCTGCGCCCCGGCCGCTTCGACCGTCAGATCGGCGTCGACGCCCCCGATCTGAAGGGCCGTCAGCGCATCCTCGAGGTGCACGGCCGCGGCAAGCCGCTGTCGGACTCGGTCGACCTCGAGGTCGTCGCGCGCAAGACGCCCGGCTTCACGGGTGCCGACCTGGCGAACGTCCTCAACGAGGCCGCGCTGCTGACCGCGCGCTCCAACGCCCAGCTCATCGACAACCGCGCCCTCGACGAGGCCATCGACCGCGTCATCGCGGGTCCGCAGCGCCGTACGCGCGTGATGAAGGACAAGGAGAAGCTCATCACGGCCTACCACGAGGGCGGTCACGCTCTCGCCGCGGCGGCGATGAACCACACCGACCCCGTGACGAAGGTCACCATCCTCCCGCGCGGCAAGGCGCTCGGGTACACGATGGTCCTCCCGCTGGACGACAAGTACTCCGTCACGCGCAACGAGCTGCAGGACCAGCTGACCTACGCGATGGGCGGCCGTGTCGCGGAGGAGATCGTGTTCCACGACCCCACCACCGGCGCCTCGAACGATATCGAGAAGGCCACGAGCATCGCGCGCAAGATGGTCACCGAGTACGGCATGACCAACGAGGTCGGCCCCGTGAAGCTCGGCTCGTCGTCGGGCGAGGTGTTCATGGGTCGCGACATGGGTCACGGCCGCGACTTCTCGGAGCGCATCGCGGAGCGCGTCGACGCCCAGGTGCGCGCGCTCATCGAGCAGGCGCACAACGAGGCCTACCAGGTGATCAACGACAACCGCGAGGTGCTCGACCGCCTGGCCCTGGCCCTGCTCGAGAAGGAGACGCTCGACCACATCGAGCTCGCCGAGATCTTCAAGGATGTCAAGCGACTCACGCCGCGCCCCCAGTGGCTGTCGTCGGGCGACCGTCCCGTCTCGGACCAGCCTCCCGTCGAGGTGCCGCGTCGCCAGGCGCCGGCCGGCATCGCGGCGTCCGCCGAGGCGGAGGCGCAGACGACCGCGGCTGCGCACCCCCGTCCGAGCGGACAGACGCGCCCGGCGACCGCCTGAGGCGCCGTGGCCGTCGATCGAGAACGGGTCGCAGCCCTCGTCCGCGAGCTGCTGGAGGCGATCGGGGAGGACCCCGATCGCCCCGGCCTTCGCCAGACTCCCGCACGCGTCGCCGACAGCTACGCCGAGTTCTTCTCGGGAGTGGACCAGGATGCCGGCGCCCCGCTGCAGCACACCATCTCGGTGACGCGCGGGCCCGCGCCCGACACACTGCCGTCCGGTGCCGTGATGGTGCGCGACATCGCGTTCCGCTCGATGTGCGAGCACCACCTCCTGCCCTTCCGGGGGCGCGCTCACGTGGCGTACCTCCCGGGGGAGGAGGTCGTGGGTCTGGGCGCCCTGCCCAAGGTCATCGACGTGCTCGCGGCGCGACCGCAGGTGCAGGAACGGCTCGGCGAGCAGGTGGCCGACGCGATCGCCTCGGCCCTCGACGCGCGCGGAGTGCTCGTCGTGCTGGACGCCACGCACGAGTGCGTGACCATGCGCGGCGGTCGACAGCTCGACGCCTCGACCGTGACGATCGCGGCCCGCGGCGCGTACGCCGAGCCGGGTGCCCGCAGCGAGCTCGTCGCCCTGATCGGCGCTCGCGGATGACGCTCGTGATGGCGATCGTGAACGTCACCCCCGATTCGTTCAGCGACGGCGGTCGTTACCTCGACCCCGACGTCGCGATCGCGCACGCCCGCTCCTTGCGCGCCCAGGGTGCGGACCTGCTCGACGTCGGCGGCGAGTCCACGCGCCCGGGAGCGGAGCGGGTGGCGCCGAGGGTCGAGCAGCAGCGCGTTCTGCCGGTGGTCGCGGCTCTGGCATCCGAGGGGGCGTTCGTCAGCATCGACACGATGAACGCCTCGACCGCGCGAGCCGCCGTCGCGGCGGGCGCCCGCCTGGTGAACGACGTCTCGGGGGGCCTCGCCGACCCGGAGATGTTCGCCGCGATCGCCGAGAGCGGAGCCGAGGTGGCGATCGGCCACTGGCGGGGACCCTCGAGCGAGATGTACGCGCGAGCGGAGTATGTCGACGTCGCGGCCGAGGTCGTCGCCGAGCTCGACGAGCGCGTCGCCGCCGCGGAGGCGGCCGGCATCCCGTCGTCGCGGATCGTCGTCGATCCCGGTATCGGGTTCGGCAAGCGCGGTGATCAGAACTGGCGGACGCTGCGGGCCCTCCCCGCTCTCGTCGCCCGGGGCCACCGCGTGCTCGTCGGCACGAGCCGCAAGAGGTTCCTCGCCGACGCCCTCGGCGACGACGCCGATCTTCCCCGACGCGATCTCGCGACCGCCGTCACGAGCGCTCTCGCCGCCGGCGCGGGCGCCTGGGCGGTCCGCGTGCACGATGTTCCGACCACTCGCGACGCCCTCGCCGTCGCCCGCGCCTGGGAGTCCTGATGGATGCCGCCGACCGCATCACCCTGACGGGCGTGCGCGCCTTCGGATACCACGGGGTCTACCCCGATGAGAAGCGCGACGGGCAGGAGTTCGTCGTCGATGCGACCGTGTTCCTGCCCCTGCGGCGTGCCGCGGAGACGGATGACGTCGTCGACACGGTGCACTACGGCGAGCTGGCCGAGCGCATCGCCGCGATCGTGGCGGGAGACCCGGTCGATCTGCTCGAGAAGCTCGCGGCGCGCATCGCCGACGACGTCCTGCTCGACGAGCGGATCGACGCCGTCACCGTGACCGTGCACAAGCCGGCGGCGCCGATCCCCGTCCCGTTCGCCGACGTGTCGGTGACGATCACGCGGACGCGCTCGTGAGCGTGCGGTTGGCGCACGGGATCGGCGACGCCCCTCGGACCTCGCCCGTCGCGGCGGTCGTCGCCCTGGGCGCGAACCTGGGCGAGCGCGCCGAGACGCTGGCCGCCGCGGTCACCGAGCTGCGGGCCCTTCCCCTCACGGAGGACGTGCGGGTGTCGACTCCGATCGAGACCGTCGCCGTCACGCTGCAGGGCGAGGACGATGACGCTCCCCGGTACCTGAACGCCGTCGCGACGCTGCGCACGCGTCTCGCCCCCACGGCACTGCTCGCGGCGCTGCACCGCATCGAGGCCCGCCACGGGCGCGTCCGCCGCGAGCGGTGGGGCGACCGCACGCTCGATCTCGACCTCATCGCGTACGGTGCGGAGGTCATCGACCGCGACGACCTCGTCGTCCCGCACCCTCGGGCGCACGAGCGCGACTTCGTGCTCGTGCCCTGGCTCGAGGTGGATCCGGATGCCGAGATCCCCGGCCGGGGCCGGGTCGACGACCTGCTGCGAGATCTGCGAGGAGAAGCGACGTGAAGCGCACGGGAGCCGGCATCCTGATCATCGCCGTGATCATCGGCGGCGTGTTCGGCTTCGTGCTCGACACCATGCTCACCGCGATGGGCCGGGCGACCTTCGTACCCGCCGCGAGCCTCCCGACGATTTTGGCGCTGCTGGGGGTCGTGATCGTCGTGCTCGCCGTGCCGGTCTACCGCGCGACGCGCGGGCGCAGCGATCGACGCATCGACCCGTTCCGTGCCCTGCGCATCGCGATGCTCGCGAAGGCTTCGTCTCTCGTCGGGGCGGCGGCGCTCGGCTTCGGCGTGGGACTGCTGGCCTTCTTGTTGAGCCGACCGGCGACCCCGTCGATAGGCTCGATGGGATCGATCATCGCGACGGTCGTGTGCGCAGTCGTCCTCGTCGTCGCGGGTCTCGTGGCCGAGCAGCTCTGCACCCTCCGGAAGGACGACGATGACGACACCCCCGGAGACACCCCTGCCGGGCCCATCGGGATCTGACCCGTCCGGATCCGGCCCGTCGGGATCCGGCCCGTCGGGGTCTGACCCGTCGGGGTCTGACCCGTCGGGATCCGGCCCGTCGGGATCCGCCCCGTCGGGGTCTGACCCGTCGGGCGAGCGCGCGCTCGATGAGGGCACTTTCTCGCGCATCCTCGAGCCGCGTTCGTCGGGCCGTCTGCCCCTCGGCGACGGCACGTGGCACCAGCTGGCGCGCGCCTACGTGTGGGTCCAGCTGATCTCGCAGGGCGCGGTGTTCGTCCTCGTGCTCGCCGTGGCCGTCGCGCTCCAGCTCTTCTTGGGGCTGCCCTGGCCCTGGATTCCCGCGGGGATCGTGCTGGTGATCACGGCGATCGGACTGCTCATCACCCCACGACAGGCGCGCTCCTTCGGGTATCAGCTGCGCCACGACGACCTCGTCTTCCGCCGCGGCATCCTGTGGCAGCGCGTCGTCGCCGTGCCGTACGGGCGCATGCAGCTCGTCGACATCACGCACGGCCCGCTGGACCGCGGCTTCGGGATCGCTCAGCTCAAACTCGTCACGGCGGCGGCGTCGACGGGGGTCACGATCCCCGGCCTCACGCAGGAGGCGGCCGAGCAGTTGCGCGACACGCTCGTCGCCGTGGCGGAGACCCGGCGGACGGGGCTGTGAGCGACCCGGGGCGGGAGCCCGGCGCGGCCGGAGGCGATCCCGAGGAGCGGTCCGGTGCGGCCGGGGGTGGTGCGGGCGAGGGGCCCGGGGCCGTCGGAGATGGCGCAAGGGCCGCGTTTGGCGCGGTCGACGGCGACCCGGGAGAGGCTCGCGCGGCCGGGGGAGACCCGGGGGCGCGACGCGGCCCGGTCGTCCGCTCGCCGTACAGCGACGGGGAGTGGCACCGACTGCACCCGCTGACGCCGCTGCTGCGCGGAGGCCTGTCGCTGCTCGTGATCGGTGGTCTCATCGTCGCCAACCTGCGCGAGCGGCTGCTGGAATTGTTCTTCCCCGTCTTCACCGACCTGCCGCCGGGTGAGCTCCCACCCGATCCCGTGGACTTCCTGCTCGCGAACAACCTGATCCTCATCGCGGCGGGTGTGGCGCTCGTGGTGCTGATCGTGCTGCTGGCGTTGTTCCGCCTCTCCTGGCGTTTCCACACGCTGCGCATCGGGGCGGACGATGTCGAGGTGCGCTCCGGAGTGCTCTTCCGCACGCATCGTCGCGCTCCGCTGGACCGCGTGCAAGGGGTGAATCTGACGCGCCCGATGCTCGCGCGCCTCCTCGGGCTGGCGAAGCTCGAGGTGGTCGGCGCCGGCCTCGATGCGAACGTCAAGCTCGAGTACCTGTCGGGTAAGGACGCCGAGGCGATCCGCGGCGACATCCTGCGCTTGGCCTCGGGTCGCCGCTTGGCCGGGGCCGGGGCCGACCCGCGCGACCGCCGACCTCTGGTGACCGTGGCCGCCGACACCGTGGCGGACGGACTGCAGGGGATCGTCGACGGGGAGGACTTCTCCGACGCCGAGCCCGAGAGCATCGTGCGCATCCCCCTCGGCCGTCTCGTGGCGTCGCGCGTACTGAGCGGTTCGACGCTCGTGCTCATCGCCTTCGTCATCGGCATCGTGGTCGCCGCGTCGGTATCGACGCTGTGGCTGCTGTTCACGGTCGTGCCCATGTTCCTCGCCTTCGGGGCGTATTACGTGCGTTCCGTCGCGCGGGGGCTGCGCTATTCGATCGCCCCGACGTCCGACGGGGTGAGGGTGACGTTCGGTCTGTTCACGACCGTGACAGAGGTCGTTCCGCCGGGACGCGTCCACGCCATCGAGGTGCGGCAGCCGTTGCTCTGGCGGCCGTTCGGGTGGTGGTCGGTCACGGTGAACCGTCTGTCGGGACGAGCCTCCACGGACTCCGGCACCGATCAGCTCGCGGCCGTGCTGCCCATCGGGACGCGTGCCGACGTGGAGCGCGTGCTCCGGATCCTCGCCCCCGGGCTGCCGGGCGACGAATGGACACTCGTGTTCCGCGACGGCATCCTGGGTCCGGTGGAAGACGACCCCTATCTGACGACCCCTCGGCGCGCGCGGTGGCTCCGGCCGCTGTCGTGGCGCCGCAACGGCGTGCTCCTCACCGCCGACGCCCTGCTGCTGCGTCGGGGCTGGATCTGGCGTTCGCTCACCCTGCTGCCGTTGGCCCGGCTTCAGTCGGTCGGCGTCCACCAGGGGCCGCTGGCCCGCTCCCTCCGCACGGCGACGCTCACGGGACACGTCATCGCGGGAACGGTGCAGACGACGCTCGGCGCGATCGACCGCGACGACGCGCTCCGTCTGTTCGACGCAACCGCCCGGGGCGCGGTGGCGGCGGCCGCGGGCGACCGCACGCACCGGTGGGCCGGATGAGCGGGCGGGACGGACGCCTCGGGGTGGGCGTCATCGGTGCCGGCCGCGTCGGACCCGTCATCGCGGCGGCGCTCGCCGGGGCGGGACACGCCCTGACCGGCATCACCTCCGGCTCCGACGACGATCGCGTCGAGGCGATCCTCCCCGGAGTCCCGCAGCTCACCGCCGACGAGGTCGCTCGACGCAGCGAACTCGTGGTGATCGCGGTCCCGCACGAGCAGCTCCCGGGTCTGGTCGCAGGGCTCGCCGAGGTCGGAGCGTGGCAGCCCGGGCAACTCGTTCTGCACACCGACGCCGCGTACGGAGCGAGAGTGCTCGATCCCGCGACGCAGCGGGGCGCCATCCCCCTGGCGATCCACCCCGCGATCGTCTTCACCGGTGCCTCGTCGATCGACCTGCGACAGCTGGCCCAGGCGTACGCGGCGGTGACCGCCCCTGCTCCCGTTCTCCCGATCGCGCAGGCGCTCGCGGTGGAGCTCGGGTGCGAGCCCGTCGTGGTCGCGGAGGACGACAGGCCGACGTACGCCGAGGCGATCGCGACGGCGACGGAGTTCTCGCGCTCCATCGTGCGGCAGTCGTCGGAACTGCTCCGTGGCGTGGGCGTCGACAATCCCGGCGGGTATTTGTCGGCCCTGGTCCGATCGAGCGTCGACCAGGCCCTCGTCGACGGCGGCGGCGCGGGCCGCCTCGGCGGCGACGCTACGATCGACGGATGATCGCCACCCTCGAGGATCTGCGCGCCCGACTCGACGAGATCCGAGGGACCGAGCGACGTGCCGCGGGACCCCGTGTCGCCCTCGTGTCCACGCTCGGGGCTCTCCACGACGGGCACGTCGACCTCATCACGCGCGCCAGGGAGTCGGCGGACGTCGTGGTCGTGTCGACCTTCGTCAATCCGCTGCGCTTCCGCACCGCGGAGGACACGGCCGCCTATCCCCGCACCCCCGACGTCGACGCACGCGTGCTCGGCGATCTGGGGGTCGACGTGATCTTCGCCCCGTCGGCCGCCGAGTTCCTCCCCGCCGGCACGGCGACGACGAGGGTCTCCGCGGGCGACATCGGCCTCCGCTACGAGGGGCGCGTGCGCCCGTTCTACTTCGACGGGGTGCTGACCGTCGAGGCCAAGCTGTTCAACCTCGTCTCCCCGCACGTCGCCGTGTACGGCGAGCGCGATCTGCAGCGGATCTTCCTGGTGCGACGCATGGTGCGCGACCTCGACATCCCGGTCGAGATCGAGACGGTCGCCACGGTCCGCACCGACGACGGGCTGCCGGTGTCGAGCCGGATCGCGCTCCTGGAGGACGCCGATCGACGCGCGGCCGCCAAGCTCCCGCGTGCGCTCGAGGCCGCCGCGTCGAACGCCGATCTCGGCGTGGACGCCTGCATCGCCGCCGCGCAGTCGGCGCTCATGGGTGAGCAGCGCATCGCGCTCGAATATCTGAGCGTGGTCGATCCCTCGACCTTCCTCCCGGTCGACGACGGTCACCGCGGTCGGGCGTTCGCGCTGATCGCGGCGACGGTCGGGGGTCACCGCTTCATCGACAACGCCGAGATCTCGCTGCGCTGACGCCGCCCCCGAACGTCCGCGCCGACGTCGGCGACGGGTCGCCGCGACCGGTGCGGCTCGGGGGAGCGCGCGCGGAACGCCCACGTCGGAGCGCTCGGACGAGCGCCGGCGCCCCAACGGCCGTGGGCCGGGCGAATACACTGGGGAGGACCCCGAGGAGCTTCCACGATGACCGACGCGCCTGCGAACGACGCTGCCGAACCCACCGAAGACGAGGTCTTCGAGCAGAAAGCGGTACGCCTGGCCAAGCGCGAGCGCCTGCTCGCCGAGCGTGCTGACGCCGCGGGCGGCGCCTACCCGGTCGCGGTGCCCGTCACGACCACGATCACGGCGCTGCGCGCGCGTTTCGGTGACCTGGAGGCCGGCGCGGAGACGGGAGAGACCGCGGGCGTCGCGGGTCGCGTCGTCTTCAGCCGCAACACCGGCAAGCTCTGCTTCGCGTCTCTTCAGGCCGGCGACGGCAGCCGCATCCAGGCGATGGTCTCGCAGGGTGTCGTGGGCGAGGAGTCGCTGCAGGCGTGGAAGGAGCTCGTCGACCTCGGCGATCACGTGTTCGTCTCGGGCGAGGTCATCTCGAGCCGCCGCGGTGAACTCTCGATCATGGTCGCCGAGTGGCGCATCGCCTCCAAGGCCGTGCTCCCCCTGCCGAACCTGCACACGGAGCTCAGCGAGGAGAGCCGGGTGCGCAGCCGGTTCCTCGACCTGATCGTGCGCGACCGCGCCCGCGACACCGTGCTCGCGCGCGCCAAGGTCAACGCGAGCCTCCGACGCACCTTCACCGAGCGGGACTTCGTCGAGGTCGAGACGCCGATGCTGCAGGTGCAGCACGGCGGCGCCTCCGCGCGCCCCTTCACGACCCACTCCAACGCCTTCGACACCGAGCTCTTCCTCCGCATCGCGCCGGAGCTCTACCTCAAGCGTGCGGTCGTCGGCGGCATCGATCGCGTGTACGAGATCAACCGGAACTTCCGCAACGAGGGTTCCGACTCCACGCACAGCCCCGAGTTCGCGATGCTCGAGGCATACCAGGCGTACACCGACTACAACGGCATCGCCGACCTCACCCAGACCCTGATCCAGGACGCCGCGATCGCGGTTGCGGGATCGACCACGGTCACCTGGGCGGACGGCACCGAGTACGACCTCGGCGGGGAGTGGGACCGCATCTCGATGTACGACTCGCTGTCGGCGGCATCCGGTCACGCCGTCACCCCCGAGACGTCGATCGACGAGCTGCGCGCGCTCGGCGAAGAGTCCGGCGTCGACGCGCCGCCCCACGAGACGCACGGCAAGTGGGTCGAGGAGCTGTGGGAGCACTTCGTGAAGGGCGGGCTGACGCGTCCGACCTTCGTCATGGACTTCCCTGTCGATACCAGCCCGCTGGTGCGCGAGCACCGCTCGATCGCGGGCGTGGTGGAGAAGTGGGATCTGTACGTGCGCGGCTTCGAGCTCGCCACCGGATACTCCGAGCTCGTCGACCCGGTCATCCAGCGCCAGCGTTTCGTCGAGCAGGCGAAGCTCGCCGCTCGCGGTGACGACGAGGCCATGCCCATCGACGAGGAGTTCTTGCGGGCTCTGGAGCACGGGATGCCGCCGACGGGCGGCATGGGAATGGGGATCGACCGTCTGCTGATGGCGATCACCGGCCTCGGGATCCGCGAGACGATCCTCTTCCCCCTCGTGAAGTAGGCCGCTCGAAGACCCACTCCGGCAGGCGGCCCGCGTCGAGCAGGCTCAGCATGATCGTGCTCAGGCCGTGCTGGGCGTCGATGCGGAGGGCCTCCTCGGCGTACGTGGCCGCGTGGGAAGAGCGTCCCTGGGCCCAGGCCAGCCACGCGCACGCCGACAGGGCGCCCGGTCGCCGCTCGGCGGGCAGTGCGGCGGCGGTGGCGCGGCAGAGGTCGAGAGCCGTGCGGAGCCGGGCCGGGTCGGGTCGGGCTCCTTCGCCCCACATCGGACGGGCGAGGTCTTCGGGGAACGGTCCGCCGATGCCGAACGCCGTCTGCGCGTCGAGGACGGCGTCGCCCCGTGCGGCGTTGACGGCCCACTGCATGAGCGCCACGTCGCGCAGGAGCGGACGCTCGAGGCAGAACGCCAGGGCGGCCGTCATCGACGCCGTCACCCGGTCGGCGGTGAGGGCTTTCTCGAACAGGGCCGGCGGATCGGCGACGAGCGCGGCGACCTCGTCGGCTCGCGCGCGGCGGCCGAGCGGAAGCCGGCGCCGCGCCCCCGGGGTGCTCAGCAGGTC
This sequence comes from Microbacterium sp. BWR-S6Y, assembly GCF_041379845.1. Taxonomy (NCBI): domain Bacteria; kingdom Bacillati; phylum Actinomycetota; class Actinomycetes; order Micrococcales; family Microbacteriaceae; genus Microbacterium; species Microbacterium sp. BWR-S6Y. The sequence continues at coordinate 63,072 of NZ_JBFECV010000004.1, forward strand.
GTCGACGTCGCGCAGAACGGCGACGAGCGCCCGGGTGGTCTCGTCGTCGACCGTCGGCAGCGCGGCGGCGGAGAACTGGTCGGTGCCGGGCAGGTCTTCGGGGATCTCGGCGGCGGCCGCGGCGATGTCGGACAGTCGACCGCGGGACGCGTCCGACGGGTCGAGGTAGCAGCCCCAGGCGTCGGGGCCGACGACGAGGGCGTCGAGCACGCGCAGGCCGCAGATGCCCGCGCGGGCGAGGACCTCGTCGACGAGATGACGCTCGGGAAGATCGCCGTCGCCCGACAGGGGCTCGTCCGTGTAGACGATCGGGACGATGGCATCCGTCGAGGCGACCTTGCACGCCATGCCGATGACGGTGGAGGCGACGCTCTCGGCCTCCCTCTGCCCGCCGCGGGGGAGATCGACGCGCATGGCGCCCGACGACTGACCGTCCGCGAATGGGACGACGACGAGGCTGGCACGCGGTGTGCACTCCAGGAGGTGGGGCACGAGGGCGAGGAAGGAAGCGGAGGAGCGGGTTCGGACGACGGTGGTGGTCATGGGCACGAGGGTGCCGCGTCGGGGCGCGAGCGCGCGGGCCGGGAAACCTCGATCGTGGAGAACCCGTCCATCGTCGCGGCTGGGGAGGAGTCGTGCGCGGGTATCCTGGTGGGTATGGACAACACCTGGGTCGCGGCGCTGTGGGCGATCCTGCCCACGATCGTCGTCTCGGTCGTGTTCTTCTTCATCCTCCGCAACGTGATCCGCATGGACCGCACCGAGCGCAAGGTCTACTCGCGCATCGAAGCCGAGGAGCGCGCGAAGCGCGGCCTTCCCCCGGTCGCCCCCGCGCGCGAGGGTTCCGCGAACTGACGATCTCGCGGCGGTTGTCGGACCCCGTCGCTACGCTGGGTGCACAACCCGCCCAGGAGGATCCGTGATCAACGCCACGTTCGACGCGAGCTGGCTCGTCATCACGCTGTTCGTCGTCGATCTCGTGGTGCGCATCGCGGCCGTGATCATCGTGCCCCGCAACCGCCGGCCCACCGCCGCGATGGCCTGGCTCCTGGCGATCTACTTCATCCCCTTCGTCGGGGTTTTCCTGTTCCTGCTGATCGGCAACCCCCGGCTCCCGCGCAAGCGCCGTCGCAAGCAGGCCGCGATCAACGAGTACATCCACGACACCAGCGCGTCGCTGGAGTTCGGCACCCTGCGGCCGAACGCCCCCGACTGGTTCCGCGCCCTGGTCCGTCTGAACCGCAACCTGGGGGCCATGCCGATCGCGGGCGACAACGCGGCGACGCTCATCGCCGACTACCAGCAGAGCCTCGATGCCATGGCCGAGGCGATCCGGCGGGCGACGCGGTACGTCCACGTCGAGTTCTACATCCTGCAGACCGACGACTCCACCGATAACTTCTTCCGCGCTCTCGAAGAGGCGGCCGAGCGCGGCGTCGTGGTCCGCGTGCTGCTCGATCACTGGGCCAATCGCGGGAAGCCGTTCTACAAGCAGACCCTCCGCCGGCTCGACGCGATGGGCGCGCACTGGCACCTCATGCTCCCCGTGCAGCCGTTGCGCGGGCGCTACCAGCGCCCCGACCTGCGCAATCACCGAAAGCTCCTCGTCATCGACGGCGACGTGGCGTACATGGGCTCGCAGAACGTCACGGACTCCTCGTACAACCTGCGCAAGAACATCCGCCGCGGTCTGCACTGGGTGGACCTCATGGTGCGCGTCGAGGGCCCGGTGGTGGCCAGCATCAACGCCGTCTTCCTCTCGGACTGGTACAGCGAGACCGACGAGACGCTCACCGACGAGATCGACCTGTTCTCGGTCAGCTCGGGGCCCGGCGACCTCGACTGCCAGATCGTGCCGTCGGGACCGGGCTTCGATTTCCAGAACAACCTCAAGCTGTTCCTCGGGCTGCTCTTCGCCGCCCGTGAGCGCATCATCATCGTCAGCCCGTACTTCGTCCCCGACGAAGCCCTGCTCCTCGCGATCACCACGGCGTGCCAGCGCGGGGTGCACGTCGAGCTCTTCGTCTCCGAAGAGGGCGACCAGGCGATGGTCTACCACGCTCAGCGCAGCTACTACGAGGCCCTCCTGCGCGCGGGGGTGGTCATCTGGATGTACCGCAAGCCGTTCATCCTGCACAGCAAGAGCGTCACGATCGACGACGAGGTCGCCGTCATCGGGTCGAGCAACATGGACATGCGCTCGTTCGGTCTGAACCTCGAGGTGTCGATGCTCGTGCGCGGCGAGGAGTTCGTGCGCGACATGCGCGCCGTCGAGCACACCTACCGCCGTCTGAGCCGGCAGCTCACTGTCGAGGAATGGCAGCGTCAGCCGCTGCGGTCGACGATCCTCGACAACCTCGCGCGCCTCACCTCGGCCCTGCAGTGACCCCGCGGAATCCCCCGTCCGGGGCGATGCCATCTTCCGTCCTCGTCGCGCGCTCAGCGCGCGAGGTTCCTCGACCGACCGACGCGCCCGTCGCGGCGAATCCCGCGACAGATGACGGACCGCTTCCGCGCCACGCGGACGGTTCGCCGCCGGCATCCAGGATTCTCCGCCATCATGGGCCGGAACTCGCCCCCCCGGAGGTTCACATGTCCCGTCACCGTCTGACGCTCGCCGCCCTCGTCGGCGCGGGCCTTCTCGCCGCCGGTGCGCTCACCGGGTGCGCCACGGGAGCCGCTCCCGGGTCCGCCTCGCCCTCGGGTACCGCCTCGTCCGCGGCTCCGGATGCCGAGACTGCGGCGCCCCCCGCCGGCGTCGAGGCGGCCTGGCTCGACGCGGGCCGTTCCGTCGCCGTCGTGACGTGGGGGAGTTCGTCGTGTCCGCCCGTCGCCGAGGGGGCCACCGCCGCCGGGGACGGCAGCGTCTCCGTCACGCTCGCGGACTCCGCGCGCACGGACTGCACGCGCGACATGGCGCCGAGGGCCACGCTGGTCAGCCTGCCGGCGGGCGTGGATCTGACCGGGGCGCTCGAGCTGACGGTGGAGGGCGTGGTCGAGGGGCGGACGACTCTCGCCGCTCTGCCCGCCCCTCCGGCGGATGCCGGCCAGTTCGCGCCAAGCGCCGGATGGGTGGACGACGCTCTCGTCGCGATCGTGACCTACGGGAGCTCGGGTTGCCCTCCCACCGTGGAGGCGGTGAGCGCCTCCGGCTCCGACATCGTCGTGCAGTTCGCCACTCCGCCGGCCGATCAGGTCTGCACGATGGACATCGCTCCGCGGGTCACCCTCGCCGACGTCGGCGACGACGCCCCCGAGGGGGAGGCGTCGGTCGTGCTCTCGGGCGGAGGGATGGAGTCGACCGACCCGATCCCGGTGCTCGGCTCGCGCTGACACGCGACGAGGATCCGGGTCAGCGCGTCACGACCAGCAGGTCGCCCACCTCGCAGTCCAGCGCACGGCAGATGGCCGACAGCGTCGAATAGCGGATCGCGCGCGCCCGGTCGTTCTTCAAGACCGAGAGGTTGACGACCGAGACGCCGACCATCTCGCTCAGGCGGGTGAGCGTCATCCCGCGGGCCTCCAGCAGCTCGTCCAGGCGGCAGTGGATGCCGGTGGGCCCGTCGTCCGCGGCGGCCGGGGTCATACGAGCCCTTCCGTGTCGCGCTGCAGGCGGTCGCCGACGGCGAAGACGGTGCTCGACAGGGCCGCGACGAAGCCGACGACGATGAGGATCGGCAGATCGATCTGCTGCGTCAGCCCGCGGTCGTAGGTGCGCTCGGACAGCCAGGCGAGGGCGCCGTTGGCGACCATGTTGTGCAAGAACGGCACCGCGAAGGCGGCGACGAGCGACACGATGCCCACCGCGACGACGAGGCGGGTGTGCCGCCGGCTGAAGATCTCGCCGCGCAGGATGCCGATGCACAGGATCAGCAGGAGCACGACCACCGCGACGACAGCGGCGGCGAAGATCCCCTCCGACAGGAACAACGCCCAGAGGGAGGCGAGGGGGAGCGACGGTGCCGTGACCACCGCGCCGGTCAGCTCGACCGGAACGGATGCTCCGTCGGGGCCGATCGGCGCCTGGGCGACCGTGTCGAGGAAGTCGATGGGGACGCGCACGTCGCGATTGCCGGCGGCGGCGACGATCGTCGCCGCGGAGCTGATCACGGCCCAGACGGCGATCGCGACGCCGGCGACGATGAAGAGCAGGAAACTGCCGGTGTCGCCGCGCGAGAGGGTGCGCGCGGCGGGACGAGGGGATGCCATGATCGCTCCTTATCGAGAATCGTTGTTATCGGTGATCGATACGGTATCGACTATCGATGGGGTTTGCACGAGCGGATGCGAGGGCGGTATGCCCACGGCGAACACGCGTCCGTGGCCTCCGGTCGCTGGTTACTCTCGATGTACGGCGCGCGGAGGCGTGCCTGTCAGCCCATTTCTGGAGGGACTGAGATGTTCGAGAGATTCACCGACCGTGCCCGTCGTGTGGTCGTCCTCGCCCAAGAAGAGGCGAAGATGCTCAACCACAACTACATCGGCACCGAGCACATCCTGCTCGGGCTGATCCACGAGGGCGAAGGTGTCGCCGCGAAGGCGCTCGAGTCCCTCGGCATCTCGCTCGACGCCGTCCGCGAGCAGGTGCAGGACATCATCGGCCAGGGCCAGCAGCAGCCGACCGGCCACATCCCCTTCACGCCGCGCGCGAAGAAGGTGCTCGAGCTGTCGTTGCGCGAGGCGCTCCAGCTCGGCCACAACTACATCGGCACCGAGCACATCCTCCTCGGCCTCATCCGCGAGGGCGAGGGTGTCGCCGCCCAGGTGCTCGTCAAGCTCGGCGCCGACCTGAACAAGGTGCGCCAGCAGGTCATCCAGCTCCTCTCGGGCTACCAGGGCAAGGAGCCCGCGGGCGTCGCCACCGGCGCCGGCGAGCAGCAGTCCTCGGGTGCCCAGGGCGGTTCGGCCGTGCTCGACCAGTTCGGTCGCAACCTCACCCAGGCCGCGCGCGACAACAAGCTCGACCCCGTCATCGGGCGCGAGAAGGAGATCGAGCGCGTGATGCAGATCCTGTCGCGCCGCTCGAAGAACAACCCCGTCCTCATCGGCGAGCCCGGTGTCGGAAAGACCGCCGTCGTCGAGGGCCTGGCCCAGGCCATCGTGAAGGGCGACGTCCCCGAGACGCTGAAGGACAAGCAGGTCTACTCGCTCGACCTCGGCTCGCTCATCGCCGGGTCCCGCTACCGCGGTGACTTCGAGGAGCGCCTGAAGAAGGTCACCAAGGAGATCCGCACGCGCGGCGACATCATCGTCTTCATCGACGAGATCCACACCCTCGTGGGCGCCGGTGCGGCCGAGGGCGCGATCGACGCGGCATCCATCCTCAAGCCCCTCCTCGCCCGCGGCGAGCTCCAGACCATCGGAGCCACCACGCTCGACGAGTACCGCAAGCACTTCGAGAAGGATGCCGCTCTCGAGCGCCGCTTCCAGCCGATCCAGGTGGCGGAGCCGAGCCTGCCCCACGCGATCAACATCCTGAAGGGCCTGCGCGACCGCTACGAGGCGCACCACAAGGTGCAGATCACCGACGGCGCGATCGTGGCCGCGGCGAACCTCGCCGACCGGTACATCAGCGACCGGTTCCTGCCCGACAAGGCGATCGACCTGATCGACGAGGCCGGCGCCCGCCTGCGCCTGTCGATCCTGTCGTCGCCGCCGGAGCTGCGCGAGTTCGACGAGAAGATCGCCAAGGTCCGCGAGCAGAAGGAGCAGGCCTCCGAGGAGCAGGACTTCGAGAAGGCCGCGTCGCTCCGCGACGAGGAGAAGTCGCTGCTCGCCGAGCGTCTGCGCCTCGAGAAGCAGTGGCGCTCGGGCGACGTCGCCTCGCACGCGGTGGTCGACGAGGGCCTGATCGCCGAGGTGCTCGCTCAGGCGACCGGCATCCCGGTGTTCAAGCTCACCGAGGAGGAGTCCAGCCGCCTCATGTTCATGGAGAAGGCCCTGCACCAGCGGGTCATCGGCCAGGAAGAGGCGATCGCAGCCCTGTCGCGCACGATCCGTCGTCAGCGTGCGGGCCTCAAGGACCCGAAGCGTCCGAGCGGTTCGTTCATCTTCGCCGGCCCCACGGGCGTCGGAAAGACCGAGCTCGCCAAGGCGCTCGCCGAGTTCCTCTTCGACGACGAGGGCGCGCTGATCTCGCTCGACATGTCGGAGTTCGGTGAGAAGCACACGGTCTCGCGACTGTTCGGTGCCCCTCCCGGATTCGTCGGCTTCGAAGAGGGCGGCCAGCTCACCGAGAAGGTGCGTCGCAAGCCGTTCTCGGTCGTGCTGTTCGACGAGATCGAGAAGGCCCACCCCGACATCTTCAACTCGCTGCTGCAGATCCTCGAAGAGGGTCGCCTGACCGACGGTCAGGGTCGCGTTATCGACTTCAAGAACACCGTGATCATCATGACGACGAACCTTGGTTCGTCGGCGATCGCCGGTGGTCCCGTGGGCTTCCAGGTCGAGGGCAGCGCCCAGACCTCGTACGAGCGCATGAAGGGCAAGGTCGACGAGGAGCTGAAGCGCCACTTCAAGCCCGAGTTCCTCAACCGCGTGGACGACGTGATCGTCTTCCCGCAGCTGAACAAGGACGAGCTGCGTCAGATCGTCGGTCTGTTCGTCAAGCGCCTGGCCGACCGCCTGCTCGACCGCGACATGACGGTGGAGCTGTCGGACGACGCGAAGGACAAGCTCATCGAGATCGGCTTCGACCCGACCCTCGGTGCGCGTCCCCTGCGCCGCGCCATGCAGCGCGAGGTCGAGGACCGTCTGAGCGAGAAGATCCTGCACGGAGAGCTCGAGTCGGGCGACCACGTGAAGGTTGGCGTCGAGAACGGACAGTTCACCTTCGACAGCGCGCCGCGCGGCGACAAGGTCGCCATCGGTGTCGGAACGGCCGGCGAGATCGCCGCCACTCCCGACACGCTCGCGGGGAGCTGAGACGCATAACAGACAGGGACCTGGATGCCACGGCATCCGGGTCCCTTCTGCGTTGCGGCGTACGCTGGTTCGATGACCTCTGCCACGCCGTTCGTCGTCCGCCCCGCCGCGACAGCCGACGTGCGACGTATCCACGAGCTGCTCGAGCCGTTCGTGCAGAAGCGCATCCTGCTGGGCAAAGACCTCGTGGTCCTCTACGGCTCGGTGCAGCAGTTCGTCGTCGCCGAGGTCGACGGCGTCGTGATCGGATGCGGCGCGCTGCACGTCATGTGGGACGACCTCGCCGAGATCCGCACGCTCATCGTGCACGACGACTGGCTGCACCACGGCGTCGGTCGAGCGATCGTGGAAGACCTCGAACAGCGGGCGCGCGATCTGGGTGTGGCCCGCCTGTTCTGCCTCACGTTCGAGGTCGACTTCTTCACGCGGCGCGGCTTCGCGCCGATCGGGGAGCAGGTCGTCGACCCCGACGTCTACTCGCAGCTCGTGCGCAGTCCCGACGAGGGCGTCGCGGAGTTTCTCGACCTGGCGCACGTGAAGCCCAACACCCTCGGCAACACCCGGATGCTCAAGCAGCTCTGAGTCGTCCGCCGCGCCGGCTGCCGCCCCTTGCGCCCGGCGAGGCGGCGAAAGCGCTGTGAGGGCGCCGGGCGGAGCGCGCCGTGGCGGGTCGGCACCGCTGCGGCGCCTACCCTGGAACCATGACCGATGCCCCCCGTAGGCGGAGGCAGTCCCCGGCGGTCTACCGTCGACGTCGTCTCGCGGCGGGGCTTCTGGCCCTCGTCGTGATCGGCCTCGTCGTGTGGCTCGTCGCGGCTCCGCCGTGGCGCTCCGCCCCGACAGCCCTCGACACGCCCGCGCCCGCCGAGAGCACCCCTGCCGCCGTCGCGAGCCCGTCCGCCCCCGCGGTGGCGTCGAGCTCGCCGTCGCCGACCGCCAGCACGCCGACCGGACCCGTGGAGTGCACCGCGGCCGACATCACCGTCGAGGCGCTCTCCGACAAGGGGCAGTATGGCCAGGGCGAGAACCCGCAGCTGTCGATCCGGCTCACCAACACCTCGGCCGGGCCGTGCACGATGAACGTCGGCACGAGCGCGCAGTCGTTCACGGTGACCAGCGGATCCGACGTGTGGTGGCGCTCGACCGACTGCCAGACCGAGCCGAGCGACATGGAGGTCACCCTCGCGGCCGGTCAGGTCGTCACCAGCTCGGCTCCCCTCACGTGGGACCGCACGCGGTCGTCGGTGGGGTCGTGCGAGAACGAGCGCCCCTACGCGCCCGGCGGTGGGGCGACATACCACCTGAGCGTCTCGATCGGCGGCATCCCCTCCGCCGGAACGGCGTCGTTCGTCCTGCAGTGAGGCCTCTGGGCCCCGAGCCCGGCTCACCGTGCGAGGCGCCCCGAAACCCTCGGCCGGCGAAGCGGAGGGGCGGATGCCGCGGCATCCGCCCCTCCGTTCCGTCGCTCAGGAGCGCCGGTCGCCGAACACCTCGCCCTCCATCGCGTCGTAGCCCTCCTTCTGCGGGTCGCCGTGCAGGCCACCCGACAGGGCGTACTCCTCCTCGGGCGACAGCACGAGGCGATGCCGGCCGTAGACGGCGAACGCGATGAAGATCACCGCGTAGACGACGATGATCGCGACGATCGCGAGCAGGTAAGCCGGGTTCAGCAGCAGTCCGAAGAACACGACCGCGGCGATGATCGCGGCCGAGTACGCCCCGAACAGGCCCCACGGGCTCTTGTACGGACGCACCGCGTGGGGGAACTTCCGCCGCAGGACGATGAACGACACCATCTGCAGGAAGTAGGCCAGCACGGCGCCCCACACGGCAATGTTCAGCACGATCGCGCCGGCCGGGCTCGCGTCGCCGCCCGCCGCCTGCACGACCACGAGGGCGACGAAGCCGAGGACGGCGCCGAACACGAGCGCGACCCAGGGGGTCTTGCGGGCTCCGGTGAGCGACAGCCAGCGCGGGTAGTACCCGGCGCGCGAGAGCGAGTACATGTTGCGGCCGTAGGCGAACATGATGCCCATCAGCGACGCCAGCAGGCCGACGAGCGCGAGGAGCGACAGCAGGGCCGCGGCCTGATCGCCGACCATCGCGCGGAAGCCGTCGAGCAGGGGTTCGAGCGAGCTGCCGGTCGCGTCGGCGCCGAGCACCCCGGTGTTCAGGAACAGCACGATCAGACCCGTGACGATGAGCGTGCCGCGGGCCCACAGTCCGGCGCGGGGGATGTCTCGCGCGGGGTCGTGCGACTCCTCGGCCGCGAGCGGGAGCTCCTCGATGCCGAGGAAGAACCACATCGCGAAGGGGAGCGCCAGCAGGATCGAGCCGACGCCGAAGGGGAGGAACTCGGTGTTGCCGTCGGTGGGGGCGATGTTCCACAGCGAGCCCCAGTCGAAGGCCCCCGTCATGAGCGACATCGCGCCGAACACGACGATGATGCCGATCGAGATGATGGAGACCACGATCGCGAAGCCGAACGAGATGTTCGCTCCCGCGGCGTTGAGGGCGATGAAGAGCGCGTAGAGGATGATCCACCAGACGAACGCCGGAAGGCTGACGCCGGTGAGCAGCTCGAGGGCGGAGTCGGCGTACTGCCCTGAGAAGTAGACGACGACGGCGGTGGTCGCGACGTATTCGATGGTCTCGGCGAGACCGGTCGCGAGGCCGCCCCACGGCCCCATCGCCGATCGGGCGAACGAGTAGGCGCCGCCGGTGTGCGGCATCGCGGCGGCCATCTCGCCGATCGAGAAGGTCAGGCCGTAGTACATGACGACGAGGATGACGAAGGCGATGAGCATTCCGCCGAAGCCCGCGAAGCCGATGCCGAAGTTCCAGCCCGAGAAGTCGCCCGAGATGACGGCGGCGACGGCGAGGCCCCACAGGCCCCACACACCCGCCGAGCGTTTCAGGGTGCGTTTCTCGAAGTAGGCGGCATCCGTCGTCGTATAGGTGGCTCCGGCGACCTTTTTGCGGGAATTGCTCGAGGTGGACATGTGACCTCCAGAAGGATGATGGCTGGCTTCGGGCTCGCCTTGCGCAAGATCATGGCCCTCTATTGGTCGACGTGTCTACCTTTGGCGTGTAAGTTCCTCGTTACGTCCTCGGATCGGAGGGCGACGGAAGGCGAGAGGAAGACGACATCATGGCGGGCAATCTCACCAGCGCGGAACTGGATGCCGCGATCGACGCGGGCGAGATCGACACGGTCGTCGTCGCCTTCCCCGACGCGCAGGGCCGTCTCGTCGGCAAGCGCGTCGCGGCACGGTTCTGGCGCGACGAGGTGCGGGGGCACGGCGCCGAAGCCTGCAACTACCTGCTCTCGGTCGACGTCGACCTCAACACCGTCGACGGCTACGCGATGTCGAGCTGGGAGAAGGGCTACGGCGACATGCTGCTCGTGCCCGATCTCGACACGCTCCGCCGCATCCCGTGGCAACCGGGAACGGCGCTCGTCTTCGCCGACCTCGCGTGGGAGGACCGCGCCGCGGTGGTGCAGTCGCCGCGCGGCATCCTGAACGCCCAGCGCGAGCGGCTCGCCGAGCGGGGTCTCACGGCCTACGCGGGGACGGAGCTCGAGTTCATCGTCTTCGAGGACTCGTTCCGCGACGCCTGGGCCAAGGGCTACACCGGGCTCACCCCCTCGACCGATTACAACGTCGACTACAACCTGCTCGCCACCACGCGTCTCGAGCCCCTGCTGCGCGACATCCGCGTCGGCATGGACGGCGCGGGCATGTACTGCGAGGGAGTGAAGGGCGAGTGCAACTTCGGTCAGCAGGAGATCGCCTTCCGCTACGCCGAGGCCCTCGAGACCGCCGACAACCACACGCTCTACAAGAACGGGGCGAAGGAGATCGCCGACCGCCACGGCAAATCGCTGACCTTCATGGCGAAGTTCAACGAGCGCGAGGGCAACAGCTGCCACATCCACCTCTCGGTGCGCGGCGACGACGGCGCCGCGGTGATGGCGGGCGACGGCGACCACGGATTCAGTCCCCTCATGCAGCACTGGATCGCCGGCATCCTGGCCACGCTCCGCGAGTTCACGCTGCTGTACGCGCCCACCATCAACTCGTACAAGCGCTACGCGAAGGGCTCGTTCGCCCCCACCGGCGTGGCCTGGGGCGTGGACAACCGCACGTGCGCGCTGCGCGTCGTCGGTCACGGCTCGTCGCTGCGCGTCGAGAACCGCGTGCCCGGGGGAGACGTCAACCCGTACCTCGCGATCTCGGCGATCATCGCGGGCGGTCTGCACGGGATCGAGAACGAGCTCGAGCTGCCCGCGCCGCTCACCGGCAACGCGTACGCCGCGGGGGTCGACACCCTCCCGACGACGCTGCGCGAGGCGGCGCGCCTGTTCAGCGAGTCGACGATCGCCCGCGCCGCCTTCGGCGACGACGTCGTCGAGCACTACCTCAACCAGGCGCGCATCGAGGTCGAGGCCTACGACGCCGCCGTCACCGACTGGGAGCGGGTCCGTGGTTTCGAGCGTCTCTGATCCGCAGCGAACCCCCGTCGTGGGGCTCACGACCTACCTCGAGCGCGCGAAACAGGGGGTCTGGGACGTGCGCGCCTCGTTCCTTCCGCAGCAGTACTTCGACGCGGTGACCGCATCGGGCGCCTCGGCGGTGCTCCTTCCCCCGCAGCCCCGACCCGAGCAGGCCGCCGCCGCCGTGCTCGACGGCATCGACGGGCTCATCCTCACCGGCGGGCTCGACGTGCAGCCCGAGCTCTACGGCGCCGAACGCCACCCCACGACCGACCCCGCGCGCGCCGACCGCGACGCGTGGGAGATCGCCCTGCTCGCGGGGGCGCGGGAGCGCGGCATCCCGGTCTTCGGCATCTGCCGAGGCCTGCAGCTCATCAACGTCGCGATGGGCGGGACGCTGCACCAGCACCTGCCCGAGGCGCTCGGCACCGAGCGCTACCGCATCGGCGGGGGCGTATTCGCCGAGAACACCGTCGACGTGGATGCCGACACCCGGCTCTCCGGCCTCGTCGGCGCCGGGGAGCTCACCGTCCACAGCTACCACCACCAGGGCGTCGACCGCGTCGCCGAGGGACTGCGGGTCACCGCGCGCACGGATGACGGGCTCGTGCAGGCCGTCGAGCTGCCGGGCGACGACTACCTCGTTGCCGTGCAGTGGCATCCGGAGGAGAACGCCGAGGACCGGCGGCTCTTCCTCGGGCTCGTCGCCGCGGCCGCGCGGTACCGGGCCGAACGTTCCGCTCACCACCAGGAAGTGTCCGCATGAGCACCTTCACCGTCATCGACCCGTCCACGGGCTCGCCCATCACGACGCTCGAGCGCGCCGAGATCGACCAGGTGGATGCCGCCGTGGCCGACGCCGTGCGCGCGCAGCGCGCGTGGGCCGCTCTCGCCCCGGTCGCCCGCGCCGACGCCCTGCGCGCCTTCGCCCGCGTCGTCGAGGCGCACGTCGAGGAGCTCGCGGCCCTCGAGGTGCGCAACTCCGGGCACCCGATCGGCTCGGCCCGGTGGGAGGCGCAGCACGTCGCGCAGGTGCTCAACTACTACTCCGGCGCCCCGGAACGCCTGATCGGTTCGCAGATCCCGGTCGCCGGCGGCCTCGACGTGACCTATCACGAGCCGTACGGCGTGGTCGGGATCATCGTGCCGTGGAACTTCCCCATGACGATCGCCGCGTGGGGCTTCGCGCCCGCGCTCGCCGCGGGCAACGCCGTCGTGCTCAAGCCCGCGGAGCTCACGCCCCTGACCGCCGTGCGCCTCGGTGAGCTCGCTCTCGAGGCCGGGCTCCCCGAGGGGCTGTTCCAGGTCGTCGTCGGATCCGGCTCGGTCGTGGGCCAGCGCTTCGTGTCGCACCCCGACGTGCACAAGGTCGTCTTCACCGGCTCGACCGAGGTGGGCACCGAGGTCGCCGCCGGATGCGCGCGGATGCTCAAGCCCGTGACCCTCGAGCTCGGCGGCAAGAGCGCGAACATCGTCTTCGCCGACGCCGACCTCGAGAAAGCCGCGGCCGGGGTTCCCGGTTCGGTCTTCGACAACGCCGGTCAGGACTGCTGCGCGCGCAGCCGCCTGCTGGTGCAGCGGAGCGTCTACGACCGGTTCCTCGAGATGCTCGAACCCGCCGTCGCGGCGTGGAAGGTCGGCGACCCGCACGACGAATCGACCCAGATGGGACCGCTCATCTCGGCATCCCATCGCTCCACCGTCCAGGGCTTCCTCGACGGGGTCGATGTGGCGTTCGGCGGCTCGGCGCCCGAGGGCGACGGCTTCTGGTTCGCCCCGGCGGTCGTGCTCGCTCAGCCGGGCGACCGCATCGCGCGCGACGAGGTCTTCGGGCCGGTGCTCGCCGTCATGCCGTTCGACGACGAAGCGGATGCCATCCGCCTCGCCAACGACACCGCCTACGGTCTCGCCGGCTCGATCTGGACCGAGAACCTGGGTCGCGGCATCCGGGTGTCCCGCGGGGTGCGCAGCGGCGTGCTGTCGGTGAACTCGCACTCCTCGGTGCGGTACGCGACCCCGTTCGGCGGCATGAAGGCCTCGGGCCTCGGCCGCGAGCTGGGCCCGGATGCCGCCGAGCACTTCACCGAGGTGAAGAACGTCTTCTACGCCACCGAGTGACCCCCCGCCCCCACCCTCCCTCCCTCTGCCGCCGGCCCAGTCTTCGGCCGGTTCGCCCCCCTCGTCCCACCTATGACGGTCCTCGTCCCCCTTATGGCCGGTCTGGAGGCCCCACACCAGCCATAAGGGGGACGAGGTCCCGCGCGAAAGGAACCACCGCACCATGACCATCGACCTCACCCAGCGCCTGCGCGACCGCGTCGCGATCGTCACCGGCGGCGCCAGCGGCATCGGCCTCGCCACCGCCCGCCGCTTCGCCGCCGAGGGCGCGCGCGTCGTGATCGCCGACCTCGACGAGACCACCGGCGTCGCCGCCGCCGAGGCGGTGGGCGGCGTGTTCCGGCAGGTGAACGTCGCCGACGAGGCCTCGGTCGACGCGCTCTTCGACGGCGTCGCCGTCGACCTCGGCAGCGTCGACATCGCCTTCAACAACGCCGGCATCTCGCCCGCCGACGACGACTCGATCGAAACGACCGAGCTGCCCGCCTGGGACCGGGTGCAGGACGTCAACCTCAAGAGCGTGTACCTGTGCTCGCGCGCGGCGCTGCGGCACATGGTGCCGGCGGGCAAGGGGTCGATCATCAACACGGCCTCCTTCGTCGCCCTCCTCGGCTCGGCCACCTCGCAGATCTCGTACACCGCGTCGAAGGGCGGCGTGCTCGCGATGACCCGCGAGCTCGGCGTGCAGTTCGCCCGACAGGGCATCCGCGTCAACGCGCTGTGCCCCGGACCCGTGAACACCCCGCTCCTGCAGGAGCTCTTCGCGAAGGACCCCGAGCGCGCGCAGCGCCGCCTCGTGCACGTGCCGATGGGCCGGTTCGCGGAACCCGAGGAGATGGCCGCGGCCGTCGCTTTCCTGGCATCCGACGACGCGTCGTTCATCACCGCGACGGCCTTCGTGGTCGACGGCGGTATCACCAACGCCTACGTCACCCCGCTCTGAGCCCGGCATGACAGGCTGAGAGGGTGAGCGAGGCGCCCCTGGACGACCTGCGGCGGGCCGTCTACCGGCCCGTCCGCAGCGGCAACGCGCTCGAGGACACCACGGCCCGCATCGTGCAGACCGTGCGTCTCGGTCTCGTCGCCCCCGGGGAGTCGCTGCCCGCCGAGCGCGAGCTCGCGTCGCTGTACGGCGTCAGCCGCGACACCGTGCGCGAGGCGATCCGCGAGCTCGCCGACGCCGGATGGCTCGAGACCCGGCGCGGCCGCTACGGCGGAACCTTCGTCGTCGACCCCGTGCCGCGTCCGTCGGAGCCCGCCGTGGTCTCAGCCGCAGAGCTCGGCGACGTCATCGCGCTGCGCGGGGTGCTCGAGCCCGGGGCCGCGTGGGCGGCGGCGGGACGATCGCTGTCCGCCGACGAGCGCGACGTGCTGTGGGCGCGGCACGAGAGCGCGGCGCACGCCGACGGAGAGGACTACCGCCGACTCGACACCCTGCTGCACCTCACGATCGCGGAACTCGCCGGCATCCCCTCCCTCGTTCCCCTGGTGGCCGACAATCGCGCGAAAGTGAACGCGTGGCTCGACACCTTCCCCCTCCTGCCCCGGAACATCGACCACTCCACCTCGCAGCACGCCGCGATCGTGTCGGCGATCCTCTCGGGCCGACCGGATGCCGCCCACGCGGCCATGCGGGATCATCTCGCGGGTTCCGAAGCCTTGCTGCGCGGGTTCCTGGCCTGACCGCGCCGCCGGATTAGGCTCGGAGGATGGCCGGGAGCAAGAAGCGCAGAGGGAAGAAGCACGACATGGACTTCAAGAACACCGCGCTGACCGACGCCCTGCAGACCCAGGACATGGCCGCGATCGCCTTCGCCCTCCGGCACGGACCGACCGTCGTCCCCCTCATGACGCCCGGCGACGCCGACAACCCGCTGAGTGTCGGGGAGGTCTGGACCTACCGCGATCCGAACACCGGGCAGGTCGCGCTGCTGCTGTTCAGCGACGCGGCGCACAAGCCCGAGACGCTGCCGCCGCACGTCGCGCTGCAGTCTCCGCAGTGGCTGCGCTCGTTCCTGGGCGCGCATCAGGATGCCATCACCACGGTGTTCATCGACATCGCGGGGCCGCACCCGATCCAGGCCTCGCCGGCCGACCTGATCGCCGCTCTCGACGCCTGACCTGCGGCGGCGGGCTGTCCGCGCCGCGCGGGGTCGCTGCGGAGCAGCGGGTTGTGCGTCGCGCGGGGCGTACGTCGCGCGGGCGAGCCACCGCGGGTGGCGCGGCGCGGGTGAAAGGCTCGAGTCGCGCGGGTGAAGGACCCGTGCAAGACTCGACGGCATGGAGTACCTGATCGCCGGTGCCGTGTGCGCCGCCGGACTTGTCATCCCCGCCGTGCTGGGCATGACCTCCCCGCACCGTCGTCGCCGGTCCGCTCCTCCCGGGCGCTGAACCATCGGCTCCTGTCTGCCGGCCGGTCAGAACCCCGGTTCGCTGTCGTCGCGCGGCACGCCGCGCACCTGCAGCTCGTTGAGCGCCTGCGCGAGCTTGCGCGATGAGGCGTCGAGCACCGTGTGATACCCCAGCCGCTTCGCCTCGGAGGCGCGCTGTGCGGCCTGCGTGACGTTGCGGATCTCGCCGGTGAGCGTGAGCTCGCCGATCGCCGCCAGCCGCTTCGACACCTTGCGGTTCTTCACGGCGTTGGCCACGGCGATCGCGATCGCGAGGTCGGCGGCGGGCTCGACCAGGCGGACGCCGCCGACCGTCGAGACGTATACGTCGCGGTCCGACAGAGTGAGGCCCATGCGGCTCTCGAGCACCGCGAGCACCATCGCGACGCGCGACGAGTCGACGCCGTTGACGATGCGGCGGGGGTTGGGAGCGGTCTGACGCACGGCCAACGCCTGGATCTCGACGGGGAGCGCCCGACGTCCTTCCATCGCGATCGTGACGCAGGTGCCCGGCTCGGGTTCGCCGTGACCGAGGAAGAGGGCGCTCGGGTCGGCGACCTCGGCGATGCCGGTGCCGGTCATGTCGAAGCAGCCGACCTCGTCGGTGGGGCCGAAGCGGTTCTTGAGCGCGCGCACGAAGCGCAGGGAGGTCTGGCGGTCGCCCTCGAAGTGGCAGACGACGTCGACGAGGTGCTCGAGGATGCGGGGACCGGCGATCGATCCGTCTTTCGTGACGTGGCCGACGATGATGACGGGGAGCCCCCGTTCCTTGGCGACGCGGATGAGGGCGGATGCCACCTCGCGCACCTGGGCGGGCTGACCGGCGGCTCCGTCGCTGTGAGCCGACGACACCGTCTGCACCGAGTCGACGATGAGAAGGCCCGGCTCGACCTGGTCGATGTGGCCGAGGATGGTGGCGAGGTCGGTCTCGGCGGCGAGGAACAGCTCGTCGTGCAGGGCGCCCGTGCGTTCGGCCCGCAGGCGCACCTGCGCGGCGGACTCCTCGCCGCTCGCGTAGAGCACGCGACGCCCGGCGCGGGCGCTCTGGGCTGCGACCTCGAGCAGGAGCGTCGACTTGCCCACGCCGGGCTCGCCGCTCAGTAGGATCGCCGCACCGGGCACGATGCCGCCGCCGAGAACGCGGTCGAACTCGCCGACCCCGCTTGTGCGGCGCGGGGCGTCTTGCGTGTCGATCTCGGTGATGCGCCGTGCGGCGCGGGCGGCGCCGGGGGCCACGGGCACGATCGAGCGGACGATCCCGGTCTGCTCGGCGGCCTCGACCACGGTGCCCCACGACTGGCACTCGCCGCACCGTCCGACCCACTTGAGCGTCGTCCATCCGCACTCGGTGCACCGGTAGGGAGCGGGGGCTGTTGCAGGACGACGGGATGCCATGCAGTCAGGCTACGCGGGGCCTCCGACATCGCACGCGCCGGGTGGCGGCATCCGGGATCTGGCGCGAGGTGCGTACGCCGACAAACGCCCCCTGTGCGGAGAAACGGGGTGCGAGAGCGTTTGTCGGGACGGAGAGCGTGTGTCGCGGGGGCGGATGCGACACCGCGCGGCGGCGTAGCGTCAGCCGCGGCGCCGTCAGCCGCGCAGCGAGTCGGCGACGGTCGTCAGCGCGTCGGCCGAACGACGAAGCAGCGTGACCTCGTGGTCGGAGAAGGGCGTCGCAGCGATGGGCACGGCGCCGCGCGCCGACACGATCGAGGGCACCGAGAGCGCCATTCCGCTGATGCCGTGGAAGTCCTCGAGCACGGTGCTGACGGGGAGGATCGCGTGCTCGTCGCGCAGGATCGCCTCGACGATCCGGGCGCTGGAGAGACCGATGGCGTAGTTCGTCGCGCCCTTTCCCTTGATCACCTTGTACGCCGCGTCGCGCACGTCGACGGCGATGGCATCCAACTGCTCCTGGTCGAAGCGCGAGCCGTCGGGCAACTCAAACTCCGTGATGGGGACCGAGCCGATCGTCGCGGTCGACCACAGCGGGAACTCGGTGTCGCCGTGCTCGCCCACGATCCACGCGTGGACGCTCGAGGTGGCGACTCCCGCGCGCTGCGCGATCTTCCAGCGCAGGCGAGAGGTGTCGAGCACGGTGCCCGAGGCGAAGATACGCCGCGTGGGCAGGCCGGTCGCCTCCTGCGCGAGCACGGTGAGGACGTCGCACGGGTTGGTGACGATGACGTAGATCGCGTTGGGGGCGACCTCGAGCAGCTTCGGCATCATGTCGCGGATGATGCGCGCGTTCGTCGCGGCGAGTTCAGTCCGCGTCTGGCCGGGGTTCTGCTTGGCCCCCGCGGTGATGACGACGACGTGCGACCCCTCGGCGACGGCGACGTCGCTGCCGCCGGTGATGTCGCTCGAACCGGTGAACTGCGTGCCGTGGGCGAGGTCGAGCACCTCGGCCTCGACCTTCTCGGTCGCGATGTCGTAGAGCGCCACGTGGCGTGCCGACCCGCGGATGAGAGCCGCGTACGCGACGCTCGCCCCCACGCTTCCCGCGCCCACGACCGTCAGTTTCGAGTTCTCGATCACGCTCATGGCTCGATCCTGGCAGCGCGCGCGGGGCGGCTCCAGAGGGGTGTTTCGACGGTGGAGGAACGGATGCCGCGGCCTCGGGCCGGGGTTCACGCGCGACGTACGAAACTCCTGAGCTCCTCGCGGCGAACGCCTCGGCGCGGGAGGATGCGAGGCCGGGGGCGCCATTTTTCAGGAGTTCCGCACGCCGGGGCGGGAGCGGCGACCTGCCGGGAGCCTGTTCTCCTGCGTCCCGCGCGCCGGCGCGGGCACGGCGACCCGCCGGAGGGCGCCGATTCGCGGCATCCGGTCTTGTGTCGTAAGCTTGTCGGCGGTGACGTGTCCGAGCGGCCGAAGGTGCAACTCTCGAAAAGTTGTGTAGGGTAACCCCCTACCGTGGGTTCAAATCCCACCGTCACCGCCACCGCGAAGGCCCCGACTCCCCTTGTAAACACTGGAGAGTCGGGGCCTTCGCTCTGTCTCCGCGGTCTGAGCCGAAGGCGCCGTCGTCGAGAGGGCCGACGGGCTCCAGATGGGCGTCGGTGCGACGGTGCCTCTGCCGATCCCGACACGGTATTCCCGAGAGACGAGACCGCGCTCGGCGCCACATCTGACGCGGAATGAGAAAGCTGATTCGATGGTGTGAGTTTTGCTATTTTCACCTCGTGAAGTCCACTCGAGCAGCCCGTACGGCGATGTCGCTGGCGGCAATCGCTTTCCTCTCCGTCCTCGCGGCGTGCGCCCCGGTGAACGAGGCTTCCTCGGGCACCGCGCGGGGTCAGGGCTCCTTCGTCGTGCAGTACGATCCGGCCTCGACCCCCGAGAATCAGACGGAGCGGACGATGTGGCAGGAGGCGGGTCTTCTCGAAGCTTTCGCCGATGAGATGAACAAGACGGTCGCCCTCCCGCAAGACGTCGCCGTCGTCGCGAAGGAGTGCCGGGAGGCGAACGCCTTCTACGATCCCGCCACGTCGTCGATCTCCCTCTGCTACGAACTCTCCGCCAGCGAACGGACTTCTCTCGAAGCGGATGCCGCGGGTGTCGACACCTCCGGTGAAGAGCCCATCGATCAGCAGCTCCTTGAGAGCGCCCGCGCTGTCCTCTACCACGAGGGCGGTCACGCCCTCCTTGCCGAGCTGGGCCTCGCCTTCACGGGGCGAGAGGAGGACGTCGCTGATCAATATTCCGTGTACGCCCTCACGGGAACCGAAGACGACGCCGACTCTCTGATCACCGTGGCGAAGATCTATTACCTCCATGCCCAGTCCGTCACGGATGTCGACGAGCTTCCGTTCTCGGACACGCACGGTCTCGATGCGCAGCGGTCGGCGAACTTCCTCTGCTACGTATACGGCGCGTATCCGCAGCGCTACGAGTACCTCATCGACGAGGGGACACTCGACGCCCATCGAGCAGGTGGATGCGGGGAGGAGTACGCGCAGCTCGCGGCGGGGTGGGAGAGCCTGCTCCGTCCTCATCTGCGTTCGTGAAGCGAGTCCTCGAGATTCGCGTCATGACCACCCGCGGGTGAGGTCATCTCTGTAGGAAGATTCCCCCACCTGCCCGTTCCGCAGCCGTCTTCCTCGCTCGGCGGAGGGCAGCGGGCGCCCCACTCCTGTTCGTCGCGCCGGGGTGGCGGGTGGCCCCGCGGCAAGGGAAAGGCCACCCGCCGCCGTTTCCGCCTTCTCGGTGGGACACGTCGCCGTCCTCATCGCGCAGTGCCCGCACGCAATGTCGGTCGACATCTTCGACGCCCGTGGGATGGTCGCATCCATCGAACCCATCGGCAGGAGGACATGATCCCGCCGCCCCGTCAGCGCCCGTCCACGAACTCCCGCACCGCCGCGGCCGCTTCGGGCGCCGCCCGGTACACGTGCTCGGCGCCGGGGAAGACGCCGTCGCGCACCTCTTGCGCGTAGGCGCGGACGCCCTCGACCATCGCGTCGCCGACGGAGGCGTAGGTCTTGACGAAGACGGGGGAGTGGCCCTCGGTGATCCCGAGCAGGTCGTGCATCACGAGCACCTGCCCCTCGGCCGCTCCCGCGCCGATCCCGATGACGGGGATGTCCAAAGCCCGGCGGATCTCGGCGACGACCTCGGCGGGCACGGCCTCGATGACGAGGGCGAAGGCTCCCGCCGCCTGCACGGCGAGGGCTTCGCGCGCGACGCGGACGGCCTCGTCGGTGGTGCGGCCCTGGGCGCGCAGGCCCCCCAGCGCCGTGGCGGTCTGGGGCGTGAGTCCGACGTGACCGACGACGGGGATGCCGGCCTCGACGATCGCGCGCAGGCGCGACAGGCGCGCGGGGTTCGCTCCCTCGATCTTGACGGCATCCGCTCCGCCCTCGCGCACGAAGCGGACGGCCGTCGACACCGCCTGCTCGTCGCTGACCTCGGTCGATCCGAACGGCAGGTCGCACAGCAGCAGCGGCGTCAGGACCGCGCGGCGCACGGCCTTGCTGAGCACGAGCATCTCGTCGACGGTCACCGCGGTGGTGTCGGGGTGACCCAGCACGACCTGCGCTCCGGAGTCGCCGACGAGCACGATGTCGACCCCGGCGCGTTCGGCGACGCGGCCCGAGACGAAGTCGTACGCCGTGACCATGACGATCGGCGTCCCCTCGTCGGCGAGGGTGCGCAGGCGTCGCAGGGTTACCGGGGGAGTCGTCACGATGCGGGTCCTTCGATGCTGATCCGGTCGTCGACGCCGGGGGTGAGGGTGACGTTGTCGATGAGGCGGACCGGGCCGACCCGCACGGCCACGAGGAGCAGCGCCGCGCGGGTCACCTGGTCGACCGGCTCGAGCGCGTCGGCGTCGACGATTTCGACGTACTCGGCAACGAGACCGGCGGCGGTGAGCTCGGCGTCGACCTCGGCGCGCAGGCGCCGGGGATCGCGGATGCCGTCGGCGAAGGCATCCTGAGCCCGCCGGAGCGCGCGCGGCACGACCGACGCGAGCTCGCGCTCGGCCGGTGAGAGCCGGGTGTTGCGGCTCGAGCGGGCCAGTCCGTCGTCGTCGCGCGAGGTCGGAAGCGCATGGATCGCGACGGGCAGTCCGAGGTCGGCGACCATGCGGCGCACGACCACCACCTGCTGCGCGTCCTTCGCGCCGAAGTAGGCGCGATCGGGCTGGACCGCGACGAGGAGCTTGGCCACGACCGTGGCCACGCCGTCGAAGTGGGAGCGGCCGCGGACGGCTCCCTCGAGGGTGCCGGTGATCGCCCCGCCGACCGAGACGGTGGTGGCGAACCCGGCCGGGTACATCTCGGCGACCGAGGGGGCGAAGACCAGGTCGGCGCCGGCGCCGGAGGCGAGCACGACATCCTCGTCCTCGTTGCGCGGGTACGCCGCGAGGTCGGCGGCCTCGCCGAACTGCGTGGGGTTGACGAAGATCGACAGCACCACGACCGCGTTCTCGGCGCGCGCGGTGCGCACGAGCGACAGGTGGCCCTCGTGGAGGGCTCCCATGGTGGGGACGAACCCGACCGAGTCGGTGCGGTGGGGGGCGAGGGCTGCGCGCAGGTCGGCGACCGTGCGGACGATGCGGGCGCTCATGACGGTGCCTCCGTGACGGCGGGGGACGGGGCGGGATGCAGCGGGCCCGCGGCGGTGCGGGGCGCGGCCGCGAGGTCGCGGGTGGCCTCGACGAGCGCGTCGAAGAGCGGCAGTCGTTCGGGGAGACGCTCGCGGACGGCCCGGCGCTGACGCGCGACCGTGGCATCGTCGCCGCGCGCGACCGGTCCGGTGAGGGCGGCGGCGGCGCCGCTCGCGGCCCAGTTGTCGACCGCGGCCCGCACGAGAGGAACCAGGGCGGATCGCTCGACGCCCGCGGTCGCCGCGAGCTGCTCGGCGATCCCCTCGAGCGTGACGAGGAAGTTCGCCGCGACCGAGGCGGCGGCGTGGTAGGCGGGCCGATCCTCGTCGCGTACGTGCACCGTCGTCATCCCGAGGATGCCGGCGATCCCGGTGGCGACATCGAGGGCGGCGGGCGTCGACCCGGCGACGGCGGCCGTGACGCCCGCGAAAGAGGTGGCGGCGCCGGTGACCGTCAGCAGGGGATGCAGGCCGAAGGCCTCGTGCGGGTGAAGCACCGACAGGTCGAGCGCTCCCGAGAGGTGCCCCACCGTGCGGCCGGGCGCGAGCGCGCTCGCCGCCGTGGCGATCTCGGCATCGGGCACGGCCAGCAGCACCACGGGGGCGTCGGCTCCAGTCGCTCCCCGGCCCGCGGGACCGAGCACGCGGACGTCGGCGGCGCGGAGAGCGGCGACGAGAGCGCGGCCCATGCGTCCGTCGCCGACGACGAGGACGGGTTCGAGCGGGGCCCGAGGGGGAGCGGAGGGGAGCGGGTTCATGAGCGTGGGGCGGCGCCCTCACGGGCGGCTTCGCCGGGTTCCACCGTACCCGCTCGCGCGTCCGCTCGCGGGCGGTACGGCGCGGCTCAGCCCACCGTCGGCTGCTGCTGCGTGATGCAGTGGATGCCGCCGCCGCGGTCGAACAGCGGACGGGCGTCGACCGACACGACGCGCCGGCCGGGATAGGCCTCGCCGATGATCTCGCGCGCCCGCGCGTCCGCCGCCTCTTCGCCGAAGCCGCACAGGACGACGCCGTCGTTGGTGACGAGGTGGTTGATGTAGCTCCAGTCGACCCAGCCCTCCTCGTCGCGCAGCGTCGCCGGCGCGGGCACACCGGTGATCGTCACCGTGCGGCCGAGCGCCGCGAACGCGTCGGAGAGTTCTCGACGCACGAGCCGGGACACCTCGGAGTCGGGGTGGGCGGCATCCGTCTGCTCGTGCACGAGCACGTGGTCGGGCGCGGCGAAGGTCGCGACGATGTCGACGTGGCCGTTCGTGCCGAACTCGTCGTAGTCGCGGGTCAGCCCGCGCGAGAGCCACACGGCATCCGTCGCTCCGATCGTGCGGGCCATCTCGGCCTCGACGCGGGCGCGGTCGGCGTGCGGGTTGCGGCGCGGGTCGAGCTGCACCGTCTCGGTGAGCAGCACGGTGCCCTGGCCGTCGACGTGCAGGCCTCCGCCTTCGGCGACGAGCAGGGAGTCGATGCGCTCGGCTCCGACGTGCTCGGCGATCACGCGCGCGAGGAGCGCCGACTTCTGCCACTCGGCCCAGTCGGGGGCGCCCCAGCCGTTGAAGATCCAGTCGACGGCGCCGAGGACGCCCGGGCGCTCCGGGTCGACGACGAAGGTGGGGCCCACGTCGCGCATCCAGAACTCGTCGAGGGGCGCTTCGACGATCTCGACGTCGGCGGAGAGCATGCGCCGGGCGCGCGCGATCTCGCTCGGGTCGACGACCATCGTGACGGGCTCGAACTGCGCGACGGCGTGCGCGACCTCGGTCCACGCGCGGTAGCCCTCCTCGCGGGTCTCGGCGCCCTCGCCGAGGGTGACGCCCTCGCGGGGGAACGCCATCCACGTGCGCTCGTGCGGGGCGGATTCGATGGGCATGCGCCACATGGCGGGCTCCTTGTCGGGGTCAGTATCCGGTGGTGAGAACGCGGTCCAGCGCGTCGACGAACACGTCGACACTGGCGCGCGTGACCACCAGCGGCGGCTTGATCTTCAGCACGTTCTGGAAGTCGCCGGTCGGCTGCATGACGACGCCGAGCTCGAGCAGGCGGTCGCAGATCGCGGCGGTCTCGGCCGTGGCGGGTTCGAGCGTCTCGCGGTCGCGCACGAATTCCACGCCGAGGTAGAGCCCCGATCCGTGCACGGTGCCGATGAGCGGATGCCGCCCGCCGAGCTCTTCGAGACGGCTCTTCAGGTGCGCGCCGACGACCCGCGCGTTCTCCTGCAGGCCCTCCTGCTCGATCACGTCGAGCACGGCCATGCCGATGGCCGACGACACGGGGGAGCCGCCGGTGGACGAGAAGAAGTAGCCCTGGGTGCGGTAGCGGTCGGCGATCTCGCGGCGCGTGATCACGGCGCCAAGGGGGTGCCCGCCACCGATCGACTTCGCGACCGCGACGATGTCGGGCACGGCGCCCTGCTGCTGGAAGCCCCAGAACCACTCGCCCAGGCGCCCGTATCCGACCTGCACCTCGTCGGCGATCGCGAGACCGCCGTGGCGGCGGATCGCGGCGTACACCTGGGTGAGGTATCCGTCGGGCAGGGCGACGCCGCCGGCGTTGCCGAAGTACGTCTCGGCGATCATTCCCGCCGGGGGACGACCGGATGCCGCGAGCTCGTCGATCACCGCGACGGCTTCGGAGGCGTACTTCGTGGCATCCGGGCCCCGGTGCTTCCCGCGGTACGAGTTGGCGGCGTCGACCGTGTGCACCCACTCGGGGCGGGTCTCGAGCGCGAACGGATTGTCGGCGATCGACGTCGACACGGCATCGCTGGCGTAGGTCCAGCCGTGGTACGCCTCGCGCATCGCGACGATATCGGGGCGACCGGTCGCGGCCATCGCCAGGCGGATCGCGAGGTCGGTGGCCTCGGAGCCGGAGTTGACGAAGAACACCGTGTCGAAGCCCTCGGGGAGGGTCGCGGCGATCCGGTCGGCGAAGTCGGCGATCGCGCGGTAGTGGAAGCGCGAGTTGGTGTTGAGCAGGTGCATCTGCCGCGCGCCGGCCTCGACGACGTGCGGGTGGGCGTGACCGACCGAGGCGACGTTGTTGACCATGTCGAGGTAGACGCGGCCGTCGACGTCGATCAGGTGCTCCCTCCACCCGCGTTCGATGCGCGGCGGGGTGCCGTAGTAGTGCTCCTGCACCTCGGCGAGCACTTCGTGTCGCCGGTGCAGCGAGTCGTCGGTCGCGGGAACGGGCGCGGGGATGCCGAGGACCGCGCCGGGATCGCCGGCCACCTCCCGCCACGCGTCGGCGAGGGCGCGTGTGGTGCGCGGCGGCGGGACGAGCCCCTCGAACGCGCGACGGGCCGAGAGGCGCACGCGCGCGGGGAGCACGCCCGCGGCGGGCTCCCCGTCGGGGGTGGTCCACACGAGCTCGGCGTCCGGGGCGAGCGGCTCGGCCGTCCACACGAGGATGTCGGTCGGCACCGTCTGCGCGGTCGAGGGGAGCGGGTCGACCGTGCCGGTCAGGCGCGCGCTCCAGGCGGGCACGGTCACGACGGCGGCGCCCGCGTCGAGAGCGGCGAGGGCGGCGGTGTCGAGCGTCGCGGTGTCGAGCCACGCACCGGCGTCGTTGAGGGGCGACTCGGTCGAGGCGTCGAGCTCGACGTGGCGACCGAGGGCGGTGAGCGTCGATCCCGTCGCGACGGGCTCGTCGCGGCGCGGCCGGCCGAGGGCCGAGCGGGTGGCGGCGGCGAGCACGGGGAGGGGGACGGATGCCGCCTGCTCGAGGATGCGGAACTCCCGATCGAGGGCGCCCGAGGCGTAGTCGTTCGCGTCGTCGAGGCGCACCTGCGCGCGCCCGCTCAGCACGAGGACCGCACCGCGCAGCACGACGAGCGGCCAGAGGGCGGTGATCTCGTCGTCGGTGAGGTCGCGGATGCGGTCGAAGGCGCGGATGGCGGGAAAAGCGCTCTCGGGTGTCGCGCCGTCGTGATGCAGCACCGACGACACGGTCACCGCGATCTCGCCCACGCGCCACGACGCGCACACGTCGCCGAAATCGATCACCGCGTCGGGCACCGTCGCACCGGGGGCGCGCAGCACGTTGTCGTCGGTGACGTCGAAGTGGCCGGCCTGCACCGGCAGGGCGTCGGCGACCGGGGCGAGCGCGGCGCGAGCGGCGTCGGCCGCGCGCTGCACGACCTCGCGCACCCCGTCGTCCGGTTCGAGGGGCAGCAGCGTGTCGATCACGCGCTCGGCGTGGCGCAGGTCCCACTGCAGCACGCGACCGCTCGCGGGATGGTCGAAGTCGGCGAGCGAGAGGCTCACCGCACCGGCGAGGGCGCCGAGCCCCTCGACGACGGCGGGGGAGAGGTACCGCGAGCCCGTGAGGGTGCTCCCCGCGATGTTCTCGATCACGCGGGCGTGGATGCGGCCCTGCGAGCTCTCCCACCACGCCGACATCGCGCCGCGGGGTCCCTCGACGAGGCGCGGGATGCGCACGTGCGGGCTGCGGCCGGCGACGAGGGCGGCCGCGGCATCCTGCATGTCGATCTCGGCCTCGCTGAACACCGGGTTGCTCAGTTTCAGCACGCCCAGCGGGAGCGATTCGCCGCGGCGGAAGACACGGAAGTTCTGGTCCTGCTGACTGCCGAGCGCGTGCACGTCGATCTCGACACCGAAGGCGTCGGCGAAGAGCGCGCGCACCTCGTCGTCGGAGAGCGTCGGGGTGGGCAGGTCGACCTGGCTGAAGTAGTCGAAGACCGGGATCGGTGCTGTTTCGCTCACGGGCTGTTCCTCGGGTGATTCGGGTGTCACAGGGGAGAGTCGGATGCCGTGCCCACGGCGCCGGCGACGGCTCCGCCGGCGTCGCGCACGGCGACGACGACGAGCGGGCCGGAGGGCGCGACCCACTCGCTCACGGGCTCACCGTACGCGTCGGCGGCGATGCGGGCCACACCGCGCAGGCGGTCGCCCTCGATCTCGACGTCGACCCGCACGCCGTCGACGTAGGCGGCGTGATCGACGGCGTGTGCGCCGGTGATCGACGCAGCGAAGCGCACGGTGCCACCCTCGTGGACGACCTCGTCGATGCGGACGTCGAGCTCTCCCTCGCCCGCCGGTCGCGGTTCGGCGAAGAGCGCCTCGTCGGGCAGGGCGGGCGTGCGGCCGGGGGCGGTGCGCCGAGCGCCGAGGCCGGCGATCGCGGCCCCCAGCTGCACGAGCCGGGTGTCGCTGTAGGCGGGGCCGGCGATCGTCAGACCCACCGGCATCCCGGTGTCGGCCATCGTGCCCATCGGAACGGTGACCGTGGGGATGCCGAGGTGGCGCGGCACGAGGTTGCCGTTCGAGACCCACACGCCGTTGCGCCACGCGATGTCGGCCGAGGCGGGGTTCACGTCGGCGTCGGCGGGGCCGACGTCGGACTGCGTGGGGAAGACGACGGCGTCGATGCCCTCGGCATCCATCCACTCCTCGAAATCGACGCGCCGGGTGTGCTCGAGTCCGCGCAGGCCCTCCTCGAGGCTCTTGACCTCGCGCCAGTCGGGCCACCACTGCTGAGCGCGGGCGACGTACTCGCCGATGTCGTACGAGATGTCGTAGTGCCAGATGCCGTACCGGTCGGGGAGCGCCCCGGGCGGGTGCGGGAAGATCAGCGCGGCGTCCGCGTCGGCGAGGCGGGGCAGCGCGGGGTCCGCGTTCGTGCGCAGGAAGGTGTCCATGGCCCACACCGCGAGGTCGCCGACCTCGTCGTCGAGGAACTCCCGCGTCACGAACCCGCCGTCGAGGAAGTCCTCGTCGCCCTCGTGCAGCTTCTCGTACCGGTCGACGACCGGGAAGTCCGTCTCGACGACTTCGGCGCCGGCCGCTTCGAGGTCGGCGCGCAGGTCGTTCCACAGGCTCATGACGCTCTCGCGCGTGACGATCGGAGAGGCGTTGCCGGGGTCGCCATTGACGTAGATGCGGGGGACGGCCAGGCGCATCCCCGTCAGTGGCAGCGGTTCGAGCGCGGCGAACGATGCGGGGCGCACCTCGGACGGCTGCGGCAGGGCGACGAACGGCTGCGTGCGCCAGAGGTCGCCCTCGGTCTGCGGGTCGTCGGCGACCACGGCATCCAGCACGTGCTGCAAGTCGGCGATCGAGCGGGTGTGGGGGACGACGACGTCCATCGTCGGCACGAGCGGCCAGTTGCCGCGCACCGAGATGACTCCGCGCGAGGGGGTGTAGGCGACGAGGGCGTTGTGCGAGGCCGGCGCGCGCCCCGACGACCACGTCTCCTCGCCGAGACCGAAGGCGCAGAAGCTCGCCGCCGTGGCCGTGCCCGATCCGTTGGACGAGCCCGATCCGAACGCCGAGGTGAGGTAGTCGCCGTTGTACGGGGACTCGGCGCGTCCGTGCACGCCGCGCTGCATGCCGCCGGCGGCCATCGGGGGCATCGTGGTCAGGCCGAGGAAGACCGCCCCGGCCGCTCGCAGGCGCTCGATCGCGAAGGCGTCGTCTCCGGCGATGAGGTCGCGGAACGCGGGGGATCCGGATGCCACGGGCAGACCCTCGACGCGATAGCTGTCCTTGGCGGTGAACGGGATGCCGTCGAGGGGGCCGATCGCCTCGCCGCGGGCGCGACGCCGGTCGCTCTCCCGCGCGTGCGCGAACGCGCGCGGATCGAGGACGGGGACGCTGTGCAGGCGGATGCCGGAGCGGTCGTACGCCGCGATGCGGTTGAAATAGCGGGCGACGAGCTCGACACTGGTGACGTCGCCGGCGTCGAGGGCGGAGCGCAGTCGGTCGATGTCGGCTTCGACGACGGTGAAGGCCTCGGTGGTCATGGCGAAAACCTACACCGTTTGTTTTATGGGAGCGAGAGGGAATTTCCCGCACCGGAGTGCTCGCACCGCTCGCGGCAAGCGGTACCGCTCCCGTGTCCGCGCCTGACACGATGCGGAGATGGAAGCCCCCACCGACGAGCCCGCCCTGCTCCCCGATCGTCCGCGCGTCGACGCGCGTCGGCCCCTCGCCCTCATCGTGGGCGTCGTCGCCGCGGTGCTCTTCGTGGCGCTGCGTCTGGCCGTCGACCTCGACGGCGGCGCGCCCCTGGCGTTCGACGTGTGGTGGGACGACGCGATGGCCGCCCTGGCGAACCCCGTGCTCGTCATCACCGCCTGGATCCCCGCCACGGTCGGCGGGACGATCGGCATGATCGCGATCGGCGTCTCGACGACGATCGTCTTCCTCCTCGTCAAACGGCCATGGGACGCGCTGAACGTCGCCTCCGCGATCGCCCTCGTCGTCCTCATCGGCGCCCCGCTCGCCGCGGTCATCGCCCGCGCGCGCCCCTCCGACTCGCTCGCCGAGACCCAGGCGACGTCGTTCCCGTCCGGGCACACCGCCGTGGCGACGACCATCGCGGTGACCCTCGCGCTCATCCTGCGCCGCGGGTGGATCTGGGCCGCGGGTGTCGTCTGGGTGCTGCTGATGATGTGGAGCCGCACGTACCTGCACGCGCACTGGCTCTCGGACGTGACGGCCGGGCTGCTCGAGGGGGTCGCCGTCTCGACGCTGGTCTGGGCGCTGATCGATGTGTGGCGCGTGCGTCGCGCGCAACGGGTGGTCGGCGACGAGGGCTGAGCGCTAGCGTGCTCGGATGACTTCCGCCTCCGCCTCCGCGTCCGCCGCCGCCGACAAAGCGCAGGATTCCACCGCCTTCCGCGTCGCGGCCCGGATCGGATACGTCGTCCTGGGCCTGCTGCACCTGCTCATCGGCGCGATCGCCGTCTCGATCGCGACCGGCGGCGGCGGCGAGAGCGCGGATCAGAGCGGAGCGGTCCAGCAGGTGGCCTCCGCTCCCGCGGGCATGCTGCTGCTGTGGGTGATCGTCATCGGCCTCGCCGCTCTCGCGGTGTGGCAGATCGCCGACGCCGTGGCGGAGCGCGACCCCGACGCGAAGAAGCGCTGGGCGCACCGCGCGAAGTACGTCGGCACCGCCGTCGCCTACGGGGCCATCGGGGTCACCGCGTTGACCGCCCTGATGGGCGGGCGATCCGAGTCCGCCGACCAGTCCCGCACGATGAGCGCGCAGCTCATGGCCTCGCCGGGCGGCCTCGTCGTGCTGGTGATCATCGGCCTCGCGGTCGCGGCGATCGGAGTTGCCTTCGTCGTGCGCGGCACCACGAAGGCGTTCATGAAGAACATCTCCGCTCCCGGGGGCGCCGCGGGGCGCGGCATCCGGATCTTCGGCATGGTGGGCTACATCGCGAAGGGCATCGCGATCGGCGTGGCCGGCATCCTGTTCCTCGTCGCGGCCTTCGCGCACGACCCGAACGCGGCGGGTGGGCTGGATGCGGCCCTGCGCTCCCTCGCGGGACTGCCGTTCGGGCAGTTCGTGCTGTGGCTCGTGGGCGCGGGCCTCGTCGTGTACGGCCTGTTCTGCTTCGCTCGCGCGCGCTACGCGCGGATGTGAGCTGCGCTCAGTCCGTGCGCGGGCGCGGACGCGCCCCGGCGATCAGCAGCGACAGACCCAGCTCGAACGCCCGCGTCGCGACCGGGTCGGCCGGGTCGTGCGCATCCAGGGCCGCGTAGGCCGCGGCGAACCGCGGCACGTCCTGCTCCTGGCCGGTCGGGTCGAAGATGACCGTCGGGCCGCTTCCGTCGAGGACGCTGCCGAGGATGAACGACTCGAACGCCGTCAGCAGCGGGAGGATGTCGTCGCTCGTCCATCCCACGCGTTCGGCGGCGACGGCGAAGTCCTCGTACTGCGACATCAGCAGCGGCGCCGAGGCGCGGTTGCCCATCAGCAGGGGGATCGCGCGCGGGTGCAGGCGGAACGCGTCGCGGTAGGAGCGCGCCCACAGCAGCAGCCCCTCCTCCCACTCCCGATCGCGCAGGAACGAGGAGTCGATGCGCGACGACACGATCGCGCGCACGTCCTCGATCAGGGCGGCGAGATTGGGGACGTGGTTGTACAGCGACGTGGGGTGCACCTTCAAGCGATCGGCGACGCGGCGGATGCTCGCTCCCTCGCTGCCGTCGCGGTCGACGAGGGCGAGGGCGGCGCGGGCGATCGCGTCGCGCGAGAGCTTGGGCTGGGTCGGCCGGGGCACGGCGGGGCCTTTCGGTGGGGTTCGACCACGCTACGCGAAGTCGCGTGTTTCGGCCGTGTAAGGCGTTCGTGACGAGTCGTCGACGCCGCCGACGATGCGCGCGAAGACGCCGTAGCGTTCTTGAAACCTACGCTGTATGTTTCTCGCAGCGCGGGATTCGAGGAGGTCTCCATGGCGGCCATCGTCTTCACGGGCGGCGCGATCCGGATCGACGGACGCTCGCCCGACGTCGACCGGCTCGTGGTCGTCGACGGCGTCATCGCCGAGCCGCGGCATCCGGTGCCCGCCGACGCCGAGCACGTCGACCTCGAGGGCGGGCTCCTGCTCCCCGCATTCCGCGACGGTCACGCCCACCCCCTCCTGGCCGGGCGCGAGCGCACGGGACCCGCGCTCCGCGACGCCGCCGACGTCGACGAGATCGTCGACCGCGTCCGCGCGTGGGCGGCCGCGTCCGACGCCGCGTGGCTCGTCGGCGGCAGCTACGACGCCACCATCGTCGAGGGCGGCCTGTTCGACGCCCGCTGGCTCGACGCGGCGACCCCCGACCGTCCCGTCGTGCTGCACGCGTGGGATTACCACACCGCCTGGGTCAACACCGCGGCGCTGCGCGCGGCCGGAGTGGATGCCGACACCCCCGACCCCGCGCTCGGCCGCATCGTCCGGCGGGCCGACGGGTCGCCGTCGGGCACCCTCGTCGAACGACCCGCGATCGACCTCGTGCTCGACCACGCCCCGCGCCCCGCGGAGGAGGACGACATCGAGGCGCTCGCCGCGGCCACCGCCCACCTCGCGGCGCAGGGCATCGCGTGGGTGCAGGAGGCGTGGACCGAGCCGCACGACGTCCCCGCCTGGATCGCGGCCGCCCGCGCCGGGCGTCTCTCCGTCGACGTCGACCTCGCGCTGCGCGCCGACCCCACCCGCTGGCCCGCCCAGGTGGAGGAGATGCGTCGCCTCGCCGCGCGGATCTCGGCCGAACCCGGTCTGACCTGCCGGACGGTGAAGTTCTTCGTCGACGGCATCCTCGAGAACCACACCGCCCACCTGCTCGAGTGCTACCACGACGCCCGCACCCGCGGCCTGCCGAACTGGCGACCCGCGGAGCTGGCCGCGGCCGTGGCGCAGTGCGACGCGGCGGGCTTCGACGTGCACCTGCACGCCATCGGCGACGCCGCCGTGCGCGCCGCGATCGACGCGGCCGAGGGCATCCGCGACAGCCTCCGCCGCGGCCGGCGGTTGACCATCGCCCACGCGCAGGTCGTCGACCCCGCCGATCTGCCGCGCCTGCGCGACCTCGACGTCGGCTTCTGCTTCCAGCCCCAGTGGGCGATGGCCGACGCCGTGATGACCGAGCTGACCCTGCCGCGGCTGGGACCCCACCGCGAACGCCAGTACCGCATGCGGGCGGCCCGCGACGCCGGGGCCCGCCTGAGCTTCGGCAGCGACTGGCCCGTCACCTCTCCCGACGTCCTCGCGGGCCTGCGCACAGCCGTCACCCGCCAGGACCCCGACGGGCTCCCCGACGGCGGCTGGCAGCCCGAGGAACGACTCACCCTCTCCGACGCCATCGACGCCGCCACGAGCGGCGTGGCCCTCCAGGCCGGCGATCACGACAGCCGCGGCACCCTGCGTCCCGGCATGATCGCCGACCTCGTCTGGCTCGACCGCGACATCCGCAGCGGCCCCGCCGACCGCATCGCCGACGCCCGCATCCGGGGCACGTGGCGACGTGGCATCCGCACCTTCCGCGCCGTCGCCGCGACGGCCGCCCACTGATCCCGAACAGGAACCCGATGTCCGCAACCGACACCTCGCTGCGGCGAGTGATGGGAGTGCCCTCCCTCGTCATCTTCGGCCTGGCCTACATGGTGCCCCTCACCGTGTTCACCACGTACGGTCTCGTCGCCGTCACCACCGGCGGTCACGTGCCGACGGCCTACCTCGTCACGCTCGTGGCGATGCTCTTCACCGCCTTCAGCTACGCCGCGCTCGTGAAGGCCTTCCCCCGCGCGGGCAGCGCCTACACGTACGCCCGCCGCGCGTTCGGGGGACACGTCGGCTTCCTGACCGGGTGGTCGCTCATGATCGACTACCTGCTGCTCCCGCTCATCAACTACGTGCTGATGGGCATCTATCTCAACGCCCAGCTCCCCGGCATCCCGCCCTGGGTGTTCGCCCTCGCGGGAGTGCTCCTGATCACGGGACTGAACATCGTCGGCATCACCGTCGTGCGCAACGCCAACCTCGTTCTCGTCGGCCTGCAGCTCGTCTTCGCCGCCGTCTTCGTCGTGTGCGCGGTGCTGCACGTGCTGCAGAACCCCGGCGTCTCGCTCCTGCAGCCGCTGTACGACGCCGGTCTGACCTTCCCCGGTCTTCTCGCCGGTGCCGCGATGCTCGCCCTGTCGTTCCTCGGCTTCGACGCGATCTCGACGCTCTCCGAGGAGGCCCGCGACGCCCAACGCACCGTGCCCCGCGCGATCATCCTCACGACGGTCATCGGCGGGCTCATCTTCACGGTCATCGCGTACGTGTCGACCCTGGTCATCCCGAACGTCGCGGATCTGGAGAACCCGGATGCCGCGGCCAACCAGATCATGGAGGTCTCGGCCGGTCGCTGGCTCGAGGTCTTCTTCCTCGTCGCCTACATCGCGGGCTGCATCGCGGCGGCGCTCGCCTCGCAGGCCAGCGTCTCGCGGATCCTCTTCGCGATGGGCCGCGACGGGGTCCTGCCGCGCTTCTTCGCCCGGCTGAGCCGCCGCTACCAGACCCCGATCGGTGCGGCGCTGTTCGTCGGCGTCGTGTCACTGGCCGCTCTCTTCGCCGACCTCAACACGGTCGCCTCGCTCATCAGCTTCGGGGCTCTCGCCGCCTTCTCGCTCGTCAACCTGTCTGTCGTGAAGCACTTCCTGTTCGACGAGCGACGCCGCGGGGCGGCGGCCATCGTGCGGTTCGGGGTGCTCCCGGGCCTCGGCTTCGCCCTCACCGCCTGGCTGTGGTTCAGCCTGTCGCCGCTGGCCCTCACGGTCGGGCTGGTGTGGATCGGCGTCGGCATCGTCTGGCTCGCCGTGCTCACCCGCGGCTTCCGCCGTCGCCCGCCCGAGGTGGAGTTCGACGACGAGGCCCCGGCTCCGGAGCGGGTGATCGCCTGAGCGGTCGCCGGTGGGCGCGCGCGAGCGACGCCCACCGGCGCCTCACCAGGCTCCGGCCTGGTAGTGCGACTGCACCTCGGCGGGCGTGAGGGCGCGTGTGTAGACGGCGCCGTACTGCAGGTTCCCGACGAAGTTGGTCGGCGGGGGAAGAACGGAGAGACCCGCATCCGGCCAGTACGTGAGTCGCCCGCACCCGAACCGCCAGTACCCGACATAGTTCTGAGCGCTGGTCGAAGGATCGCTGCCCACCAGCACGCCGTCCACGTAGAGAGCGGTGCCCTGGGGCGAGAGCGTCGCGACGACGGCATGCCAGGCCCCGTCGGCGTAGGAGCGACCGGGAGGGGTGACGATGGACATGAAGTAATTCGGGAAGGTGCCGAACACGACTCGGCCGGCCGTGTCCAGGTAGATGTGGCGGTCCCAGTAGTCGGGGTCGAGGGCGATCCCGTTTCCGTTGCCGAACCCGGCGATCTTGCCGCTGGGACGGGTGGTCGTGGAGAACCAGACCTCGAGCGAGAACGATTCGGGGTCATTCACGGGACTGGGGACGAAGAGACACTGCGAGCCCGTGAACCGGGTGGATCGGGCGGGGACGTCGTGCCGGCATCCGATCGAGGTTCTCGTCACGGGCGGCAGCGACCACGTCCCGGTGCGACCGTTGCCCGAGATGTCGGTCTCGCCGGTGCCGGTGCTGCCGCCCATGGCGTAGGCGGCGTAGACGTCGGCCGGTACCGGGCTCGCCACGCGCGAGACCGCGTCGCGGCAGGTGCGCGGCGCGACTCCCGCGGTGTCGGCCGTGTTCGTCACCGACGCCGAGAAAGCGGCTCCGGAGGTCGACAGGGTGGTCAGCACGATCACGGCGGCGATCGTGAGCAGCGCCAGGGGGAGCAGCACGGTCCGCGCGCGGCGGTCGGGGCGCTCTCGTCGCCCGTCGGCCGGAGGATCGTCGTCGGGGCGGATCGCGAGGGAGGCGAGGAAGGGCGTCAGGCACAGCAGGCACAGCACGACGCGGGTCAGGAGATCGGGGTCGGGGACCGCCGTCAGCGAGAACAGGCCCGACGGCAGCTGGTCGTTGGTGAGGACGACGGCGTGCTGACCGCTGGTCAAGCGGGTGGATCCGGCCAACACCGGCAGGATGCCGGTGTTGACGACGTTCATGAGTGCTCCGGCGCCCGCGTCGGCGGCCCGGAAGTCCAGCAGGCGCAGGTTGAACCAGGGGCGCAGCCAGAGCGTGACCGCGGTGAGCGTCACCGCCCATCCGGTGAGCCGGACCGCCCAGGACCACGACGCGCGCCCGCGGCGGAGGCGGGCGACGACCTCGACGAGGGCCGCGCCGAGCAGCAGCCACGGCGCCGCCAGGGCGAGGAACCCGATGCCGGGGACGATGGCGATCGCCGAGCCGACGACCTGGTCGGTCGAAAGGGCCCAGGCGTCGTCGGTGCCGTTCAGATCACCCCGCGTGCGCAAGACGCCGTCCTGCTCCGCGACGAGACGGTGGGTGACGGTGCGTCCGTCGACCTCGAAGGTGATCACGTCGCCGACGGCGTAGTCCGCGGACGGGCGCACCACCACGAGCGAGCCCACCGGGGCCGCCTCGGCCATGCTCGGCGTCTCGACGACGAAGGCACGAAGGCCCCCGGCGACGCCGACGACCGCGGTCGCGATGGCCAGGACGGCGATCGCGACCGCGGCGATGAGAGCGGCTCGACGTCGCGCGCGAGGGCGGGGTGCGTCGGGAAGACCGCTCACGCGCTCGCGCGGGGGATCACGACGTGAAGGTCCAGGTGAGCACCTGCGAGACCTGGAGGTTCGAGTAGGTGCCGCCGATGGAGGAGGGGAGCGTCACGGCGAACGACACGGGGATCGTGGACCCCGCGGTGACGCCGGTCGAGCCGATCTTGTTCAGCACGTCGATCGAGGCGGTGAGACCCGCGAGCGTGCCGGAGTAGAGCGTCGACGAACCCGAGGTGATCGCGACGGTCATCTGCGAGCAGAGGTCGCTCGCGGTGCCGTGACTGGTGGCGCTCGCTGCCTGGGTGCAGGTGCCGGGCGTCAGCGAGAAGGCCGTGGCCTTCACTGATCCCGTGTTCGTGATGTTGACGCTCGTGGTCACGGTCTGGCCGGGCGTCATCGTGACGTTGCCGCCGTACTTGTTGATCGTCGAGCAGGTGGCGGAGTTCGTCGACACCGATCCGCCGTCCGTGCTGTTGCAGATCGTCGTGCCCGCCGAATCGGTCTCGCGCATCGTGAGCGAGCCGGCCCCGGCGGTGTCGACGGTGTTCTGGATGGAGGCCGTGAACGCGGCCACCGTCGGGGAGAGGCCGAGCGCCAGGATCAGCGAGGCGAGGCTGCCGGCGAGGACGACGGGCAGGGCGAGCCGACGGCGTCGTCGCGCGGGCGGGGCGGGGGTGGATGAGGTCACGGGAACTCCTAAGCGGTGCTGCAGGTGAGGGGTGTGCACGCTCATCACACGCTGCGCCCGGAGGGCTCGAGATCGCGCCGCGATCGAGGGAGGCAGGGTGTCGTCGCCCCCGCCGCGACCGGCCGCCGGAGGCCGGGATGCCGCACGCTGCGGCGCCGCTGGAGGATTCGCTCTTGAATTCACCCCGAAGGCGGGGAGGAGTCACCTCGCTCTGGGCGTTGTCCTCTCCGCCCGCACGCCCTCGGTTCTCAGGGCGTGAGGACCGTGACCCCCGCCTCGGCGAGGGCGGCGGCCAGGTCGGGGGAGGGAGGGGCGTCCGTGATGAGGTAGTCGGCCTTCTCGAGCGGGGCGATCTGGGCGAACAGGCGACGGTCGAGCTTGGTCGAGTCGGCCAGGATCGCGATGCGATCGGCCTTCTGGATCATCTCGGTCATCATCGTCGCGTCGCCCAGGTTGCTCGTGGAGAACCCGGAGGCGTCCACGGCGCCGACCGCGATGAGCGCGTAGTCGGCGCGGATGTCGACGTCGGGGGCGTGGGAGTTCGTGGCCAGGGTCACCGGTCCCGTGGTCGCCTGCGTGATGGTGCGTACGGCGCCCCCGAAGATGAACAGGTCGCGGAACACCGACGGCGAGATCTCGGCGGGGATGCGCAGGTTGTTCGTCGCGATCGTGAGGTCGCGGTGGTTGCGCAGCGCGCGGGCGACGGCGAGCGTGGTCGTGCCCGCGTTGAGCATGAGCACCGACCCGTCCTCGACGAGGTCGACCGCGAGCGCGGCGATGCGCTCCTTCTCGGCGATCTGCATCTGCGATCGCACGTCGAGCCCGCGGTCCCGTCCGGGGACGGACATGGCGCTCACCGCGCCGCCGTGGGTGCGGACGACGATGCCCTCGCGATCGAGCTGATCGAGGTCGCGGCGCACCGTGTCGATCGAGACGCCGAAGTGCGAGGCGAGGTCGACCACGGTGACCTGCCCGGAGTCGGCGACGTACGCGGCGAGCTCCGCCTTGCGGCCGGCCGGCAACCGCCTCTTCGTCGTGGCTGTGGATGCGTCCATGCGGTCATCTCTAGCACAGCACGGCAACGGAATCCGCAGAATTCTCCCGAAAACAGCAAGGAACAGCAGGAAGACCCGTAGTTCCGTCGGATTCTCTGCGTTCGGATGCCGCAATTGTCACGAATCTGCATCGGAACCTTGACCGACCCCGCAAGACAGCGCATACTCATGCTGAAAGACGCAAGAACGCGCAGAACAGCGCGAAATGCAGCAGATCTCAACGAGGAGAAACGATGGACAACAGCGGGCGCCGGCGTCGGAACGCCATCAAGCTCGTCGGTGTCGCAGCAGCGGCCACGACCCTCCTGGCCATGGCGGGGTGCTCGTCGAACACCTCGGCCACCTCGGCCGACGGGGACGTCACGATCGAGTTCGCGCAGTGGTGGGAGCCGGAGCTCGGCGACGGCCAGTTCCGCGGTCTCATGGATCAGTTCGAGCAGGAGAACCCCGGCATCAAGGTCGACCTGGTGAGCGGACCCTACGCGTCGACGAAGGAGCAGCTCTTCGCCGGAGCCGCGTCGGGCACGATGCCCGACGTCGTCGGCCTCGACGGCGCCTGGGTCAGCGACTTCGCCAAGCAGGGCGTCATCGCCGACCTGTCGAAGCTCATGAGCGACTCCGGATACGACGAGAGCCAGCTCGCCAGCCAGATCAAGGTCGACGGCAGCACCTACATGATCCCGGTCGTGAACTTCGTCTACCCGATGTTCACCAACGACGGCCTCCTCTCGCAGGCGGGGGTCTCGGCCCCGCCGTCGACGCGCACCGAGTTCGCCGACGCGGCGAAGAAGATCAAGGCGCTCGGCGGCGACGTCTCGGGCTGGGTGCTCCCGCTTTCGCTCGAAGCCCCGAACGGCGTCCAGAACGACGTCATGTCGTGGGTCTGGGCCTCGGGCGGATCGATGCTGAAGGACGGCCAGCCCGACCTGACCAACTCCGACGTCTCGTCGGCGACCGACTACATTCAGCAGCTCTGGGACGACGGCGTCATCGCCCCCGGATCCTTCACCATGAAGGAGCAGGACAAGGTCGAGGAGTTCACCAACGGCCGCGTCGGGATGATGATCGACTCGCTCGCTCACATCAACCTGATCCGCGAGTCCAACCCCGACCTGAAATTCTCGATCTCGGCCATCCCGGCCGAGGACGGCTTCTCCGGCGAACGCGGCATCCCCTACGCCTCGTGGGGCATCGGCGTGGCCGAGAACTCCGAGCACAAGGACGCCGCCTTCAAGCTCGTGCAGTTCCTCATGAGCAAGGACGTCAACAGCGAGCTGTCGACGATGGCGAAGGCCTTCCCGGGCAACACCGAGAGCGTGCCCACCTTCGTCGAGGACGACGAGCTGTTCAAGACGGCCTTCGACATCTACAAGAAGGGATACCCGGCGAACGAGTTCACCGGTCTCCCCGTCGCCGAGGAGCTCATGCGCCAGTTCGGCGAGCAGTTCCAGTCCGCGCTCGACGGTCAGCAGTCCATGAGCGACGCGCTGAAGAAGTCGCAGGACGAATGGACGTCGGAGTTCTGATCCGACCCTGATCCGGGATGCCGCACCGCCCGCGCGGGTGGTGCGGCATCCCGCTCATCGAAAGCCGCACACCATGACCATGCGCACTCTCACTCCCCCCGACACCGAGGTGATCGTCACCGGACGACCCGCCTCGCGCCGCACCCGCCAGCTCCGCAAGGCCGGCGAGGCGTACGTCTTCCTCTCGCCCACCCTGATCCTGCTGTTCGTCCTGATGATCGTCCCGATCGTCATGGTCATCGGCTACTCGTTCCAGGACAACGTCATCCTGAACAAGAGCCCCGACCTGGTGGGCGTCGACAACTACGTCGCGATCCTCACCGACCCGGGCTTCTGGAAGGCCACGGGCAACACCCTCTTCTTCACGGTGACCAGCGTCGCCGCCCACCTCGTCCTGGGCCTCACCTTCGCGATGCTGCTGAACAGCCGGCTCATCGGCGCCGTGCCCCGCGCCGTCTTCCGCGGGCTCTACGTGCTCCCCTGGCTGTTCACGGTCGCCGTCATCGCGGTGCTGTGGCGCATGCTGCTCGCCCCCAACGGCATCGTCAACTTCCTGCTGAACACGAACATCGAGTGGCTCGCGTCGCCGCAGCTGGCCCTCGGCACGGTCACCTTCATCAACATCTGGGCCGGCTACCCGTTCTTCATGGTCAGCCTGCTCGCGGGCCTGCAGGGCATCCCGAGCGACCTGTACGAGGCCGCCACCGTCGACGGAGCGAGCCCCGCGCAGCGGTTCTGGAACGTCACCGTCCCGCAGCTGCGTCCGATCATCGTCAGCCTCGTGCTGCTCGACCTCATCTGGACCTCTCAGCAGTTCGCCCTCATCTGGCTGACCACGGGCGGCGGTCCCATCGACGTCACCGAGATGCTCAGCACCTTCACCTACAAGCTCGCGTTCGCGAAGTACGACTTCTCCATGGCATCCACCTCGGCGGTGCTGGTGCTGGCGATGTCGATGATCATCGCGGTGCTCTACGTCCGCCACCAGAAGGCGAGGGACTGACATGGCCCTGACCACCCCCGCGCGGCCGCGCACCGCGGCCGCACCCGCGCCCCGGCGCACGACGAACAGCCGCACGCGTCGCCGTCTCGCCCAGGCCGGCGTGCTTATCGGCCTGCTGATCGGAGCGGTCTTCGCCGCCGGTCCCGTGCTGTGGATGCTGTCGAGCTCGTTCAAGTCGAACACGCAGATCTTCGAACTGCCGCCGCGCCTGATCACCGACACCTTCTCGTTCGACGCGTACGTGTCGATCTTCACCAATCCCGAGACGGTGCGGTTCTTCATCAACAGCTACGTCGTGGCCGGGGCCGTGACGATCCTGACGCTGCTCGTCGCCATCCAGGCCGCGTACGCGTTCAGCCGCTTCGAGTTCCGCGGCAAGCGCATCGTCAACGTCATCATCGTCAGCGTTCAGGCGGTGCCGCCGATCACGCTGCTCATCCCGTACTTCGGCCTGATGGTCGGGCTCGGGCTGTACAACACCTACCCGGGCCTGATCTTCACCTACATGGTGTTCACGCTGCCCTACGCGATCATCATGATGACCGGCTACTTCAACACGCTCCCCAAGGAGCTCGACGAGGCCGTCCGCGTCGACGGGGCCGGCTCCTTCACCGCCCTGTGGCGCGTTCTCGTGCCGATCTCGATCCCGGGCATCGTGTCGGTCGGCATCTACACCTTCATGATCGCGTGGAACGAGTTCCTGTTCGCGCTCACCCTCACGCGCACGATCGACATGCGCACGGTGCCGATCGGCATCCAGCTGCTCATGGGACAGCACTCCTACGAGTGGAACCAGATCATGGCGATGAGCATCCTCGGCTCGATCCCGGTGCTGGTGCTCT
This sequence comes from Microbacterium sp. BWR-S6Y, assembly GCF_041379845.1. Lineage (NCBI taxonomy): Bacteria > Bacillati > Actinomycetota > Actinomycetes > Micrococcales > Microbacteriaceae > Microbacterium > Microbacterium sp. BWR-S6Y. Next base: position 104,135 of record NZ_JBFECV010000004.1, read on the forward strand.
TCCTCTTCTTCCAACGCTTCTTCATCAGCGGCCTCACGGCCGGCTCGGTGAAGAGCTGATCCCGCCTACCCAACCCCGAACAAGGAGAAATCCGTGCTCTACACCGGCAAGTCCATCCTCGACGTGGCGAACGCTCACAGCTTCGCCATCCCGGCCTTCAACATCAGCGACTGGGCGATGTTCACCGGGATCATGGACATCAGCGAGGAGAAGAACGCTCCGGTCATCATCGCCATCCACCCCGACGAGGTCTCGCACATCACGACCGACCTCATCCCCGCGATGCACGCCCGCGCGCACCGCTCGAGCGTCCCCGTCGCGATCCACTGGGACCACGGCGGAACGTACGAGCAGATCGTCGCCGCGATCCAGGCGGGCTTCACCTCGGTCATGATCGACGCGTCGCTGGAGCCGTTCGAGCAGAACGTCGCCCTCACCCGCAAGGTGGTCGAGGCGGCGCACGCCGTGGGCGTGCAGGTCGAGGGAGAGCTCGGCACGATCGGCGCGAACGACAGCTACGGCGAGTCGGGTGCGGCCGAGATCATCTACACGAACGTCGACGACGCGGTGCGCTTCGTCGAGCAGACCGGCGTCGACAGCCTCGCGATCGCCATCGGCACCTCGCACGGGCTCTACCCCTCCGACAAGAACCCCGAGCTGCGCCACGATCTGCTCGAGCAGATCAAGGCTGCCGTCGGCATCCCGCTGGTGCTGCACGGCGGATCCAGCAACCCGGATGCCGAACTCTCGCGCGCCGTGTCGCTCGGCATCAACAAGATCAACATCTCGAGCGACATCAAGGTGGCGTACCACGACCGCATGCGCGAGGTTCTCGGCACCGACCGGCGCCTGCGCGAGCCCAACGCGATCCAGCCCGAGTGCATCGCGGCGATGAAGGTGACCGCGGCCGAGAAGATCGACCTGTTCGGCGCCGCCGGCAAGGCCGACCTGTACTGACCGGAGGATGATCGGCGCCATGGCAGATGACCTCGTCCTCGGACTCGGCGGGACCGTCGACTACGAGATCCGATGGGATGCCGCCGTCCTGTCCGCGCTCGCGGAGGGGTACGGCATCCGTTCCGACGAGCTGACCACCACGACGCCGATCATCGACGAGCGGGCGCTCGTCGTGACGGTGCTCGCCTTCCTCGCCACGGGCGGGGGAGGCGAGCGCTTCGTTCTGTCCAGCGACATCGTCGAGCGCTTCGCCGCGCACTTCGAGGTCGAGACCACCCTCGGGGGGACGGGGGTGCGGGCCGGGATCGCCCTCGACCGCATCGGCGTCCCGACCGTGCAGCACCTCGTGAGCATCGACGACACGGTGCGGCGGCTGCTCCCGCGGTCGATGCGCGTGGTGTCGTCGGCCACGCGCGACACGCTCGACCCGCACCTGATCGTGCAGTACCCCGCGGGCGCGATCGTGCGTCTTCTCGACGGGGAGGTGAGCGCGCCCTCGTCGAACCGGATCATCTTCGCCAACGACGCCCCGAACCGCGAGATGGCGATCGCTCCCGCCCTCGGTGACGCGCTCGCGGACGCGGCGGCCTTCCTGGTGTCGGGGTTCAACACGATGCAGGATGCCGACCTGCTCGCCCATCGGCTCGACGACCTCGTCGCGGCGATGGAGAGGCTCCCCGCGGAGGCGCTCGTCTACTACGAGGACGCCGGGTTCCACCGGCGCGAGCTGTCGGCCGTCGTGCGTGCGCGCCTGCTCGCGCGCATCGACGTGTACGGCATGAACGAAGACGAACTGCAGGAGTACCTCGGCCGCGCGGTCGACCTGCTCGACCCCGACGACGTCGTGGCGGCGCTCGCCGAGGCGCACGAGCTCATCCCGGCTCCGGCGCTCGTGGTGCACACGAAGTACTGGGCGCTCGCGGTGGGGCCGCGGGCCGCGATCCATCGGGCCGCCCTCGACAGTGCGGTGCGCACCGCGGCCGCGCGCTACCGGTGGGGCGACGCCTGCACCGCGGCCCACCTCGACGACACGGCGCGCCTTGCGCGTCACGCCGGGGGAGCGGCGGTGGTCGCCGCAGCCGCGCGGCGGTTGCCGGCGGTCGGGGTCGCCGCACACGTGGTCGACACCCCGCATCCCACCACGATCGGCCTCGGCGACACGTTCGTCGGCGGGTTCCTGGCGGCGGTCCCCTCCGCGGCGCGCCGCGCGACCGCGGTCGCCCTCGAGCGGGCCCTCGACGCGGCGGCGACGATCGCGCGCTGACCCGCGCGCCGAGATGCGCCGGCCGCCTCGGCGGCGGGTGCGCGATTCAGCGCGTGGCGGTCGCGGCGTCGGGGTCGGAGAACGGGCCGCACGCCGCGATGACCCGGCGCAGCGCGACCGCGGCCTCCCACGCGTCGAGGGGTTCGTCGTCCGCGTCCACCCGTCGGAGGTGCCGCGTGTAGGCGGTGAGCGCGGCCTCGGCCTCGCGCAGCTGAGCCGCGGTGTTCTCGGGCTCGGGAGGGGTGGTCACGAGCCGCGCCACCGCGCGGACGGCCTCGGCGAGGACGCGGCGCGCCTCGTCGGGGAGGCGCGCGTCGACGTCGGATCCGCCCGTGAGCCGCGTCAGGGCGGCGGCCAGTTCGCGCGTGGCGTCGGCGGTGCCGGTGAGCGCGTCGAGGCGCCGCCGCCCGAGGTCGCGCGGGGCCTGCAGTCGGCGCCCGCGGGGGTTGTAGCGGCGGCTCTCATCGGCCAGCTCCACCTCCTCGCGCACGTCGGCCAGCGTGCCGGTGAGGCCCGCGGTCGCCTCGTCCGCGGCGGCGGGGTCGAAGGCGTGTCCGGCGAGGGCGTCGGCGATGCGGTGCAGGGCGTCGCCCAGATCGTCGCGCAGTCGGGTGAGGCGATCGTCGGCGCGGTCGACGCGCAGCGGAGGGACGACGACGAGGTTCACCACGACGCCCACGAGCACACCGAAGGCCATCGTCATGAGGTACGACGACGAGTAGCCGTCGGGGTCGGCCCCGCCCAGCAGGAGCACGAAGAGACCGGCGACGGCGACCCAGTCGCGGCCGACGCCGAGCGCGCGCACCCCCGCGAGGAGCACGCCGACGAGGATCACGGTGGCGACCGCGACGATGCGCGGCAGACCCGTGCCCACCACGGCGAGCGAGACGAGGCCCAGGCCGATGCCGAGCGCCAGGCCCACGACGGCCTGCACGCCGCTGGAGGCCGAGCGGGCCACGGTCGGGTACATGCTCACGAGCACGCCGAGCGGCGCGTAGTACGAGTACTCGCTCTGCGCGAACGGCACGAGGGGCGCCAGGTACCAGGCGAGGGCCGCGGCAGCGGCGGTCTTGGCCGCCAGCATCAGCCGATCGGCCGTGACGGCATCCGCCCACCATCGTCGAGGATCGAGCGCGGGCGGGACGGTCCGGCGCGCGGAGCGCGTGCGGGGGCGAGTCGGCACGTGTCCATGCTCGGTGGCGGACGAGCCGGTGTCCCGGGGGTTGCCCCGCTTGCGGCTGCGGGTTACGTCAGCGGCCGGGGCGGTAGGCGTCCCACAGCACGTGCGCGTGCCGGGCCTTCGCCTGCTCCACGCCGTCGTCGTCGTTGCGCGCGGCGCTGACCCACTCCGCGAGTCGGCTGGCGACGGCGCCGAGCACCATGCGCACGTCGGCGTGACGGGCGGGCGGGACCGCGGCCTCGCGCGCCGGCATCCGCCCCTTCGCCGGAAGGTCGTCGGCGATGTGACGCTTCACGAGCCGCGCGACGCCCACGGCGTGGCTGTTGACCACGCAGTGCGCGGCCCCCTCGATCTCCCACCGTCGCGCCGACCGGGCGTGCGCGACGAGGCGCGAGTGCAGGCGTCGCGGCGACGGGCGGTCGAACTCGCCGCGCACGAGGAGCAGGGTGGCCCGGCCCGCGCCGATCCGGTCCGAGATGCGGTAGCGCAGCATGTGCGGAAGGGTCTCGAGGAAGTAGAGCAGACCGCACAGCAGGTAGGCCGAGAGGGCGAGCAGGGCGATGTGCAGCGATTCGCGCACGGTCGACTGCACGAAGCGCACGGCCTGGACGAGGGCGCCCGACTCGGCTTCGTCGACGACCGGGCTCACCAGCACGGCGTGCGAGAGCGCGGGTCGACGGGCGAGCACCTCGGTCACGACCTGGGTGCCCATCGAGTGCCCGATCAGCACGGGGTCGACCAGGCCGTAGTGGTCGAGCACCCCCTCGACCTGGTCGGCGAAGAAGGCGGCGGTGGGCGGCTGCCCGGATGCCGGCACCCCGGCGAATCCGGGGAGGTCGAGGGCGTAGACGTCGCCCTCCTCGGCGAGCAGCGGCGCGAGGAACTCGAAGTAGGTCGAGGCGACGCCGATGCCCGCGATGAGGACGAACGGGCGCTGCGACCCGGCGCCGGACGACACGCGCGTCACCCGCGTGCGCACGCCCGCCGCACGGTACGTCTCGACCTGCACGTCGACGGGGCGGGGGTCGGAGGCCATCGGACCAGGATGCCGTATCCGGCTGGGCGACCTGTCAATCCCGGGGTCCGCGCCCACCGCGGCGCCTAGCCTGCCGGAATGAGCGATACCTCCCGCGAAGAAGAGACCCTGGGTGCCGTCCGCGAGGGCGACAACCCCGCCGAGAAGGACCCGTCCGACTGGGTCACCGGCGACGAGCCGATGACCGCGCCCCAGCGCAGCTACCTCGACACCCTGGCCCGCGAGGCGGACGAAGAGATCCCGGCCGACCTCACCAAGGCCGAGGCCTCGGAGCAGATCGATCGCCTGCAGAACGAGACCGGCCGCTCCACCGAGTGAGCCGCCGCGGCACCGGTCCGACGCCGGTGCCCGAGGGCCGGGGCGTCCCGCGCGAGCCGATCAGGCCGTGTGCACGCCCCGGCGTCTGCGGTCATGCCGTCGATGTCTTCTCGCTCGCCTCGCGCGATGTCGTCGAGGAAGTCGGCGACGATCCGGCGCTCGGCCGGACCGAGCTTCGCCGCGGCGGCGACCGCGGAGGCCCGTCGCACCGAGAGGATGCGCCGGGCGGGGGACGACGCGTCGATCGTCTCGCGCACGACGATCGACCGGCGGTCTCCGGGGTAGGGCTCGCGCTCGACCCACCCCGCCTCGGCGAGGCGGTCGATCAGCGCGGTGGTCGCCGCCGACGAGATCCCCAGCATGCTCGCGAGCATGCGCGGGGTGACGGGCTCGTCGTCGGGCAGGCGCTGGAGGAGGAAGCGGAGGACCTTGGCGTCGTTGGGGCCGATGCCCAGGGATTGCAGGGCGACGCGCTCGGACGCCACGCCGGAGTCGGTGAGGTCGTTGAGGGCTTTGACGACGTCGTCCGTCGATGCCGTGTCGCTCATGTCCCTCCCCGTTGTCTCTCGGTGCGCTAGTGTCTCGACAGGCGATCAAGGCGACTGTCGAGTAGGTAGCTGATCTACTTACCATCGTACCTGTCCGCCATGCGCACCGGCAGGGGGCTGGACGCGGGCCCCTGTCATAAGATGCCCTGGTGGAAAACGGGTCCGAGACGTCGCGCTACTGGTACGGCGCGAGCGAAGAAGACCGTCGTCGCCGGGCCGTCGACGTGCTGCAGGCGTTCCGCGTCTACCGCGCCGCCTAGGTCGCGATGCGCCGGCGCACGCGCGAGTCCATGTCGATGGGCGAGAACGAGCTGCTCGTCCTGCGCTACCTGTTGAAGGCCGCCGGCCAGAATCGCCAGGTGTCGCCGAGCGAGCTCACCCGCTATCTCGGCGTCTCCACGGCGTCGACGACCGCGATCGTCGATCGGCTCGAGAAGTCGGGCCACGTCACGCGCGTGCCGCACCCGAGCGACCGGCGCAGCATCTTCATCGTCGCGACCGCCGCGAGCGACGAAGAAGTGCGCGCCACCCTGGGGGCGATGCACGCGCGCATGATGGCGGCCGTCGTCGACATGACCCCCGAAGAGAGCTCCGCGGTCATCGCCTGCCTGGGGCGCCTCCAGGATGCCGTCGACCAGGTCGACCCGCACCCGGTCGACGCCGAGGCCGCTCGCTGAAGCCGTCGCGACCGCGCGGGAAGCAACGGCCCCTAAGAAGGTAGGCGGCCTTCTTTCCCGCGCAGCATTAGGCCGCCCGGCGCGGTCGTGAAACCATGAGGTCATGGACGAGAGCGCGGCGGATCGGATGCCGTCCGCGCGCGCGTCCGAGGTCGTGCACGTGGTCGACGGGGTCGAGGTCGCCTCGTTCCGCGGGGTGATCGATCGTCTGCGCGCGGACTACCCCGACGAGGACCCCGCGCACATCGAGGCCGTCGTGCTGCGCGAGTGGGAGGCCTTCTCGGCCGGTCGGCCGCTGGTCGTCCCCACCGCCGTCGAAGAGGGCGCTCGCGAGATCCTCGACCAGCCGCTCGTCTGACTCAGGCGCCGGGATGATCCGGCTCGGGGACGAGGAGCAGGCCACCGGACGAGTTCGCCGACGTCGCGAGGGCTTCGATCCACGCCCGGCTGAGCAGCGCGGGCTCGGGGTCGTCGAACACGAACCGCAGCGGGATCGACGGGTGCAGCCAGACCGTGCTGCGGCCCACCTCCTGACCGGGACCGTGCGTCCACGACAGGGTGAAGCTCTCCCCCCGCCGGAGCTTGGTCGCGATGACCACCTTGACGTGCGCGAGAGCACGGTCCTCGATCTCGATCGGCGTAGCGACGTCGCCGTAGTAGAGCGTTCCCACACGGGCACGTTAGTCGCCCCCACGCCCTCCGGGGGCCGGGGTTGCCCAGCGCGCGGGGGCGTGGCATCCCGGGCGTGCCCGCCGTGGTCGGCGATCGGGGGCGACGCGCTTCACGGACGACGCTGCGTTCCTCGACTAGGCTTCTGCGCATGGGCCGATTCATCTACGACACCGTCGCGAACGCCGTCGACATCGATGACCGCACGCTCGCGCACCTGCGCATCGTGGTGATGAACAAGCTGCGCCGCTCGGAGTCGTTCATGTTCGACGTCGAGGTCGGCGACGGCAGCGGCCGTCGCAGCTTCTGGATGCACCCCTCCGTGCCGATCCAGTTCCACTTCTACGGCAGCCGGCAGCCCCGCATCAACCGCGTCTGGGTCGAAGACCTCATGCTCGCGGCATCCGGCCCCAACGGTCTGGCCATCACGCCCGAGCCGAGCGAAGACGCCCACGTCGAAGAGGGCTGACCCCTAGCGCTTCTCGGCGTCCTGGGCGGGCGTGACGTCCTCGGGGACGAGCATGATGCCGCCGGAGGAGTTCGCGGAGTCGGCGAGACGCTCGATCCACTCCCGGCTCAGGGTGGTCGGCTCGGCGTCGTCGAACACGAAGCGCAGGGGGATGGCGGGGTGCAGCCACAGGGTGCTGCGTCCGCGCTCCTCGTCGTCGCGGTGTCGCCACGACAGGGTGAAGCTCTCGCCGCGGCGGAGCTTGGTCGAGATCACGACTTTCAGGTGGGCCAGAGCGCGGTCCTCGATGTGCACCGTGGTGCCGCTTCCGCCGTAGTGAATGGTCCCCATGGGCTTCACGATACGCCAGGGCGCCTCGGGATACGCCGCCCCCGATCCGGTGTCAAGACCACCGCTCGCGCGGCCGTCCCCTGACACAGTGGAGGGATTGCACGGAAGGAGGCGCCGTGACACATCCCCCCACCCCTCGGAATCCCGAACCGGCGGGCGAACCCGATGATCTCCCCGAGGTCTTCCAGGGTCTGATCGGTATCGACGTCGTGGACGGCGAGCTCGTCCCGCGGGCCTCCGAGCCGCCGCGCCCCGGACCTCCCGCGTGACGCTCCCAGCGACCTCGTAGTCGTCGGGGTTAGCGTCGGAGCATGTCGGACCCGCTGGACGATCAGCAGATCACCGTCTCCGGTGCCGCCCTGCGAGCGTTGCGCGACGAGTTCCAACGCTTCCTCATGGAGTACCGCTTCGGGCTCGCCGAGGTCGAGACGAAGATCTCGATCTTGCGCGAAGAGTTCCAGGAGATGCACTCCTACAACCCGATCGAGCACGTCTCAAGTCGAGTGAAGTCGCCGGACAGCCTCGTCGACAAGGTGCGGCGCAAGGGGATCGAGACCGACTTCGACTCCATCCGCGCGGCGATCACCGACATCGCCGGGATCCGCATCACGTGCAGCTTCGTCGACGACGCCTACCGCCTGTCCGAGCTGCTGACGCGGCAGGACGACATCACGGTGCGCGACGTCAAGGACTACATCGCCGAGCCGAAGGCCAACGGGTATAAGAGCCTGCACGTGATCGTCGAGGTGCCGGTGTACCTGTCGACGGGGCGGGTCGACGTGCCGGTCGAGGTGCAGTTCCGCACGATCGCCATGGATTTCTGGGCGAGCCTCGAGCACAAGATCTACTACAAGTACGACCGCCTCGTCCCCGACGACTTGCTCGCCGAGCTGAAGAACGCCGCCGACACCGCGGCCGAACTCGATGCCCGGATGGAGCGGCTGCACCGCGAGATCCGCGGACCGCGGCCCGGGATCGTCTCGCTCTGAGGGGCCGCGTCGCCGCGCCGGTGCGACACGACGGGCACAATGGGGGGATGAGCGACGACGCCGCCCGCCTCGACGAGGCCGCCGCCGAACTGCTCGCTCTGCCTCCCTCCCGCTTCACCGCCGCGCGCGCGGAGCGGGCCGCGTCCGCCGGGGGCGACCTTGGCCGCCGCATCGCGAAGCTGCGCAAGCCCACGGTCGCCGCGTGGGCGGTCAACCTGCTCGTGCGCGACGGACAGCTCGGCGAAGCCGTCGAGCTCTCGCGGGCCCTGCACGAGGCGCAGGACGATCTGGATGCCGCGGAGCTGGCCCGACTGGGACGGCAGCGCCGGCAGCTGGTGACCGCGCTCGCGCGGCGCGCGGGCGATCTGGCCTCCGAGGCGGGGACGCCGCTGAGCGCGGCGGTGACGGACGCGGTCGAGAAGACCGTCAACGCGGCCGTGGTCGATCCGGCCGTCGCGGCGGCCGTGCTGACGGGGCGGCTCGTCGCCGCGATCGACCTGGCCGCCCTCGACCCGCGGTCGCTCCTCGACGCGGTCGCCGGATCGGTGCCCGACGCCGTCCCGGCCCCGGAGCAGGCGCCGCGCGACGACCTCGCCGCACGCCGTGCGCGCAAGGCCGCGGAGCGGGCGGTGCGCGAGGCCGAACGCGCCCGGGCGGAGGCCGAGCGCGCGCGATCCACCGCGGACACGCGCCTCGCCGCCGCGCGCGAGCACGCCGACCGCGTCCACGCGCGCGTCGACGGTCTGCGCGCGGAGCTGCGCCGGGTCGAGGCCGAGGCCGCCGCGGCGGACCAGGAGCAGCGCGAGCGCGAGAGCGCGAGACACGACGCCGAGACCGCCGTGCGCGAGGCGCTGCGCACCCTCGAACGCGCGGAGGCGGCTCGAGACGCGGGGGACGACGCATGACCGGGACAGACACCGACGCCGCCGCCCTGTTCGCCTCCGCGCGGGAGCGTCTCGTCGACGCGCCGCGCGAACGCCTCGGCGACCTCCAGGAGGGGCGCCGCTTCCTCGGCATCCCGCGCGCCGCCCGCATCGTGCCCCGCGGCACCGCGTGGCATCTCGGCGTCCTGCTGCTGACCGACGACGCGGTGCTCGCGACCGGCGACATCGTGCGCTCCCGCGCGGAGGTGCGGCGCGGATTCGCCGCCGAATCCCAGCGTCGCCGGGCCGAACTCGCGGCGGCGGCCGCGCGCGGCGGCGTACCTGAGGGCGAGACGGTGCACCTCGGGTGGCATCCGATCGATCTCTCCGCCCTCGACGCGGCGTCGCGGCCGCTCGCCCTGCGCGAGGGCGACGCGCTCGTGCGGTGGAGCGCGGCCGGGGGCTGGATGCCGCTCGCGCGCTACCTCGACGAGCGGATCGAGCTGCTGCGGCATCCGCCCGAACGTGCATAGAGACCCGCGCGCATAGTCGGGGGTGGGGCGGGTGTCAACAGGCCCGACCCCGTCGGTTCGCGGAAACGACGCTGGTCTATCGTGAGCGACGTGCAGCAGGTATGGCCAGGATCCAGTTATCCCCTCGGGGCCACTTACGACGGTAACGGGACGAACTTCGCCCTGTTCAGCGAGGGGGCCGAGAAAGTCGAGCTCTGCCTCTTCGACGAGGACGGGACGGAGACGTGCGTCGAGCTGATCGACGTCGACGCGTACGTCTGGCACGCCTACCTCCCCAACATCCAGCCGGGGCAGCGCTACGGCTACCGCGTGCACGGGGAGTACGACCCCGCGAACGGCAAGCGCTTCAACCCCGCGAAGCTGCTGCTCGACCCGTACGCCAAGGCCGTCGAGGGCCAGATCGACTGGGGACAGCCCGTCTTCAGCTACGAGTTCGGCGACCCCGATTCGTTCAACGACGAGGACTCCGCCCCGCACATGATGAAGGGCGTGGTCATCAACCCGTTCTACGACTGGTCGGGCGACCGTCAGCCCAAGATCCCCTACGCCGAGAGCTTCATCTACGAGGCGCACGTCAAGGGCCTCACTCAGCTGCACCCCGACGTGCCCGAGGAGCTGCGCGGCACCTACGCCGGCATCGCGCACCCGGCCGTCATCGACCACCTGCGCAAGCTCGGCGTCACCGCGATCGAGCTCATGCCCGTGCACCAGTTCGTCAACGACTCCACCCTCGAGGAGAAGGGGCTGTCGAACTACTGGGGCTACAACACCATCGCGTTCCTCGCCCCGCAGAACACCTACTCCTCGACCGGCGACCACGGTCAGCAGGTGCAGGAGTTCAAGGCGATGGTCAAGGCCCTGCACGCCGCCGGCATCGAGGTCATCCTCGACGTGGTCTACAACCACACCGCCGAGGGCAACCACATGGGCCCGACCCTCTCGATGCGCGGCATCGACAACGAGGCGTACTACCGCCTCGAAGACGACGACAAGCGCTACTACACCGACTACACCGGCACCGGCAACAGCATGAACGTGGGCAACCCCCACACGCTGCAGCTGATCATGGACTCCCTGCGGTACTGGGTGCTGGAGATGCACGTCGACGGATTCCGCTTCGACCTGGCATCCACCCTCGCCCGCGAGTTCTACGAGGTCGACCGCCTCGCGGCCTTCTTCGAGCTCGTGCAACAGGACCCGATCGTCTCGCAGGTCAAGCTCATCGCCGAGCCGTGGGACGTAGGCCCCGGCGGCTACCAGGTCGGCAACTTCCCGCCCCAGTGGACGGAGTGGAACGGCAAGTACCGCGACACGGTCCGCGACTTCTGGCGCGGTGAGCCGCAGGCCCTCGGCGAGTTCGCCTCGCGCCTGACCGGCTCGGCCGACCTGTACGAGCACTCCGGCCGGTTCCCGGTGGCATCCATCAACTTCGTCACCGCGCACGACGGCTTCACCCTGCGCGACCTCGTGTCGTACAACGAGAAGCACAACGACGCCAACGGCGAGGACAACAACGACGGCGAATCGCACAACCGCTCCAGCAACATGGGCGTCGAAGGTCCCACCGACGACCCCGAGGTGCTGAAGCGCCGGGCCCAGCAGCAGCGCAACTTCATCGCGACGCTGCTGCTCAGCCAGGGCGTGCCGATGCTGCTGCACGGCGACGAGCTCGGTCGCACGCAGGGCGGCAACAACAACGGCTACGCCCAGGACAACGAGATCACCTGGGTGGACTGGTCGAACGTCGACACCCCGCTCATCGAGTTCACCGCGGCCCTCGCGCGACTGCGCAAGCAGCACCCCACCTTCCGTCGCAGCCGCTTCTTCGACGGCCGCCCCGTGAAGATGGAGGAGGGTGCGCCGATCCCCGACGTGGTCTGGACGCGGCCCGACGGCTCGCTCATGCAGCCCGAGGACTGGGACAACGGCTTCGGTCTCGCCGTGGGGGTCTTCCTCAACGGCCAGGGCATCCGCGAGCGCGACCGTCGCGGAGAGTCGATCAGCGACGACCACTTCCTCGTGCTCTTCAATGCCGGTGACGACAAGGTCGACTTCCGGCTGCCCGACTTCGAGTACGCCCCCAAGTGGGACGCGTACGTCGACACGGCGGGGGAGCGGGCCAACACCGAGCCGCTCAACCCCGGCGAGACGCTCCCCCTGGAGCCGAAGTCGCTCATGGTCCTGCGCGAGCACCACCTGCCCGAGCCCGAGGTCGACCACTCCGTCGCCGCCTCGCTCACCGCGCAGATCCAGGTGATCGGCACCGACGACCTGCCCGGACAAGCCCCCAAGCCGGAGATGTGAGCGAGATGCGGCATCCGCTTTCGACCTACCGCCTGCAGATCCGCGACAGCTTCACCCTCGACGACGCCGCCGAGGTCACGGGATACCTCCGTGACCTCGGGGTCTCGTGGGCGTACCTCTCGCCGTTGCTCGAAGCCACCCCGGGGTCGGACCACGGCTACGACGTCGTCGACGTCTCGCGCGTGGACCCCGCCCGCGGCGGCGCCGAGGGGCTCGACACGTTCGTCCGCGCCGCCCGCGGCGCGGAGCTCGGCATCCTGATCGACATCGTGCCCAACCACATGGGCGTCTCGGAGCCGCGCGCCAACGCGTGGTGGTGGGACGTGCTGCGTCAGGGCCGCGCCTCGGCGCACGCCGAGTCGTTCGACATCGACTGGGAGTTCGGCGACGGCAAGGTGCGGGTGCCGATCCTGGGCGCCGACCTGGCCGACGAGATCGGCGAGATCTCGTACGACCCGACGCCCGCGGACGATGCGCCCGACGGCCTGATCCGGTACTACGAGCACGCCTTCCCTGTCGCGCCGGGAACGGGGACGGATGCCGCGGCCTCGGGCTCGCGGCCCGCGATCGAACAGCTGCTCGCCGTGCAGAACTTCGAGCTGCGGTTCTGGCAGGACGAGGCCGACGACCTCAACTACCGGCGCTTCTTCGCCGTGACGACCCTCGCGGGCGTGCGCGTGGAGCTGCCCGAGGTGTTCGACGCCACGCACGCAGAGATCCTGCGCTGGGTGCGCGAGGGACTCGCCGACGGCCTGCGCGTGGACCACCCCGACGGTCTCGTCGACCCCGGCGGGTACCTCGACCGGCTCGCCGTCGCGCTCGAGGAGGCCGGCGACGGCGAGGTCGGGTACGTGCTCGGCGAGAAGATCCTCGAGCACGGCGAGGCGCTGCCCTCGTGGTGGAAGACCGCCGGCACGACCGGGTACGACGCGCTCGCCGAGATCGACCGCGTCCTCACCGATCCCGCGGGCGAGGCGGCGCTCGACGCCCTCGACGCGCGGCTGCGCGTCGACAGCGACCTCGCGCCGCTCACCGGGTGGCACGACCTGATCCACGACACCAAGCGGAAGATCGCCGACTCGATCCAGGTGTCGGAGATCCGCCGCCTCGTCCGGGGCCTGCCGGCGGCGCTGCGCGAGGAGTTCGAGGCCGACGTCCTGCAGGACGCGCTCGCCGAGATCCTCGCGTGCTTCCCCGTCTACCGCTCCTACCTCCCGGCCGGCCGCGCGCACCTCGACGCCGCCGCGGGCGAGGCCGAGGTGCGCCGCCCCGAGCTCGGCGACGTCATCGAGAAGCTCGTACCGGTCCTCGCCGACACGGGTCTCGAGGTCGCGTGGCGGTTCCAGCAGACGACCGGGCCGGTGATGGCCAAGGGCGTCGAAGACACGGCGTTCTACCGCTACACGCGGCTGGGCTCGCTCACCGAGGTCGGCGGCGACCCGGGCGAGTTCTCGCTCGACGTCGCCGGGTTCCACACCGCTCAGGCGCAGCGGCACGCGTCGTGGCCCACCGCCATGACCACGCTGTCGACGCACGACACCAAGCGCGGCGAAGACACGCGCGCCCGCATCGCGGTGCTCGCGGAGATCCCCGAGACCTGGGCCGCGCGGCTCGCGGAGTTCCAGGGCATCGCCTCGACCGGACACGGCCCCTTCGACAACCTGCTGTGGCAGGCCATCGTGGGTGCCTGGCCCGCCTCGGCCTCGACGCCCGAGGGCCTGAAGGTCTACCGCGAGCGCCTGCACGCGTACGCCGAGAAGGCGGCACGCGAAGCGAGCGAGGTCACCGGCTGGTGGGAGCAGGACGAGGCCTTCGAGGAGCGCATGCACGCGGTCGTCGACGCGGCCACCGGCCCCGCCGCCGAGCGCGTACGCGCGTTCGTCGACGAGATCTCGCCCGCGGGCTGGTCGAACGGCCTGTCGGCCAAGCTGCTGCAGATCATGGGTCCGGGCGTCCCCGACGTCTACCAGGGCTCGGAACTGTGGGAGCAGTCCCTCGTCGACCCCGACAACCGCCGCGCGGTGGACTTCGCCGAGCGCCGACGCCTGCTCGACGCGCTCGACGCGCCCGGCGCCTCGTTCCCGGCGGTGGACGCCACGGGTGCGGCCAAGCTCCTCGTCACCTCGCGCGCCCTGCGCCTGCGCCGAGAGCACCCGCTCGAGATCTACCGTCCGTTGGAGGCCGCGGGAGTGGCATCCGCTCATGTCGTGGCGTTCGACCGCGGGGGCGTGTTCACCGTCGCGACGCGCCTGCCGCACGGGCTGAAGGCCGCGGGCGGGTGGCGCGACACGGTCGTGCTGCTGCCCGACACGCCCGTGGTCGACGTACTGACCGGCCGCTCGTTCGCCGGCGACGCGACCCCTCTCTCCGATCTGCTGGCGTTCCTCCCGGTCGCCCTGCTGATCTTCTGACCGCGAGCGCGCGAGGTGCCGAGAAGTGTCGCCTCACGCGTCCCCGCAGCGACACTTCTTGGCACCTCACGCGAAAAGGAACACCTCATGAGCATCGACGTCTGGGCACCGAAGGCGGAGCGGGTGCGACTGCGCCGGCTGGATGACAGCGGGGATGCCGTCGTCGAGGACATCGAGATGGAGTCCGCCGCGGACGGGTGGTGGACCGCCCCGGTCGACCTCGCCGACGGTGAACGGTACGGCTTCGTGCTGGGCGACGGCGACGACCTGCGTCCCGACCCGCGCTCGCGGCGGCAGCCGGGCGGCGTGCACGAGGCCTCGGCGTGGTTCGACGCCTCGGTCTACGCGTGGAACGACGACGCGTGGACGGGTCGGCAGCTCGCCGGGGGCCTGATCTACGAGCTGCACCTGGGCACCTTCACCCCCGAGGGGACCCTGGACGCCGCGATCGGCCGCCTCGACCACCTCGTCGACCTCGGCGTGACCCACGTCGAGCTGCTCCCGGTGAACGGCTTCAACGGCACCTGGAACTGGGGCTACGACGGGGTGCTCTGGTACACCGTGCATGAGGGCTACGGCGGCCCCGAGGCGTACCAGCGCTTCGTCGACGCGGCCCACGCGGCGGGCCTCGCCGTCATCCAGGACGTCGTCTACAACCACCTCGGCCCCTCGGGGAACTACCTGCCCGAGTTCGGGGAGTACCTGCGCGAGGGCAGCCGCAACACGTGGGGCGACTCGGTCAACCTCGACGAGGACGCCGTGCGCGCCTACATCGTCGACAACGCGCTGATGTGGATGAGCGACTACCACGTCGACGGTCTGCGCCTCGACGCCGTGCACGCCCTGCTCGACCACCGCGAGCCGCACGTGCTGCAGGAGATCGCGGAGCGCACCGACGCCCTGTCGGCGCACCGCGGCATCCCGCTCACGACCATCGCCGAGAGCGACATGAACGATCCGAAGCTCATCCTGCCGCGCGAGGCCGGCGGCTACGGGCTGACGGCGCAGTGGTCGGACGACTGGCACCACACCGCGCACGTCGCGCTCACCGGCGAGACGATCGGGTACTACGAGGACTTCGCCGACCTGGACGCGTTCCGGAAGGTCAGCGAGGGCGGCTTCTTCCACGACGGCACCTATTCGTCGTTCCGCGAAGAGAAGCACGGCAAGCCCATCCCCGACGACGTGCCGAACTGGCGCCTCGTCACCTTCGCGCAGGACCACGACCAGATCGGCAATCGAGCCGCCGGAGACCGTCTGTCGCAGTCGCTCGGCTACGACCGGCTCGCCGCCGCCGCCGTGCTGACCCTCACCGCCCCGGGAACGCCGATGCTGTTCATGGGCGAGGAGTGGGGCGCCACGACCCCGTGGCAGTTCTTCACCTCGCACCCCGAGCCCGAGCTCGGCAAGGCCACCGCTGAGGGGCGCATCGCCGAGTTCGCGAAGATGGGCTGGGACGAGGACTCCGTGCCCGACCCCCAGGACCCCTCGACGTTCGAGAACTCGAAGCTCGACTGGGACGAGGTCGGAGAGGGCGATCACGCCCAGCTGCTCGGTCTGTACCGCGAGCTGGCGAAGATCCGGCGCGAGCGGCCCGAGCTCACCGACCCCTCGCGCGAGGGCCTCTCGGCCGCCGCGCGCGAGGCCGAGGGCGGGCGCGTGTACGAGCTGCGTCGAGGCGACCTCGTCGTGGTCGTGAACCTCTCGGATGCCGAGGCCGCGGCATCCGTCGCCTCCGGGTCGCGCGTGCTCCTGGCCACCGCCGAGGGAGTGGTGCTCGACGGCGTCGGTCTCTCGGTGCCCGCGGGAGCCTGCGCGATCGTCGCTCCGGCGCTCTGAGCGGTCCCGCCCCACCGGGCGGGTCGTCAGCGGGGGAGCGGAAGGCGGCCCATCGCCGCCTGGATGGCCACCGCCGCGGCTCCCCGGGCCCACGCGGTGAAGCCGGCGTCGTCGGGGTGGAGCGAGACGGCGGATGCCGAGGGCGGGCGGATCCGCGAGATCGCCGCCTCCGTGCGTTCACGCAGGAGATCGAACGCGTCCATCCCCTCTCCGGCGAGCACGACGTCGGACTGCAACGACAGGGTCGCCGCGAGGGCGCACAGCGTGCCGAGGGCGTCGCCCGCGTCGTCGAAGGCATCGCGGGCCGGGCGCTCTCCCTCCCGCGCGAGGGAGAGCGCCCTGTCGAAGCCGACCTCGCGCCCGAGGGCCGTCGACACGCGCGCCGCGATCGCGGTGGTGGTCAGCAGGGCATCGGCGCAGCCGCGGTGGCCCTGTGCGCAGACGGGTCCGTCGGCGCGCAGCGTCAGGTGGCCGACGGTGCCGATGCCGGCATCGGGCGTACGGACGGTGCGGCCGTCGACGACGAGACCGAGACCGACGCCCGCCCCGATGGTGACCACGGCGAATCCGGGGATGCCGCGCCCCACCCCGAACCATCGCTCGGCCTCGGCGAGGGCGACCACGTCGTTCTCGAGCGCGACCGGGGTGTCGAGCCGTTCGGAGAGCATCCGGGCGAAGGGGACGTCTCGCCACCCGAGGAAGGGGGCGTCGACGGCGATCCCGTCGGCGACGTGACCGCCCAGGCTCGCACCGACGCCCCGGATGTCGTCACGGTCGACGGCCGCGACGGCGGCGACGATCGCGGCGGCGACCCCCTCGGGGGAGAGGTCGTCGAGGGGGAGTTCGGCCCGGTCGAGCAGCTCCGCGCGGATGTCGGTCACGGCGAGGTACAGGCGCTCGCCGGTGAGTTTCACGCCGACGAAGGCGCCCGCCGCGGGGGAGATGTCGAGGGGGCGCGAGGGGCGGCCCACCGATCCGTCGATCTCGTCGTCGCGCTCGACGAGCAGCCCCGCGTCGAGCAGGGGGCGGGCGAGTCGGGTCAGGCTCGCGGGGGACAGATGCAGGCGCGCGGCGAGGGCGCGGCGCGACAGCGGTCCGTGGATCAGCACCTCCCGCGCGACGGCGGCCTCGCTGTCGGTGAGCATCGAGCACCCCCTCGCTCCGCGCAATATGTTCCGTGATAAAAATAATGCCATGCCGCATCCCCTCGAGCACGCCGTCCACCTGCGAGGCGGCGGGACGAGCGTCGTCGTCGACCTCACCGCGCAGCCCGCCCCGGCGATCATCCACTGGGGCCCCGACCTCGGCGAGCTCTCCGCCGACGACCTGACGTCGATGATCGTCGCGGCGCAGCCGCAGCGCGTCTCGGGCGGGATCGACCAGACGCCCCGGCTCACGATCGTCCCGACCGCGGCGGCCGGCTGGCCGGGCGCACCGGGATACGAGGGCGGGCGCGGCGGTGTCGTGCAGGGAACGGTCGTCTCCCTGGCATCCGTCGACTCCTCCGACGGGGCGCTGACGCTGCACCTCGTCGACGAGCAGCGCGCGCTGCGCCTGCGCGCCGAGCTGCGAGTGGATGCCGCGGGGCTCTTCACCCAACAGCTCACGGTCGTCAACGACGGCTCCGACGACCTGATCGTCCAGACGCTGCAGCCCACCTTCCCCGTTCCATGGGACGCGACCGAGATCCTCGACACCACGGGCCGGCACCTGCGCGAGCGTTCCGCGCAGCGCCACGCGTTCACCTTCGGCACGCACCTGCGCGAGAGCCGCCGCGGGCGGCCCGGCGCCGACGCCACGCTGCTGCTGGCCGCGGGGCGCCCCGGGTTCGGGTTCGAGAGCGGACTCGTGCACGGCATCCACGTCGGCTGGAGCGGAAACCAGCGCGTGTTCGCCGAGCGCCTCCCCCTGGGCGAGGCCCTTCTCGCGGGCGGCGAGATGTCGCCCTGGGGCGAGATCTCGCTCGCGCCGGGCGAGGAGGCGTCGTCCCCGATCGTCTACGGGTCGTGGGGCGACGGGCTCGACGAGCTGGCCGCGCGCTTCCACACCACCTGGCGCGCGCGTCCGCAGCACCCGCGCCGTCCCCGGCCGATCACCCTCAACACCTGGGAGGCGGTGTACTTCGACCACCGGCTGCCGAAGCTCCTCGCGCTCGCCGACGTCGCGGCGGACATCGGCGTGGAGAGGTACGTGCTCGACGACGGGTGGTTCCGCCACCGCCGCGACGACACCGCGGGCCTGGGCGACTGGTACGTCGACGAGGGCGTCTGGCCCGAGGGGCTCACCCCGCTCGCCGACCACGTCGTCGCGCGCGGCATGGAGTTCGGCCTGTGGTTCGAGCCCGAGATGGTCAACCCCGACAGCGACGTCGCGCGCGCACACCCCGAGTGGATCCTCCGCGGTCGCGACGAACTGCCGCCCTCCGCCCGCCAGCAGCAGGTGCTGAACCTCGCCCACCCCGACGCGTACACCTACCTGCGCGACCGCATGACCGAGGTGCTGCGCGCCTACCCGATCGCGTACGTCAAGTGGGACCACAACCGCGACCTCGTGGATGCCGCCACCGGACCCGGCGGCGGCTCGGCCGTGCACGCGCACACGCTCGCCGTGTACCGGCTGATCGACGAGCTGAAGGCGGCGTTCCCCGGCCTCGAGATCGAGAGCTGCGCCTCGGGGGGAGCGCGCGTGGATCTCGGCATCCTGGATCGCACCGACCGCATCTGGACGAGCGACTGCCTCGATCCGGTCGAGCGGCTCGAGACGCAGCGCCACACCGCGCTGGTCGTGCCGCCCGAGATGATGGGCATGCACCTGACCACCCCGCACGTCCACTCCACGGGGCGGACCGTCTCGCTCGCGTTCAGCGGAGCGGTCGCGCTGTTCGGGCACTTCGGTATCGAGTGGGACCTCACGACGCTCTCGGACGACGATCGAGCGCTCGTGGGCGAATGGGTGGCGCTCGCGCGCCGCGTGCGTCCGCTCGTGGCGACCGGACGCCTCGTGAACGTCGACACGACCGACCCCGGTCTCGACGTGCGGGGCGTGGTCTCGGCCGAGCGCGACCACGCGTTCTTTACAATCGCGCAGACGCAGACCCTCATCGCCTCTCCCGCGGGGCGCGTGCGCCTTCCCGGCCTCGACCCCGATCGCGCCTACCGCGTGCGGCTCGTCACGCCGGGCGGACTCGTGCAGGATCCTGCGCAATCGCCGCTGCCCTGGGCGCACCACGACACCGTGCTCACCGGGCGGCAGCTGGCCGTCGTCGGGGTGCGTCCCCCCGTCCAGAACCCCCAGCAGGCGGTGGTGGTCGAGCTCACGGCGTGATCGGGGTTGACGGCCCGCGCATCGGCTGGGAGCGTGAGGAGTCCCCTCACGAAGGAGACCCCATGACTGCCGGACTCGTCGCCGCCCTCTCGACCGGAGGCCTTCTGGTGCTCGCGGTCGCCTTCCTCGTAGCCCTTGCGGTCAACCGTTCCGGCGGAGGATGGGGCGCGCCCCGCCACCGTCCCGACAGCGAACTCGGTCGCGCCCGCGAGGAGATCCAGCGGCAGATCGACCTCGGTCGCGGCTGAGGGCGGTCGTCCGCGGCGACGGGCCCCTCAGACCCGCCCGCCGTCGATCAGTCGACGCTCGGGCGCACCAGGCGCAGCACGCTGACGATCGCCGGGGGCAGGAGCACGACGACGGCGACGATGATCGCCGTCACCCCGATCGGGGCGCTCTGGGGCTCCCCGCCGAAGCGTTCGACCGCCAACCAGCTGAGGCCCCAGGCGAGGGCGAGGGCGGGGGCCACGCGCCACGAGCTGCGCCACGCGATCGCGAGCCCGATGAGCGCCACGACGATCAGCACGGCGATGCCGATCGCGTCCGCCGCGTTCTCCCACTCGGCGGGGACCACGGTGGTGAGCCACGCGGCGGTGTTGGCGACGGTGGCGAGGGTCACCCAGCCGAGGTGCAGGCCCGTCACGCCGTCGATGAGCACGGAGTCGACGACTCCGCCGCGCGGTTCGCGCGTGGCGACGGCGACGCGGAACGTCCAGCCGAGGGCGGCGAGCAGCAGCACGATCACGACGACGGTGAGGAAGAGGGTGCCGAAGCGCGCCGCGACGAGCCAGAGACCGTTGAGGGTCATCGTGAGCGCGATGAGCCAGCCGAGCGCGCGCTGGCGCGGGTTCGTGCGCTGGCGGGGGAGGGCCTGCCAGATCGCGTAGACGATCAGGCCGAGGTAGATGATCGACCAGATCGAGAAGGCCGGGCCGGCCGGCGCGAGGTACGACCCGCTCGTGCTGAGGGCCCCGCCCTGCTGATCCTCGACGGCCGTGTTGCCGAAGGCTCCCGCGCCGATCACGGCCGCGATGAGCATGAACGACACCGCGGAGAGGACGACGATCTGACGCGCGAGGTCGGCGCCCCGCCACTGAGCTGTTGCGTTCATACCTAGAAGACTAGAAAAGCTAGGTAAATCGGCGCCGGAGGCTTGACATCGTCTCGACCTCCGCTCGCGCGGGGCGCCGGGTCAGGCGGTGACGGCGCGCGCGGCGAACGACCGCAGCAGCAGCGTGGGCTGCTCGACCGAGGCCGTGCGCACGTGCGCGGAGACCTCGTCGAAAGCGTCGGCGTCGAAGTATCCGGCATCCCGGTACACGGTCATGCGCTCGACGAAGGCCTCGGCGGTCGGCTCGGGGTGGAACTGCGTCGCCCACAGTGCCCGGCCGGCCCGATACGCCTGCACGGGGCAGTCGGCGTTCTCGGCCAGGAGCGTCGCGCCCGGCGGCACGCTCGCGGTGCCCTCCTTGTGCGCCGTGAGCGCCTCGAACCGCGGGTGGAGGATGCCGAAGAGCTCGTCCTCACGACCGGCGTCGGTGAGCGAGATGTCGGCCGGACCGGTGCCCTCGGCGTGGTCGAGGGTGACCTCGCCGCCGAGCAGGCGCGTGACGACGCCGATGCCGAAGCACGTGAACAGGGCGCTCGTGCGGCCCTCGATCGCGGCGGCGGCGAGGCGCTCGAGGTCACGCTCGAGGCGGCGCTGCTGGTCGGTCTTGTCGGGGTCGGTGACGTTGAACGGGCTGCCTCCCACGACGACCGCGGCGAACCGGTCGAGGTCGGCCGGGAGCGGCTCGCGCACGAGGTCGTGGTGCACGAGCTCGTCGTCGCGCACTCCCAAGCCGTCGCGGAACGACGCCCACTCCGCCACCGCCGCGACCCGCTGAGGGCGCGCGCAGACGTACAGGAGGGGGGCGGTCACTCAGGGATTCTATGCGCGTCCCGCCGAGACCGCGCCGGAGGGGACACACGGCGACACGGCGCGCGGGTCGCCCCGGGGCGGGGTATCGGCCGTCCCGCCCCGGTGGCGGGGAGGCGACAGGATGCCGCCCGCGCGACCCCTCAGCCGGCGACCGGGCGCGTGAGCACCGCGACGTCGTCCAGCCGTACCCGCACGCGTTCGCCCACGGTCAGCGCGAGGTCGGCCCCGTGCTGCACGTCCACGCGCGAGCCGTCCTCGGTCGTCAGCGACGAACGGCGGGTGCTGCCGAGGAATGTGCTCTGCTCCACGACACCCGCGACGCCGTCCTC
The DNA here is from genome assembly GCF_041379845.1 of Microbacterium sp. BWR-S6Y. Lineage (NCBI taxonomy): Bacteria > Bacillati > Actinomycetota > Actinomycetes > Micrococcales > Microbacteriaceae > Microbacterium > Microbacterium sp. BWR-S6Y. The sequence goes on from NZ_JBFECV010000004.1 coordinate 126,096, forward strand.
GCCCGCACCGACGAGTCGGATGTTCTCCGGTCGCACGAACACCTCGCACGCCCCGTCCGGCGCCGGTGCGATGAGGGGCAGGCGTCGGCCCCACACCTCGACCGTCCCGCCGGCGACGACGCCCGGGACCAGGCTCGACGCACCGACGAACGCCGCCACCTCGGCGTCGGCGGGGCGCAGGTAGAGGTCTTCGGGACTCCCGACCTGCAGGATGCGGCCGGCGCCCATCACCGCGACGCGGTCGGAGACCGCGAGGGCCTCTTCCTGATCGTGGGTGACGAAGACGGTGGTCGTCCCCAGGCGCAGCTGGATGCGGCGGATCTCGTCGCGCAGTTGCACGCGCACCTTGGCATCCAGAGCCGACAGGGGCTCGTCGAGCAGGAGCACGCGCGGCTCGGTCACCAACGCGCGGGCGAGGGCGACGCGCTGCTGCTGTCCCCCGGAGAGCTGGTGCGCGTAGCGATCGGCCAGATGCCCGAGCCCCACCAGATCGAGGGCGTCGCCCGCGCGTCGCCGCGCCTGCGCCGTGCCGACTCCTCGGCGCCGCAGCCCGAAGGCGGCGTTGTCGAGAACGCGCAGGTGAGGGAAGAGGGAGTACGACTGGAACACCATGCCGATGTCGCGCTTGTTCGTCGGCACGGTCGAGACGTCGCGTCCGCCGATGCGCACGTCGCCTCCGCTCGCGCTCTCGAGACCGGCGATGACGCGCAGTGCCGTCGTCTTGCCGCAGCCCGAGGGCCCGAGCAGGGAGACGAACTCCCCGGGGGCGACGTCGAGATCGACGCCGTGGAGCACGCGGGTCGTGCCGTAGTCCTTCACGACACCGCGCAGCTGCACGCCGGCGCTCCCGCGCCCGCCGCTCAGCAGGGCGTTCGCGGCGGTGTCGGGGAGCGCGCGGATCGGGGAGTCGGCGGTGGTCATGAGGTCTTCCTTCCGGCGCCGATGCGTCCGACGCGGCCGATGACGAGCAGCAGCACGAACGCGAACGCGAGTGCCAGCAGCGTGAAGATGGCGGCGACCCATCCGTCCTGCTTGTTGACGACGAGCAGCGCGGTCTGCAGCGTCTGCCGGTTGAGCAGCGACGCGATGGTGAACTCGCCGAGCACGACCGCCACCGAGATGAGCGAGGCCGCGAGCAGGCCCGACCGCAGGTTGGGCAGGATCACGCGCAAGAGCACGGCGCCCCATCCCGCGCCGAGCGTGCGCGCCGCCTCGGCCAGGGTCGTGACGTCGATCGCGTCGATCGAGGCCTGGATCGAGCGGTAGGCGAACGGGAGGACCAGGATGCCGTAGGCGAAGGCGAGCGTCCACGCCCCGGTTCCGAGGGTGCGGCCGATCTGCAGGTAGATCGGCGTGAGACCCACCACCAGCACGATCGCGGGGATCGAGATCGGCAGCAGAGCGACGAACTCGAACACCCGGCGCAGCCGGGGGAATGCGAGGGCGACGAGCACCATCGTCGGGGCGAACAGGCACAGCACCAGGGCCACGGTCACGGCGGCGAGCACGAGCGAGTTGCCCAGGCCCGTCCAGATCGGACGGTACTTCGCCGCGTTCGCGGGGTCGAAGATCCCGGCCCAGTGCGTCAGCGACAGGCCCGAGGCGCCGGGCGCGGGCGCGAGCGTGAACAGCAGCGTCGCGACGAAGGGCACGGCGACGACGGCGGTCACGGCGACGCCGATGATCCAGCGCGCCGCGCGCGGGGGAGCGAGGGGATTCACGACCGCCACCTCGACGCGCGCCTCTGCACGAGGGAGTACAGCGTCATCGCGAGGGCGACGACGACGATCATGCCCAGGGCGAGGGCTCCGGCGAGGTTCTCCCGCCCCAGGACCGTCTCGCTCGTCAGCGCCGAGCGGATCTGCAGCGGCACGATCTGCGAACCCTGGCTGGCCAGGGCCGCGGCCGTCGCGTACGACGAGAAGGCGTTCGCGAACAGCAGCAGCAGGCTCGCGAGGAACGACGGCGCGAGCACCGGCATCCCGACCTGACGCCAGAACCCGGCGCGCGTGCCGCCGAGGGTCAGGTGCGCCTCCATCCACTGCGGCTTGAGCGCGGCGAGGGCCGGCATGAACGTGATGATCATCAGCGGCACCTGGAACAGCAGGTAGGCCACGGCGACCCCGGGCAGGTCGTAGAGCCACATCCCGTTCTCGTAGAGCGAGATCCCGGTGAGCTCGGCCAGCGCCACGGTCACGACGCCCTTCGCGCCGATCGCGGCGATGAGCACGAAGGCGAGCATCACCCCGCCGAACTGGGCGAGGACTCCGGATGCCGCGTCGACGGCCGTGCGCACCGCGCCCGACTCGGGGAGGCCCAGCATCGCCCAGCACACCAGCGCGCCGATGACCGCTCCGACCGCCGCCGTCACGAGCGAGAGCACCGCGGAGTTCGCGAACGTGGAGAGCACCAGCGGCTCGCCGAGGGCGGCGACGTTGTCGAGCGTGAACACCCCCGCCTTGTCGACGAATCCCGAGGCGACCGCGAGGACCGTCGGCAGGGCGAGGAAGAGCGCGATGTAGAGGACGAACGGCAGCAGGCCGACCGCGCTCCATCCGCGACGCGCCGCGCCCCGCGGTGCCGGAGCGGACGGCTCCGGCACCGCGGGGGCGACGACCTGGTCGAGGACCGTCACTGGACCGCCGTCGCCCACTTCTGTCCGAGGGTCTCGCCGGCGGTGGTCGACTGCTGCTCGGTCGGGACGACGGTGTCGGCGGGGGCGGTCGGCAGCGCCTTGGCAAGGGCTTCGTCGATCGTCCCGGCGGAGGTCATCGCCTCCATGCGGGCAGGGCGCGCTCCGCCCTTGAGCCAGAGGTTCTGCACCTCGTCGCTGTAGAGGAACTCCTGCCACAGTCGCGCCGCCGCGGGGTGCGGGGCGTCCTTGTTGATCGCCTGGTTGTAGTACCCGGCGTAGCCCGTGCCCGGCAGCACCACGGTCTTCCACGTGGGGACGGCGGAGGCCTGCGCGGCGTTGAGGTAGTCCCAGTCGAAGACGACCGGGGTCTCGCCGCTCGCGATCGTGGCGTCGGTGGGGTCGACCTTGAGGAAGTTGCCGGCCGCGTTGAGCTCGCCGAAGAAGTCGATTCCGGGCGTGAAGTCGTCGAGCGTGCCGTCGTTCTGCACGGTCGCCAGGCCCACGGCGGCGAACGCCGAGCCCGCCTGCGTCGGGTCGCCGTTGATCGCGACGGCGCCCTTGTACGCGGGCTTCAGCAGGTCGCTCAGCTGCGTCGGGGCGGGGAAGCGCGCCGAGTCGTATCCGATCGACATGTACCCGCCGTAGTCGCCGACGAACAGCCCCGAGGGCTCCTTCAGCGCGTCGGGGATCTCGTCGAAGGTCTCGACCTTGTACGCGGCGAACCGGTCGGTGTTCTGCAGGGCGACCGCCAGTCCCAGGTCGAAGACGTCGGGCGCGGTGTCGAGGCCCTCGTTGGCCGTCGCCGCCTGGATCTCCTCGGCGCTGGAGACGTCGGGGGACTGCTCGTTGACGGTGATCTCGGGGTAGCGCTGCGCGAAGAGGTCCAGGATCTCCCCGTAGTTGGCCCACGTGCGCGGGAGCGCGATCACGTTCAGCTGGCCCTCGGCCTTCGCCGCGGTCTCGAGGTCGGCCAGGGCGCCGAAGTCGGCGAGGCTCGTCGCAGTCGCGGCATCCGTGCCGCCGTCGGCGGGGGAGGCCGTGCTGCCGCCCGCGCACCCGGCGAGGGCGAGGGCCGCGACCGTGACGAGGGCGATCCCGGCGATCGGGCGACCGGCGGAGAAGCTCGGGAATGACATGGGGGGGGGGTTCCTCTCGGATCTCTCGGGAGTGCCGGCGGGCTGTGCCGCGGCGTGAGACGGAGCGAACCTATGGGGCTCTCATGACCGCGCGGAGCGCGCTGCGTGAACTCCGGGCGACGGAGGGCGGAACGGATCGCGCACGAGCGACGACGCGGCGGGGAGCCCGCGCCGGGCGGAGGAGGAGGCGGAAGAGGTCCCTCAGCGCGAGGAGCGGGCCGTCCGGCCGCGCACGATGCCGACGAACGTCTCGACGTCGTCGGTGGTGCGATCGCGCAACCACGCGAGGGCGACGGTGGAGCGGGGGCCGTCGGTGAGGACGCGGTGCTCGACGTCGCGCCGGTGGTGCGCCCGGGCGAGGGACATCGGCACGATCACGACCCCGATGCCCGCGGCGACCGTCGCGATGGCCTCCGCGGTGTCGAGGGGGGACGAGAAGGCCGGGGGCGCGGCATCCGGCACCTGCGCCTTCAGCACGTCGTCGACGGGGACGATCACGACCTCGCCCGCGAGGTCGGCCAGGGTCAGTTCGTCGGCCGCCGCGAGGTGCGACTCGGCGGCCATCACCACCACGGGGAGCTCGTCGTAGAGCTCGATCACGTGCGCGTCGTCGGGTGTCGCGAGGGGCAGACGCACCAGGGCGGCGTCAACGTCGGCCAGCGCGTCGCGCTGCGACGACACCGCGATCTCGTGCAGCTCGAGCGTCACGTGCGGGACCCGCTCGCGCCACAGGCCGATCCACTTTCCCGGGGTCGCGCCCGGGACGGCCCCGAGGCGGAACTCGCGCGGTTCGGAGGGAGGCGTCGGCTCGGCTCGGCGCGAGGGCTTCGGCGTGGGCCGTGGTCGTCCCTTCGCCGCCGCGCGCGCGGGTCCGCCGCGTCGCAAGGGACTGCCGCCGCGACCTCGGGAGCCCGAACCGTTCGCCATGGTCCCAGGCTAGTCGCGCGGTTACGCTGAACGGATGATCGGCATTCTCGCTCTCGTCTTCGCGGGGCTCGCGGCCCTGCTGCACGTCTACATCTTCGTGCTCGAGAGCGTGCGGTGGACGCAGCCGAAGACGTGGAAGGTGTTCGGCATCGCCGACCAGCGGGCAGCCGACATCACGAAGCCGCTGGCCTACAACCAGGGCTTCTACAACCTGTTCCTCGCCATCGGTGCCGCGATCGGTATCGTGCTGTGGATCGCGAACGGCACCGGCGACGTCGCGGGCCGGACGCTGCTGATCTTCTCGCTCGGGTCGATGCTCGCGGCCGCCCTCGTGCTGGTGACCTCGGGGAGCAAGTACCTGCGTCCCGCGGCGATCCAGGGGACGCTGCCGCTCATCGGTCTCGTGCTCGCGATCTTCGCCTGAGGTCGCGCGCGGCGGGGCGCTCCGCCCGCCGAGGGGGCGGATGCCGCGGGCCGGCGCGCGACGACGACCGGTGCGCGAACGCTCCCGAGACGACGAAGACCCGCACGCTCCGGGGAGTCGTGCGGGTCGATGGATGCCCGATCGGGCGGGGCTCAGGCTGCCAGGCGCAGGCCCCGGCGATCGGTGGCGACGGCCTCGCCGTCGTTGATGATCTCGTCGTCGCCGATGAGCGAGCCCACCGCGATGCGCGCGTTGTGCCCGACCTGGGTGCGAACGCCGATGTGCGCGCCCGCCCCGATGACCGCTCCCGCGCAGATGTGGGCGTGCGGTTCGATCCGGGCCTCCGGACCGATGACGGCGTCGGATTCGATCCAGGCGCCGCGTCCCACTCGAACACCGGCCGCGATCTGCACGCCGGGTTCGACGTAAGCGCCGTTCTCCACGAGCGCCGACGGGTGGACCTTCGCGCCGTGCGCGACGAGTCCGCGACCATTGACGTGCTTGCGGTATCGCAGCGTCTCGCCGTGGTCGTTCTCGATGTCGATGTAGTTCTTTCCCACGATCCCCTCCGATCGGCCTTCGGGTGTGCCGACATGTCTGACAACGGGTGGGGAATGCCCTTCATTCCCTCGAATGGTTCTTCGTCGCCCTCACCGGTATCGGTTTTCTCGATGTCGAGAGATTCCGCTCGGTGCGGGCGTTCCCGGCGTTGTGTTGTCCCCTTGTTCTCGCACGCGCGACCGGGAGTCACGGGCGGGTTGACAGCGGGGCCGCGGACGCTCGTTTTCACGCGGGAGGCCGGATGCCGTGGCCGGCGCGCGCGTGACCGTGGCGAGGGCGCGGGGGAGGTGGGGTCGGCGAGCTTGAGGGACGGGCGGTCGCCGGGCGTGCGACGGCCGCTTCCGCACGGGAGGTCGGATACCGGGGGCGTCGCGACACTCGGGGGCTGTGCGGTCTGGGCCCTGCGGAGGTGAGGTCGGCGGGCGTGCGAGGCGGAGGTGCACCCCGTCGTGGCGGGCGGACGGGCTCAGCCGGGTTGGCAGGTCGGGCACCAGAACACGTTGCGCTCGCTCGTGTTCGACGCCCCCAGGGTGGTCGCGCGGATCGGGGTGCCGCAGCGGCGGCACGGCGCCCCCTCGCGTCCGTAGACCCAGAATCGGCGTCCGGGCCGACTGTCGCCCGTGAAGGTGCGCTCGGGGCGGGGGAGGTTCGCGCGGATCATGCGCTCGCCGAGCGCGATGGTCGCCTGGGCGTCGATCTGCGTCGCGGGCGTGGTGGGGGCGATCCCGCGCACGAAGAGGAGCTCGTTCGCGTAGACGTTGCCGAAACCCGCCACGTTGCGCTGGTCGAGCAGGGCCACGTGGGCGGCGCGCTCGTCGCGCGAGACGCGGCGCACCGCCTCCGCTTCGTCCCAGTCGTCGGCCAGCAGATCGGGTCCGAGGTGCCCGATGATGTCGGGCTCGTCGGTGGTGCGGATCACCTCGACCATGGCGAGGTCGAAACCCACCGCGTCCACCCCGGTGACGCCGACGATCGCGCGCGCTTTGAACGCCGCTCGGCGCCAGCGCTCGCCGGGGCGGTAGAGGTCCCAGCGGCCCTCCATCTTGAGGTGCGAGTGCAGGGTGTACCCGCCGATGCGGTGCAGGAGGTGCTTGCCGCGGGCGGCGACCTCGTGCACGGTCTCGCCCCGCAGGTCGGCGGTGGCGCTTCCTGGCACGCGGATGTCGAAGCGGGTGACGACCTTGCCGGCGAGGGCCGCGTTCAGCTTCGCCGCGGCGCGGTAGACGGTATCGCCCTCAGGCACGAGCGGCCTCGCGCAGGGAGTCTCCGGCCGTGAGCTTGCGCAGCGTGAGCCCCTTCGGCGACTCGACGAACCCCGCTTCGCGCAGTGCGCGGCCGACGGCGGTGCCGTAGACGAATTCGCCGTTGACCTGCTCGACCGTCAGCGTCTCGAGTCGTCTCCGGCGCGCGGTCTCGGCGAGGTGCCGGGTGGCGGCCTGCAGCCGGGCGTCGTCGTCGGTGAAGGCCAGCGCGCTGCGCCCTCCGCGCTCGAGGTAGAGCGTGAGCTCGCCGTCGACCAGCACCACGAGGCCGCCGGCCTTTCGCCCGGGTCGGTGCGTGACACCCTCGATCGCGGGCCAGCCGAGGGCGGCGCCGTAGGGGTTCGCCGGATCCGTGGCCGCGAGGGTGACGGTGCGCAGCGGCGGAGGGTCGGCGACGGCGGCGAACTCGCGCAGGCGGTCGACGGTCGCCGAGGCGGCGAACTGCGCGGCACCGAGCTTCTCGATGACGTACCCCCGTCGGCAGTGACCCGCCTCTTCGAAACCGGCGAGGATGCGATAGACCTGCGCGAAGCCGCCGGGGACCCCCTCCGACTGCACGGCACCGCGGGTCACGACGCCGTAGCGGTCGAGCAGCAGGCTCGCGGTGGCGGTGGCCCGGGCCGCCGGGTCGGGCTCGCGATCGGGCAGGAGCGACCACCGTCCGCCGAGCGACGGCGGTCGCGGGGCGGAGGTCGCCCGGGGCATGGCGGCGCCGCGATACATCCGCGCGCGAGGTGCGCGGCGCGCGACGCGGTGCGACTGCCCGCCGCCGCTGAGCAGGGTGCGCACCGGGGCGAAGGTGTGGTTGGTCACGCGTCCGGCCCACGTGAGGGCCCAGAGCGCGTCGTTCACGGACTGCTCGTTCTCGGCGCCCGCGAGCTGCTTCAGCTGTGCCGCGAAGTAGGCACCTCCGCCGGCGAGGGCCGAGAGGATGCGGGCCTCGAGCGAGTCGGGGGCCGGGTCGTCGGCGTCCTCGGGGTCTTGCAGGGTGAACGGAGCGGCCTCGGCCGGGTGGAGGGCTATCCATCCGTCGCGGCCGGGCAGGGTGCCGTGGCCCGACCAGACCACCTCTCCCGTGGCGGTCAGCTCGTCGAGCAGGGCGGGGGTGTAGTCGGCGACGCGCGAGGGCAGCACGAGCGATTCCCACGCGCTCGCGGGGATGGGCACCCCGGCCAGCTGCTCGACGACGGCGAGCACGCCGTCGATGCCCTCCAGGGGGCGGCCGAGGTGCTGCCAGACCGGCAGGAACCGCGCGTACGCGGCGGGGGGCACGGGTTCGACGCTCCCGCGGATGGCCGCCAGAGAGCGCATGCGCAGACGCCGCAGCACCTCGACGTCGCACCACTCGGTCTCGTCGCCGCGTTCTGAGGCACCGGTCCCTGAGCCTGTCGAAGGGGCGGGCAGGAAGAAACCGCTCGCGAGCCGCCCCTGCGATTCGAGTCGCTGCAGGGTGAGACGGGCGACGGCGACCCCGACCCCGAGTCGCGCGGCGACCGCGTCGGTGGTGAAGGGCGCGTGGGTACGGGCGTAGCGCGCGACGAGATCGCCGAGCGGGTCGGCGAGGGGCTCGAGGAACGCGTTCGGGATGCCGACGGGCAATGCCGCCCCGAGAGCGTCGCGCAGACGCCCGGCGTCTTCGATGCCGGCCACGCGCGGGACGCCCGCGATGGTGACGCGGATCGCTCGGCGCTCGTCGACCAACGCCGCGAGATGTCGCTCGGCCTGGGCGACGGCGTCGGCGTCTCGGTCGATGCTCTCTTCGGTGCTCTCCCCCGTGTCGAGGCGTGCCGCCACCTCGGCCGCGTCGAGGGGGCCGAGGATGCGCAGCAGGTCGGCGACGCCCTCCACCCCTCGCGCGCGGCGGTCGGGCGCGAGGCGTTGCGCTTCGCGCTCGAACTGGGCGATCACGTCGGGGTCGAGCAGCTCGCGCATCTCGACCTTGCCGAGGAGCTCGCTCAGCAGGGCGGGGTCGACCGAGAGGGCGGCGGCGCGGCGCTCGGCCAGCGGCGAGTCGCCCTCGTACATGAACGCGCCCACGTAACCGAACAGCAGGTCGCGCGCGTACGGAGACGGTTGCGAAGTGGTGATCTCTACGAGGCGGATGCGACGTTCGCCGATCTGACGCGTCAGCCGCAGCAGGGCCGGGAGGTCGTAGACGTCTTGCAGCACCTCGCGCAGGGTCTCGAGAATGATGGGGAAGCTCGGATGCCGCCGCGCCACCTCCAAGAGCTGCGCGGACCGCTGCCGCTGCTGCCACAGCGGCGACCGGCGGTTCGGATTCAGGCGCGGGAGCAGCAGCGCGCGCGCCGCGCATTCGCGGAAGCGCGAGGCGAACAGCGCGGAGCCGCCGACCTCGTCGGTGACGATCTGCTCCAGCTCGTCGGGCTCGAAGACGAAGAGCTCGGCTCCGGGCGGTTCGGCCGCGGCATCCGGAACCCGCGCGATGATGCCGTCGTCGCTCGCGACAGCGGCGCCCTCGACCCCGAGACGCTCGCGGATGCGGGCGTTGACGGCCAGCGCCCAGGGGGAGTGCACCTGCATGCCGTACGGGGAATGCAGGATGATGCGCCAGTCGCCGACCTCGTCGCGGCTGCGCTCGACGGTGAGCGTCTTGTCGGTGGGGAGGCTGCCGGTGGCCTCGCGCTGCTCGGCGAGGTAGGCGAGGAGGTTGGTGATCGCGTTGTCGTCGAGTCCGGACTCGCGCAGGCGCTCTTCGGCCTTCGCGCGGTCGGCCCCGGCGATGTCGCGCGAGAACTTGCCGAGCGCCTCGCCGAGTTCGGCGGGGCGTCCGATGCCGTCGCCGTGCCAGAACGGCAGCTTGCCGGGCTGCCCGAAAGCGGGCACGACGTTCACGCGGTCGTGGGTGATCTCGACGATCCGCCAGCTCGTGGTGCCGAGCGTGAACACGTCGTTGACGCGGGACTCGTAGACCATCTCTTCATCGAGTTCGCCGACGCGGGCGTTCTGCGACTCGCCCGCGACGAAGACGCCGAACAAGCCGCGGTCGGGGATGGTTCCGCCGCTGGTCACCGCGACGCGCTGCGCCCCGGGGCGGCCGGTGAGCGTGCCGGCGTCGCGGTCCCACACCAGGCGCGGTCGCAGCTCGGCAAACTCGTCGGAGGGGTAGCGCCCGGCGAGCAGATCGAGCGTCGCCTCGTACGCCGAACGCGGCAGCGAGCGGAACGGCGCGCTGCGCTTGACCGTGTCGAACCACTCCTCGACGTCGATCGCTCCGAGCGCTGAGGCGGCCACCGTCTGCTGGGCGAGGATGTCGAGCGGGTTCTGCGGCACCGAGATGGCCTCGATGCGTCCGCCGAGCATGCGCTCGGTGACCACGGCGGTGTGCAGCACGTCGCTGCGGTGCTTGGGGAAGAGCGCTGCCCGGCTCACCTCGCCGACCTGGTGCCCCGCGCGTCCGACGCGCTGGAGCCCGGATGCCGCGCTGGGAGGGGACTCGACCTGGATGACGAGGTCGACCGAGCCCATGTCGATACCGAGCTCGAGACTGCTCGTGGCCACCACGCAGCGCAGCGCCCCCGACTTCAGCTCGTCTTCGACCTGCGCCCGCTGCTCCTTCGACACCGAGCCGTGGTGGGCCTTGGCGAGGATCGCGGCGACCCCGGCGGACGATCCCGCCTGCGCCATCGTCACAGCGGGGACCGTCGGCTCGGGGACGTCGATGCCCTGCCGTTCCGCATAGATCTCGTTGAGCCGGCCGGTCAGTCGCTCGGCGAGCCGGCGGGAGTTGGCGAACACGATCGTCGAGCGTCGCTGCAGGATGCGATCGACGATCGCCTCTTCGACGTGGGGCCACACCGAGCCGGCCATCTCGGTGCTCTCGGGGCGGTCGGAGAACCATTCGCCGTCGGTCGCCTCGTCGGGGGCCGGCGAGCCCGGAGGGGGAGGCGGATTGAGCATGTCGTCGACGGGGACGACGACCGAGAGGTCGAACGCCTTCGTCGCCTTCGGCGCCACGATGTCGACGGGCTGCGCTCCGCCGAGGAACCGCGCCACTTCGTCGATGGGGCGCACGGTGGCCGAGAGGCCGATGCGCTGCGCGGGGGCGTCGAGCAGGGCGTCGAGACGTTCGAGGCTCACCGCGAGGTGCGCGCCGCGCTTGGTCGCGGCGACCGCGTGCACCTCGTCGATGATGACCGTGTGCACCCCGCGAAGGGTCTCGGCCGCCTGACTCGTGAGCATCAGGTAGAGCGACTCGGGCGTCGTGATGAGGATGTCGGGCGGGTCGCTGACGAGCTTGCGTCGGTCGCTCGAGCTGGTGTCGCCCGAGCGGACCCCCACCGTCACGTTCGGCACGTCGATGCCCAACCGGCGCGCTGACTGGCCGATGCCGACGAGGGGCGAGCGCAGGTTGCGCTCGACGTCGACGCCCAGAGCCTTCAGCGGCGAGATGTACAGGACGCGGGTGTTCGTCGGCGGGGCCTTCGCGGCTGACTTCTTGCCGCGGCGCGGGGGCGTGGCATCCGGGGTCTCGGGCGCTTTCTCGCGGAAGATGCGGTCGATCGCGAAGAGGAAGGCCGACAGCGTCTTGCCCGAGCCGGTGGGCGCGACCACGAGGGCGTTGCGGCCCGACGAGACGGATTCCCACGCGCCCTTCTGCGCGTTGGTGGGCGCGGAGAACGCACCGCGGAACCAGTCCTGCGTCGCAGGACCGAATTTCTCGAGCACGTCGGCCATGCCGACATCCTCCCCCGGACCTCCGACATCGGGTCGGGGTTGACGTTCGCCCGCCGCGGAACGGCACGCCCGCGGAGTCCCGCGAACCGGGTCGAGGATCAGCCGGCGTTCGGAGCGGTCGTCTCGGCGAGACGCGCGTCGAGGAAGGCGCGGACGTCGTCGAGCTCGTCCTGTGAGATCGAGTGCGTGAGGCCGGGGTACACCCGTCCGCTGAGCTCGCTGTGGACGGGGAGCCACTGGGCCGTCTGATCGACCAGGGCGGGCGGGATGACGTCGTCGGCGGCCCCGCGGCCCCAGAAGACCGGGGGTCTGCGCTCGGCCAGCACCTCGTCGCCGGGCAGCTCGCCCCCGGCGGCGTAGCCGGCGAGAACGACGACGAACGAGACGGCATCGGGGTCGACGCGCAGGGCCTGCACGGCGACCGCCCCGCCCTGCGAGAAGCCGAGGAATCCCACGGGGTGCGCGCCGACCGCGCCGCGCACCCACGCGAGCACCGCCTGCGCGGCGCGCGTCACCGCCGCGGGATCGCGGCCGTCGAGCCCCTCGATCGGGTACCACGAGGCGCCCGGCATGGGCCACGGCGGCGCCAGGGGCGCGCGCACGCTCGCCACGACGAACTGCTCGGGCAGAAAGGGCACCAGACCGAACAGGTCGTGCTCGTCGGAGCCGTACCCGTGCAGCAGCACGAGCACCGGTCGGTCGCCGCGTTCGGCCGCGGGGACCGACCACCGCACGACGGACGGGTCGAGGGAGGGATGCGCGCTCATGCCGACATTGTCGCAAAGGCCTCCGACATCGCCGGGGGCGAGGCGAGCCCACGCGCGGCCCGGGACGCGCGGGGGCGGGGCGTCCGCGACGATCGCCCGCCGAGGATCCGCGGGGCGTCGATGTCGCGGCATCCGGGGCAGACGTTGATATACAGGGAGCATGCCCGTGCGCACCCCCGACCCCGAACCCGGCGACAACGGCGACGAGCGCGAGCCGCTCTCGGCGCAGTTCTCAGGCGCCCCGGGCGGCCCCAACCCCAATCCGGGCTGGTTGAGCGAGGTCGAGCTCGCCGAGGCGCGGCGACGGCTCCCGATGCTCTACGTCGAGGCCCTCCCCGTGCGCACCGACGGCATGGGAGCGGTGACGCAGGTCGGAATCCTGCTGCGCGCGACGCCGCTGGGCGAGATGACCCGCACGCTCGTTTCGGGACGTGTGCGCTACGGCGAGACGGTGCGCGATGCGCTCTTCCGCCACCTCGAGAACGACCTCGGGCCGATGGCCTTCCCCCTGCTCCCGCCGCAGCCGACGCCGTTCACGGTGGCCGAGTACTTCCCGCTCCCGGGCGTGAGCGCGTTCCACGACGACCGGCAGCACGCCGTGTCGCTGGCGTACGTCGTCCCCGTCACCGGCACGTGCGAGCCGCGCCAGGACGCCCTCGAGGTCACCTGGCTCTCGCCGCAGGAGGCGGCATCCGATGCGCTCTCGGACGAGATGGAGGGTGGGCGCGGCACGCTGATCCGGCTCGCCCTGGCCTCGGTGGGCGCCCTGCGCTGACCCGACCCGATGGACACCCCGCTCGTCGACTTGGCGATCGCGCTGCCGGTCGTGCTCGCCCTCGCGGCGCTCATCGCGATCCTGCTGCGTCGTCTCTTCGGTCCGGCCGGATCGCTCAGCCTGCCGACCATGACGGTCATCGGCGTGCTGGGAGTGAGTATCGGACTGCTGCTGTCGGCCTGGATTGGCGGGGCGGCGCGACTGTGGGTGTCGACGACCATCCTGTTCTCCGTGGGCGCGAGCGTCGGGCTGTCCGCCGTCGTCGCCGCCGTCGTCGCGACGGCGCGACGGGCGGGTGGCGACATCGACGTCGCCGCACTCGTGCGCGCCGGTGAGAGCGATCGCGTGGAGTTCAAAGAGACCGCGCGGTGGAACGTGCGGGAGCAGCGCAAGGACGCGCGGATGGAGATCGCCATCGCCAAGTCCGTCGCCGCCTTCGCGAACTCGCGCGGAGGCACCCTGGTCATCGGCGTCGCCGACGACGGCCGCGCGATCGGTCTCGAGCGCGACCTGTCGACGCTGCGCACCGCCGACCACGACCGGTTCGAGCTGTGGCTGCGCGACATGCTGTCGCAGACCCTGGGGCGCAACGCCGCGGCGCAGCCGCGCATCGTCTTCGGCCACGCGGGTGAGGGCCCGGCCGTGTGTGTGATCCAGTGCCGTCCCTCGTCGCGGCCGGTGTACCTCACGCAGCCGAAGGACGGCGGCACGACGACCGACCTGTGGGTGCGCATCGGCAACTCCAGTCGCGCGCTCGGTGTCGACGAGGCCGTGGAGTACGTCGCGCGGCACTGGCGCACCTCGCTGTCGACCGTGGTGCTGGGGCGGCCCTCGGCGCGCTGAGACGCGCCGCTGCGCACCGACCATTGCCCGCTGTCGTACCCCCTGCCTAGGGTCGGAGGATGCCGGATTCTCCCCTGGAACCCCTGACCCTGCCCCGCGACCTCGACGGGTGGCACGCGTTCGCGGCCGAGCGCCCGCGCGAGCGACTCGACCGCGTCGCCGAGATCGACGCGCGGCTCGTCGCCGAGACGTCGTCGGGAGCCCGCGAGCGTCTCGCCCTCTGGAACGAGGCCGAGCTCGCGCTCGTCGAGGCCGCCGCCCCTTCCCACCTGCTCAGCGAGTCGCACCCCGATGCCGAGGTCCGCGACGCCGCCGAGGCTCAGGCGCAGGCGGTCGAGGCGGTGCAGTCGCGTCGGCTGCTCGACCGCGAGCTGTGGGGCGTCTTCGCCGACCTCGACGCCGAGGGGCTCGACCCCGACGAGCAGCGCTTGCTCGACCAGATCCGTCGGGACTTCCGTCGCGGTGGCGTCGATCTCGCGGATGCCGATCGCGAACGCGTGCGCGAGCTGACCGATCGCGACACCGAGCTGTCGCTGACGTTCTCCCGCAACATCCGCGAGGGGCGTCGGGAGATCCGCGTGCCCGCCTCGTCGCTCGAGGGGCTGCCCGCCGATTTCATCGAGGCGCACCCCGCCGACGAGGAGGGGCTGGTCACGCTCACGACCGAGTACACCGACCTCATGCCGGTGCGCGAGTATGCGCGCGACCGGTCGCTGCGCCACGCCCTGGTCGGCGCGTACAACGACCTCGCGTGGCCGGTCAACGAGCCGGTGCTCGCCGAACTGCTCGCCGTGCGGGCGGAGCGTGCGGCGCTGCTCGGTTACGGCGATTGGGCCGACTACGAGACCGAGACCCGCATGATCGGCTCGAGCGCGGCGGTGGCCGCGTTCCTCGACCGCGTCGCCGCGGCGGCGGCCCCGGCCGCGTCCGCGGAGTACGAGCGCGTGCGGGAGCGTTTGCGCCGCGACGACCCCGACGCCGATGCCGTGACGATCGCCGACTTCTGGTACGTCCTGGGGGCGCTCAAGCGCGAGGAGTACGACGTCGACGCGCAGCTCGTGCGCTCGTACTTCCGGTTCGACCGGGTGCTCGACGGCGTGCTCGCCACCACCGGTCGCCTGCTCGACGTGACCTACGTGCCCGTCGAGACGCCGTCGTGGCACGACGACGTGCGCACGTACGACGTCGTCCGCGCGGGGGAGCGCCTCGGCCGCATCCACCTCGACCTGCACCCGCGCGAGGGCAAGTACAACCACGCGGCGTGCTTCGGCCTGGCCCCCGGCATCGCGGGGCGCGCCCTGCCCGAGTCGGTGCTGCTGTGCAATTTCTCGCGCGGACTGCTCGAGCATGACGAGGTCGTGACGTTCTTCCACGAGTTCGGGCACCTCGTGCACGACATCCTCGGCGGGCACCAGAAGTGGGCGCGCTGGACCGGCGTCGCCACCGAGTGGGACTTCGTCGAGGCGCCCAGCCAGCTCCTCGAGGAGTGGGCGTGGGATGCCGAGGCGCTCGCCGCCTTCGCGGTGAACGACGAGGGCGAGTCCATTCCCGCCGATCTCGTCGCGCGCATGCGCACCGCCGACGCGTTCGGTCGGGGGCTCGAGGTGACCCGGCAGCTCGGGCACGCGACGACGTCGTACCGCCTGCACGTGGACCGCCCCGCCGACCTCGCGTCGGCCGTCGACGGGTACTACCGCGCCGCGAGCCCGGTGGCCCCGCTCGACGGGTCGCACTCCTACGCCGGATTCGGGCACCTCACCGGCTACGGGGCCTGCTACTACACCTATCAGTGGAGTCTCGTGATCGCGCGTGACCTGCTGTCGGCCTTCGGCGACGACCTGTTCGACGCCGACACCGCCGCGCGTTATCGGCGCGAGATCCTCGAGCCGGGCGGCACGCGCGACGCGCGAGAGCTCGTCGAGGCGTTCCTCGGCCGCGAGAACACCTTCGACGCCTACCGGGACTGGCTCGCGGGAGCGTGAGACGACGAGGGCCCCGGCATCCCCTCCGGATCGGGACGGGATGCCGGGGCCCTCGCTGCACCCCGGCCCTCGGGGCCGGGGTCAGGCGGTCGTCTCGCGCGCGATCGCCGCGACGAACGCGTCGATGTCGTCTTCGGTGGTGTCGAACGAGCACATCCACCGCACCTCGCGGCGCATCTCGTCCCAGTCGTAGAAGCGGAAGCTCGCGCGCAGGCGGTCGGCGACTCCGGCGGGAAGCGTCGCGAAGACGCCGTTGGCCTGGGTGGGCTGCGTGAACTCCACGCCCCGGATCGACCCGTCGGCGAGGCCCGCCTCGACGCCCGCGCGCAGGCGCTGCGCCATCGCGTTCGAGTGCCGGGCGTTGCGCAGCCACAGGTCGTCCTCGAGCAGGGCGACCAGCTGCGCCGAGACGAAGCGCATCTTGCTCGACAGCTGCATGTCGAGCTTGCGCAGGTAGGTCAGGCCCGTGGACGCCTCGGGGTCGAGCACGACGATGGCCTCGCCGATCATCGCGCCGTTCTTCGTCCCGCCGAAGCTCAGCACGTCGACGCCGGCGTCGCGCGTGAACGCGCGGAGGGGCACGTCGAGGGCGGCGGCGGCGTTCGAGATGCGGGCGCCGTCCATGTGCAGGCGCATGCCGTGCCCGTGCGCGTGCGCGGCCAGTTCGCGGATCTCGTCGACCGTGTAGAGCGTGCCCAGCTCGGTCGACTGCGTGATCGAGACGACGAGGGGCTGCGCGCGGTGCTCGTCGCCCCAGCCCCACGCCTCGCGGTCGACGAGCTCGGGCGTCAGCTTGCCGTCGTCGGTGGGCACGGTCAGCAGCTTGATGCCGCCCACGCGCTCGGGGGCTCCGCCCTCGTCGACGTTGATGTGCGCGGTGGATGCCGAGATCACGGCGCCCCAGCGGGGGAGCATCGACTGCAGGCCGACGACGTTCGCGCCGGTGCCGTTGAACACGGGATAGGCCTCGACACCGTCGCCCAGGAGCGAGACGAACAGCTCCTGCAGGCGCGCGGTGTAGACGTCTTCGCCGTAGGCGACCTGGTGGCCCTCGTTGGCCGCGGTGATCGCGGCGAGGACGTCGGGGTGGATGCCGGAATAGTTGTCGGACGCGAAGCCGCGCACCGACGTGTCGTGGAGGGAAGTCACCCCTCCAGCGTAACTTTTCCCGACTCCTCCCCAGGGGTGATCTCCTCCACGGATCGCCCGACGCGCGACGGGGTGTCGGTGCCCCCGACGAGAATGGGGGGATGAGGTTGGATCCCGAAGCGCTCAGCATCGCGGGCGAGATGTTCTCGTCGTCCGCGATGATCCGCGCCGACCGCCTCCTCGTCTACGGCTCCGTGGAGGTGGGCGACGCGCGGTCGGTCGGCGACGTGCTCGTGGTGTCGGCCCAGTCGTTCGGCGCCGCGGGCTACGAGCACCTCGAACTGCGCGTCGCCGCCGACTTCTCCCGCGTGTCCGGGTGGTGCTCCTGCGGTCGCGGCCCCGAGTGCGAGCACTCGTGCGCGACGGCGCTCGTCCTGCTCGACCGGCTGATCGCCGCGGGGCGTCCGCCGCGCCCGGAATGGCAGCGTTCGCTCGACGAGCTGTTCGCGACCGCACCGCCCGTCGACGACGAGGCCCCCTTCGAGCTCTGCCTCTTCCTGGCGATCCGCCGCGGCGGGGGGCGCGGTTACGGAACCGCCCTGACCCTCACCGCGCGTCCCGGGGTGCGCGGCACGCGCGGAACGTGGATCAAGGGGCGCGCCGGCTGGTCTGCCCTCGCGACCCTCCCCGCCGATCCGCGCGCCCGCGCCGCGCTCGACAGCCTCGGGCGACTGGGGCGGTACGGTGCCGGCGTTTACCTGTCCGACGAATGGATGCCGCTGTCCGCCGTCCCTCCGCACTCGCTGTGGCTGCAGCTCGACGCGGTCGTCGCGGCGGGCGTCCCCCTGGTGTCGGGCGCCGGTGCGCACCACCCGGTCCGCATCGTCGACGAGCCGGTCGCGGCGGCGGTGACGCTGGATCGGCGCGGCAGCACGCTCCACGTGCGCGGGGGCGTCCAGGGCCTCGACGACGACACCGCGGCCCTCCCGTCGTGGGTGGTCGGCGAACCGGCGGTCGCCGTGGCGTTCGTCGCCGACCGCGACGGCGACGACGAGCGCATCACCCTCGCCCGGCTGTCGGCCCCCGTGTCGGGACCCGTTCGCGGGCTGCTCGCGCGCTCGGGGGCCCTCACGATCGACGAGGGCGGGACTCCGACGTTCCTGCGGGAGTATCTGCCCCGCCTGCAGCTCGACGCGCCGGTGGCGTCCCCGAGGGGCACCGTCGAGGTGCCGCCGGCTCCCCTCCCGATCCTCGAGCTCACCCTCGAGCACCGTGACGCGGCGACGACCGTCGCCTCGAGGTGGGATCGGTCGCCGACGCGAGGGCGTCGCCACGACGAGCACGAGAGGGCGGTGTGGAGCGCGGTCTCGGCGCTCGCCGACGAGATGCGGCTCGAGCTCCCCGCCCCGTACGCGACGGGTGCGGCCCCGGCGCGAGCGCTGAGTGCGAGCGAGGCGGCGCTGCTCGTGGCGGAGGGCCTGCCGCGTCTGCGTTCCCTCGCGCACGTCCGCGTCGAGACCCGGGGCGATGAGCCCGTGTACCGGGTGTCGGCCGAGGCCCCGGTCGTCCAGCTGAGCACGGGCGACGACGACGGCAGCGACTGGTTCGATCTGCACGCGCGCGTCAGCGTCGGCGACGTCGAGGTCGACTTCACCTCCCTCTACACGGCCCTGGCTCTCGGCGATCGCGTGCTGTTCGTGGGCGACGGCGAGTACGTCCGCCTCGACACCCCCGAATTCGACCGCCTCCGCGCGGTGATCGACGAGGCGCGCGCCCTCGCCGATCGCCCCGGGGCGGAGCTGGCCGTCAATCGCTACAACGTCGGTCTGTGGGACGACCTGTCCGAGCTCGGCATGATCGCCGCGCACGAGGCGGAGTGGTGGTTGCGCGTCCGCGGTCTCACCGACGACGCCGCCCTCGAACCGGTCGACCCGCCGGCGGGCCTTCGAGCGACGCTTCGCGACTACCAGCGGAGCGGTCTCGACTGGTTGCACTTCCTGCGCGTGCAGGGGCTCGGCGGCATCCTGGCCGACGACATGGGCCTCGGGAAGACCGTGCAGACCATCGCGATGATGGAGGCCGCTCGTGCCGCCGATCCGGCGATGGCCCCCTTCCTGATCGTCGCGCCCACGAGCGTGGTCGGCAACTGGGCGCGCGAGTGCGCGTCCTTCGCCCCCGAGCTCGAGGTGCGCACCGTCGCGGCGACGAGCGCGAGACGGTCGACGAGCATCGCCGAGGCGGCCGCCGGTGCGCACGTCGTCGTCACCAGCTACGCCCTGTTCCGCCTGGAGCAGGAGCAGTACGCCGAGGTCGCGTGGTCGGGGCTCGTGCTCGACGAGGCGCAGCAGATCAAGAACCCCGCCTCGCGCGGGTATCGCGCGGCGCGGAGCCTCGCGGTGCCCTTCACGCTCGTCATCACGGGCACCCCGATGGAGAACAACCTCCTCGAACTGTGGGCGCTCATGTCCCTCGTGGCTCCGGGGCTGCTCGGCACGAGGGAGTCCTTCACCGAGCTCTACCGCACCCCCATCGAGAAGCACTCGGATCGCGAGCGGCTCGACCTCCTGCGCCGTCGCATCCGACCGTTCCTCCTGCGCCGCACGAAAGAGCTCGTGGCATCCGAGCTCCCACCCAAGCAGGAGACCGTCATCGCGGTGGGGCTGCACCCCGCGCACCGCAAGCTCTACGATCGACGCTTCCACCGGGAGCGGCAGCGGCTGCTCGGCCTGCTCGACGACGATGCCGACGGCAACAGGTTCGCGATCTTCCGGTCGTTGACGATGCTGCGGCAACTGGCCCTGGACCCCTCCCTGGTCGACGAGGGCGAAGCGCCGTCGGCGAAGCTCGACGCCCTCGAGGAGCTCCTCGTCGAGGCGGCGGCCGAGGGGCACCGGGTGCTCGTGCTCAGCCAGTTCACGCGGTTCCTGCGCGCCGCACGTCAACGCGCGACCGACGCGGGCCTCGCCTCCCGGTACCTCGACGGCACGACGGTCGATCGTCAGGCGCAGATCGACGGCTTCCGCGAGGGAGACGACCCGGTCTTCTTCGTCTCGCTCAAGGCGGGCGGGGTCGGCCTCAACCTGGTGGAGGCCGACTACGTCGTGCTGCTCGATCCGTGGTGGAACCCGGCCGTCGAGGATCAGGCGATCGACCGCGCCCACCGCATCGGGCAGACGCGCCCGGTGATCGTGTACCGGTTGGTGTCGTCCGAGACCGTCGAAGAGAAGGTCGTCGCCCTGCGGGAGGCCAAGTCCGAGCTCTTCTCCCGCGTGCTCGACGGCGGCGACGACGACGACGGGGGAGCGTTCGCCGCGGGCCCCCGGCTGACCGCCGACGACATCCGGAGCCTGCTCGACTGAGCCGTGCTTCGCGCGGGCGGCGGCGCGCGACGGCCCGGGCCGGCACCCCGTGCGCGACGGCTCCGGGCGTGTGTCTCGTGCGACGGTCCCCGGGCGGGCGTCTCGCGCGCGTCGGCCGTCCACGCACGACGGCCCCGAGCCGGCGTCCCGCGCGCGACGGCCCCGGTCCGGCGTCCGACGGAATCCCCCCGCCGCGGACCGCCCGAGCCCGACCCTGGCCGATGTCGGAGGTCGGGTCTACCGTGTGTCCATGTCCGCCTCGCCGTCCGCCGCAGCCGCCGCGGTCACGCCCGCGCGGGGGCGGCGCACGTTCCTCGCTGTCGTGATCAACACGGCCGCGGCAAACGTCACGACCAGCTTCCTCTGGTTCGCGCTCACCTTCTGGGTCTATCTCGAGACGCGGTCGGTTCTCGCTACGGGAATCGTCGGCGGTGCATACATGCTGCTGCTGGCGGTCTTCGCCATGGTGTTCGGAACGCTGGTCGATCGCCATCGCAAGCACCGGGTCATGGTCGTCTCCGGCGTGGTGACCCTCGCGGCTTTCCTCCTCGCGGGGGCCCTGTGGCTGAGCTTCCCCGAGTCGGTGCTCCTCGACCTCGGCGGCCCGTGGTTCTGGCTGTTCTCGGGAATCATCCTCGGCGGCGCCGTCATCGAGAATCTCCGCAACATCGCCCTGTCGACGACGGTCACCCTCCTGGTTCCCGTGGAACGGCACGCGAACGCCAACGGGCTCGTCGGCACCGTGCAGGGCCTCGCGTTCGTCGTGACGAGCGTGTTCAGCGGGCTGTCGGTCGGGTTCCTGGGCATGGGGTGGACGCTCGCGATCGCGGTGGTGCTCACCGTCGTGGCCCTCCTCCACCTCCTGACCATCCGCATCCCCGAGCCCCCTCCTGTCGCGGGCGCGCAGCGCGGTCCGGTGGTCGACGTCGCCGGCGCCATCCGTGCGGTGCGCGCGGCGCACGGGCTGTTCGCCCTGCTGCTGTTCTCCACGTTCAACAACCTGATCGGCGGCGTCTACATGGCGCTCATGGATCCCTATGGTCTCGAGCTCTACCGTCTCGAGATCGACGGTCGGGTCTACGAGGCGGAGGTGTGGGGCGTCGTCCTGGCGGTCACGGCGACGGGCTTCATCGTCGGCGGCGGTCTCGTGGCGAAGTTCGGGCTCGGACGCAACCCGATCCGCACGATGCTGTGGATCGTCATCGCGATGGGGGCGCTGGGCGCGGTCTTCACCCTGCGCGAGTGGTGGTGGCTCTACGGGATCGGCATCTGGGTCTACATGGCCCTCATCCCGCCCGTCGAAGCGGCCGAGCAGACCGTCATCCAACGGGTCGTGCCCTTCGACACGCAGGGGCGTGTCTTCGGCTTCGCGGCTGCCTTCGAATCGGCGGCGGCGCCCGTGACCTCGTTCCTGATCGCCCCGATCGCCCAGTTCCTCGTGATCCCCTACATGAACGGCGACAGCGGGCGAGCCGCCTGGGGGTGGCTCCTCGGAGAGGGCCAGTCGCGGGGTATCGCGCTCGTGTTCGTCTTCGCGGGCCTCGTCATGGTCGCCGTCGGCGTGCTCGCGTTCTTCTCGCGGTCGTACCGCACCCTGTCGCAGCTCTACCGGTCGGCTCCGGAGCCCGCCGCGCACGCCGACCCGCGCGCCGACGCCGGAACGGCGCCCGCCCCCGGTCACGACCCCCGTCGCCCCACCGAGGTCTAGGCGCCCGCGCCCACCTCGATCACGACGTCGTTGAACGCGTCGGCGGTGTCGTCCCACAGCGCCACGAAGGCAGCGGCCAGGGCGTCCTCGAGCCCTTCGAGGCTCTTGACGCGAAAGATGACCGCCGCCGCGGAGATCGCCCGGTCCGCGTCGCGGGCGCTCTTGGCGAAGCCCTGGGCGACGGCGCGCGTCCACGCCTCGCTCGCGGCCTTGACCGCCGCGTAGTTCGCCCCGCCCGCGAGGGGGCGTGTCACCGACGTCGACGAGACGATGGCGAGTCGGCCCGCGGGCGAGGCGCGCAGGTCGTCGTCGAAGGCGCGACTGACGAGCCGCAGCGCCTCGAACGAGCGCAGCAGGAACGCGAAGTCGTCGTCGCTCTGCCCGGCCAGCCCGCCGCCGCCGCGCCACCCGCCGACCAGATGCAGCACCCCGTCCACGCGCCCGTGCACCGCGTGGACGCGCTCGCGCAGGGCGGCCACGGCGTCCGCGTCGGTGAGGTCGCACTGTTCCGTCGCGGCGCCCGGTGCCGCGAGCGCCGCGTCGGCGAGTCGCGCGGCATCCGACCCCACGATCACGACCCGGGCGCCCGCCTCCCGGAGGGTCCGCGCGGCGGAGCGTCCCGCCGCGCTCGTGCCCCCCGCGAGCAGGACCAGTCGTCCCTCGACGAGTTCGAGTTCCCGCGCCTGCACCGTGTCGCTCATCGTCGTCTCCGTCGTCGTTTCGCTCATCGTCATCCGCTTCGCTTCCCCCGAGTGTGCTCCCCGGGGGCTCCGGGCGCGACCGGTTCCGCGTGCGGCGGGCGTCCCCCTGCGTCGAGCGTCCAGAACACGTCGGTCCGGCGTCGGCCTGCTCGACGTATCCTGGCCTCTCGACGGACGCGGGATGCCGCTCAGTCGGTGCCGCGGATCCCCTCGGTCGAGGCGATCACCGGGCGCATCTTCTTCTCGAGCGCTTCGAAGAACATCGACAGCGGGAACTCGTCGTTCAAGACGGCATCCGTGTAGCCCTTGGGGAGGCCGGCGAGCACCTCGTCGGACAGGCCGCGGGCCCACACCGACGCGGGGTGCGGCGTCACGACGCTGCGCACGAGGTCGTAGGCGGCGAGCCAGTGCGCCGTCTTGGGGCGGTCGATCGAGCGCCAGTACAGCTCGTCGATGGCGTCGGCGAGGGCGACCACGGCGGCGGGGACCTCGTCCCAGTCGAAGGCCAGCGAGGTGTCGGTCCAGTGCAGCACCCGGCGCTGGTGCAGCCACGCGAACAGCAGCTGACCGCCGAGTCCGTCGTAGTTGCGCACGCGCGAGCCGGTGATGGCGAAGCGGAAGATGCGGTCGAAGATGACGGCGTACTGCACGAGCTCGGCGTGCTCGAGCATCGTGCGCTCGGCGTCGTCGAGGTCGTCGCGGGCCGAGAGGCGCTTCTGCAGCGAGACGCACTCGCGGAACGCGGTGAGATCGCACCGCAGCTCCTCGAGGGAGTACAGGAAGAACGGCATCCGCTGCTTGATCATGAACGGGTCGAACGGGAGGTCGCCGCGCATGTGAGTGCGGTCGTGGATGAGGTCCCACATCACGAAAGTCCGCTCGGTGAGCGCCTGGTCGTCGAGCATGCGGGCGGCGGCCGCGGGCAGCTCGAGCTTCGTGATCTCCGCGGCGGCGCGCGTGACGCGGCGGTAGCGGGCGGCCTCGCGGTCCTGGAAGATCGCGCCCCACGTGAAGGTCGGGATCTCGCGCATCGCGACGGTCTCGGGGAACAGCACGGCGGAGTTGGTGTCGTATCCCGAGGTGAAGTCGATCAGCCGCAGCGAGACGAACAGCCGGTTGGTGTACTCGGTCTCGAGCCGCGCGATGAACTCGGGCCAGATGGCCTCGACGAGCACCGCCTCGACGTGCCGGTCGCTCGAGCCGTTCTGCGTGTACATCGGGAAGACGACGAGGTGACGGATGCCGTCGACCCTGTGCTCCTGGGGCTGAAAGGCCACGAGCGAGTCGAGGAAGTCCGGCGTCCCCAGGCCCTCCGCCTCCCACCGCCGGAAGTCGGCGACGGATGCCGCGAGGTAGTCGGCGTCGTGGGGGAAGAGGGGTGCGAGCGCGGCGATGGCCTCGACGACATCGTCGATGAGCGGCGCGGCGGCGGCGGTGTCCTCGATGGAGCCGTCGGTGGACTGCAGGTCCTGCAGGGCGGTGGCCGCGCTCTTCAGCTGGGCCCAGGCGGGGGTGTTCTCGACCTCGTCGACCGTGCGACCGTCGAGCAGATCCCGGTCGGTGCGGGTGGGCGTCGCGATGGTCATGGCATCCTCCGATCAGGGGGTGTAAATATTCCTGTTAAAACGTCATGCTAACGGAAAACTTACGGACCCCGCCAGGGCCGTCCTCGCGCCCACTGCTACTGTCGAGCGCATGACCGAGGCCCCCGCTCGCGCCCCCCGCCTCGACGACGCCGTCGACGCCGCGATCGTCCGCGAGATCTCGATCGACGCGCGCGCGACGCTGTCGCACCTGTCGGAGCGCGTCGGCCTCTCGGTCTCGGCCGTCCAGTCGCGACTGCGCCGCCTCGAGGCGCGCGGCATCGTGCAGGGCTACCGGCCCATCCTCGACGCCGAGGCCCTCGGGCGACCGCTCGCGGCGTTCGTCGAGATCACCCCGCTCGACCCCGCGCAGCCCGACAACGCGCCCGAACTCCTCGCGCACCTCAGCGCGATCGAGGCCTGCCACTCCATCGCGGGCGAGGCGGCCTACATGCTGTTCGTGCGCGTGCCCACCCCGCGCGATCTGGAGGCGCTCATCCGCGACATCCGGGCCGCGGCGCAGGTCAACACCCGCACGACCGTGGTGCTCCAGACGTTCTTCGAAGCGCGCCCGATCGAGCCCGCCGACTTCCCCGGCTGACCCGCGCCGAGATCACACGCTCTCGCCGTCCGCACCGCGCTCCGGCGTGTGATCTCGGGCCGATCGGGTGATCTCGACACGGCCCGGGATACATCCACAGACGGATGCCGCGGCCCCGCGGTCCCGCGTAGCGTGAGGACGATGCTCTCCCTCCGCCCGCTCCAGCGCTATCAGCTGGTCACCGACCTCGGCGTCGCCGCGCTGTTCGGTCTGCTGGCCCTGCTGGTCGAGGTCGTCGGCGACGCCACCCAGAGCTTCGCCGGACCCCTCGGCGCGATCCTCGTCGCCCTCGCGCTGACCGCCGCCCTCGCGATGCGGCGCTTGCAGCCCGGTCTCGCGCTCATCCTGGCCTGGGTCGGCGCGTTCCTGCAGATGGGTTTCGGCAGGCAGCCGTCCCCGACCGACCTCGCCATCTTCGCCGTCCTCTACACGACGGCCGCCTACGGCAGCCGGCGCGTGTTCTGGTGGGGCTTCGCCTCGGGCATCGCGGGTGCCGCGATCATCCCGCTCTACCTCGTCGGCCGGGGGCTGTCGGAGCCCCCCTCCGTCAACGACTGGTTCGCCGTGGGCGCCCTGCTGCTGGCATCCGGATTCGCCCTCATGCTCGCGTGGGTGTCGGGGGCCCTCGTGCGCACGGCCCTGCGCGCCGCGGAGAACAGCCGTGCCCAGCGCGCCGCCGAGGCCGAGACGATCGCCGAGCAGCAGCGGGTGCGCATCGCGCGCGACATGCACGACGTGGTCGCCCACTCGCTCGCGGTGGTCATCGCCCAGGCCGACGGCGCCCGTTACGCCGCCGCAGGCGACCCCGCGGCGGCGTCCGACGCGCTCGCGACGATCTCGACGACCGCGCGGGCGGCGCTGACCGATGTGCGTCTTCTCCTCACACAGCTGCGTCACAGCCAGGGAGAGGGCCCGCAGCCGACCCTCGCCGACCTGGCGCAGCTGTTCGACCGCGTGCGGGCGGCCGGGGTGCACCTCGACGTGAGCGTCGACCCGCCTCCGCCGGGAGAGCCGCCCGCGGCGATCCAGCTCGCGGTGTACCGGATCATGCAGGAGGCGCTGACCAACGCCCTCCGCCACGGCGTCGACCCGCGCGTGCGCGTGCACCTGGGCTGGTTCACCGACCGCGTCGAGCTGTCGGTGCGCAACGCCCGATCGACGGCCGTCGCGGGTGCAGCCGTCGGCACCGGCGGACACGGGCTCATCGGCATGCGCGAACGCGCGCAGCTCGTCGGCGGCCGGTTGACGGCCGAGCCCGAGTACGGCGAATTCGTCGTGCGCGCGACCCTTCCGATCGGGGGCTCGCGGTGACGAGTCCGGATGCCGCACCCCCGTCCGCTCTCGAGAGAGGCCACTCCGCATGACCGCCCCCGTCCGCATCGTCCTCGTCGACGATCAGGCCCTGTTCCGCGCCGGCATCCGGATGGTGATCGACTCGCAACCCGACCTCGAGGTCGTCGGCGAGGCCTCCGACGGCCGCGAGGGCATCGAGGTGGTGCGCTCGACGCGCCCCGACCTCGTGCTGATGGACGTGCGCATGCCGGTGATGGACGGGCTGACGGCGACCGCCGAGATCCTCCGCGAGCCCGATGCGCCCCGCGTGGTGGTGCTCACGACCTTCGACCTCGACGAGGCCGCCGCGCGGGCGATCCAGGGCGGGGCGAGCGGATTCCTGCTCAAAGACGCCGAGCCGGAGTTCCTGCTCTCGGCCGTGCGCACGGTGCACGCGGGTTCGGCCGTCATCGCGGCCGAGGCCACCCGCGAGCTGTTCGCCCACATCGCCGACGGCGCGGGCGCCGAGCCCGTCCCCGCGGCCTACGGTGCGCTCACCGACCGTGAGAGGGAGATCTTCGCGCTCGCGGCGACGGGCCTCAGCAACGCCGAGATCGCCGAGAGCGAGTTCTTGTCGGAGGCGACGGTGAAGACGCACATCAGCCGCATCCTCACCAAGCTGGCCCTGCGCGATCGCGTGCAGCTCGTCGTGTTCGCGTATCGTCACGGGCTGGTCTGAGGCGCGGTCGGGCGTCGCGCCTCCCGTCATCGGGTCAGCCGCAGCTCCCGCAGGGGGCCGCCCCAGCGGTCGTCCTCCCGTGACGCGCCGTCGGGGGCGAAGCCGTGCTTCGCGTAGAAGGCGAGGGCCCGGTCGTTCCCAGAGAGCACCCAGAGGCTCGCGGGCCGGTCGCCCACCGCGGCCTCCAGCAGCGCCCGGCCGGCACCGGTGCCGTAGTGCGCCGCGAGGACGTAGAGCGCGTAGAGCTCGGCATCCGTCTCCGGTCGATCCGCGTCGCGGCTCGGGCCCGCCGACGAGAAGCCGACGACCCGCCCGTCGACGATCGCCACCCACGCGTCGCCGAGGCGCTCGGCGCCAGGCGGGGTCTCTCCGCGCAGGCGCGCCGCCCAGCGCCAGGCCGAGAGCTCGACGTCGAGTTGCTCCGACAGCGCCTCGGGGACCTGATCGGTGTGGGCCTCGCGCCAGCTCTGCACGTGCACGTGGGCGATGCACCGACTGTCGTCGGGCGTCGCCGCGCGCACGAGGAGCTCACTCATGGCGGCGTGGAGCGTCGTTGTCCTCGGGGTCGTGCGCCCACGTCGGTGCGAGGGCGCGGATGCGCGCGGCCCGCCACTGCCAGGTCGCCCACAGGCCCGGCCACAGCGCGGGGGCCGCGGCGCCGCCGATGGTGAGCCGCTCGCGCCAGAGCGTCTTTCCGGGCTCGCCGGGGGCGGCCGACACCGCCATCTGGTGATCCCACACGTCGAGCACCGCGAGCGGACCGGTCAGGGGGAGGCCCCAGTCGCGGAATACGCGGACGCGCCCGTGCGCGTCGTGCGTCTCGCGGTCGGCGACGGAGATGAGCTGGCGTCCCACCGGCATCACCCCGGCGACGCTCATCTGCACGGGCACGTCGTCGCCCGACTCGAACGTGGTGGGCATCTCGCCCAGGCCGTCCACGGCGAGCAGGGGGCCGTACAGCTCCGCGACGGCGCGCGGGGAGTGCAGGGCGCGCCAGGCGGCGTCGGGGTCGCAGTCGATCACGAACTTCAGCAGGATCCGCATGATCAGATCGTGCCCGATCCGCCGCGGGGTGTGGGGCGGGTTGACGATCGGGCTCGCGGGATCCGGGCGGCGGGGGCGACCTCCGGGTCGTTCTAGCATCGAAGGATGCCGATCGACCCCGCCCTCTCGCAGTCCGACTACCAGGTGCGCCTGGAGTGGGGCGCGGGTGGGCTGCGTCGCCTCGCTCCCGCGCACGTCGTGGTGATCGTGCAGACGCTGGGGCTGACCGCCCACGCGCTGAGCGCCATCGAGAACGCGGCCGGTCTCGACCTCGCCGAGGACGACGACGCGGCGGCCGCCCTGGCCCGTGCGGCGGCGGAGACGGGCGCGCACGTCGTGGCGGGAGGCCTGCGCAACGCCGCGGCGGTCGCCGCGCACGTGCTCGAGGTGCAGCGCTCCCGCGCCGAGCGCACGAGCATCTCCGTGCTCGCGGCGGGCGAGATCGATGACGCGGGAACGCGATTCGCCGTGGAAGACCTGCTCGGGGCCGGCGCGGTCGTCGCCGCGCTCGGCGACCTCGGGATCGATCACGCCTCGCCCGACGCCGCGGTCGCGGGAGAGGGCTTCCGCGCCCTGGGCGGAGCGGTGCGCCACCTCCTCACCGCGAGCGGAGGCGGGCGCGCGCTCGCCGCGGACGGCGGGCGCGAGGCGGTTCTCGCCGCGGCGGCGCGCGATGCGGCATCCGTCGTCCCGGTGCTGCGCGACGGGGTCTTCGTCTCCGCCTGATCGCCGGGGGCGGGCGCCGTTCGCGCCTCAGCGCGGGGTGGCGGCGGCGACGCGTTCGGCGCGGGTGATGTCGCGCCGCACCCACGACAGCGCGAAGCGCGGGTCGAAGGTCGGAGCGCACCGCGCGCACGACGTCGGCCGCGTCGCGCGCCGATGCCGATAGGCCACGTGTCCGGCGGGGCAGGTGCCCACCCAGGGCGCCAGCTCGGTCGCCGTCTCTCCGGCGTGGGTCGTGCCGCCCACGTAGCCGAGCTCGGAGGCCGTGCGCTTCCACGCGGGGCCGTGGCCGGCGGTGGCGCCCGCGAGCGCGTGCGCCACCTCGTGCAGCAGCGTCTGGTGGTTGGTGTCGTCGTCGTATCGCGCCGCGAGGTAGCGCGAGACGCTGATGCGGCGGCGGCCGTAGTCGCACAGCCCCGCGCGTCGCTTGGCGTTGTCGAACGCGAACGTCCACGACGCGTCGAGGTGCAGGGCGATCAACGCCTCGGCCCACGTGCGGACGCGCTGCAGATCGGACATGACCGGAAGGCTAGGCGGGGCCTACGACATTCAACTCGCGACGACCTCGCGCGTGCGTCGACGGTCGGCCGCGTCGATCGCCAGCAGCGTGGACTCGAGTTGAGCATCGGTGGCTCCGGCGTTCTGCCGCAGGAACAGGGCCTGCTTGAAATCGCGGCGGGCGCTGTCGAAGTCGCCCTCGTCGTAGTGCACCTTGCCGCGGTGCTGCAGGGCGAAGGCCGCGATGCTCGCCCAGCCCTGACCCTCGGCCTCTTCGGCGCACATCGTCAGCTCCTGCTCGGCGGCGGCGTACGCGCCCCGGCACTGCATGATCGTCGCGTGCAGGATGCGCGCGCGCAGGAGGTCGCGGCGCGTCCCGGCCATGCGGGCCACGCGCACCGACTGCTCCGAGATCGCGAGCGCCTCGTCGAAGCGGTCGAGCACCTTCAGCAGCCACACCCGCTCGAGAAGGGCGTGCAGGCTGCGCTGCGACCCGATCTCGTCGAGACGCTCCTGGCACTCGCGGGAGTCGGTGATCTCGCGCAGCGTGTCGGGGTCGTACCCGTGGATGTAGCTCACCGTCGCTCCTCTCGGTCGGGCAGGAGTTCCAGTCTGCGCCGACCTCGCGTCGACACCGCACGCGCCACGCGGTCGAGGAGAGAAAGCGCTGCCGTCAGCGTTCGAAGAGGGATGCCGAGGGCTTGGGCGACGGCGTCGCATCGGCATCCGTCGCAGGACGCGACCCGCGCATGAACTCGACGATCTCGGCGCCCTGGGCGACCTTCGCGGGGTGGGGCCCCGCCGCCATCAGGCGCGGCAGCCACTCGACGGGAAGCGGTGCCGCCGACGCCGCGACGACGAGGTTGCCGAACCGGCGTCCTTTGAGCACCTGCACCTCGGCGAGCACGATGACCTCGGGCAGAACCTCGCGGACGGTGGCGACCTGCCGGCGCGCGAACGCGAGCCCCGGTCCGTCGGAGACGTTGACCAGCAGCACGCCGTCGGGGGCGAGCAGGCGGGATGCCGCGCGGTAGAACTCCACGGTCGTCAGGTGCGCGGGGGTCTGCGCGCCGGAGTAGACGTCGCTGACGAGCAGGTCGACCGCACCGTCGAGGCCCGCGGGCAGCCGCCCGAGGCCCTCGCGCGCATCGCCGATGCGCACGCGCACCGAGGCGCCGCGGGGGAGGGGGAGGTTCTCGCGCACCAGGTCCCACAGCGCGGGCTCGAGTTCGATCACCTGCTGGCGGGATCCCGGCCGGGTCGCCTCGACGTAGCGGGGGAGGGTGAGGGCCCCCGCGCCCAGGTGCACGGCGGTCAGCGGCTGTCCCGGCATCCGCAGGCGGTCGATCACGGCGCCCATGCGCGCGACGTACTCGAAGTGCAGGTGCGTCGGATCGTCGAGGTCGACGTGCGACTGCGGCGTGCCGTCGACGACGAGCTCCCACCCCGACACGAATCCCGAGGGCGACACGCGCGCGACGGACCCGTCCGACAGGCGGGCCGTCGGGGCGTCGTCGGGTTCGATGCGCATGCGGGCCATGCGTTCACGCTACCGGCCCGCCCTCGTGGGCGGTTCGGGGCGCGAGGGGCATCGACGACGGGAGGTCCGCCGGGGGCCGGATGCCGCTCCGCTCGTCCGTCCCGTCCCGCGGCATCCCGTGCCGTGGTGACACCCCGCCGCTCTGTCGGGCCCCGCCGCTACCGTGGCTCCATGCACGTTGACCTCAACGCCGACCTCGGCGAGACGGTGGACGGGATGCCGACCGCCGACGACGAGGCCCTCTTCGCGGTCGTGTCGAGTGCCAACGTCGCCTGCGGCGCGCACGCGGGCGACGACGCGTCGATGCGCGCCTCGGTCGAGCGCGCGCGCCGGTTCGGAGTCGCGGTCGGCGCGCACCCCTCGTACGACGATCGCGAGAACTTCGGCCGCGTGCGCCGCGATCCCGCCCCCGCGGACCTGCGCCGGAGTATCGCGGTGCAGCTCGACGCGCTCACCGCCGCCGGTGCCGAGCTGCGCTACGTCAAACCCCACGGCGCGCTATACCACGCCGTCATCGACGACGCGGGGCAGGCCGCCGCGGTCGTCGCGGCCGTCGCCGACCACTCCGCCCGCCTCGGTCGCCCCCTGCCCGTGCTCGGCCTGCGGGGCGAGATCGCCGAGGCCGCGGCATCCGCGGGACTGCCGTTCGTGCGCGAGGCGTTCCTCGACCGCGGCTACACCCGCGACGGCGCCCTCGTCCCGCGCGGAGCCCCCGGAGCGCTGCTCGACGACGCCACCCGGGTGGCGGAGCGGGCGGTCCGGCTCGTGCGCGACGGGGTGGTCGACGCGGTCGACGGCACGACGATCCCGGTGGAGGCGGCCTCGCTCTGCCTGCACGGCGACAGCCCCGCCGCCGTCGAGACGGCCCGCGCGGTGCGCGCCGCGC
This sequence comes from Microbacterium sp. BWR-S6Y, assembly GCF_041379845.1. Classification (NCBI taxonomy): domain Bacteria; kingdom Bacillati; phylum Actinomycetota; class Actinomycetes; order Micrococcales; family Microbacteriaceae; genus Microbacterium; species Microbacterium sp. BWR-S6Y. Next base: position 157,846 of record NZ_JBFECV010000004.1, read on the forward strand.
TCGACGACGCCGGCATCGCGGTCCGCGCCCCGTGGTGACCTCTCCGCAGGACGACGAGCCGGCGGATGCCGTCGTCCTCAGACCCCTGGGGGATCGGGCCGTGCTGGCAGAGGTCGCCGATCTCGCCGGCGTCCTGGCGCTGCACGCGGCGCTCGCCGCCGCGCCGCCCGCGGGCGTGGACGAGCTGGTCCCGGCCGCCCGCACCGTGCTCGTCGCCTTCGACCCCGCCCGCATCGGACGTGCGGCCGTCGAGCAATGGATCCGCCGCGCGACCGGCTCGCGGACAGCGACGGCGCGACCCGGCCCCCTCGTCGAGGTGCCCGTGCGCTACGACGGCACCGATCTCGGCGAGACGGCCGCGCTGCTCGGCATCCCGGCGGTCGATCTCGTGGCCCGGCACGCGGGGGCGCACTGGACGGTCGCCTTCACCGGCTTCGCCCCGGGCTTCGCCTACCTCGTCAGCGCGGACTGGCCCTTCGACGTGCCGCGCCTCGCCCGGCCGCGCACCCGTGTGCCCGCCGGAGCCGTCGGCCTCGCGAGCGGCTTCAGCGGCGCCTATCCGCGCGAGACCCCGGGCGGCTGGCGACTGATCGGCGCGACCGACGCGGTGCTCTTCGATCCGGATGCCGCCACCCCGGTGCTGCTGCCCCCGGGAGCGCGCGTGCGCTTCGTGCCGGAGCGCGAGCGCGTCACCTCCGCGGCGCCGCTCGCGCCCGCCGAGGTCCCTGCGCCCGCTGCGGCCCCTGGGCCCGTCGAGGTCGCTGGCCCCGCCGAGGTCCCTGCGCCCGCCGAGGCCCCTGAGCCCGTCGAGGTCCCTGCGCGCTCAGAGGTCCCTGAGCCTGTCGAAGGGACCGGGACCCTCTCCCCACCGCGGCGTCCGCAGGCTCCGACGGGCTCAGCCCCCTCCCCTCTCCCGCCCCGACCCGCCCTCCGCGTGCTCGACCCGGGTGCGTTCGCCACCGTGCAAGACCTCGGCCGCCCCGGTCGCGCCGCCCTGGGCGTCGCCCGCTCGGGAGCTCTCGACCGGCGCGCCCTGCGCATCGCCAATCGCCTCGTGGGCAACGACGAGGGCGCCGCCGGCCTCGAGATCGCCGTCGGCGGCTTCGTCGCCCGAGCCGAGAGCGACACGTGGGTGTGCGTGACCGGTGCCCTCGTCGACGTCGTCGTCGCCGCTCGCGCGGTCGACATGTACGCGCCCCAGCTGGTCCCCGCCGGGAGCGAGATCCGCCTCGGTCCCGCGCGCGCGGGACTGCGCGCTCATCTCTCCGTCCGCGGCGGGATCGTCGCCACGGCCGCCCTGGGCTCGCGCTCGCGCGACGTGCTGGCCGGCCTCGGCCCCGCTCCCGTGCGCGCGGGCGACGTGCTGCACGCGGGGCGGGCGGCATCCGCTGTTCCGGCGATCGACGTCTTCCCGTGGACCGTCCCGCCCGCGCTGCACGACGTGCGGATCGCCGAGGGACCCCGCGCCGACTGGTTCACCGCCGCCGCGCGGGCGACCCTTCTCGAGGCGCGTTGGACGGTCTCGAGCGACGTCGACCGCGTGGGGATCCGCCTCGACGGCCCCGGCCTCGAGCGCGTGCGTCACGACGAACTCCCCAGCGAGGGCATGCGGCCGGGGGCGATCCAGGTGCCTCCGCACGGGCGGCCCGTCATCCTGCTGGCCGACGGTCCCGTCACGGGCGGGTATCCCGTGATCGCCGTGGTGACGGATGCCGCCCTCGACGCCCTTGCGCAGGTGCGACCGGGCGATCGGCTCCGATTCCGGCGTGCCTGACGCCCGGCGCCGCGGGGAATGACGAACGGGCGCACGCGGTTATACCGCAGGTCCGCAAACGCGTCAAGAATTGGACTGGACACGGCGAGTCCTCCCGCGTATGCTTGGACTTTGCGCTCCTCGATTCCCCCTGCCCTCATATGGTGGTCGGCTGAGCCTGCCCGTCCCCGCTTCACCGCGGCGTGCGACGTGCAGGTTTTCGGGGCAGGAACGCACTCCACCTGACGACAAGGAATCACGAGCCCCTCGCCCGGGCTTCTGGAGGTTATTCCCTTGGCTGCTGCGAGCAACGCATCCACCACCACCACCCCCAAGAGCGGACGCGGAGCATCCCGCCTCTCGTTCGCGAAGATCTCCGACAAGCTGACCGTTCCCGATCTGCTCGCGCTGCAGACCGAGTCGTTCGACTGGCTCGTCGGCAACGAGGCCTGGAAGGCGCGCGTCGCCGAGGCCCAGGCCGCCGGTCGCACCGACGTGCCCGAGATCAGCGGTCTGGAAGAGATCTTCGAGGAGATCTCCCCGATCGAAGACCTGAGCGAGACCATGCAGCTCTCGTTCACGAACCCCTACCTCGAGCCCGAGAAGTACTCGATCGAAGAGTGCAAGGAGCGCGGCAAGACCTACGCCGCCCCGCTGTACGTCGAGGCCGAGTTCATGAACCACCAGACCGGTGAGATCAAGACCCAGACGGTCTTCATGGGCGACTTCCCGCTCCAGACCGACAAGGGCACGTTCATCATCAACGGCACCGAGCGTGTCGTCGTGTCGCAGCTCGTGCGTTCGCCCGGTGTCTACTTCGACAAGACACCCGACAAGACCTCCGACAAGGACATCGTGTCGGCGCGCGTCATCCCCTCGCGCGGTGCGTGGCTCGAGTTCGAGATCGACAAGCGCGACCAGGTCGGCGTGCGCATCGACCGCAAGCGCAAGCAGTCGGTCACCGTCTTCCTCAAGGCCCTCGGTCTGACCAGCGAAGACATCCTCGCCGAGTTCAGCGGCTTCGACTCGATCGAAGAGACGCTGTCGAAGGACACGATCCTCACCAAGGAAGACGCGCTCCGCGACATCTACCGCAAGCTCCGTCCGGGCGAGCAGGTCGCCGCCGAGGCCGCCCGCGCGCTGCTCGACAACTTCTACTTCAACGCCAAGCGCTACGACCTGGCCAAGGTGGGTCGCTACAAGATCAACCAGAAGCTCGGCCTCGACAAGCCGCTCAGCGACTCGGTGCTGACCGTCGACGACATCGTCGCGACCATCAAGTACCTCGTCCGTCTGCACCGCGGCGACGCGACCTTCGACGGCACGCGCAACGGCCAGGCCGCCGAGATCCGTCTCGACACCGACGACATCGACAACTTCGGCAACCGTCGCATCCGCGCGGTCGGCGAGCTGATCCAGAACCAGGTCCGCACCGGTCTGTCGCGCATGGAGCGCGTCGTCCGCGAGCGCATGACCACGCAGGACATCGAGGCGATCACGCCGCAGACCCTGATCAACGTGCGCCCCGTCGTCGCCGCGATCAAGGAGTTCTTCGGAACCTCGCAGCTGTCGCAGTTCATGGACCAGAACAACCCGCTCGCGGGTCTGACCCACAAGCGCCGCCTCTCGGCTCTGGGCCCCGGTGGTCTGTCGCGCGAGCGTGCCGGCGTCGAGGTCCGTGACGTCCACCCCTCGCACTACGGCCGCATGTGCCCCATCGAGACGCCCGAAGGCCCGAACATCGGTCTGATCGGCTCGCTCGCCTCGTTCGCGCGCATCAACGCGTTCGGCTTCATCGAGACGCCGTACCGTCGCGTCGTCGACGGTCGCGTGACCGACACGATCGACTACCTCACCGCCAGCGAAGAGAGCGACCACATCGTCGCCCAGGCCGGTGTCGCCCTCCAGGCCGACGGCCACTTCGTGGAGGACCGCATCCTGGCCCGCCGCGGTCAGGGTGGCGAGGTCGACCTGTTCCCCGTCGACGAGATCGGCTACATGGACGTCTCGCCGCGCCAGATGGTGTCGGTGGCGACCTCGCTCATCCCGTTCCTCGAGCACGACGACGCCAACCGCGCCCTCATGGGTGCGAACATGCAGCGCCAGGCCGTGCCGCTCGTGCGCAGCGAGTCGCCCGTCGTCGGCACCGGTATGGAGGGCTTCGCCGCGATCGACGCCGGTGACGTCGTCACCGCCGACAAGTCGGGTGTCGTCCTGGAGGTCTCGGCCGACGTCGTGACCATCCAGCTCGACGAGGGCGGCACGCAGGACTACTTCCTGCGCAAGTTCGACCGCTCCAACCAGGGCACGTCCTACAACCAGCGTGTGGTCGTCTCCGCCGGTGAGCGCATCGAGGCCGGCGAGGTCATCGCCGACGGTCCCGCGACCGAGAACGGCGAGCTCGCCCTCGGCAAGAACCTCCTCGTGGCGTTCATGACGTGGGAGGGTCACAACTTCGAGGACGCGATCATCCTCAGCCAGGACCTCGTGAAGGACGACACGCTGTCGTCGATCCACATCGAGGAGTACGAGGTCGACGCGCGCGACACCAAGCTCGGCAAGGAGGAGATCACCCGTGACCTCCCCAACGTCAGCCCCGACCTGCTGAAGGACCTCGACGACCGCGGCATCATCCGCATCGGAGCCGAGGTGCGTCCCGGTGACATCCTCGTCGGCAAGGTCACGCCCAAGGGCGAGACCGAGCTCAGCGCCGAGGAGCGCCTGCTGCGCGCGATCTTCAACGAGAAGAGCCGCGAAGTCCGTGACACCTCGCTGAAGGTGCCCCACGGCGAGCAGGGCACGATCATCGCCGTCAAGGAGTTCAACGCCGAGGACGGCGACGACGAGCTCGGCTCGGGCGTCAACCGCCGCGTCGTGGTCTACATCGCCCAGAAGCGCAAGATCACCGAGGGCGACAAGCTCGCCGGCCGCCACGGCAACAAGGGCGTCATCGCCAAGATCCTCCCGATCGAGGACATGCCCTTCCTGCCCGACGGCACGCCGGTCGACATCATCCTCAACCCGCTCGGCATCCCCGGTCGAATGAACTTCGGTCAGGTCCTCGAGCTCCACCTCGGCTGGATCGCACAGCAGGGCTGGAAGGTCGAGGGCAACCCGGAGTGGGCTGCTCAGCTGCCCGAGTCGGCTCGCGAGGCCGCCCCCGGCACGAAGGTCGCGACCCCGGTGTTCGACGGCGCGTTCGAGGCCGAGATCGCGGGTCTGCTCGACTCGACGATCCCGAACCGCGACGGCGACCGCATGGTCGACTCCTCGGGTAAGACGCTGCTGTTCGACGGTCGCTCCGGCGAGCCGTTCCCGGCGCCCATCTCGGTCGGCTACATGTACATCCTGAAGCTGCACCACCTGGTCGACGACAAGATCCACGCGCGTTCGACGGGCCCCTACTCGATGATCACCCAGCAGCCGCTCGGCGGTAAGGCCCAGTTCGGTGGCCAGCGCTTCGGTGAGATGGAGGTGTGGGCGCTCGAGGCCTACGGTGCCGCGTACGCGCTGCAGGAGCTCCTCACGATCAAGTCCGACGACATCCTCGGCCGCGTCAAGGTGTACGAGGCCATCGTCAAGGGCGAGAACATCCAGGAGCCCGGCATCCCCGAGTCCTTCAAGGTGCTCATGAAGGAGATGCAGTCGCTGTGCCTGAACGTCGAGGTCCTCTCGGCCGACGGCACGGCGGTCAACCTGCGCGACACGGATGACGACGCCTTCCGCGCCGCGGAAGAGCTCGGCATCAACATCTCCAGCCGCTTCGAGTCCTCGTCGATCGACGAGATCTGAGCTTCCAGCTCAGCGACCCAGCTCAGATTTCAGAGAATTCCGACACAGGAGAACCAGTGCTCGAATCAACCACTTTCGATCAGATCCGTATCGGTCTGGCCACCGCCGACGACATCCGTCGTTGGTCCTTCGGTGAGGTCAAGAAGCCCGAGACGATCAACTACCGCACGCTGAAGCCCGAGAAGGACGGCCTCTTCGGCGAGCAGATCTTCGGACCCTCCCGCGACTGGGAGTGCGCCTGCGGCAAGTACAAGCGCGTGCGCTTCAAGGGCATCGTCTGCGAGCGCTGCGGCGTCGAGGTCACCAAGTCCTCGGTCCGCCGCGAGCGCATGGGCCACATCGAGCTCGCCGCGCCCGTCACGCACATCTGGTACTTCAAGGGCGTGCCCTCGCGCCTCGGCTACCTGCTCGACATGGCGCCGAAGGACCTCGAGAAGGTCATCTACTTCGCCGCCTACATGGTCATCTCGGTCGACGAGGACGCCCGTCACCGTGACCTGGCCACGCAGGAGAACAACATCCGCCTCGAGCTGAAGACGCTCGGCGACCGCCGCGACGCCCGCGTCGCCGCTCGCCTCGCCAAGCTCGAGGAGGAGCTCGCCGCCCTCGAGGCGGAGGGCGCCAAGGCCGACCAGAAGAAGAAGGTCAAGGACGCCGCCGAGAAGGACATGACGGCGGCCCGCAAGAACGCCGACGAGCAGATCGCCAAGCTCGAGCGCGTGTGGGAGGACTTCCGCACGCTCGAGGTCGGCGCCCTGAAGCCCGAGGACGACGTGTTCCACGAGCTCCAGGACCGCTTCGGTCAGTACTTCGAGGCCCACATGGGTGCGGAGTCGATCAAGCGTCGCCTCGAGACCTTCGACCTGCAGGCCGAGGCCGACAGCCTCCACCTGCAGATCTCGGAGGGCAAGGGCCAGCGCAAGATCCGCGCGATCAAGCGTCTGAAGGTCGTCAACTCGTTCCTGCAGACCGGCATGTCGCCGGCCTCGATGGTGCTCGACGTCGTCCCGGTGATCCCGCCGGAGCTGCGTCCGATGGTCCAGCTCGACGGTGGCCGTTTCGCCACCAGTGACCTGAACGACCTCTACCGTCGCGTGATCAACCGCAACAACCGCCTCCGTCGCCTGATCGACCTCGGTGCCCCCGAGATCATCGTCAACAACGAGAAGCGCATGCTGCAGGAGGCCGTCGACGCGCTGTTCGACAACGGTCGCCGTGGTCGCCCCGTCACCGGTACCGGCAACCGCGCCCTGAAGTCCCTGAGCGACATGCTCAAGGGAAAGCAGGGTCGCTTCCGCCAGAACCTGCTCGGAAAGCGCGTGGACTACTCGGGCCGTTCCGTCATCATCGTCGGACCCCAGCTCAAGCTCCACCAGTGCGGTCTGCCCAAGCAGATGGCTCTCGAGCTGTTCAAGCCGTTCGTGATCAAGCGCCTGATCGACCTCGGTCACTCGCAGAACATCAAGGCCGCCAAGCGCGCCGTCGAGCGCTACCGTCCCGAGGTCTGGGACGTGCTCGAGGAGATCATCCGCGAGCGTCCCGTGCTGCTGAACCGTGCACCCACCCTGCACCGTCTCGGCATCCAGGCGTTCGAGCCCCAGCTCGTCGAGGGCAAGGCGATCCAGCTGCACCCGCTCGTCTGCGCGGCGTTCAACGCCGACTTCGACGGTGACCAGATGGCCGTCCACCTGCCCCTGTCGGTCGAGGCTCAGGCCGAGGCCCGCGTGCTGATGCTCGCGTCGAACAACATCCTCAAGCCCTCGGACGGCCGCCCGGTCACCCTGCCCTCGCAGGACATGATCATCGGTCTGCACCACCTCACCACCCTCAAGGAGGGTGCCGTGGGCGAGGGCCGTGCGTTCGGTTCGGTGGGCGAGGCGATCCTGGCCAAGGACGAGGGCACCCTCGACCTGCAGGCCAAGGCGCGCATCCGCATCCCCGGCCTGACCTTCCTCGAGGGCCAGGCGCCCGAGGGCTACGAGGTCCACGGCCTCGTCGACGCCTCGCTCGGTCAGGCGATCTTCAACGACACGCTCCCCAAGGGCTACCCGTTCGTGCGCGAGCAGGCCGACAAGGGCAAGCTGTCGCAGATCGTCAACAAGCTCGCCGAGGAGTACCCGAAGGTGGAGGTCGCGGCATCGCTCGACCGCATCAAGGACGCCGGCTTCTACTGGGCCACCCGTTCGGGTGTCACCGTGGCGCTGAGCGACATCCTCACCCCGCCGAACAAGGCGGAGATCGTCGCGGGCTACGAGAAGCAGGCCGCGAAGGTCCAGGGCCAGTACGAGAAGGGTCTCACCACCGACGCCGAGCGTCGCCAGGAGCTCATCAAGATCTGGACCGAGGCCACCGACGAGGTCCAGAAGGCGATGCGGGACAACTTCCCCGCCGACAACACCATCAACCGCATGGTCTCGTCGGGCGCCCGTGGTAACTGGCTGCAGATCCGCAACATCGCGGGTATGCGAGGCCTGGTGAACAACCCCAAGGGTGAGATCATCCCGCGTCCGATCATCTCCTCGTACCGCGAGGGTCTGTCGGTCGCCGAGTACTTCATCGCGACGCACGGTGCCCGTAAGGGTCTGGCCGACACGGCCCTCCGTACAGCCGACTCGGGGTACCTGACGCGTCGTCTCGTCGACGTCTCGCAGGACGTCATCATCCGCGAAGAGGACTGCGGCACGTCGAAGGGCCTCGAGCTCCCGATCGCCGCGGCCGACTCCACCGGTTCGCTGGTGAAGGATGCCAACGTCGAGAACTCGGTGTTCGCGCGTACGCTCGCCACGGCGGTCGTCGACGCGCAGGGCACCGTGCTGGCCGAGGCCGGCGACGACGTGGGCGACGTGCTCATCGACAAGCTGGTCGCCGGTGGCGTCGAGACGATCAAGGTCCGCTCCGTGCTGACCTGCGACTCGGCCGTCGGTGTCTGCGCGAAGTGCTACGGCCGTTCGCTCGCGACCGGCAAGATCGTCGACATCGGCGAGGCCGTCGGCATCATCGCGGCCCAGTCGATCGGTGAGCCCGGTACCCAGCTGACGATGCGTACCTTCCACACCGGTGGTTCCGCGTCGGCCGACGACATCACGCAGGGTCTTCCCCGCGTGCAGGAGCTGTTCGAGGCGCGTACCCCCAAGGGTGCGTCCCCGATCGCCGAGGCCGACGGTCGCATCACGATCGACGAGACCGACAAGGCCAAGAAGGTCATCCTCACGCCCGACAACGGCGACGAGCCGGTGGTCTACCCCGTCCTGAAGCGCGCGACGCTCCTGGTCGAGGACGGCCAGCACGTCTCGGTGGGTGAGCCCCTCCAGGTCGGAACGCTCGACCCCAAGGAGGTCATGCGCGTGCAGGGTGCCCGCGAGGTGCAGAAGTACCTCGTCAACGGCGTCCAGGGCGTGTACCGCTCGCAGGGTGTGCCGATCCACGACAAGCACATCGAGGTCATCGTCCGACAGATGCTCCGCAAGGTCACCGTCGTCGACCACGGCGACACCGATCTGCTGCCCGGTGAGATGGTGGACTTCAAGCGCTACCAGACCATCAACCGCGAGACGGTCGGCGAGGGCAAGCGCCCCGCGTCGGGTCGTCCCGAGCTGATGGGTATCACCAAGGCGTCGCTCGCGACCGAGTCGTGGCTGTCGGCCGCGTCGTTCCAGGAGACCACCCGCGTCCTGACGCAGGCGGCCATGGAGGGCAAGAGCGACCCGCTGGTCGGCCTCAAGGAGAACGTCATCATCGGAAAGCTCATCCCCGCCGGAACCGGTCTTGCGAAGTACCGCAACGTCACGGTCGAGGCGACGGAAGAGGCCAAGAGCGAGCGGTACCCCAACCGCATCTTCGCCTCGGACGGCGCGTACAGCGACGCCGACCTGAGCTACGTCGACTTCGACAGCTTCTCGACGGACGACTTCACGCCCGGTACCTATAACTGATTGAGGGTGGAGCCGCTGAGCCGGCTCCGCCCTGGTCGACGGATGCCGCGCCCCGGCGCGGCATCCTGATCCCCAAAGGCCCCCGGCTCGCGCCGGGGGCCTTCGTCGTGTCCGCGCTCCCCGCGCCCCGCCCCGTTCATCGTGTCGGCGGCGTGTCGCGCCGGTGTCGGGTCGGCCGCGCGGCGTGTCGAGGAGCGGGGGAGTCGGGGGAGTGCGCCTACCGTGGATGCGGAGGAACGCATGGCCCGGATCGGTGGACGCAGCCTGTGGTTGGCATGGCCCGCGGGGGTCTTCTGCGCCGCGGCGGTCGCGGCGATGATCGTGCTGGCCGCCCCCGGCATCCCCGCGGCGGTGAGCTTCGTGGGCGACACCCTGCGCTCGGCCACGTCGACGCCGGCCGCGGTCGAGACCGCCCCGGCGGAACCCGCGCAGGACTGCCGACACCTGTACTCGCAGCCCCTGTGGTCGTCGATGGTGTGGTCGCCGGACGCGTTGCTGTGGCAGCGCCGCACGGTCGCGCTGTCGACCCCCGAGGCCGTCGCCGCCGCGTCGCCGACCGTCGTCGTGACGTGCCACTGGCGGGGCTCCGCCGGCCGGTTCGTCGAGACGACCGTGTCGACCGTGACGCCCGAGGGGGCAGCAGCGGTGTCGACGACCCTCGCCGCGCAGGGGTTCGCGTGCGCCGCCGACGGCGACACGACCCACTGCGCGCGGACGACCGGCGATGTCGTCGAGGTGCACGACCTGCGCGGCGACCGGTGGGTCTCGTCGACCCTCTCGGGATGGGCGCCCGACGACTACGCCGCGATCGTGGCATCCCACGCGTTCTCCGGCGGGTGAGCGCCCGCCGCGCTCAGCCGAAGATCGAGGTGATGATGCTCGCGGTGTAGCCCGTGGGGGCGAGGTTCGAGTACTGGGTGTCGACGAGCACGCCATCGCGCCAGAACAGGGTGCGGCCATCGTTGACGGGGTAGGTGTCGTTGATCCACGTCTTCTCGCAGCGCGTGCCCTCGTCGGGCGTGTAGCAGCTGAAGCCCTGGGTGGTGACCAGGTCGTTGAGCATGTCGAGCGCGGGGCCGCGGTCCATGCGCGAGATCTTCGTCGTCAGGCTCGTGGTGTCGGCGGCGGGGTCGCGCCAGATGCAGATCAGTGAGCCGTCCGACTGGACGCCCGACGGGCCGAGCGAGGGATCGTTCAGGGGAACCGAGCCGAGCTGCGAGAGCACGTCGGTCGAGAGCATCGCGCGGCAGTCGGCGGGGATGCGCACGGCCGTCGCGGTCTGGGTGATCGTGGGGATCGGGGTGGGGCTGACCGAGACCACGGGAGCCGACTCCTGCGGGGCGGCCTCGTCGGCGGACGGGGCGCAGGCGCTCAGTGCCAGCGCCGTCGCGCCCGCGAGCGCGGCGGCGAGGAGCGTGCGGGACAGGCGACCGGACATGCGTTCAGCCTATGCGCAGCGCCGCCTCCCGCCCAGGCGAGATGCAGAACCGCGGCACGCCTCCCGGTCGCGGGGCGGGACGCGGGATAGCCTTGCGCGGCAAGTACCGCGTGAGGAGACCCCATGAGCGACCACCAGCCGCACGGCGACCCCGTCGCGGAGCCCACGAACTCGTACGGCGACCCCGTCGCCGAACCCCGTGACGACGCGCACGACGTGGTCGGCCGCGCGCACGAGGGCCTCGCCGACGCCGAGGCCGCGCAGCGCGACGCCGTCGACCCCGCCGCCGCCCAGGCCGCGTGGGACGAGCGCGAGACCGCGGAACGCGACGCCGCCTCGGCGGTCACCGCCCGCGCGGAGCACCCCGCCCCCGTCGTGCACGACGCCTCGCCGGTCGAGCCGCAGACGAGCTCGGCCGCCAGGAGCGTGTCGTCGGCCGACCTCGACGACGAGGACGCGCGCTGGGCCGCGTACGCCGCCTCCGCCGAGCCCGAGCCGGCCACGGCCCGATACGCCACCGCCGAGACCGACGCCGCGCGCCACGACGACGCGACCACGACCGTCGCCCCCGCCGTCGCCGCGGGAGCGGTCGGCACGGCCGCCGCCGGTGCGGGTGCTGCGACGACCCCGGCCCCCGTCGCCGAGGAGCCCGCGCGGGCCGTCGGCGGACCGCAGCCGATCTTCGTCCAGGCGCCCGAGGCGCCCCGCCCCCGCGGCAACCGCGGAGCCGCCGGAGCCATCGGCCTGCTCGCCGCGCTCGTCTTCGCGGTGCTGTACCTGGCCGCGACCCTGGGCCTCGGCCTGCTCAGCGGGGCGTTCGGCGTCTCGGATCTCGGTCGAGAGGCCCTCGCCGCTCTCGCGACGGCGGGCCTGTGGGTGCCGACCGTCGCGTTCTACCTGGGCTTCTGGTTCCTGGGTGCCCTGATCAACCGCGGCCGTTGGGGTCACTGGGTCGTCTGGGGTCTGATCGTCGGCGTCATCGCCTGGGCCGGGCACCTGCTCGGTGTGCTGTTCGCCGCCCCGTTCTGGCGCATCACCTCGAGCGAGTCGCTCGACCTCCTGCAGAACAACGTGCTCGCCCCGCTCGCGATCGTGGCCTTCGTGCTGGGGCGCGAGCTGACGATCTGGTTCGGTGCCTGGGTCGCCGCGCGCGGTCGCCGCGTCACCGAGATCAACGCCGAGGCGCAGCGCGAATACGAGCGCACGCTCGAAGCCGGCCCTCAGCTCTCGCAGCGCTGACGCGAGCGCGGACACGGATGCTGCCGCGATGACGAACGAGCCGCGACCGGCGGGGGTCACCCCGCCGGTCGCGGTCGTCTTCGCCGCGATCACCTTCATCGCCCTCTCGATCGGGGGACTCGGGGTCGCGAGTCTCGCCCTGAACGCGGACGTCATCCCCGTCCGGGGGCTCGGGGCGATCCCCGGCGTCGTCGGCCAGGTCGCCGCCCTCGCGCTCTTCTCCGCGGTGCTGCTGTGGGGGCTGCGCGCCGACCCGCCGGGGTATCTCACCGCGGTGCCGTGCGCGATCGCCGCCTTCGTGGGCGAGGTGGGCGGTATCGTCCTGGGCGCGCTGGTGAGCGGGGCCGACCCGGCCCGCGGTGTCGCGGCCGCGGGCAGTGTCGCTCTGGGCTTCCCCGGCGCGGTCGTGGCCGCGGCGGGACTGCTCGCCGGCCTCGTCGGGGTCTTCCTGCGCCGCACGCGGGCCGAGGGGCCGCGCTGGCGCTGGGAGGACGACGAGGAGGGGCCGTGACGCGCTCGCGCCGTGGCATCCGCATGTCCCCGGGCGTGTCGCACTAGCGTAGGAGCCGTGGAGCGGTCGCTCGAGAGCCAGGTCGGTCAGGCGGTGGATGCCTGGCTGCGATGGCTGCCGCGCTGGGAACCCGCCCACCACCGCGGGCGGGTCGCCCCGTGCCGCCGGTGCTTCGGGTCGCCGGTCCTGTCCGCCGCGGGCCTGGGGTCCGACGTGCCGCACGGTGTGCAGCACGGACTCTCGACGCGGGTGAAGGGCATCGTCGACCACGCCGTCGCCGATTACACCGCGCGCAACCTCCCCATGCTGCAGGCCGAGCTCGACCAGCAGGCCGAGCGCAACCGCCGTCGGTCGTACCGTCCCACCGAGGGTCTCGAGCCCGAGTTCGACGGGATGCCGCTCGACCCCGACCCCGAACCCGGGTCGCCGTTCCTGTTCACGCTGTCGGGGCTCGCGGCCGAGGAGGACGCCGAGATCCCGGCCCTCCCCCCGCTGTCGGATGCCGCGAAAGCGGCCCTGCGGCAGGAGGTGGGTCTCGCCGACGACTACGCGAACATGATCGGCCGCGAGGTGTGCACGATTCTGCTGCATCACCGCCTGCGCATCCAGGCCGCGGTCGCGGAGTACGTCGAGCCGCAGATCGCCGCCCTGCTCGACGATCTGACGCGCTCCCTCGACGCGCCCTTCGATCCCCGCGAGCCCGACGCCCCGGCATCCTGAGTCGACGCCGGGACCGGTCGGCGCCTGTGCACAACGCGCACGGTCGTCAAAGACTGCTTTGTTAGCATCTTCGGGTTGTGCGCCCGCTGAGTCGCGGGTGCGTCGTCCGGGGGAGGGGGCTCGATGCCGCAGCGGCTTCCGTCGTCGCCGCCCATCCTGCCCGGGCTGGCGTACATCCGTCCCCTCGGGTCGGGCGGGTTCGCCGACGTCTTCCTCTACGGGCAGGACATGCCGCGCCGCGACGTCGCGGTGAAGGTGCTGCCGAGCGACGTGCGCGACACCGACCTGCTGCGCATGTTCAACGCCGAGGCCGACGTGCTCGCGCACCTGTCGGCGCACCCGTCGATCGTCACCGTCTACCAGGCCGGCATCTCGGCCGACGGGCGCCCCTACATCGTCATGGAGTTCTGCCCCGGCTCGCTCGCGCAGCGGTACCGCGTCGAGCGCATCCCCGTCGCCGAGGTGCTCTCGATCGGCGTGCGCATGGCGGGGGCGCTCGAGTCGGCGCATCACGCCGGGCTCATCCATCGCGACGTCAAACCCAGCAACATCCTCGTGACCACCTTCGGCGCCCCGGTGCTGGCCGACTTCGGCATCTCGTCGTCGCTCGTGCGTCAGGGCGCCGACGAGATGCTCGCCATGAGCGTCCCGTGGAGCGCGCCCGAGGTCGTGGCGGAGCAGACCGCCGGCACCGTGGCGAGCGAGGTCTGGAGCCTCGGGGCCACGGTCTACTCGCTGCTGGCCGGCCACAGCCCGTTCGAGCGGCGCGAGAAGGGCCAGAACTCGCGCGAGCAGCTGCGCCGGCGCATCGCCCGGGCCTCGTACACGCCGATTGCCCGCGACGACGTCCCGCCGTCCGTGCAGGAGGTTCTCGCGAAGGCGATGGCGCGCGATCCCGCGCAGCGGTACGCGAGCGCCCGCGCCTTCGGTGAGGCGCTGCAGGGGGTGCAGACCGACATGGGCTCCGCGGCCACGCCGCTCGAGGTGCCCGCGGCCGAGTGGGCGCCCGCCGCGCGCGCGATCGACTTCGCCGACGGCACGGTGCGCGGGCCCGCCCGCTCGCGCGTGGAGCGCGAGATCTCGCGCAAGACCCGCGACTCGTCGGGCATCACGGGATACGCCCGCGACGAAGACACCGACATCGCGACGCCCGTCTCCACGGCATCCCGGGCACTGCCGTGGGTGCTCGCCTCGGCGACGCTCGTGACCGCCGGCGCGGTGGTCGTGGCCGCGCTCTACGCGACGGGGGTGCTGCGGTGAAGCGCCGCACGCTGGTCGGGCTCGCCTCGACCGTCGTGGCGGCCACGCTCGTGGTCACCGCGAGCATCGTCTGGCCGGGGCTCGACGCCCAGCAGACCCCCGAGGTCGACACCTCGGTGTGGGCGCTGCAGACCGGCGACGGGCAACGCTACGCCCGGGTGAACACCACCGTCGGCGAGCTCGACACCGTGCGGACGGCCGGGAACCCGAGCCAGGTGGCGCAGGCGGGCGACGGCGCCTACCTGTTCACCGACAGCTACAGCAAGCTCACCCGCATCGACGAGGCGCAGCCCGTCGACCTCGAGCAGGACCAGCTCGAGGCGGCCCCCGACACACCTCCGGGAACGACCTCGGTGGCCACGGCCGGCGACTACGTCGTCTACCGCACCGACACGGGCGCACTGTTCGCCGGGCGGTTGAGCCAGGCCGGGCAGCGCGCCGCCGAGCTCGACCCCTTCGGCACCGCCGGCGACGACGACGCGGTGTCGTACACCGCGGATGCCATCGCCCTCGACGATCGCGGCATGCTCTTCGCCTACTCCTCGGTCGACAAGTCCGTGATCCGGTACGACATCGACGCCGACGAGGTGCGCGCGCGCGACGCCCTCGATGTCGCGGTGACCGCCCCCGAGCTCTCGGCCGCGGGCGACACCTGGGTGCTCGTGGATGCCGAGGCCGGCCGCGTCTGGACGCGCGGCGCCGATCCGGTCGACATCGATCTGGGGGAGCAGGCCTCGCTGAGCGAGGCCGACGCGGGCGCCGACGCCGTCTACCTCGCCGACGACAGCTCGCTGTGGGCGATCCCCGCCGACGGCTCGGGGCCGCGGCGCGAAGCGGGCGGCAGCGGCGAGGTGCGCGGCCAGCCCGCGCGCCCGCTCACCCACCAGGGCGTGGCCTACGCCGCGTGGCTGCTCCCCGACGACGGCGGCGGCACGCTCTGGCGCAGCGACCAGGGCGAGACCTCACTCGACTACGGCGGGGCGAGCCTGCCCGACCAGCGTCGTCCGGTCTTCGTCGCGACCGACCACGCCGTCATCCTGAACGAGACGCGCACCGGCTGGGTGTGGACCGTGCCCGACGGAGCCCTCGTCGCCTCGAGTCAGAACTGGTCGCTCGACGATCGCACCGAACAGGCCGCGGTGCAGAGCGACGAGCAGCTGAGCGTCGTCCTCGATCCGAAGCCCCCGATCGCCGAGCCCGACTCCTTCGGCGTACGCGCGGGGCGGCTCACGACCCTCCCCGTCCTGCTCAACGACCACGACCCCAACGAAGACGTGCTCAGCATCGTGCCCGAGAGCGTCACCGGTCTCGACCCGGCCTTCGGAGCCCTCTCGCTCACCGACTCCGGGCAGCGCCTCGCGGTGCGCGTGCAGCCAGGAGCGACCGGCAGCGCGACCTTCAGCTACGCCGTGACCGACGGCACGACGGCCGACGGGCTCACCTCCGCCGCGACGACGGTGACCTTGACCGTGTCCCCTGCGGGGTCGAACGCGGCCCCCGTCTGGTGCGGCGTCGATAAATGCCTGCAGCCGTGGCCGACCCCCGAGGTCGCGCGCGGCGGGACGATCACCGTCCCCGTGCTGCCCGGATGGGTCGACCCCGACGGCGACCCCCTGCTGCTGCTGTCGGTCGAGAACCCGGGCGGGGTGGGGACGGTCGCCGCGACCCCGGGCGGCGACGTCGTCTATCAGCACGCCGATGACGGCTCGGGCGGCGAGCAGAACGTCCAGCTCGACGTCACGGTCGCCGACACCTCCGGGGCGACGACGACGAAGCCCCTCGTCATCCGCGTCACCCCCGATCCCTCGCTCGCGGTGCAGTCCTTCGCGACGATCGACACCGTCGGCACCTCGCTCTCCGTCGACGTGGGTCCGCACGTCACCGGCACCGCGGGAGACGTGACCCTCGGCTCGGTGCGCGTGCTCGACGACGCCGCCGCGACCGCGACGGTCGTCGCGGGCAGCACGGTGTTCGACTTCTCCGCCTCCGCGCCGGGTGTGTACCGCGTCGACTTCACCGTCAACGGCGGGGGCCGCGATGCCACGGGCACCGCCCGCATCACCCTGCTGCCCGGCGACGCGCCCGCGCAACTGTCGACGGCGCCGGTCGTGGCCTTCGTCCGCCCGCAGGAGGACGCCACCCTCGACGTCTTCACCGCGGTCTCCAACCCCACCGGGCGCGTGCTGCTGCTGAGCGATGTGACCCCGGCCGCCGCGGACGGTGCGTCGCTCACCGTCGACACCGTCGGGCAGAACGACCTGCGCGTCTCGGGCTCGACGGCCGACGGCGCAGCGGGGCTGCTCGGCACGGTCGGATACACCGTCAGCGACGGCACCGACGACGAGGGCTCCCGCGTCGCGGGCGAGGCGACGGTGTACCTGCTGCCGCCGGCGCCCGAGATCGCGCCGATCGCGGTCGACGACACCGTGACGGTGCGCGCGGGCGCGCAGATCGACATCCCCGTCCTCGACAACGACATCTCTCCGGCCGGGGGGCGACCCAGCCTCGACCCCTCGAGCGTGCAGGCGCAGCCGGCGAGCGACGCCCTCGCCTTCGCGTCGGGAGGCGTGCTGCGCTACCTCGCCCCCACCACTCCCGGGGCGTACGAGGTCACCTACCGCGTGTACACCACCGGAACGCCCGCCCTGTGGGACGAGGCGACCGTGCGCATCACCGTCCTGGGCGCAGAGGCCAACCGCGCTCCGCTCCCCGAGACGCTGCAGGGGCGCGTGCTCAGCGGGGGGACCACCACGATCGACTTCCAGGCCTTCGGCGTCGACCCCGACGGAGACGCCGTGTCTCTGGACCGCATCGTGGCCCAGCCCGACCGGGGCACGGCATCCGTCGCCCCCGACGGCTCGTCGATCGTCTACTCCTCGGTACCGGGCGATCGCGGGCAGGTGTCGTTCCGCTACCGCGTGTCCGACCCCTCCGGCGCCACGGGAGAGGGCACGGTGCGCATCGGGATCCTGGATGCCGAGGCCAACCCGAGTCCGATCACCTTCACCGACTACGTGCAGGTGCAGGCCGGGGGAGACCGCACCATCCGCGTCAGCCCGCTCGCGAACGACATCGACCCCACGCAGGGGCGCCTCACCCTCACCGCGGTGCGTCCCGACCTGCCGGAGACCCTGGTCGACGGGAGCGCCAACCCCGAGTACGCGCGGTTGAACGGGTTCGTCGAGACGGTCAGCGACACCGGCGTCGTCCTGAAGGCGGGCGATGACCCGGGCACGATGTCGTTCCTTTACGACGTCGAATCTGACTCGGGCAACACCGGTCGCGGCCTCATCGTGGTCAAGGTGGTCCGCGAGAGCGTTCCCGACTACCCGGTCGTCACCGACACGGTGCTCACGGTCGAGAACCGCGACGACTTCTCCACCGGCGTCGACGTGCTCGCGGGTCGCGCGACCTGGTCGGGCGGCGAGGTCGGCGATCTCGACGTGTCGCTGTGGGGTCAGCCCACCGACGTCCGTCTCGACGGCCGCCGTCTGTCCGGCGACCTTCCGGCCACGCGGCGCGTGATCCCGTTCGCGGTGACCGGCCGCGTGGGCGGCGCCGACGTCACCACCTACGCGTTCCTGCGCGTCCCCGGCGACGACGACGTGAGTCTCGCGCTGCGGCCCGGCTCGGCGCAGCGCGTCGACGAGCTGGCGTCGGTGGAGTTCGACATGGCATCCCTCGTCGCCCTGCCCCGCCGGGCGACCCTCGAGGTCGGAACCGACGTCGCCACCACCGGCGTGCGGGCGGAGGGGCGCTGCTCGGTCAGCGGCTCGGTCGTGCGGTACGACGCGGGCACCGGCTCGCCGTGGACCGACGCGTGCCAGGTGCCCGTGCGCGTGGCGGGGACGCAGGAGTGGACCGTGCTGTCGGTGCCGATCGGCGTCGTGGCGCGCGATCCCCAGCCCGAGCTGCGGCCCGGCTCGCTCACGGTGGGCCCCGGCGAGACGAAGACGTTCGACCTGCGCAACATGACCTCCTGGCAGCTCGGCCGCGAGGACTGGGCCGGCATCCGGTACGCGATCGGTGACAGTGGGTCGGCCTTCCAGGTCTCCCTGGACGGCTCGACGGTGACCGTGGTGGGCGACGATCGCGCGGTGCCCGGTACGGACACCGCGGCGGTGGTGTCGGTCACCAGCCACAACGCCGTCGCCCCGGCGCGACTCGTGCTGCGCGTGGGCGCGGCCCCCTCGACCCTGCCCCAGGGCGGCACCACCTCGTCGCAGTGCTCGCAGGCCCAGGGCTCGAGCTGCACGATCGGCGTGATCGGCATCAGCGGCGAGGTCAACCCGCTGCCGCGCACCCCGCTCGAGGTCGTGGGCGTGCGGCCCACCGCCGCGTGCACGGGAGTGGACTTCTCCGTCGCCTCGCCCACGAGCGTCGTCGCGTCGTGGAACGCCGACGCGCCCGGCGCCACGTGCAGCGCGAGCGTGACCCTGCGCGACGCCCAGGGGCGCACGACCGCCTCCACGCGCGACGCGCGCGTGGTGCTCGACCTGCTCGGCTATCCCCGCGCCCCCGCGAGCGTGCGGCAGACCGCTTACGCCGACGGCTCGCTCACGCTGCGCGTCGACCCGGGCGAGGCCCGCCGCGCCTATCCCGCGCTCGCCGGGTTCACGGTGCGCTCGCGCGGCGAGGTCGTCGCGCAGTGCGGCCCCGACGGCGGCTGCCCCGTGATCTCGGCGCCGAACGGCGAGCAGCGCGAGTACGTCGTGACGGCGGTGAACAGCGTCGGCGAGTCGCGCGGTGCCGTCCGCACCACCGCATGGGCCTACGCCTCGCCCGACCGGCCGAGGTCCGGCGACTTCACCCCCGTCGACAACGGCGGGGAGGGAGGCGTCGCCGACCTGACGATCCGAGGTGTGGATGCCGCCGAGACGGGGTCGCTCGAGATCGTGAGCGCCGCGGGGCAGAAGCGCACCGTCGACATCGGCCGCAACCAGGAGAACGTCTCGATCGACGCCTTCCCGGTCGGCAGCAACTCCTCCACTCAGATCACGGTGACCCCGATCTCGCGATTCACGGTGCCGCCGGGTCTCGGCGGGTCGCAGAGCGGGCAGGCCCTCGTGTTCTCCGCGCACGGCGTCGGCGCGCCGCAGCAGCTCACCCTCTCGTTGAACTCGAAGCGAGAAGGCGGTGGCAAGGTCACGATCGTGGCCGAGGGATCGGCGTCGAAGAACGGCGACGGCTCCGAGCTGCGCTACGGCTTCGCGATCGATGGCTCGTGCCGCGTGGGCGACGACGGTCCGCGTCGGGAGTTCCCGGGTAAGGACGACGGCGTCACGTACACCGTGCGCATGTGCGTCGACTCGGTCTACCAGGGCAAGAGCTTCGGCTCCGCGCAGGTCGAGCAGACCGTCGACGCCGCCCAGGACACCTCCGCCCCGCAGGGCTACACGTTCCGCGTCGACGCGAAGCCCGTGGTCGACGGCAACAGCGCCCGGTGGAAGATCAGCCGCATCGAGGAGGGCTCGAAGCCGCCGCGCAACAACACCGTGCGGTACGAAAATTGGGGCCCGGGCAGCGATGTCTACGACCGCGACCCCGATATCGGCGTGTATTTCCAGCACAACCTCTGGCAGACCCGCTCCGACCCCGGCGTGGTGAAGCCCGCATCCGGAAGCGCCCCCTACCAGGTGCAGGCCTCGGCTCGCGTCGAATCCTGCGTCGCCGGCAGCGAGCTGAAGCTCGGCTGGAAGACCAGCAACGGCGAGGCCCGCACCTCCACCGACCGTTCCGGCGTCGTCTACTACGACAAGGCCGGCAAGAAGCTCGACGCGACCGACCCGACCATCGTCCCGAAGGGGGCGGTGCGCGTCGAGAACGCCCGCGTCGTGGTCAGCTGGTCGGCGAAGGGCTGGGGCCTCGACGACGCCACCCTGGTCACCGGCGGTACCTGCGACCCCGGCAAGACCGACCCCTCGCAGCCGCCCGCGGGCAACAACTGACCCCGGCATTCCCGCCCCGGCATCCCCGTCCCCCACAGGAAAGAACGCACCGACATGACGATCACCCAGGAGCAGGCCACCTGGTTCTCCCAGACCTTCTCGCAGATCGCCGACAACGTCGAGCGCGCCGTCCTCGGCAAGCGTCACGTCGTCGAGCTGGTGCTGACCGCGATGCTCAGCGACGGGCACGTGCTGCTCGAAGACGTCCCCGGCACCGGCAAGACCTCGCTCGCGCGAGCGGTCGCGCAGTCCGTGCAGGGCACGAACACGCGCATCCAGTTCACGCCCGACCTGCTCCCCGGCGACATCACGGGCATCACCGTGTACGACCAGAAGACCGGGGCGTTCGAGTTCCACAGCGGTCCGATCTTCGCCAACATCGTGCTCGCCGACGAGATCAACCGCGCGAGCCCCAAGACCCAGTCCGCCCTGCTCGAGGTGATGGAAGAAGGACGCGTCACCATCGACGGCGTCTCGCGCGAGGTGGGCGTGCCCTTCCTCGTCCTCGCGACGCAGAACCCCGTCGAGCAGGCTGGCACCTACCGCCTGCCCGAGGCGCAGCTCGACCGCTTCCTGCTGCGCACCTCGCTCGGCTACCCCGACCACGCGGCGACCGTGCGCATCCTCGACGGCGCCCCCGTCGCCACCGCCGACCTCCGCCCGATCATCACGCCGCAGGCCCTGGTCGGAATGGCCGACCTGGCGGCATCCGTCTACGTCGACGCCCTCGTTCTCGACTACATCGCCCGCCTCGTGGATGCCACCCGCACGGCCGACGAGGTGCGTCTGGGCGTCAGCATCCGCGGTGCGCTGGCCCTCACGCGCGCGACCCGCGCGCGGGCCGCTTCGCAGGGACGCACGTACGCCACCCCCGACGACGTGAAGGCCCTCGCCGTCCCCGTGCTCTCGCACCGGCTCATCCTGCACCCCGAGGCGGAGTTCGACGGGGTCACCCAGGAGGCCGTGATCGGTCAGGTGCTGCTCGACACGCTCCCGCCCACCCAGCGCGAGAGCGCGTGACGCCCGTGCGCCCGGCATCCGCAGCCGCGCGGGAGGGGGGTGAGCCGTGCCCGACGTGAACCTCACCGAGTCGCGGCTGACCCGCACCTCCGCGGCGACGATGGCCACGGGATCGCGCACCTCGATCACCTCGACCGCGACCCGCCGCCAGCGCCGCATCGTCCGCGCGGTCGTGCGCGCGTCCGAGACGTGGCGGGTGGTCACCGAGGCGGTGGCGGCGGCCGTGTCGTGGGCCGGCCGCACCGTGCGCCCCGCGGGAGCGGTCGTCGCGATCGCGGCGACCGCTGGTCTGCTGCTCGGCATCCTGTTCGGGTGGATGGAGTGGATGGTCGCGGGGTCCGCGGCGCTGCTGCTGCTCGTCATGAGCGTGCCGTTCCTCTTCGGCGCCCGCGCGTACGAGGTCGACCTGGCCCTGCAGCACGAGCGCGTGACGGCGGGGCACGGGGTCACCGGCGAGATCGTCGTGCGCAACGACAGTTCGCGCCCGGCGCTGCCGGGGCGGCTCGACATCCCGGTCGGCCGCGGGCTCGTCGAGTTCGGCGTGCCGCTGCTGCGACCGGGGCAGAGCAGCACCGAACCGCTGCAGATCCCCCCGCTTCCCCGGGGCGTCGTGCGCGTCGGCCCCGTCACCACCGTGCGCAGCGATCCGGTCGGACTGCTGCGCCGCGAGCACGCGTTCGACGACGTGCACGACCTCTTCGTCCACCCGCGCACGGTCGGCCTGCCCTCCACCAGTGCCGGTCTCGTGCGCGACCTCGAGGGCAACGCGACCCGTCGCCTCGTCGACGCCGACATGTCGTTCCACGCGATCCGCGAGTACGCCCCCGGTGACTCGCAGCGGCAGGTGCACTGGAAGTCCACCGCCAAGACCGGTCGGCTGATGGTCCGGCAGTACGAGGAGTCCCGTCGCTCGCGCATGGCTGTCGTGCTCGCCGCCGCGACGCAGGAGTACGCGGATGCCGACGAGTACGAGCTCGCCGTCTCGGCCGCGGCCTCTCTCGGGATGCGCGCGGTGCGCGACGCGCGCGACATCGACATCGTGACGGGGTCGGAGATCCCGCGCGTGGTGAAGGGGCGCCTGCGCGCGATCCGCCACATCCCGGTGATCTCGTCGCGCGCGATGCTCGACGGGTTCAGCGCCATCGAGCGCCACGACAACACGATGCCCGTCGAAGACGTCTGCCGCCTGGCGGCCGAGGCGAACGAGCGCCTCTCGATCGCGTTCGTGGTGACCGGTTCGGTCGTGCCCCTCGCGCGTCTGCGCCAGGCGGCGCTCGCCTTCCCCGCCGACACGGCCGTCGCCGCGGTCATCTGCGACGAGCGCGCGCACCCGCGCATGCAGAGCGTGGCGGGGCTCACCGTGCTCACGATCGGGACGCTCGACGACCTCTCGGGCCTTCTCGTGCGCGGGGCCACCTCGTGAGCGGGTCGCGCGAGCGCGCCCCGCGGCGCCGGCGCGAGGCGTCGGCGGCTCCGCGCTGGGTCGCCGCCGCCGTCTACACCCTCGCGTCCGTGCTGCTCGCCGCGGTGGCGGCGTGGCCGATCTACGCCGCCGCGAGCTTCGTGATCCTCGTCGTCGCGGCATCCGTCGCCGCGGCCGTCGTGGTGGCGTCGGTCGCGTGGCGGCGGGGAAGCGGATGGATGCTGGCGGCGGGGCTCGTCGCCGCCTTCACGCTCCTGGCCGTGCCCGTGGCCGTCCCCTCGCGGCTCACTTCTCCCCTCGACGTGCTGCGCGGCCTCGGGGAGTCGTACGCCGGCATCGTCGTCGCGTGGAAGGACCTCGTCACCGTCGACCTCCCCGTCGGCGCCTATCGCAACCTGCTCATCCCCGCCCTGGTGGTCTTCCTCGTCGGCACCGCGCTCGCGCTCGCGCTCGCCGGCCGCAGCGACCGGTGGGCGACGGCCGCGGTGGTCGCGGGTCTCGGGATGACCGGCTTCGGACTGTTCTTCGGACGCACTGCGACGAGCGCGCCGCTGCAGATCGGCCCCCTCGTCCTGACCGCTCCGGTCGAGACCGCCGTGGGGGTGGGTGCCCTGCTGTCGGCGGTGCTGTGGCTCGCGTGGCGTGCCCACGACGAGCGCGCCCGCGCCCTGCGGAGGGCGAGCGACGTGTCGGCGGTGCCGGCGAGCCCCGGACGATCGCGGGCCGATCGCCGACGCACGGCGCTCGGGGTGGCGATGATCGCCGTGGCGGTGGTCGTCACGGTGGCGGTGGTGCCGTGGGTCGCGCGCGGAGCCGATCGCGAGGTCCTGCGCTCCGCCGCGGGACCCGACCGGCAGATCGCCGAGGCGGTCAGCCCGCTCGCCGAGTACCGCGCGATGTTCTCCGACTCTCGCGCCGACGAGGTGCTCTTCCGCGTCAGCGGCGAGGGGACGTTGCCCGACCGCATCCGTCTCGCCACCCTCGACACCTACGACGGCGAGATCTTCCGCGCCTCGGGCGACGAGGGGGCCGGGTTCGTGCGCCTCCCCTCGACGCGTGACGCCGGCGCGGGGCGCTCCCTCTCGGCCGAGGTCGAGATCGTCGATCTCGAGGGGATCTGGATGCCGACGGCCGGCCGCCTGTCGTCGGCGACGTTCGAGGGTGATCGCCGCGGGGCCCTCGCCGACCGCTTCTACTACAGCTCCGCCGCCGAGGCGGGGGTGCAGACCGCCGACGGCGGCCTTCGCGCGGGCGACGGATACCTCCTGACCGGCGTCGAACCCGCCCCCGTCGACCTCGCGACGCTGACCCCGCCGGGGGCGCCGCAGGGCGTGTCGGGCGGTGACAACTTGAAGCGCTGGGTCGAGGAGCACGCCGCCGGCTCGGACGGCGCCGCGCTCCAGGGTCTCGTGCAACTGCTGCGCGAGCGCGGATACCTCAGCCACAGCCTCGCCGCTCCCGGGGCCGCCGCCCCCGCGTGGACCCTCGACCTGCCCGGCTATCAGCTGCAGCCGAGCGCCTCGGGGCATTCCCTGGCGCGCATCGACCGCATGTTCGAGCGAGTGCTCGACCGCGAAGACGATCCACGCGCCGCGGCGTCGGGAAACTTCGTCGCCGCGGTCGGCGACGACGAGCAGTTCGCCGTGGCCACGGCCCTCATCGCGCACGAGCTGGGCTTCCCGGCCCGGGTCGTCGTCGGTACGCGCTTGACGACGACCGACGCGAGCCTGCCCGTCTGCGATGCGGGGGAGTGCCGACCGCGCGACCTGAGCGCCTGGACCGAGGTGCAGGGCGCCGACGGACAGTGGGCGGCGATCGACGTCACCCCGCAGTGGGAGCAGTCGCCGAGCCTCGAGGTGACGCAGCAGCAGGACCCCGAGAACGTCACCGACGTACGCCCCGACACCGTCGAAGAGGTCGTCCCGCCCGAGCCCGTGCAGCAGGACGACGCCCTCGACGACGACACCCGCACCGACGACGGGCTCGACCTCGCGTGGCTCTGGCCGATCCTTCGTGTCGCGGGTCTCTCGCTGCTCGGCGTGCTGGTGCTCTTTGGCCCGTTCCTCGCCATCGTCATCGCCAAGGCCGTCCGCCGCCGCGGGCGCCGCCGCGATCCCGATCCCCGAGGGGCGATCGCGGGAGGGTGGGACGAGTACGTCGACGCCGGAGTCGACGCGGGCCGTTCCGTGCCGCGGGCTCCGACCCGGCGCGAGGTCGCCGAGGCGTTCGCGACGCCATCCGGCATCCGTCTCGCCGCCGACGCGGATCGGGCGGTGTTCGCCGCCGACGAGGTGGGCGCCGACGAGGTCGCCGCGTTCTGGCGCATCGTCGACGACGAACGGCGCGCACTCACCCGTCAGCGCGGCTTCTGGCGCCGTGTGCGAGCGGCCGTATCGTTGAGATCGTTCCTGCGGTTCCTCGCCCCCCGGCCTTCTCGGCGGGGGTCGCCGCATCGCGACGAGAGGGGGAAGCGCCCCGCCACGGCGGCCGGGCGCGACACGACATGACGGATTCGACGCTGCTGATGTTGGGGGCGAGCTCCCTCGCCCTGGTCGTGGTGCTCTACCTGTGGTCCGCTCTCGCGCTCGCCGCGATGTGCCGCAAGGTCGGCGAGCCGGTCTGGAAGGCGTGGGTTCCCGTCGTCAACGTGGCCACCGTGCTGAAGATCGGCGGATTCTCGCCGTGGCTCGTGCTCATCAACCTGGTGCCCCTCTTCGGCTTCCTCGCCTTCGTCGTGGTCTTCATCGTCGCCGTGCACCGCATCACCGTCGGGTTCGGGGCGGGAGCGGGACTCACGGTGGTCGGTGCCGTCGTCCCGGTCGTGTGGGCCAGCATCCTCGGGTTCGGCTCCGCGCGATGGGAGGGCTCGAGCGAGCGCGGTCTCGACGAGGACTCCGCCCCGGTGCGCCGCGGGCGCGACTTCGAGGGGCCCTACGTGCCGCTCATCGGCGGGTGGACGCCGGAGCCGGGCTCCGACGACCGCGATGCCGCGGCCGACGCGGATGCTCCCGCGCCCGTGTCGGAGCCGGTCGTGCAGCCCTTCGCCGCGCCCGCGGGATCGCTGTCCGACGCCGTCCCGTCGCCGAGCGACTGGGGCCCGCCGATCGATCTCGCGCCCGCACGCCTCGACGGCCGCCGGTCGACCGAGCGGCCCGCGGCGTCCGAGGCGTCCCAGGCGCCCGCCCCCGTTGTCTCGGGGTCGGTCTTCGAGGTGCTCGACGCCCTGCGCGACAGCGCTCCCGCGCCGCGCGCCGCCTCATCCACCACCGACGAGGAGCCCGCAGCGGCCTCCGAGCCCGCCGCGTCGGCTCCCGCCGCACCCGATTCGCGGATCCCGGATGCCGCTGACGCGCCGTCCGGCTGGGTTCCCCGCCCCACGGACGCCGTGCCCGAGCCGGGGCCCGCGCCGGAGCGCGAGCCCGAGCACCGAGCCGAGCCCCAGCCCCACCCGGAGGACGATGGCCTGGCCACGCGTGCCCTCCTCCTGCCCGGCTCGCCCACGCGGGGCGTGCCGTCGTGGGCCGCTCCCCGGCCGACCGAGCCGGCCGAGCCGGAGCCCGCGGCATCCCCTCGCGACGACGTCCCCGTCTCGGAGGAGCCGTCCGCCGATGACGCCGTCGACGAGGCGCCGTCGCCGTGGGCCGGTCCCGCGCGTCGCGGCGTCCCCCCGACCGACGACCTCGCGGATGCTGCACCGTTGACGCGACCCGCGGCCGCCGCTCCGGTGCCCGCTCCGCGCGTGGCGCGCACCCCCGTGGATGAATTCCCGGAGAACTCCGAGGCCGTGTCGGCGGTGCCCGAGGCCCCCGACGCGGGTGCCCCGCGCTCCGCCCGCACGTCGGTGTCGGCGCTGTACACCCGCCCGGAGGTCCCCGCGGACGACGACTTCGACGCTCTCGATCGCACGGTCGTGGCGCGGCGCAAGCGCATCCCGTGGGCGCTCATCGCCCCCAACGGCGAGACGGTCGACCTGACGTCGTCGGTGGTCATCCTCGGTCGTCGCCCCGGCCACGACAGTGCGTACCCCGACGCCCAGCTCGTGCCCGTCGCCGACGAGACGCGGACGGTCTCCAAGACGCACGCGCGCCTCGAGCTGCGCGGTGACACCTGGTACGTCACCGACCTCGACTCCACCAACGGCGTGCTCTTCGCGACCCTCATGGGCACCGAGGTCGAGGCCCCTCCGGGCGAGGAGATCGAGGCCGGGGAGCGGTTCTTCCTCGGCGACGCGGAGGTGCGCCTCACCCGGAGGACCGTGTGAGCGGCCCCGGAGACCGCCCCGACGATCCCGACGAGGTCACCCTGTGGGCCGGTCGTCTGCGGGGATGGGCCGCTCACAACGCGCCGAGCACGGCGAGCTCCGACGACGACGGCGTCGATGACGCGACCCTGCGCCCCGGGACCGACCGGCCGCGCGACGCCGCAGCGGCGGGCCCGGAGGATCCTCCCGCCGACGAGCTCGACGACGCGACGCTGCTCAGCCCCTCCCGCGACGCGGCGCACGAACCGGATGACGCGACGGTCGTGTCCCGCCCGCGTGGTCCGGTCGACGAGCCGGATGACGCGACGCTGCGCAGCCCCTCCCGCGACACGGCGCACGAACCGGATGACGCGACGGTCGTGTCCCGACCCGCCCCGGGCGAGCCCACGGTCGCCGTCGCACCGGCGCGCGCCCCCCTCGACGAGCCCGACGAGACCACTCGCCCGCGTGTCACCGCACACCCCCGGCCGGAGCCCGTCGACGAGCTCGACGAGACCACCCGCCCGCGCATCGCCGCCACCCCCCGATCCGAGGCCGTCGACGACGACACCGTCCGCCGCGAGGCCCCGGACCACAGCGGCGACACCCGCGCGGGCACCCGCCGCGCCCGCCGATCCGCCGCCGCGGCCGCCGCAGCGGGGGCGAATGCGGATGCGGACACGGATGGTGTGGCGCCCGGCCGCCCGTCTCCGTCCGGCTCGGGTCTTCCCGAGGCGACCCGCGACGCCCGCGTGCCCGTGGCGCTCGAGCGCGAGATCTACAGGCCGCGCGCCGACGCCCCCGTCCGCGTGGAGCGTTCCGGGCCGCGACCGTCCGCTCCGCCCGATCGTGACGCCGCTGCGGTGCGCCCCCGCACGACGCGTCGCGCGGCGTGGCGGGCCCTGCTGGTCGGCGTCGCCGTGGTCGTGGTGCTCGCGGCGGTCGCCGTGGCCGCAATCGTCCTCCTGGGCTGAGCGGGCGGCATCCGGGCCGTCGACGGCAGCGAGACCCGCGCACGTTTGCCCGACCTCCGGGGAACGCGTATCATTGAGCGGGTGTGCGTTCACGCGCGCCGTGCGTCGTGCCTTCGGGCGTGTCGTGCGGATCAACGCTCGCACCATCTCAGGGATCGATCTGCGAACAGGTCGCCCCCACGGCATATCCACCACAACCGCTTCCGATCATTCTGTCGCGCGGTGGATCACACGTGAGCCCGACACGTCACGAATCGCAAGATGAGCGGCATGACGGGGGAGACACGACCGCTGTCACCGTGCAGCACCCCGGACGGTCCGAGAGGAACCGCCCGGCCAAACAAGGAGAGAACGTGCCAACCATTCAGCAGTTGGTTCGCAAGGGCCGCTCGCCGAAGGTCTCGAAGACCAAGGCTCCCGCGCTGAAGTCGAACCCCCAGCAGGCCGGCGTGTGCACCCGCGTGTACACCACGACCCCCAAGAAGCCGAACTCGGCCATGCGCAAGGTCGCCCGCGTCAAGCTGCGCAACGGCACCGAGGTCACCGCGTACATCCCCGGTGAGGGCCACAACCTCCAGGAGCACTCGCTGGTGCTCGTCCGTGGTGGTCGTGTGAAGGACCTCCCCGGTGTCCGCTACAAGATCGTCCGCGGTGCACTCGACACCCAGGCTGTCAAGAACCGTAAGCAGGCTCGCAGCCGCTACGGCGCGAAGAAGGGCTGAGAACCATGCCTCGTAAGGGTCCCGCCCCGAAGCGTCCCGTCGTCAACGACCCGGTGTACGGCGCTCCCGTCGTCACCCAGCTCGTCAACAAGATCCTCGTCGACGGCAAGAAGTCCATCGCCGAGTCGATCGTCTACGACGCCCTCAAGGGTGTCGAGGCGAAGAACAGCCAGGATGCCGTCGCGACGCTCAAGAAGGCGCTCGACAACGTCCGTCCCACCCTCGAGGTCAAGAGCCGCCGCGTCGGTGGCTCGACCTACCAGGTTCCCGTCGAGGTCAAGCCGCACCGCGCCAACACGCTCGCGCTGCGCTGGCTCGTGAGCTACGCGAAGGGTCGTCGTGAGAAGACGATGACCGAGCGTCTGCAGAACGAGATCCTCGACGCCTCGAACG
Source organism: Microbacterium sp. BWR-S6Y (assembly GCF_041379845.1). Taxonomy (NCBI): domain Bacteria; kingdom Bacillati; phylum Actinomycetota; class Actinomycetes; order Micrococcales; family Microbacteriaceae; genus Microbacterium; species Microbacterium sp. BWR-S6Y. The sequence continues at coordinate 187,211 of NZ_JBFECV010000004.1, forward strand.
GCCTCGGTGCCGCGGTCAAGCGCCGCGAAGACACCCACAAGATGGCCGAGTCGAACCGCGCCTTCGCGCACTACCGCTGGTAAAACCCGCGGAGGGTCCGTGATCGAACCCCGGTCACGGACCCTCCGATGGGCCCGGCATCAACCTCCCAACAGGTAAGGAAGACACCCGTGGCACAAGACGTGCTCACCGACCTCCACAAGGTCCGCAACATCGGCATCATGGCGCACATCGATGCCGGCAAGACGACGACGACCGAGCGCATCCTGTTCTACACGGGCGTCAACCACAAGATCGGTGAGACGCACGATGGTGCGGCGACCACCGACTGGATGGAGCAGGAGCAGGAGCGTGGCATCACGATCACCTCCGCCGCCGTCACCTGCTTCTGGGAAAAGAACCAGATCAACATCATCGACACCCCCGGTCACGTCGACTTCACCGTCGAGGTGGAGCGCTCGCTCCGCGTGCTCGACGGTGCCGTCGCCGTCTTCGACGGCAAGGAGGGCGTCGAGCCCCAGTCCGAGACCGTGTGGCGTCAGGCTGACAAGTACGACGTCCCCCGTATCTGCTTCGTCAACAAGATGGACAAGCTGGGCGCCGACTTCTACTTCACGGTCGACACCATCGTCAACCGCCTGAAGGCCAAGCCGCTCGTCATCCAGCTCCCGATCGGTGCCGAGAACGACTTCGTCGGCGTCGTCGACCTGGTCTACATGCGTGCCCTGGTCTGGCCCGGCGATGCCAAGGGTGATGTCACCATGGGCGCCAAGTACGAGATCCAGGAGATCCCGGCCGACCTCGTCGAGAAGGCGCAGGAGTACCGCGAGAAGCTCCTCGAGACCGTCGCCGAGTCCGACGACGCGCTGCTCGAGAAGTACTTCGGTGGCGAAGAGCTCACGCACGACGAGATCAAGGGCGCCATCCGCAAGATGACGATCGCCAGCGAGGTCTACCCCGTGCTGTGCGGTTCGGCGTTCAAGAACCGCGGTGTGCAGCCCATGCTCGACGCCGTCGTGGACTACCTCCCCTCGCCCCTGGACGTGCCCGCCATCGAGGCGCACGACCCCAAGGACGAAGAGGTCGTCATCGAGCGCCACGCCGACCGTGAGGAGCCCTTCGCGGCACTCGCGTTCAAGATCGTGACGCACCCCTTCTTCGGTCGCCTCACCTACATCCGCGTCTACTCGGGTCACCTCGACTCCGGCGCCCAGGTCGTCAACGCGACCAAGGGCAAGAAGGAGCGCATCGGGAAGATCTTCCAGATGCACGCCAACAAGGAGATGCCGGTCGACTCGGTCACCGCCGGTCACATCTACGCGGTCATCGGTCTGAAGGACACCACCACCGGTGACACCCTCTGCGACCCGGCCAACCAGGTCGTCCTGGAGTCGATGACGTTCCCGGAGCCGGTCATCGAGGTCGCCATCGAGCCCAAGACCAAGGCCGACCAGGAGAAGCTGGGTGTCGCCATCCAGAAGCTCGCGGAAGAAGACCCGACGTTCCGCGTCGAGCAGAACGCCGAGACCGGTCAGACCGTCATCAAGGGCATGGGCGAGCTCCACCTCGACATCCTGGTCGACCGCATGAAGCGCGAGTTCAAGGTCGAGGCCAACGTCGGAAAGCCCCAGGTGGCGTACCGCGAGACCATCCGCAAGTCGGTCGAGCGTCACGACTACACCCACAAGAAGCAGACCGGTGGTTCGGGTCAGTTCGCGAAGATCCAGTTCGCGATCGAGCCCCTCGAGGTCACGGCCGACAAGACCTACGAGTTCGAGAACAAGGTCACCGGTGGTCGCATCCCGCGCGAGTACATCTCGCCGACCGACCAGGGCTTCCAGGACGCCATGAACGTCGGCGTGCTCGCCGGCTACCCCATGGTGGGTGTCAAGGCGATCCTCCTCGACGGTGCCTCGCACGACGTCGACTCGTCGGAGATGGCGTTCAAGATCGCCGGCTCGATGGGCTTCAAGGAGGCCGTCCGCAAGGCGAACCCCACCATCCTCGAGCCGATCATGGCCGTCGAGGTGCGTACTCCCGAGGAGTACATGGGCGACGTCATCGGCGACCTGAACTCGCGTCGTGGCCAGATCCAGTCGATGGAGGACGCCGCCGGCGTCAAGGTCGTCCGGGCCAACGTGCCGCTGTCCGAGATGTTCGGCTACATCGGCGACCTGCGCTCGAAGACCTCGGGCCGTGCCGTCTACTCGATGGAGTTCGACAGCTACGCCGATGTCCCGAAGGCCGTGGCTGACGAGATCATCCAGAAGAACAAGGGCGAGTAACTCCGCTCTCACGGATGCCGGGAACCCCGGGTTCTGCTCAGGTTCCCGGCATCCGCACAAACTGAATACCGACTCTCTAGTAATCTGAGAACCATCCCCGCGAAGAATCGGTCGCAATCCAGCGCCCGAGACCTCGCAACCAACGTCCTGAGGAGGACCCAGTGGCTAAGGCCAAGTTCGAGCGGACCAAGCCGCACGTGAACATCGGAACGATCGGTCACGTCGACCACGGCAAGACCACGCTCACCGCTGCCATCTCGAAGGTGCTCGCCGACAAGTTCCCGTCGGCCACCAACGTTCAGCGTGACTTCGCGTCGATCGACTCCGCGCCCGAAGAGCGTCAGCGCGGTATCACGATCAACATCTCGCACGTCGAGTACGAGACCCCCAAGCGTCACTACGCTCACGTCGACGCCCCCGGTCACGCCGACTACATCAAGAACATGATCACCGGTGCCGCTCAGATGGACGGCGCGATCCTCGTGGTCGCCGCCACCGACGGCCCGATGGCTCAGACCCGCGAGCACGTCCTGCTCGCCAAGCAGGTCGGCGTGCCCTACCTGCTCGTCGCGCTGAACAAGAGCGACATGGTCGACGACGAGGAGATCCTGGAGCTCGTCGAGCTCGAGGTTCGCGAGCTTCTGTCGTCGCAGGACTTCGATGGCGACAACGCCCCCGTCGTGCGCGTCTCGGGCCTCAAGGCTCTCGAGGGTGACGAGCAGTGGGTCAACTCGATCGTCGAGCTCATGGAGGCCGTCGACTCCTCCATCCCCGACCCGGTGCGTGATAAGGACAAGCCGTTCCTCATGCCCATCGAGGACGTCTTCACCATCACCGGTCGTGGAACGGTCGTCACGGGTCGCGCCGAGCGCGGTACCCTCGCGATCAACTCCGAGGTCGAGATCGTCGGCATCCGCCCGACGCAGAAGACCACGGTCACGGGTATCGAGATGTTCCACAAGCAGCTCGACGAGGCCTGGGCCGGCGAGAACTGTGGTCTGCTCCTCCGCGGCACCAAGCGTGACGACGTCGAGCGCGGCCAGGTCGTCGTGAAGCCCGGTTCGGTCACCCCGCACACCAACTTCGAGGGCACGGCGTACATCCTGTCCAAGGAAGAGGGCGGCCGCCACAACCCGTTCTTCACGAACTACCGCCCGCAGTTCTACTTCCGCACCACCGACGTGACCGGTGTCATCACGCTGCCCGAGGGCACCGAGATGGTCATGCCCGGTGACACCACGGAGATGTCGGTCGAGCTCATCCAGCCGATCGCCATGGAAGAGGGCCTCGGCTACGCGATCCGTGAGGGTGGCCGCACCGTCGGTGCCGGTACCGTCACCAAGATCCTCAAGTAAGTCCTTCCAGACTTCACTCGGCAAAGGCCGGGCCTTCGGGCCCGGCCTTTGTCGTTTCCGGACGCCGTTCGCGGCGTCCTTTCTGCATTTTCCGACCGGACATTTTCGGACGCTTTGCGGCCGCGGTGAGACCTTACCGATGTCCTGGGATACCCCCTTTCGCGAGCATCGCGGGGCGGGTGCGACCGGTTCCCGCTTTTTCGCAAAAGGGGAGAATCGATGTTGGAAGAGCTGTCATCGGACAAGGCAACGGGTGCGACGGGTTCCACGCGGGGTATCGAGCGCCGAACCATTCTGAAGGGCGCCGCGTGGTCGGTTCCGGTGATCGCGGCCGCTGTCGCGGCTCCTGCGGCCTCCGCATCGGTGAACAATGCGAACCTCGCGCTCACGAATGATGTGACCAGCCTGCTGGCGCTGAACGTGCTCGACTCGACGACGGTGCTGACGGCGGCTGTTGCGATCACCGTGCCCACGACGCTGCGCGTCACGAACGGCGCGGGCGCGCTGTCGGGCAACGCCACCGTGACCATCAGCGTGGGGCGCCCCAGCGGCATCCCGATCTCCGTCGGCCGCGCTCACGGCTTCGGCGTGTACCGCTTCGACAGCACGCTGACGACGGCCGGACAGCGCAGCGCCACCTACCAGAGCGCGCCGATCGTCGGGCAGTTCGGCTTCCCGACGACGACCTTCACCACGACGAAGAACTTCAGCGTGGGGTCGGGTGCCGCCCTCGACATCCCCGTCCAGTGGGGTCTCGCCGGCGACCGCACGGGCCTGTCGATCACCGCTCTCGCGTCCTATCCCGTGTCGGTGACCGTCGTGTTCCCGGGACGCACTCTCACGGCCGCCAGCTCGATTCTCGTTCCCGTCGGCGCGGGCATTCTCTGACGCCCGCCCGGTTGATCCCGATCGGCTACGTAGGCGGCCCGGTCGTCGTCGCACCGACTACTGATCCCACTACGTATGCCTCTACGGATATCCGCTGCGATGGCTGACCTCCCACTGAGGTCCACGGCTACCGTGCGGTGAAGGATCACGGCGCTCCGCCTCCCGGTTGTAAGGGGGCGGGAGGCGGAGCACCGTGGTGCGGCGGGAAGACGCTCCTCCCGCTGACGCTTCGAGCCACCACACCCCCTGACAATCACCGCTGCGATCGAGGCTGGGGGGTCGGGTGAGCAGCATCGTTTCGTCGACCCTCGCGGCCGACCCGGGCGGGGACCGCGCGCCCATCCGAGCGCTTCTCCGGGATCACCTGCGCATGACGCGCATCCCGCACCCGGCTGCCGTCACCTCGGCGGGTCGCACCGCGATCACGTTGCACGCGGTCGATCACGGAGACCAGTGGCTGTGGTCGGAAGAGGGCGACACCGGCTACATCGGGATCGTGTTCCCCGTGGATGACGCCGGGGCGACGGTTCAGGGCGATGCCCCCCGTGAGGGCGCGGATCGCGCCCCGATCGTCCTCCGCCACGGACTTCCGATGCGCGTCGCGTGGACGCGCGGGGCGGCGGCCACCCTCTGGCTGCCGGGTGCGGCCCTCGAGGATCTGGGTCTCGACCTCGAGCGTGTCGCCTGCCGGCCCGCACTCACGACCGCGGCCATGGCTGCGCGAGCCTATGTCACGACCGTCGCCGGGATGCGACCGTCGCTGAGCATGGTCGAGGCGATGGTGATGGAGCGCACGCTCTTCGACATCGCGTTCGCGCTGCTCTTCTCCGCGGGGGAGCGTGAGGTCGTCGCCGCGGCGCGCACCTCGACGTTCAATCGGGTCCGGCTGCTTTTCGAGTCGCGCTTCACCGATCCTCGATTCTGCGTGGCGTCCGCCGCTCAGGAATTGCACATGTCATCGAGGCATCTGCATCGATTGTTCGAAAAGCGCGGAACGTCGCCATCCTCATACCTCCGCTCACTCCGGGTGGATTTCGCCCGCGCGCTCCTCGAGGTACGCGCCGACTCGGGAATGACCGTGCAGCGCATTGCGCGGCAAAGCGGCTTCGCGTCGGAGCGGACGATGCGGCGCGCGCTTTCCGAGACCGCGCCCGCGTCGGCGTGACTGCGGTCGACGCCATCCTTCCGAGCGCGCTAAGAATGAGAGTGTGAATGCGTTCGTGCGCGTTCACCGAGACACGTGAGTGGGTTCTAGAATCGTGTGCCCGAGGCATTTCTCGGTCGTCGCGGCGGAATTCCGGGGGGCGAAGTCGTCGCAGTGACGGCGCGGAAGAGGAGTGTGTTCGATGGAGTTGCAGACCTACCTGCGCATCATTCGAGTGGGCTGGGTGTGGCTGATTCTCGGCACTCTTCTCGGCATCGGGGCCGCGGCGGGCTGGGTGGCACTGCAGAAGCCCGTCTACACCGCGGATGCCAGCGGCTTCGTCGCCGTGACGGGGCAGGGCGAAGACACCGGTTCCGCGCTCATCGCCGACAATCTCGCGAAGTCCAAGGTCAAGTCGTACATCGACCTGGGCACGTGGCGGTCCGTGGCGGAGGACGTCATCACGCAGCTGGGGCTCGACACCCGTCCGGAGACACTCGTCGATCAGGTGCGCGTGAGCAATCCCGTCGACACGGTCAATCTGCTGGTCGTCGCGAACGCGTCGACGCCCGAGGGTGCGCGTGATCTTGCGCAGGCGTGGATCCAGGCGATGTCGTCGGAGATCTCGCGTCTCGAATCGCGAGACGGCGGTCAGGCGCTCGTGCAGCTCGTCGCGGGGGATTCCGCGCAGCTGCCCCGTTCGCCCAGCTCCCCGAACTGGCGTATCGCCCTCGCCGTCGGAGGTCTGATCGGCCTCGCCGCCGGTGTTTCCGGTGCCGTCGTCCGATACGTTCTCGACCGCCGCATCCGCTCCGCCGAGGTGGTCGAGCGCGAAACGGGGCACCCCGTCGTCGGCACCATTCCGCTCGAGAAGTCCTTCACCGATACGGGACGACTCGTCCCGTTCGACGGCGGTATGAGCGGAGGCGCTCGAGCGAAGTTCTTCCGGGTGGCGGAATCGTTGCGCGAGCTGCGCACGAACCTTCAGTTCATCGACGTGGACAATCCGCCGCGCGTGATCGTCATCAGCAGTCCCCTCCCCGGTGACGGCAAGTCCACGACCAGTGCGAACCTCGCGATCGTGCTCGCGGCGAGCGGGCAGCGCGTGGTCCTGATTGACGGAGACCTCCGGCGGCCCATGGTCGCCAACATCTTCGGCCTCATCGACGGCGCCGGTCTGACCGACGTCCTCGCCGGACGCGCCCTCTTCGACGAGGTGGCGCAACCGGTCGGTGTCGACGGCAACCTCCTCGTCCTCGGCGCGGGGATGCTGCCCCCGAACCCTTCCGAGGTGCTCGGGTCGGAGCGCATGCGCGATCTCATGCGCACTCTCTCGGCTGACGCGACGATCATCATCGACGCTCCGCCGCTGCTCCCGGTGACCGACGCCGCAGTGCTCGGGCACCACGCTGACGGCGTGATGGTCGTCGCGAGCGTCGGCAAGACGACGATCGAGACGCTGAACAAGGCGATGCTCAACCTCGAGAAGGCGAATGCGCGCTGCCTCGGGGTGGTCATCAACCGCGTGCCCGTCCGTGGTCGTGGGCGAGGCTACGACGACTACCAGTACACCGGTGATTACTACGCCGCTCCGCCGTCGGCTACTCCGGAGCCCGTCACGGTCGCGGGCCCGTTATCGGCATCCGTGAAGGAGGCGCGAGGTTCCTCCCGGAAGACCGAGGGGAGCGGCGCCCGCAGAAGCACGGCGATAGCGGTCCCGACGACCGGTGAGGGCCCCTCGCCGTCGCGGCGTTCCCGGCGTACGGCTCGATGACGAAGCGAGCCGCGGCGAGAAGCTGACCGACCTCGTTCAGCGACGGGTCGGCTGCAGCACACCTTTCGAGGCGAGAGCTTCGACGAAGGAGGCGACCGTCGGTCGCACGTCGGTCTCGTCGATCTCCCACAGGCGGACCATCTCCGCCACGATCTCGTTTTCGTCGCGGCGGCCGTCGACGAGCTCCCAGATGGCGGCACCCACCTCGGAGAGTCGGATGACGGCGAAAGGCGTCGTCCGGGCGGGAAGAGCGATGTAGGCGGTGGATCCCTCCTGCGTCCAACCCACACCGTCTGCGCGTCGCCACACGGGCGTCGGGTCGGTCATTCAGGGCCTCCGTCGGCGTGAGGCGGCGAGGATGCGGAACAGCTTCGCCGGTGCTGTGACGATGCGGTGCAGGTAGAACCGGAGCAGGCTGATCGGATCGTCGGCGACGCCGAAGAACGCTTGAGCGAAGCGCGGGCTCGGGACGAGCTTCCGAGCCGCGAGGCGAACGCGCGTCGACCAGCTCGCGCCGGCGAATTGTTCGGCGAGGGTTTCGGGGAGGTCGTCCGGGGATTCGACGCGACGTCGCCATAGCGCGGTCAGTCGGTCGGCCTCGGGAGTGAGGGTGACGGTCACGCCGATCAGATCGCGCAGCGTCTCGCGCAGGGGGCCGGCCGCCCCCGTCAGGTGAGCTCGTTCCGCGAGGTCGCTGAGGTCGGTCGACAGGCGTGGGGTGGCGCGTTCCTCGAGCTCGGCGAGCTGGCCGGCGTCGCGGGAACGCGTGGCGTGCAGCGCTGCGATGAGCCAATGGTCGGCCACGCCCGGGACCGGGCAGGCGCGATGCGCCAGGTCGATCGTGGTGCGGGCCTCCCACAGGGTGTCGAACACGTCCTGAGCAGGGTTCAGGAACCCCGGATAGTAACGGTGGAGGTCCAGATGGCACGGCCACTGAGGGTGCTCGAGGGTCCTGGCATGGGGAGCGAGAACGGTGCCCTCCCGCGGGAGGTCGACGAGGACCGCCCTGTCTCGATCGGTCCATCCGCTCGAACGCAGGATCGCCCACAGCCGTTCGAACGCCGACGGGTCGACCAGCACGTCGACATCCGACGATCCGCGGACTGCGCGCAGCCCTTGATCCGCGAGCACACGACCCTTGATCGTCAGGATGCGGATGCCGTGGAGTTCCGCGAAATCGTTCACCGCTGCGGCGAGGAGCTCGACCGCCACGTTGTGGGGGAGAGGGACGAGCTCGATGCCCGCATCCGGTGTTGCGGTCGAACCGGCCTCGACGCGGTTCCCCTCACGGCGACGTGTGCTTGCCATCAGCGTTCCGGTTGTCCCCACTTCATCCAGCGCGTGAGCGCGAGCCTACTTGAGTCTTCACCCGGGCGGGTGCGGCGGACCGGCGTCTGAGGGCGTACCGGCGTCTCCCCGCGGGCTGGTTCGGGTGAAACCCGTATGCTGAGCGGGTGAATGAAGCTCCCGTCGGCCCGAGCCGGAGATCCCGTCGGGAAGCGCGCGTCGTCGGCGATGTCGTGCCCGGCACGGACGATGCTCCTTCGTCGGAGATCAGTACGGCGTCCGAGGATCCCTCTCAGAGCAAGGGTGCGGACGGAGTCTCCTCGGCAGCGCGCGCACGCCGCGACCGCGACGCAAGCCCACGGGTGCACAGCGGCTTCGCCGGCACCTGGAAGCCCCTCGCCGCCGCGGTCGGAGCGCTCGTCGTCGCGATCGCCGTCGGCTCGCTCGCCTCGGTCGCCTTCGACGGCGACACCGGCCGCAGCATCGGCGGTCTCGCGGCGGCCCTCATCCTCGGGGCGACGGGGCTCGCACTGGCGGCGCGTACTCGCGTCAGCGGGTTCTTCTCGCTCCGGGCGCTCGACGTGCTGTGGGGCCTCGTGCTCGGCGTCATCCTGCCGTTCCTCACCGGTGTGTTCGCCGGCGACCTCGGGTTCCCCGCGCTCGCGGCGCTCTCCCCGCGCTGGCTCGTGCTCGGAGTGGCGGCGCCGTTCGTCGTCGTTCTGGGCCTGACGTTCTTCGCGATCTTCTTCGTCTACCCCGCCGCCGAGTCGTTCGCCGCCACGCGCCTGCCTTCGGTGTGGAGCCGGGTCGTTGCCGCCGCGGCGTCGACGCTCGCCTTCGCCGTCGTTCCGGCGGTCTTCTCTCCGACGGTGTCGGGGATGCCCCGGGCCCTTCTCATCGGCCTCGGGCTGGCGGCATCCGTGTTCGTCGCGCTCTCGCGTCGCTCGTGGGGGCCCCTGCTCACGGGCCTGGTCTTCACCGCCGTCTGGGTCGCCCTGGCGGCCGCGGGATACGTGCTGGCCTGAACCGATCCGACCCGGGCCGGCCACCCGGGCACGGTCCGGCGAACGACCGCGACCGGGCCGCCCTCAGCGACCGCGGAGCGCCGGCACCGCGGCGGCGCTGAGCGCCAGCAGCGCCGAGAGCTGCACGATCGCCACACCGGCTGCGGCCCCGGCGACTCCGCCGACGCCGGCGCCGATCAGCACGGCCGGCACGATGAGCACGGCCGCCACGCACACCGAGGCCAGATAGGCGCCGTCGCGCCCGGAGGGCAGAACGACGCACATTCCGAGCGCGGTCGCCAGGGTCATCGCGGCGAGGGCCATGCCGCCGAAGAGCGCGGTGAGCGGGGTGATCTCGAAGCCGGGTCCGAGCACGATCGGGGTCGCCCAGGGGGCCACCAGAGCGAAACCGGCACCGAGCCCGAGAGCGAGGAGACCGTGGATGCTCACCGCGCGGCGCATCCGTCGGAGTCCGGCCTCACCGGTCGCCGACGACACCCACCCCTGGAACGACGAGGTGATCATGTACACGCCGATGTAGCCGTACTTCAGGACCCGGTCGAAGGGCGCGAACCCGATCGCCGCGGGCGAGGTGGCCACGCCGAGAGTGGACAGCGGGGCCGTCTCGGAGAACGTGAGCAACCCCGCGGCCAGCGCCGTGCGCCAGCCTCCGCGGTACGCCGACCGCGCGTCGCGGAGCGCCTCGCCGAGCGCGAACCGCTCGCGCAGGCCGATCAGCCACGTGGCGATGACGAACGCCGCGAGGGTTCCGGCCAGCAGGATCACGGGGTACAGCAGGGGGATGCCGGTGGTCAGAGCGAGGATGGCACCGGCCAGGTTCAGCACGATGCGGGGAACGGCGTCGAACACGAGAGACAGCAGGGGGCGGCCGACCCCAACGGCGTACCAGCTGAGCGAAAGGCCCTGCAGCGAGAAGGCGAGGGCAGAGGCGATCGCGAGCGCGTGATCATCGGCGTGGCTCGCGAGGGCGGCGACGACGGCCACGAGGGGCAGGATCACCACGCTGTTCGCGCCGCGCACGACGATGCTGGCGCGGAAGACGCGGGAGGGGTGGAGAGAGCGCGCAGCCTCGACCGGACCGCGCACGGCCCATCCGAAGGTGATGAGGGTCGCCGCGAGTGTTCCGAGGGCCTGGCCGATCGCGATCTCCGCGAAGCCCGCGGGTCCGGCGGCGCGCGTGATGAGCGGCAGCGCGATCAGGGGCGAGATGGCCGAGAGGGCTGACACCCCCGTCAGCAGGGCGACGCTGCGGGCGCGGTGCGGGCGCGGCGCCTCAGGAGCGGTCGAGGTCACGCTCGTCCTCGGTGAGGGGTCTCAGCAGCACGGCGATGAGGATCCAGGTGACCGCGAACCAGAACATGCTGGTGAGGGTCGCCGACAGCAGATACGAGGCGAGCAGTCCCGCGGCGATCGGCTTGCGCGGGCGGGGAACGCACACGAACACGGTGACGAAGAGCGCGATCAGCAGGCCGAGGCCCACGATGCCTCCGTCGTAGAGCACCTGGACCGGCAGCATGATGATGTGCCCGCTCACGCCTGGGGTACCGGGCTGGTCGTGCCGCAAGCCGAAGGTGTTCGTGCCGTTGCCGAACCAGAGGTTGACGCCCTTCATCTCCTGCGCGGCGAGACCGGCGACCTCGAGGCGGAAGCCGATCGTGCCGCCCTGGAAGTCGACGTCGCCGATCTTGTTCTGCTGCTCGGGGTTGGTCGGGTCGGGCTCTCGCGTCGGGACGGGGGAGGGGGATGCCGTGGAGGTCGTCGCCGGTGCGGAAGGCGCGGAAGTCGTCGCGGTGGGCAGCGTACGGTCCGCGGGCTCGGTGCCGCCGAGCGCGGCGACGATGCCGTAGGTGACCACGAGGGTTCCGATGAGAACGAGGGCGGGCGCGATGCGCCGGACGCGTTCCCGCCAGCTCGACCGGAGGGAGAACACGGTGAACAGCCCGAACACGGCGAGGCCCAGCACGAGACTGAAGACGGCCGTGCGCGTCTGCGAGGCCACGAGACCGAGGGGCACGGAGACGGCGATCGCCGCCGTCTCCCAGCGCCCGATGCCCCGTCGGGTGATCGCGAGCAGCGTCCAGAAGATGAGGATCGAGGCGTAGATGTTCGCCTCGATCGCGGTGACCCGGGCGACGTAGACCTCGTAGAGGTAGTCGAAGTCGGCGCCGAACGCGACCTGGCCGCGGGTGAGGTTCGCGACGACGTAGACGGCGAAGCCGACGAGTGCCCACGGGGCGACCGACAGTCGTCCGAGTCGACCGGCGAACTCCGCCCCCTCGGCGAGTGCCATCATCGACACCAGCAGCAGCAGATCGATCAGCAGCCACACGAGGATCGATGCGCTCCACGTCAGGCTGGGCGAGAAGATCAGCGTCGCCACGATGTTCCACGCGACGAAGGCGGTGAACACCAGCGGCACCGGATGCCGCAGGGCGCGGAGGAACGCCGGTCGCAGGGTCGGGTGGACCAGCATCCATCCCGCCAACAGGAGCGGGACGACCTGCTCGACACGGACGCGGAAGCCGAGGATCTCCGCGTCGTACCGGCCGAGGAACGAACTGACGACCACGGCCGCGATGAGGCCGAGCGTGATCAGGCGGGTCCGGCCGGTCAGCGAGGTCCGCTGGAAGGCCGATGCGGTCGCGATCCTCACGATGAGGCCTCGCTCCAGAGCTCGTCCCGTATGCGCCGATCGAATGTCTCGCGCGAGAACAGCTGGTCGAACCGACCCCGGGCGGTGGACGCGGCGCTGCGCACCGAATCCTCGTCGAGGCCTTCCAGGGCTCGGGTCCACGCCTCCACGTCTCCCGGGGTCACCAGCAGGGGGCTGTCTCCCGCGATCTCACGGAGGCCGCCCCCGTCGCTCGCGAGCAGGGCGCGCCCGGCGCCGAGGGCTTCGATCGCGATCGTGGGCAGCGGGTCGGGCAGGATGCTCGGCACGATCACGACATGGGCGGCGTCGAGGTGGGCACGCACATCCGCGGTCGGGCCCACGACGGTGATGGTGTCGGGTCGGGGGGATGCCGCGACCAGCGCGGGAACGTCGACAGCCTCGCCGCTCGGCGGCTTGTCACCCAGGACCGTGAGATGCAGGTCGTCGCGTCGAACCGCGTTCCACGCGGCCAGGAGGACGCCGTGCCCCTTCCAGGCGTTCCATCGGCTCGCGACGACCAGGCGGATGCCGTCGGCGAAGCCGGGCAGCTCGGTCGGCGGTTGCGCGGAGAAGCCGTTGTTCACGACCCGCGTGCGCGCGCGGAGGGGTGCAGGCAGCACATCGGCGACCGCGCGACTCACGGCGATGATGCGATGAGCGAACCGCAAGAAGGGGACGACGGCGCGCGAGCGCTCGTCGATGTGCTCGTGCAGGTGCAGAACGACACGAGCGCGCGAGGCGCGGGCGGCGGGCGCGGCGAGGGCCGAGGCCGCGGTGTTCAGATAGACGAGCCGGGGTCGCGCCGCCATGAGACGCAAGCTCGTGGTCAGCGTCCTCCATCCGAGCCCCGGCAGTCGTGCCGGGCGCAGGTAGGCCCGTCGCATGATGGGCAGCGCGAGATGACGCACCCGGATGCCGGCGTCCTCGAGCGCACGTGTCAGCTGACGTTCGGGATACTCCACATCGGTAGGCAGCCAGACCTCGATGTCGAGGTCGGCGGGCGCCGTCCTCAGGACTTCGAGGAGGACGCGATCAGCACCGTACATCTCGTCGGAGGGGTGGACGACGATGCAGCGGCGGGTCTTCACTCGGCGCTCCGCGACTTGAGCTCTCGGGCGGGGATGCCGCCGTAGACGGCGCCGGCGGGGATGTCGCGGGTCACCACCGCGCCGGCGGCGACGACGGCGCCATCGCCGATCGTCACCCCCGAGGTGATGGTCACGCCGCTGGCGATCCAGCATCCGGAGCCGATGGTGATCGGCGACCACTCGACACCCTGGGACTTCACGTCGAGCGACGGGTCGCTCATCACGTGGTCTTCCGCGAAGACGCGGACTCCGGGGCCGAGCATGGTCTTCTCGCCGATCGTCACTCCGCCAGAGCACCCGATGTAGCACCCGGGCGAGAGGCTGCTGCCGTCGCCCATGACGAGTCCGACGCCGATCGCGCGGGAGTAGTAGCTGCTAGGGCGGATGAGCGAACCCGTCCCGATCGAGACGCCGTCCCCAAACCTGATGCCATCGCGGCTGAGGCCCTGGATCTCGGCGAAGTCCTCGACGATGAGATCCCGACCGGCGTGCACGAGGTGCGGGTTGCGAACGCGCACTCCCCGTCCGATCAGGGGGAGGCCGTGCGAAGTTCCGAGGCGGGGGGCGAGGAGCGCGCCGCGCACGGCCATGGGACCGACCTTGCAGGCGAGCTGTGCGCTGACGATCCGCCACCGGTCACTGCCGGCCTCGCGCAGACGCTCGCGCTGCTCGTGGATGATCTTCCCGGCGATGCCCATGGTGTCAGCGTTCCCGTTCCTGCGCTTCGTTGGTGCGGGAGGACTCGGAGGTCAGGTGCGCCCGCAGGAGTCGTTCGTATGCGGCATTGACGCTCTCCCATGAGTAGGCCGCGCGGGCGCGCTGCACCGCCGCTTCACTGAGCTGCTGCTGTCTGCGGGGGTCGTCAAGCAGGCGACGGAGCGCGCTTTCGATGTCCGCGGGAGTCGGCCCGGTGAAGTCACCGGCATCCGTTCCCAGCACCTCGCGGCTGTGTACCGTGTCGCGCGCCACGATCGGGGCCCCCGCGGCCATGGCCTGCACGAGGGCGGGATTGGTGCCCCCCACGCTGTGACCGTGGAAGTAGGCGCCGGCGTGCTGCCACAGACTGTGGAGGCGGTTGTCGTCGTGCACGTGGCCGAACCAGTGGAAGCGCGGCAGGCGCGCGGCGAGCGCGGCCGCCCGGTCGTCGAGTTCTCCGCCGTAGCCCGCCGACCCGACGACGATCACGTCATGGGTTTCGGCCAGTCGCTCAGCCGCGTCGAAGAACGGGCCGACGGTGTTCTCCGGAACGAAACGAGCCACGAGCAGGGCGTAACCGCGATGCGAGAAGCCGGGTTCGACGGGCAGCGGCGCGGGCACGTCGGCGCCGTAGGGGATGAATTCGCCACCGACGCCGAAACGCGACTGCCACGCGTCACCGATCGTCCGCGCGTCGACGACTCTCTCGGTCGACCATTTCGCGGTCACGTGCGCGCCCGCTTTGAAGACGGCCTTTCCCAGGGCGCTCCACTTCTCGCGTTCCCACTCGAGGCCGTCGACATTGACGATCGTGGGGATGCCGCGAGCCCGCAGCATCGGAAGCCAGAATCCGTTGGCGACATTCATGATGAGGGCGACATCGGGGCGGCGGCGGACGGCGTCGAAGGTGGACGTGAATCCGTATGACAACGTGCTGAGGACCCGAGAATCGATGCCCTTCGTCTGACGCGACAGCACGCGGTGGTCGCGCTCCGGATCATCGAGTTCGATCGAGCCGGGGCGACCGTAGACCGTCACATCCCATCCGTGATCAGCGAGGTACGGCGAGAGTCGACGCACGGCGGTTTCGAATCCGCCGTAATAGCTCGGATACCCCCGGGTGCCGATGATGGCGACGGACGGCGTGCGGTCGGATCCCACGCGGCTCCTCGTCTTTCGGCGGGTAGGAATCGAATAAAGCCCCCAGGGTGAGCGCTTTGCGCATCAACCGTCTTTCCATTCGACTCCGCTAGCATACCGATTTGCGTGACGGGCCCCGTTGCGCACGACGCCGGACCTCGGACTCACGGCGTGAACGGAATGTGATGTCGCGTATCTCCCTCGCCCGCCTGAGCCCCACGAGAATCGCGTGGATCGCGCTCGCCGTCGTCGCGGCCATCCTTGTCGTCCTCGTCGCGGCGGTAGGAATCGGCGCTTTCATCGCGCAGAAGGAACTGCGCGCTGCCGTGCCCGTCGTCTCGCAATTGCAGGATGATTTCGGGGGCGATGATCCCGCAGCCGTCCAGGCGTCTGTGCAGAAGCTCCAGGGCCACGCGGCGGCGGCGCGTGGCGCCGCCGATACCCCGTTGTGGTGGATCGCCGAGCAGGCACCCTTCGTCGGTCCGACCCTGCACGCCGTGCGGGAGTCGACGGTCGCCATCGACGAGCTCGCCCAGGGAGTGCTGCCCGCGCTGTCCGACGTCGACCCCGCTCTTCTTCGCCCGACCGGCGGGGTGTTCGACGTCGCTGCTCTCGCCTCCCTCGCCGCTCCGGTCTCCACCGCTGCGGATGCGGGGGAGCGGGCGGCCGACGCCCTCTCCGGGGTCGACCTCGCCGACACCCCCGGGGTACTGCGTCAACCCCTGTCGCAGCTCACGGGAGCCGTTGCCGCGCTGCAGCCGGCGCTCTCGCGCGCGAACGCGCTCATGCCGCACCTGTCCACGATGATGGGCGCAGACGGCCCGAAGAACTACCTCCTCCTCGTGCAGAACAACGCCGAGGCTCGCGGAACCGGTGGCATCCCGGCCTCCGTGGTGATGCTCCGCTTCGATGGTGGCAAGCTCGAGATCGCCGCGCAGGCGACGAGCCGTGACTTCACCAACAAGCGACAGTCGCCGATCATCCCGCTCGACCCCGAGGTCGTGAAGCTGTATGACGACAAGGTCGGCCGCTACTCGCAGGACATCACCTCGACGCCCGACTTCACCCTGTCGGCCGAGCTCGCGAAGGCGTACTGGACCGAGTCGTTCGGCACGCAGGTCGACGGGGTCATCTCCATCGACCCGGTGGTGCTTTCCTACATCCTCCGGGCGACCGGACCGATCACGCTGGCGACCGGCGACAAGCTGACATCGGGCGATGCGGTGAAGATCCTGCTCAGCGATGTCTACGCGCGGTATCCGAAGAATGCCGACCAAGACGCGTTCTTCGCCTCCGCGGCGGTGGAGGTGTTCGATGCCGTGTCGTCGGGAGACTTCAAGCCGGTCCCCTTTGCGACGGCCATCGTCCAGGCGGTCGATGAGAACCGCGTCTACTTCCATTCCTTCGACGACGGGATCGAGTCAGCCTTCGACGGGTCGCGCCTCTCCGGACCGCTGCCCGAGAGCGATGGCCCCGATCAGACGACGCTGGGTGTGTTCGTCAACGATCTCACCGAAGGAAAGCTCAGCTTCTACACCTGGATGTCGGCCGACGTCGTCGCCGACCGCTGCTCGGCGGTGCCGACGTACACCACGACGGTCACCTTCGTGAACGCTCTCGACCAGGCGACCTCGGACGGCCTCGTGAACTACGTCGACGGGGCACGGCACTACCCCAAGGGCACGATTGGAACGGACATCCAGTTCTACGGACCGAGCGGGGCGCGATTCGTCAAGGCGACGATCGACGGGACCGATGTCGAGATCACCAACGGAGAGCATCTCGGCCGGCCCGTAGGTCGCATGTGGGTGGTCAACGGTCTACAGCAGGCGCACACTCTGACCATGACCTTCGAGGGCGCGCCCGAAGACGGCGGCGAGGTGTCGCTCGTGCACACCCCGATGGTCAACCCGGTGCGAACGAGCGTGACCGAGACCAGCTGCGGCTGAGCCGTGGGGTTCGATCGTCGGCGGGCTGCCGACGGTCGCCGTGGCGGCGTCTCAGAGCACCGCGAACAGGAAGGCGTACGCCGCGAGCAGACCGAGGTTGATCAGTCCCGCGATCGGGGCGAGCAGTCCGACCGAACCACGCCGCAGAATCACCGCGACGACAGCCAGGGCCAGGCCGAGCACGGCACCCGCAGCACTCAGGGCGAGGGTGCCGGTGAGAGACAGCGTCTCGACGAAGGCCGCCCACAGGCGAGCCACGACCGCCAGTTGCACCCCGAGGGAAGCGAGCGCGGCGAGCAGAGACAGGGTGCCGAGCACGCGGGGGGCGGTTTTCACGGGGCGAGCCTACCCGAGGGGCTTTCGGCGACCGGAATCGCCCGCGCCGGTGGGAACACGACGAAGTGATAGAGCAGGAACCGGATGACGGTCACCCCGCCGATCGCGAACAGGTTGACGATGTTGAGACCGACGGGGTCGGCCGCCCCGAACACGGCCTCGAGCGCGCGCGCTCCGAGCCAGACGGCGCCCGCACCGAGACCGGTGCAGACGGCATTGACCAGGAGGAACTTCACCATCTGCCGTCCGGCGCCCGTGCGTGCTCGCGACCGGAAGGCCCACTCGCGGTTGCCGATGTAGGCGTTGACGAGGGCGATGAGCGACGCGACGATCTTCGCGGCGACGGGACCCATTCCTGTCAGAAGCAGCAGATTGAAGGCGGCGATCTCTATCGCGGTGCTGATCGCGCCCACGATCAGGAAGCGGGCAGACAGAGCGCCCGCACGACGAAGATTCCGGCTGCGCCCCACGAGTGTCATACGCTACATGTTCGGGGGAGTTGCCGGGTGAATCCGTCCCGGCTGAGAGCGGGGATGCCAGGGTGCAGGCGCAAGACCATGTTGCGGTCGTGATACCGGCCTACAACGAGGCCGAGGCCCTGCCGTCGTTCCTCGCGGAGATCCATGCATCTTTCGACAGCATCGGCGTCTCCGTTTCCGTGATCGTCGTCGACGACGCCTCCACGGACGACACGAGCGAAGCGGCTGCGCCGCTCGCCGACGTCGTTCGATCTCCGCGTAATCAAGGACATGGCCCCAC
This sequence comes from Microbacterium sp. BWR-S6Y, assembly GCF_041379845.1. Taxonomy (NCBI): domain Bacteria; kingdom Bacillati; phylum Actinomycetota; class Actinomycetes; order Micrococcales; family Microbacteriaceae; genus Microbacterium; species Microbacterium sp. BWR-S6Y. Next base: position 205,590 of record NZ_JBFECV010000004.1, read on the forward strand.
GGCGCTCGCCGCATACGAAGAAGGCCTCCGCAGTGGGGCGGGCATCATCGTGCATGTCGACGGCGACGGGCAGTTCTACGGCGACGACATCGTGCGCGTCGCATCCGCCCTCGACCACGCCGAGGCCGATGTCGTCCACGGTGTGCGACGGGGGCGGACCGACCCGTGGTTCCGGCGGGCGTTGAGCGGACTGGTGCGCTTCGCGGTGCTCCTGCTGTGCGGGAGGTCGGTACCCGATGTGAACACGCCCCTCCGCGCTTACGGTCCGGCAGCGCTTCGTCGTCTCGTCGACGGCGTGCCGGCGGATGCCCTCGTCCCGCACGTGCATTTCTCGATCTCTGAAGCGCGCGAGCGGCTGCGGGTGCGGTACGTCTCCGTCGCCAGCATTCCCCGTCGGGGCGCGGTCGCCCAGGGCACCATGTGGGGCGGTGGGCGTGCGCGAGCCGTGCTGCCCCCGCGTCGCCTCGTCCGATTCGCCGCGCGGGCCCTCCGCGAATTGTGGCGGGTCGACATCCTCAGCTCCGCTCGACGCGGCGCTCCGCACGGCGCGGCCGTGCGCGGCTGACCGTGCGTCACCTGTTCGCGTGGACGGGTCTGGGGCTCTGTCTCGCCGTCGTGCTGATCGCCACCCTGTCGCCGACGCCCATCGATCAGGGCTACGAGAGCGCGATCGAGCGTCTCCTGTCGATCCTGCACCGGAACGGCGTCCCCCGGTGGTTCGGCTACCGATGGCTGGAGTTCTCGGCCAACATCGCCATGTTCGTGCCCCTCGCCTACTTCCTTTCGCTGGTCTTCCCGACACGGTTCCTGTGGGTGGCGCTGGGTGTGGTTCCCGCCCTGTCGGTCATGCTCGAAACACTGCAGTTCTTCGTGTTGCCGGCGCGCTTCGCCACCGTCAACGACGTGATCGCGAACACGCTGGGGGGCTGGGTGGGAGTCGCGGCTGCGGCGGTGACGGTCGCCGCGGTCCACGCGCGCGATCGACGGGTGCTGCAGAGGTGGCGCGAGCAGAACGTCATCGGCGTCCGAGAGGACGTCAGATGACGAGGCTCCCGGTTCGAATCGCGGTTTCGACGGCGGCATCCGCGCTCGTCGTCAGCCTCGTCGCCTACGTCCCGATGATCGTCAGCGGTCACATCACGCGGGATTCCGGCGTGTTCCTCTATACGGGAATGGTCGTCTCTCGCGGGGGAATGCCGTACGTCGATTCGTGGGACCACAAGGGCCCCCTCCTCGCGGTGATCGAGACCCTGGCATGGCGTCTCGGGGGAGGTATCGTCGGCGCTCCGATTCTGGAGGCGATCGCCCTCTTCTTCGGGCTCGCCGTCGCGGGCCTGATCTGGTCGCGATGGATCCGCGCGTGGGCGCCCGTTCTCGTGCTCGTCGTCGGCGTGACCTATCTCGGCGTGTTCGAGGGCGGCAACTTCACGGAGACGTGGTTGTTCCCGTTCCAACTCGTCGCCTACAGCCTCGTCGCTGATGTCGCGCTGCGGTTGGGGCGGGATGCGCCCGCCCGGATCATCGTCGGAGCAGGCCTGACGGTCGGCCTCGCCGCATCCGTCGGTCTGTTCACCCGTATGAACAACGTCGCGGGTCTTCTCGTACTGGCGGGGATCTGCGTCGTCTTCATCCGGCGGCGCCTCGCGTTCGCGGCATCCGTGGTCGGCGTGGTCGCCGTCGTCGGCATCGCACTGACCCTGTGGCTGTGGACGGGTGACGCCCTGCGTGCGGCGGTGGACCAGTACATCCGATACAACCTCTTCTACTCCGAGGGCACGCCCCTGGGCGAACGCGTCGCCTCGTTCGCGACGCTCGCGCAGCTGCTCGTCTCGGGAGCGGTCGTCGCCGTCGCACTTGTCATCATGGGCGCCGTCTTCATGAGGCGCGTCGCGGCGAAGGGAGCGTCGTCGCCGGCGTTGACCGTCGCCGTGGTCTTCCTCGCCGTGGGAGCCGTCGATGCGCTCTCGCAGATGGCGTCCGGTCGGCCCTACCCGCACTACCTGATCGTGGCGATCGCCGGCTTCGCCGTGGCGGTCGCCAGCGCCGGAGCTGAGGTGCTTCCGTCCGTCGGAGCATGGTGGCGCAGCGAGAGGCGTCTTCGGCCCCGCGCGATACGGGTGCTCGGGGCCGCGGCGCTCGCCGTCTTCGTCCTTGCGAGCTCGAGCGCGACCGCCCTGCAAGGAATTCGCACCACGTTCGGGGCCGGGGTCTTCGTCGCCGGGTCCTATCAGGCGCAGATCGTCGACCGTGTCCTGGCGGAGACGAGCCCCGACGACCGTGTGCTCGTACACGGAGCCGAGACGTGGATCCTGGCGGCATCGCAGCGGCTGTCGCCGACCGCGATCACCTACTCTCTGCCCGTCGAGCAGGGGTATGGAGGTCTCCCGGAGCAGTACCTGGCAGATGTGACGGCCTTCCCTCCGGCCCTGATCGTCGAGTCGCCCGTGTCGTGCGGGATCTCGATCGCCTGCCCGGCGGAGAAGGACCACTTCGCGGGGCTAGCGCCGTGGGTGGCGTCGTCCTACGAACTGGACGGGGACGTGGTGGGCTTCCGGTTCTGGCGCAGACTCGGCTAGAAGGGGGCGCGACGGACTTCTGGTCCATCCCACCTGCCGAGCTAATCCCGGGCGTCGCTCAAGTCGGTTTGGAATGCGCATACACCAAAGCGTCGTGTTACGTATACCGGCGGATCGTCTTGGCTGACTTCGATTATGCTTTCATCGAATTCGCTGGCCACATTCGCCGGCGTCGGAATCGTCTACGGTGCCCCTTACCACCGGGGGCTCTGGCGTGGATACCGCTAAAGCTGTCGACCGTTCGGGTGACCGTCGGCAAGTGGTGTCGTCTGGGAATGGGGCATTCCCCCAGAGGACTCCCATGTACCCGCAAGACGTACGACACGGTTCGCGCCTCCTTTCGTTCGGTGTCGCGATATCTCTGTTGCTCGGCCTCATCGCTCCCACGAGTTCGGCCTCGGCGGCGAGTGTGAGTTCCGTGACGGCCTCGCAGGTGACGACGTCGCATCCCCGGTTGCTGGCTGACAACACGCGCTTCTCGCTTCTCCGCTCTCAAGTGGCCTCGGACGACTGGAGTGCCAAAACCTATGCGGGTGTCATTTCGGCCGCGGATGCGTTGCTGTCAAAGCCAACGCTCACCTACTCAAAGCCAGACGGTGTCAAGATTCTCGACACGAGTCGCGAGATGGTGGAGCGCGCTTACACGCTCGGAATGGCTTGGCAGATCAGTAACGACGCCAAGTACGCGGAGCGCCTTTGGAAGGATTTGGACGCCGTCACCCGATTCGGCGACTGGAACCCGAATCATTTCCTCGACACGGCCGAGATGACCCATGGCGTCGCTATCGGCTACGACTGGTTGTACTCCTACTGGTCCGCGAGCCGTCGAGCGCAGTTGTCCCGAGCCATCATCGATCTGGGGCTCAAGCCGGCGCTGCCGGTGTACGACGCGCCGGAAGGCACTAACGGGCCCTATGCCAACGGGGGAAATTGGGCCCGGAACAGCAATAACTGGAACGTTGTGGTCAACAGCGGTCTCATGGTCGGAGCCATCGCAGTCGCTCAGGACGACCCGACGACATCCAATAGGATCCTCGGCGCGGCGGTAACGAGCGTTCAGCGTGGCATCGGCAGTTATGCCAATGGCGGGGGCTACGCCGAGGGACTCAGCTACTGGGACTACGCCACCCGTTATCTCGTTGTGATGCTGAAGAGCCTGCGATCGGCGACTGGCGGCGACGCAGGCCTGTCATCGCTTCCTGGACTCGACGCCACTGGTTTCTTCCCCATCTACCTGTCCGGTCCCTCCGGCGAGAGATTCAATTTCGGAGACAGTGAACGCGGTGTGAGCCGCGGGCCGGTCCTGGCCGGTCTCGGCGATCTCTATGACAATGCGTCCTTCACCTACGCGGGGATCGACGAAGGACGAGGCGGCAACTCGGTGCAGCGACTGCTCTGGTACGAGCCTGGCGGAGCCTCCATCTCGCCTGGCGCCGCCAACCTACCGATGGATCGCAACTTCCCGAATGCCGCTGTTGCCAGTTTCCGATCGTCGTGGAACGATCCGGATGCCACGTACGTGGGCTTTCGGAACGGGAGCCTTCCCGAGGCGAGTCACCAACACCTCGATGCGGGCACATTCACCCTCGACGCACTCGGACAAAACTGGGCGACTGAGTTGGGGAAGGACGATTATGGATTGTCCGGTTACTTCGACGAGGGGACTTCCGGGGGTAGATGGGACTATTACAGGTTGGCCGCAGAGGGGCAGAACACCCTTGTGATCAATCCGTACAAGCCTCGTCCGACGACCCTTGCGACGACACCCGCCGCGCGGTTTCAGTCCAACCTGACGTCGGCGTTCTCTGTCGCGGACCTGTCGGCTCTGTATCCCGGCGATGTGACATCGTGGAAGCGCGGAATCAAGTTGTTCGACGCTCGGCAGCAGGTCCTGGTGCAGGACGAGATCCGCTCGAGCAAGCCGGTCGAGGCCCTCTGGTCCATGCATACAGCTGCTTCGATTCAAATTGCGGGCGATGGCCGCTCCGCCACGCTCACCATGAATGGAAAGCAACTGCTCGCTCGCATCGTCTCCCAAAGCGCGACCGCGACATTCGTCGACACTGCTGCGGCCCCTCTCCCGACGTCTCCGCACCCGCCCCAGCAGGCCGAGAACGTAGGCATCCGTAAACTGGCGATCCAAGTTTCGACGAAGGGCAACACGACCCTTGCGGTGCAGTTCACTCCCCTCACGAGCGGGCTCGCGGCGCCACCGAACGCAGGAATTGTCGCGCTCGATGACTGGAAGCTCGAAAGCCAGGGAACCTCTCGTGCGCAGGGGATCCGGGTGGGCGGCACGGACCTCGCGAATTTCTCTGCATCTGCCCTCGCCTATACAACGCAGTGGGATCCGGGATCCGCAGTACCGACCGTCGCCGCGTACAAGAGCGGAGCCACCGTCACGAGCAAGCTCCCTTCCAGCATTCCGGGGGTGGCCACGACCACCGTCACCGAGCCGGGGAAGACCCCGACGACCTACCGGGTGCTGATCGAGCGCGGCCCGATGAAGATCAAGTCAGCGGTGGCGACACGCACCACCGAGGGCTCACCCGCGCAGACTTTCGATGGCGACCCGGCCACGTATTGGACGACATGGTTGGACAATTCGATCACGTTCACGTTGGATCAGCCCCGGTCCATCAAATCTCTTCAGATCGATTGGCGAGCCAACCGTTCTCGACTCACGAAGTTTGAAGTGCAGACGTCCTGGAACGGCTCGACCTGGATTACACGCCATGACGGCGCCTACGAGGGGTCCACGGGGTCGCAACTGATCGTTCCGTCCACTAGTGCGTCGTCGAAGTGGGTTCGAATCATCGGCCACGGCGATCAGGGACCTGACCCCAAGACGTCCATCAGTGAAATCAAGCTCTACAGCTACGCGGTCACGACGCCGTCGGCGACGCCATCAGCTTCGCGACTGGCTTCCGTTGGCCTCACTGGTGTCCCCGACACCATGAGCAAGGGTCAGACGGCCACCATCGCATTCACGGCGAGGAGAGCTGACGGTCGCACGCTGAGCTCGTCGGATTTGGCGACAGTGCGTTTCGTGTCGGGAGATCCATCCGTGGCACAAGTTTCTGATGCTGGTGTCGTGACCGCGTCGGCCGCGGGGCAGACATCCGTCGGGGCCATCGTCACGATGGGTGGGGTTTCGGCGTCCGCCTACGTCACGGTGAAGGTCGAGGATCCGCAGAGAGTACGCATCTATCCCGATGCAGATGCTTGGGTGAGGGGAGGGGCCGCCGCAGGAACCAACTACGCGAAAGACACGCAACTGGCAGTCAAACCTGCGAACACGGGATCGACAGATGAGTCGTATACCCGCCTTGCCTATATGGGATTCGACGTTTCCGCTCTGAAAGGCAAAGAAGTCTCGTCCGCCATCTTGACCACGACAGCCGCGGTGACTGAACCGTCAGCAGACCGCGCGCGGCTCGATGCACATGCAGTCGAGGGTTCGTGGGCCGAGGGCGGTCTCACATTCTCGAATCGACCGAAGCTGGGCGCCACCGTGGGCAGCACTGCAGTTGACACGACATTTGCCGAAAAGAAGACCGACATCACCGCTTACATGGCTTCGAAAGCTGCGGCAAATGCGGACCGCCTCTCGCTCGGATTCACTCAGGACATCCCATTTCTGACGGGTGAGCCGGTGATCGTGCAGATAAAGAGTCGCGAATCTTCGACGCCCGCATACATTGATGTGGTGCTGAAACCCGAGTCCGCTCCAAAGCTCGCTCCATACTTGAGCGCCGTCGAGCTGAGCGGCGTCGGTCCCACTCTTGCGCTTGGTGAGTCGCCGCAACTGGCAGTCGTCGCGAAAAGCACGACGGGCGAGACGATTCCTCCTTCCGCGTTGACGATCACCTACGCGACGAGTGATGGCTCTGTGATCGAAGTCGATGCTTCCGGTGTCTGTCGACCGAAAGCGGTGGGAGCCGCCACAATCGACGTAGCTGTCACGACGAATGGATCGACCGTGACACAGAAGGTCGACGTGGCTGTCACAGACCCGTCCAAGATCCGCCTCTTCGCCAGCGGCGACGCTTACGTGCGGGGTGGGGATGTCGCGGACACCAATTTTGCACAGGAAACGAAGATGCCTGTCAAACCCACCACGGGCGGCTCCTCGGACGAGTCCTACACGCGGCTGACGTATATGGGATTCGACCTGAGCGCATTGGAAGGAAGAAGAATCGCATCCGCGACGTTTTCCCTGAATGCCGCCATCACTGACGCGACGGGAGATCGCGCTAGGCTCGATATTCGCGCGGTCGAAGCATCATGGTCGGAGACGCAACTGACATATCGAAACCGTCCAGAGATGCTGTCTGCGGTGGGGAGTGTCGAGGTAGATCGAAATTTTGCTTACCGGAGTCTCGACGTGACAGAACGGGTCAGAGCGCTGCTCCGGCAAAACGTAGACACCCTCTCCTTCGGATTCACCCAGGACGCCCCGTTTCTGACGCCCAAGCCGGTCATTATGCAGGTGCGGAGTAGAGAATCCGCGGTGCCGCCCTACATCGACATCGTTTTTGCGGAGTGAGTCGGACGGGCCAAGAAGCGAGCGAGGGTCTCCTCGGGCCGATGCGGTCGCGCATCGTGTGAACGGATACGATGTGAATCTCGACGGGCACAGGGGGAAGCGTTATGCCGAGTAGGTCCGAGCGTCGTCGCCTCTTCACAAGAAGACGTGTCCACTTATGGATCGTTGGGGCCTTCGTCTGCTTTCTTGCAGTCCAGGGCTTCCTCTCGTTCCGGATTTCGCCCGAGCCGTACCCGGTGATTCGCATGCCAGGCTTCCAATCCGCCGCGGGTCGTGATGGGACGGTGAAGACCACTCTCGTCCACGCAGAGGTGGACCTTGCCGATGGTTCGAACGAGAGCATCGACCCGTCCGCGCTGATGGAACCGCTGAGGTTCTCGACGGCGCTCCCGACGCTCAACTTTGTTCTCGGCTCGGAAGGAGAGGGCGAGCTGTCGGAGGAAGCGACGGAGTGGCTCAAAGATCGGGTGCGCACCGTCTCAGGGCGTGATGACGTCACGAGCCTTCGGGTCTGCTGGGAGCCGGTCACAATAGACATCTCCACTGCGCAGGTCGCGGACAGAGGCGCCTGCGAGTGGAAGACGGTCAGACTATGATCTCGTTCCTCGAGAAGACGGTCGCCGGAGCGGTCGAGTCTTACAAGACCGATGGGCGGTTTCTTGCGGTCCTGAGAATCGCGTACGGCGCATGGATCATCTTCCTTCCCGTCGATATCCTCTGGATCGCGGGCCTCCCCGATGACTTCCTGCATCCTCGTCCAGGCCTACTCGGTTTTATCTCCGCGATCCCGCCGTTGGATGTGCTGGTCGCCATCTCGGTAATACGTTTCGCCCTAGCGGTTCTCCTCGTGCTTGGCATTGCGACGATCCCGGTCTCTATCCTCTTGACTATCACGATCATGACCGCCGCGGGTCTGTCCTACTCCTTTTCGAAAGTCGACCACTTCATCCTGTTCGAACTCGTGCCTGTATTTCTCGGGTTCGCCGGGTGGGGTTCTCGCTGGTCCATGGACGCGATGATCCGGCGGAGAAGGGGGCGAGACGCCAGGGAGGTGGCTGGCTTGCCCGTCCTTCTGTTCGCGTTCACCATCGGCTGGGGCATGCTCTCGGCGGCTGCGCCTAAAATCGCAGGTGGATGGCTCGACCCTGCTCGAGACGCGACTCGCGGTTATCTCGCCAAAGACATTGCGGCAGATGACAAGCTCGGTCTTCTCGGTCCGTGGATGTTGACCTTCGACAGTCAGATATTCTGGAAGGCACTGGACTACGCGACGATCGCAGCTGAGGGTCTGCTTTTCTTTCTCGTTCTTACGCCATTCCTCTTTAGGTGCTGGCTTGCGCTTCTTTCCTGCTTCCACATAGCGGTATACCTGACTTTGGGCATCTCCTTCGTCGACTACACGCTTGTTTACGCGGTCTTCTTCGCACCGGCCATTCTCTGGATCGTGCGCAAGATCATCGACGGTCGGCCATCAGTAGGTGTGGCCCGTATTGATACGTGACTGGAGTCTGTTGTGAGAGTCAGCGTTGTTGGCAGCGGTCCCAATGGGCTCGCCGCCGCAGTCATGATGGCGCGGGCTGGGCACCGCGTGGTCGTGTACGAGGCGGATGCGAGTGCCGGTGGAGGTCTCAAGACCGATCGATTCGATGGCTTCGACGGAATATTCGACGTCTGCTCCGCGGTGCACCCGATGGCACTGGCATCAACCTTCTTCCAGTCTTTCGAGCTGTCTCGCCGTATCGAATTCCTCATGCCTGAGATCTCTTACGCCCAGGCCATTTCGTCGAGGTCTGCAGTGGCCTACAGAGATCTGGAACGTACGATGGACGAATTGGGGCGATCCGGTGCAGGATGGGGGCGTGTCATGAAGCCGCTCATCGCGAACATCGACGGTGTTCGCCGTTTGAGCGGGTTGGACTTGCGGTTGCGCCCGTCCACGGTGGTCAGTGCCGCTGTCATGGCGGCTGCGGTGGGTGGATTCTCCGCCCTTCGGCAGGATGCGCGCGCGTTGGCTGCAGGAGCGACAGCGCATGCGGCTTCGCCCTTCAGATCCCTGCCCGCACGGTTCGTCGGCGCTGTGCTCGCCGCCGAGGCGCACGCCACTGGATGGCCGATCCCACGTGGAGGCTCACGCGTCATCGCGGATGCTCTGATCGCAGATCTCCTTGCGCACGGGGGCGAAGTCCGGACCGAGCACCGTGTGTCTGATCTGCGGGAGATCTGGAGGCCGGGAGACGTCACGTTCCTCAATGTGGGACCGCGTGAGATAAGCCGAATGGCGGGTCCTCTTCTGCCCGCGAGATACGACCGTCGGTTGAAGCGATACAGGTACGGGAACGCAGCATCGAAGGTCGATTTCGTTCTTTCCGCACCCGTCCCGTGGCGCGATTCGCGATTGAAAGATGCCGGGACCGTCCATATCGGGGAGCTGGAGCGGGATGTCTCGCGTGCAGAGGACCAGGCGCGTCGTGGCCGCGTTCCGGACAAACCATACGTCCTGCTGTCGCAGCCCACGCGTCTGGACCGCACTCGCCTGCCGGCATCGTCGTCGGACGAGGTGATCTGGGCATACGCCCACGTGCCGAACGGTTCTACAGTTGACGCGTCTGAACTGATCACCAGCCGCATCGAGCACTTTGCCCCGGGCTTCCGCGATCTCGTCATTCATCGGGAGGCCCGTCCCGCCCCATTCTTTGCTGCGATGAACCCGAATTTCGGAGGTGGGGACGTCCTCGGAGGGCGCATTGACGTAAGCCAGTTTTTGACTCGCCCAACCATGACGGATCTCCCATGGACGACACCGCTGCCGGGAGTTTATCTGGCTTCTGCGGCGACCCCGCCTGGTGCCGGTGTTCACGGAATGGGGGGCTGGCACGCAGCTCGTCTGGCGCTACACCGGCTCCATCAGAACGTTCCATCGCTTGGAATGGCCTGACAGAAAGGGCAGCAGATCGTCAAGCGTCCGCCTGGTGCCACATCTTCCACTCGCGCCGTTCGCGGATGAAATCGGCCAACGTGTAATTTGCGAGGGCGCCTAAAAGGTGGATCATCCGGCCCCCAGAGGTCGTGGCAGACGCTCGCCGGATTCGATGAATAGTCAGGCGGAGTTTGCGCAGGTCGCGGCGCGTCAGATGCTCGCGATGCTTGGCGATGTAGAGCTCTGTCCCGTGCGCCCGCCGTTCGTTCTTACTCGTCAACTGCCCAAGACCGTGTTTACGCTGCCGGACGAGCAGATCTGAAACGACCGCGTATCTGAAACCGGCCAGGAGATATCGGAAGAAGAAGTCGGTATCGTTCTTCACCGGGAGTCCTGAATCGAACCCACCAATTGCCTCGAAGGCGTGGCGACTGACGATCATGTTGCTTCCGGTCGTGCCCAGGCTTGCAGCAGCGACATCTGCCGAGGTGAGCCCCTCGACGATGCGCGGACCGATATGTGAATCGGATTCTGAGAATATCTCCCGATTGATGGCAACAAGGTCAACCGCCTGGACACTTAGCGCGTCAGAGACCGCCTCGAGAAGCGTGGGTTGCCACAGGTCATCATCGTCGAGGAATCCGATGAAGTCGGTTCTCGCTTCTGCCGCGCCGCGATTTCGAGAGGCGGAGGCGCCGGACCCCGACGCGGGGTCGTGTATGAACAGCACATTCGGATGACCTGAAGTCTCGGCGAGGTCGGCGCAGATCTGCGATGCAGCTTCGTCAGCGACGTCGGAGACCACGATGACCTGCTGAGGCGTGAGGGTCTGCGCCAACACGGATGAAAGCGACTCTCGCAGAAAGTCATGCCTGTTATGCGTCGGAATGACGCAGGCAAACGAGTGCTCGGACATCAGACTCCATTCTTCTTTCGGCGATACTCGATGACGTCAACGTTAAGCACATTCCCGACCATACCGACACCGTGCGCGAGCATGTTCCAGCTTCGGGCCATGAGCTGTCGTCGAACGATGAAGTCTAGGGCGATGAACGGCAATCCGACGCCGATTCGCGCGATTCCTCCGAGAAGCGCCTGCGGACGCTTGCGGTATCGCGCGTTGATGTTGCCAATGCGGATAGCGCGGCGGAACAGCCATCGTGCATTTGCTCGTTCAGCGAGCACGTGCTCCCGTACAACTGCTTCGGCACACCAGGACACCCTCAGGGGAGAGGCAGCTCGCACCGCCCGGAAGAACTCTGTGTCGCTGCCACCCTTCATCGAAAGCGCTTCGCTGAACCGGATTCCGCTTTCTCGCCAGGGCGCAAGTCGGAGCAGTGTGTTATTTGTCGCGACGGATGCAGGCACGCTCCCCGACGGACTGTTCTGTCGCCTCCAGAACCCCCCACTTACGATCCATCGTGGGACCGCATCGGTCATGAGTGGCTCGACAGGGCCGGTGACGATATCCGCGTCGTGCGTGTCTGCGAACTCCAGCATCGTGCGTAACCATGCGTCGGCCGGAACCTCATCGTCGTCAATGAAGATGATGGCGTCGTCGTCGATCCGCGCCGCGTCTAGGCCACGATTTCGCGCCGCGGCGATACCGGGTGAGGGCTCCATCGCATACTGCACCGACTGGAAACGTGAAACGACATCTTTTGCAGAGCCAAGAGGATCGTTGTCAACGACGACGATCCTCACTGCCGCATCGACTTCCGCAATCTGAGCAGTGCACACGTCGAGCAACTGCTCGAGAAGGTTTGGTCGCCGAAATGTCGCGATGGAGATCATCGCGGAACGTATACCCGGCTTCTTGAAGCGACGGGTTGGGTCGCTGGCCATCATTTCTTGCCGCCCAGGATAAGTGAGTTCATCGAGTCCGTGAGCTCAGCGAGAATCGATCGAGCTTCTTCGACCCTTTCGATCACAACCTCCTGGCCGCCGGCGAGAGCAGACACGGTGTCTACCAGATCAGCGTCATTCGGGCTGACCATGTGCTCCGCAAGCCCGACCACAGCCATCGTGCGCGGGATCTTCGCCGAATCGATGCTGGGAAGGTAGAGAGGGACGGCGCCCTCCGTCGCCGCGAAGATCAGTACGTGGAGCCGATCGCTGATGACGACGCGCGCACGGCGGTAGACGCTCCTCAAGTCGGCTTCCGCTGCAAGATGGTCTCCACCGTGCCAGGGGTGGACGTCTCCGCTGAGCGATTCGGCCAGTTGCCCTCCGCGTTGGACGTCTCTTTCTACCTGTGAAACTGTGACGAGCTCTAGTCCAAGAGCGGTGCGGATCGAAACAACAGCGTCAAGCCATTCCGCACTGACGGGAGGAGTGTCTCCACGCATCGAGACGACGAGCAGATCGCGATCTCCAGTTGCCATCTGGTCGCTACTCGCGCCCAATGCGAACGCCCAATCCGGGCGGACTGCGCCGGCCCTCGCGAATCGCTGGCTCTCCTCATCGCGCCAGGTAGTGATCTGGCACGCGCGCGCGAGTGAGGTCAGCGTTGCCGAGGGCTCTCCGGCGGGATTCCGAATGCCGAGCCCTGTTGTGATGGCCGCGCCACCGCGGAGTCGAATCAGGGCCACGAGCAGCCTGTCGGCGCGATTGATCCTGAGCCGACGTCGATTCAATTGAATCTCGCCGGCGTTCGACACGAATGCCGCGCGTCCCTGGATCGCGTGCCGGAATGCGGAGAGCTGCCAACGGCGTCGATTCGTGTAGGTCAGGTCGTCGGGTCGAAGTCCGAGCGCCTTGACGTAAGCGTGCGATGCGGCACCCACGAGCACATGCCGACGCCGATCGGGTGCGAGCCCGTCAAGCATGGCTCTGCGGAGGGCGGGATCGCCGACGTTATCGTCCTGTCCGTGAGCGGCGACGAAGATGTCAGAGTTTTTCATCAAAGGGTCCGTCTCTCAATAGCGTGGAGGGTCGGGGCGTCAGCCATTGCGTCGACCGCCGATTGCGCGTCGCCCGAAATCAATGAGCTGGGACGCGTCTGCGCGGACTCGAGGGAAGAGAAGGAAAGCCAACGCCGCCCACATGACCGCCGCTACCGTTCCAAGAACCACGACCAAAATGGGCGGACCACCCGCGCTCTCAACAAGAAGCCGCGTGCCGAATGCGCATCCGGCCATAGGAAGCGCGACTAGCCCCAGCGCGTAAAGCGCGTCGGAGTAGAGGACGCCGAGCGGGAGTTTAGTCACGCGTCGTACCCAGGCCAGTGATGCCACCCAAAAGAGGGCATACCCGATGGAGACCGCACCCGCGACTCCGAGGGGGCCGAAGGGCACGCCACAGGCAATGACGCCGACCAGAAGAGGTTGCGCTACGAGGTAGAAGCGCAGCTGTGCAGCCGCGAGACCTTGCGACATGTAAACCCAGTAAGCGACCTGCACCAGTGATCGGAAGATGCCGCTTACGGCGAGAATGCTGAGGATCGGTCCTGCGGTCGTCCATTGATCCCCCAGCACGGCGACGACAAGCGGGGTCCCGAGCGCAAAAAGAAGCGCGAAGATGGAAGAGGTCACATAGAGCGCGACGAGTTGCGCTCGGCGCAGGTACGAGACGAACCGCTCTCCCTCCTCGGCGATTCGGGCCAGCACCGGGACAGCGACTCTCGACATCGGCGTGTTGATCTGCGTGAGCGGAAGGACAACGAGGTTATATGCCCGGTCGTAGTAGCCGAGCGCAGTGGATCCCCATACCTTGCCGATCAGAAGACTATCGATGTTGCGCGTCAGGTAGGAGATGATCTGAGTCCCGGCGAAGCTCGCACCGAAAGAGATCAGCCCGTCCATGGGCACTTTTTTCGGGAGGCCCGGCCGCCACTTCGTAAGTGCTACGGAGAAGAGGAGGGTTCCGGCCGCGACGATCAGTTGTTGCGCTACGAGAGCCCAGAAGTTGGAGAAGATAGCGGCGATCACAATCGCCCCGCCGATACCGAGTGCGTATGGGAGCAGGTCGGCCACGGCAAGAGCGACGAACCGTAGGTCTCGATTGATGTGAACCTTGAACTGAGTGGACAACCCGCCGAGGACGAACGTTACTGATAGGGCCTGAGTTATCAGAGCGACCTCTGGTTGGCCATAAAAGGCGGCTAGCGCGTAGGAGGAGATAAAGAAGACGATGCCCAGTAGCGAGCCGACCGCTGCATTGATCCAAAAAAGATTGGATTGCTGCGCCTGAGTGAGTGACTTCGCTTGTAGCGCAGCCATCGAAAGTCCAAAATCGCGAAAGATTTCACCGACGCCCACGACCGCCACAACCATCGCCACGAGACCGTAGTCGGTCGGGTTCAAGAGTCGGGCAAGAATGACAGTCGACCCCAACATGAGGACGACTTTGAGGATCTGCGAGATTATTGTGATCCCGCCACCGCGTGCAGCGGCGGAGGCTAGCGAACTCAATGCGCTCCCTCTGCGTGGTTGTCGTCTGCGGTAGAGGCCGCCGCAGACGGCTGCTGCTCATTCATGAGACTGGAACTTGTGGCGGAACACACGCGTCAATAGAAGGAACGGTTCGACAAGATACCGCTTCGCCAGGCGACGAGGGGAGTGGGCGAGCCGGTACAGCCATTCCAGGCCGACGCGCCCCATCCACCGTGGAGCGAGCTGCTGTGATCCTGCGAAATAGTCAAAACATCCCCCGACGTTGGCGACGACCGCGCCATCTCCGATGGCGTCGAGATGGTCGAGAATCCACGCCTCCTGCGTGGGCATTCCCAATCCGACGAGAACGAGATCCGCATTCGCGAGCGCGTCGTCTAGGGTGCGTTGGCTGTGCGCGTTGCCGTTTTCCTGAAACCGGAACCCATCGAAGTGACGCCACTGGATGTTGTGTGTGTTGTCGTTGACATGACTCGACATCTTCGCCGCCGTCTCACTGGTTCCACCTACGGCTACGACTCGAAGCGCAGGATCACGCGAGAACAGCTCTTCAAGCCAATCGGTGCTGCCAATGCGTTCCCGCGACGTGGGCCATTTGGCAGACGCTGTCGTGAACCTCGCGAGAAGGAGGATCGGCCAACCGTCGATCAGAGTCACATCGCTAACTGCTGTCAGCCGCTTGACGGGACCTTCTTCCAGAGTCAGGTGGAGGGCGTGAAGATTGAGGTTTGCGAGGATGCGAGGTTGCTGACGGGACGGGGCGGCATCCAAGATCCAGTCGCAGGTCTGCTCCACATCGAGCGGGGTGACCGTTCCGAGGCCCCAGGGGAGCGCGACGCTCTTCACGTCGTATACCGCCTGATCTGGGCGACCCTGTCGAGAAGGGGCTGGATCCTCGCCGTCCAGCTATGGGCGCTGCGAACCCGTTCCTGATCGCGAACTCCGGTTCGTAGAAGATCAGCGAGGCGCGTGGAAGCGGTTCGCAATGCCTGTTCCAATTCTCCCTCGTTCTCGCCGAAAACCTCGACGGCATAGCCCTCTGATGAAAGTCGTTCCGTCGTGTCATGGCGAGAGGCCAGGACGGGCCGCCCCGCGGCGAGGTACTCCCAGAGCTTGAGCGGGGAGAAGTACACGCCCTCGGAACTTCCGTGACCTGCGTAACAGATGTCGACGGTCCTGAGGAACGAAGGCACCTCATCGGGATGGACGCGCCCAAGAAATGTCACCCGCGAACCCAGGCCGAGTTCGTCAGACAGTCGGCGGAGCGTTCCGTACTCGGGGCCTTCTCCCGCGATCCGAACTCTCCACGGGGTTTCGCTCGCGCACACAGCCCGCAGCAGGCGGTCCACACGCTGCCAAGGGTAAAGGGTGCCGAGGAACCCGATTGTCGGAACCTCCTGCTGTTGGGCTGAGGCGTTCTCATGTCGGGTGGTGTCGACGCCGTTCTCCACCACCAGAATGCGATCGATCGGCACTCCATAAATCTCATGGATGGCGGTCTTCAATTGCTCGGTGACGGCCACGATAAGGTCAGCGCGACGGAGAGTACGACGCTCGAAGAACGTAGCGACGCGTCGGCTCGAGGTCGCTCGGCGGTCGGAGGTGGACTCGATTGCGAGCAGGGCATTCACCTCGAGCACCCACGTCGCGCCTCTTCGCTGCGCAACGCTGCCCAGCTCCTGCATGAGCGCGTACCGCTCGTAGGCCATCGCGGCGGCGGGGGAGGTGGTTCCGAGGTGACGGCGCAGGTTCACCCTGGAGCGGACGCGATAGACGAGGCGCCCTACGTCAGCCGCAAGCAGCCGGAGGATCGAGGCCGTCATGCGCGCTTCGCTTCCCGAGGCATGGAAAGACTGCGGAACAGTATCGCCGACAACGAAAGTTCGAACACTCGACCCGCTGTCCCTTAGCGCTCCGATCACTCCGAGGATGTGAGACCGAGGACCGAGACTCTCCGTCGTCGGCTTAGTCGAAAGCCGGGGCGCACCCGACAGGTAGAGGACAGGCGTGACTTTCGGGCTCCCGAGGTTTGAGGGCGAGATCGTCGTCTCAGTCAAGATGTCTCTCTCTCAGAAAGAATGAGCGCCGCATCCACCCCGCATCTTTGGGGGTACGCGGAAAGACGCCTCAACGTGTCAGTGCAATGATACAGGGCGGCGCGAGGCAGACAGTGAACGCGTTGCTGAGCGGCGTTCCGCTTTCGCCGATCGTCGCCGTGCCTTCTCTAACGTCCCTGTCGAGAAGAGGGTAGTGAACAAGAAAAGCGGCACTACCTCGGTGTACGCGTATGAGGGCACGAGATACATCACAAACCCCGCCGCGGCCGCGGTGAGCGCAATCGCGAATGTCCCGGAGGCCACGGAGCTACCTAGAGACGCACCCTGCCTGTAGGAGCGCACGAGAACCTTGCCGATGATGACCACAAGAGCAATGAGGCCGACGACTCCGAAGTCGACCGCAGTCTGGATGTAGGTCTGATGGAAGTGGGGTACGTCCCAGCTCCTGAACTCGGGAATTGAGTAAGCCACAGCGGCAGCGTCAGGCGTCTCGAAATATGCGCCGTAACCCCAACCGAAGATGGGCTTCTCCGCCCACGTCCGCAACCCCCAGTCCCAAAGCACGGTGCGACCTGTCAAGGTCGCGTCCCGGGAGAGAAGGCCGAGAACATCGGACCATGTCCATGCGATAAGGAGCCCACCGGCGATCGCGGTTAGGACGAGCGAAGCGATCCACGCGCGGGCGCGCATACCGCGGTCGAGCGCGCGGCGCGTCAACAAGTAGATGGCGACGGCGAATGGGAGGAGAACCAGAGCCGTGGAAGAACTTGAGAGCACGATGACGGCGAGGAGGGTGATGATCGACACCACGCGACCCAGCCCGGGCCGCGAAGTTGCGAGGATCGCCACAACCCCGGTCGCCGCGTAGAACCCTGCCACGATCTTATGGGGGAAGAGGCCCTTGAACGGGGCCGTTCCGACGAGATTCGCTCGGTTTGCGGCGTCGACGTAGATAGCGATGTCAGCACGGAAAACATAGAGCGCAAGGCCAATGAGCGAAAGTGCGACCGTTACGCGAGCGAGGAGCACGAGAACGCCCCGCATGTTCAGGTCAATCGACATGAGGTAGGCGACGCACAGCACGCCCACCAACGTGGAGCCGTACTGGAGGGACGTCTGCGGCGCGACTGACCATGTCGCTGAGGCCAAGATGTAGACGCTGAAAAGCACGACAGTGAACAATGCCCCCGGTCGTTCCCGGGCGGCGGCGAGCACCAACAGCACGGCGAAAGCATTCAGCGCCAACCAGGTCCAGTAGAGCGCAGTGTCGGAAGGCGCGCCGAGGTAGCGGGCCGGCGCCGAAACGAGGGTGGGAGCCATCATCAACAAGGCGACATAGACCGTGTAGAAGGCGACGCGCAGTTGTCGGCCGGTAGTCATGGGCTGAGCCAGCGCGATGACGTCTTGTGACGCGTCCCCAGCTTTTGTCGCGGCTGCGCGTCTATAGCTTCTCGACTCGCTCGATGTCCCCACGGGCAGATACTACCCCGAGGCGGTCCGAGCACTTTGCCGGATCCCTACCGACCAGAGCCTGCGCTCACGACGAACGAGCGATTTCCAGCCACTTCGTCCCGAGGGAGACGAGATTGATACTTCCACCGGCGCCCGGCTTGAATGCCCCATTCATTTGAAGGTCCGTGCCCTCGGACATTCCCCCTGTCGTTCCGTTGTCGAAGACGAGACTGACAATACGGCCCGGACGACCGGGCGCTATCTTCGACACAGCCTGCGACCCCTTCACGCGCACGACGTCGGCCCATGGAGGCAAGGTGATGGTGCTCGCCGCTGTCACGGTGGGTATATCGTCCTCTCCCAGGTCAGTGGCAGAGACTCGAAGCAGTGCCGACTCAGTCCTTATCGAGATCCCGCTGAGCTGCTCCTCCGCTCGGAAGACCCCACCCGTGATGACTGACCGGCCCGTGTCCCCTGTCTCCACATAGGCGAACGTCTGGCTCATGGTCGCGCCACGGCTCGGGAGTTCAGGCGTCTCGGAGTTTTCCGGAACCCACAGGGCGGACAACTCCACGGCGTCGTCCCAAGCGCTGCAGCCCATGATCGTCCAAGCGTCGCCTCCGTCGTTGCGTATTGCGGCCGCGGAGACCGCGTCAGCTGAGGCCGAGCCGCCTACGTTGGTCCGGCCATTGCGCGTGAATGTCGATCCAGCCAATGTCAGATGACGGGTGCGCTCTCCCGTGAGACCCGATCCGCCGTTCTCCCATATACGGCACCCAGTCACGATGCTCCCGTCGCCGCCGCCTGCTTCAAAACAGAACCCGTCACCGAGGTTCTTCTCTGCCTGGCAACCGCTGAAAATATGGGTTCGAGACGTGATTCGGAAGCCGTGCTGATCGTTGTTATCGCCGCCTCGCACGCCCGACTGCCAGACGTGCACGTTGGACATGTTCTGCGAAGACGACTCGAGAAAGACGCCCGATAGACCCGAACGACCCACATCGATGTTGGACCAGAGCCCATCCGTGGATCCCGAGTCTTCGTTCTTCGCCGAGCCGTGTACGCGAATGCCGTATGCGCCGCAATCGCGGACGATGAGGTTCTCCAACATGTGCGCAAGAGATCGGCTGTCCCTGCCCACGGCGATGCCGGTACGCGGGGCCCGGTTCAGATTGCAGTTACTCACACGGTTGTAGCCAGCATTCAGGACCAGAAGGTCGTTCTCTCTTGTCGCGCCGCCGCCGTCGAGCTGCAGATTTTCCACAGCGGCGAACGTGGCGTTCAACGAGACCAGCGGATCCGCGCTCGTTTCGGAATGACGAAGAGAGATCTGAGAAGCGCGAGGCCCATCACCTCGGATCGTCATCGGGTGACCGGCGGGTACCGTCAAGGTTCCTGCCGCCAGCAGGTAGGCCCCGCGGGGGAAGTAAATGGTGGCGGGCTGTCCGCGGATTTGTGCTACTTCGAGCGCCCGTCGAACGGCCGCGGAGTCGTCGGCAGCGCCGTCGCCGCGCGCACCGTGGTCGCGAACATTGACCATCACGTAAGCGTCGCTTGGTGGGGGTTCTTCCGGGGCCCAAGACCCGCGCGTAGCGGCGACGGCACCCGCAGCTGCGACCCCCGTCATGAGGATCAAGTCCCGGCGGCTCGGTGACAGCGGTTCTCTACTCACGATCGGACACTATCCAGACGCGTGTGGGGAAGCGGAAAAAAGCAGTCCGTTATGCGGCAATTCAAAGGCGCTGAATACAGGTGTGAAACAAGCCTCACAGCATTGACGCCAGCCGTAGCGAGGAGGGTGCGATCGGGCATCCGTTGCAGGTTCAGGGCGCGATGGCGATCCTCGCGGCCGCACGCAGGAACAGCGCGACTCGCTCGGCAGCAGGGGCCAACTCCTCAAAAGAACGGCGATATGTCTCATCGGACCGGCGGTAGGGGTCGACAACATCGAACTCATCCGCGCTTTCCGGCGGAGGAACGGTGCCGCGCAGCGCCGAAGCGAGGGCGACGGCCGCTCGCATCCCGTCAACCTCCGTCGCAGCACTCGACTGACGAATCGCGTCCGGGAGGGCGGGCTCCGCATGATCAGCAATGCGAGCGAGCTCACGGAGCGTGAACGACCGTCGCATGGCGCCTGGGAATGACTCGACGATGATGCGTCGATGTTCGCGGGCCATTGTGACGATGAGGTCGGCGCCGCGGAGCATGGCGATATCGAATTGACGTGCGACGTGCCCGGATGCATCGATACCTGTTGCCGCGGCGAGACGTTGTGCCTGCTCGGGAACTCCGCTGCCTACCAACGCACCCGTTCCAGCGCTCGATACCTCGACGTCCGGGAAAGATCGCAGCGCATCCGCGATGATGAGTTCCGCTACCGGCGATCGACAGATGTTTCCCGTGCATACGGAAAGCACGGAGAAGGTCACTGGCTTTCCGGCTTCTGTCGACGAGCGCGGCGCTGACCCTCGCCAGCGGAGATTGTTTCCTCCTGCGCGCTGTAGGAGTACGCGCCGTAGCCGTAGCTGTCCGGGCCCTTCGCCGGCAGCATGGTCACGATCACGCCGAAGAGCCGGCTGCCGATGGCATTCAACTTTTCGACCGCAGCGGTGAGCTGCGGCTTCTTCGTTGTTCCCGACGCGGCGACCATGAGCACACCACTGGTGAACCGTGAGACAACAGCGGCATCAGTGACAAGGAGAAGCGGAGGAGCGTCGACGAGAACATAGTCGAACGCCTCAGACAGCTCCGACAGGGTGCGCTGCATCGCCTGGCTGCCGAGCAGTTCCGACGGGTTTGGGGGCGTCCGGCCGGACGGCAGGACGAAGAGCCTGCCGGTTCCCCATTGCTGCAGTACGTCGACCAGCTCTGCACGACCGATCAGGACATCGGTGAGTCCAACCCCGCCTTCGATTCCCATGTAGTCGGCGACACGCGGCAGTCGAAGATCGCCGTCTACAAGGGCGACGCGGGCACCGGTCTCTGCAAGCGCGATCGCAAGATTGGCAGTTGTCGTCGACTTGCCCTCGCCGGGGCCAGCGCTCGACACGACGAAGGAGCGCGACGCGCCATCGACATCGATGAACTGGAGGTTGGTCCGCAGGCTCCTGAACGATTCTGCACGGGGGTTTCGCGGGTCCGCGTGGACGATGAGGGGACGCTTCTTCGCGTCTGGGTCAAGAGCGATTCCGCCCAGCACGGGGGATTCGGTCGCGGCCTCGATGTCGTGAAGTGAGTGGATGCGAGTGTCGAGAATCGAGCGCAGGACGGCAAACGCGAGGCCCAAACCGAGGCCGACGATAATTCCGAGGGCGATATTGATCGGGGTGTGGGGAGCGGCCGGAGACGTGGGAACGAGCGCTGGCTCAATCGTCTCGACTTTCACCAGGCTTGCTGCGCTTCCGTCAGGCTTCTCCAGTTGGTTCACGACCACGTTCGCGAAATTGGTGCCCACTGAGTTCGCGATCGACGCGGCCAACTCCGCATTCGCATTCGACGCCTTGATCGAGATGATCACCGAGTTCGTCGGAGAGGAAGCGTCGATGGACTTTGCGAGCTGCTGCGCGGATTCGTCCAGGTTGAGATCATCGATCACGCGATCCAGGACCAGAGCGCTGTCGACCACATCAACAAAACTGACTACGGCCTGACGTGCGAAGTTTGTCCCTTGCGCAAGTTCGCTGACGCCGGAGCTCTCCGATCGCACGGATACGTACAACTGGGTGCTCGCCTCGTACGTCGGCGTCTGGAGCAGCGAGTACCCGTACGCGCCAGCGCCGCCGAGAATCGTCAGCGCCAGGATGAGGATCCAATTGCGATGCAGGATCCGGAGATAGTCGCGCAGTTCCAAGCCTCGTCCATTCGCCTGTCGTCTCGGTGAGTGGGTGCCCGGCAGTTTCGCGAGATTTCTCCGGCTATTGTTGCCCGAGACAATCCGCGCCGTACTCGGCGCCCCCTCGACTACCCTACGACATTCGCAGAACGGCGCCGGAGATGCGCCGGGGAGACGCCATGAACGACCTCGGAAAGCTCGTCGGTCCCTCGCCCGATCAGAGTCGGGCCGTTCGGGCCGAGGCAAAATCCGGCTCAGATCGCGATGCCTTGGCCGCCCTGGTGGGTGCCCCCTCCGTCAACGAGTCGGGCGCTGCTCAACGGTCGGATTCCGCCTCGCTGAAAGCATTGGTGGGAAGCGGCCAACAATCGACGGCGCCCGACCGCACGCAGGATCTCGTCGACCTCGTCGGCGGCGCCCGTCCCGCGTCGTCTCCTGATTCCCGTGCGGCACTCTCGGCGCTGGTCGGCGCCGGCGGAAAGTCCGCCGAAGACGCCGGGTGGCAGGCGCCCGAACTGGCGCAGGTCGGCAAGAGGCCTCTGTTCGGGGGACGACGTAAGGCCGGCGCCGTCAACTATCTGAGCGTGGCCGCTGCCGTGGTCGCCGTGCTCGCCATCGTCGGCACGGCATCCTTCGCGGTCGTACAGCGTGCGACGGCGAACCCCGCGGACGACGCAATGATCAGCCTGCGCGAACGCGAGGCCGAGCTCGCGAACGACACGAAGGTGCTTCAGACGGCCGCCGACCTCTACGACGCCTCGGTGACGGAGGCTGCGTCGCTGGCCCAGGCGAGCGAGTCCGTCTTCGTCGCCCTGCAGGGCCGCGTCGACGGGGCAGCCCTGGGTGCGGCCGAGTCGGCCCGGGGCACGCTGTTGCAGGCGTCCGCCACGGCGGCGCCCGTCTCCATCCCCGAATACCAGCGTGCGTCGATCGACGAGAAGTCGCTCGCCGACGTCGGCAAGGCGATCGACGGCGTTCGTCTCGCCCGGGAATCTCTTCCCACCCTGATCACCGACGCACGCGACGCCCGGTCGCAGATCACCGCGGCGGTGTCGGCTTTCAAGTCGCAGCTCACGGCGCTGGGTTCCGCGATCAAGACAGAGGCCGACAAGCTGGTCGTCGAGAACGACTCCGCGGCGCAGAGCTTCCGCGCGGCGGTCACCGACGCGGCGGGACGCGTGACGGCGGCCCAGCAGGCCGGTGGAGACGGCCTCGCGGAGATGCCCGTCTACGCCGCGGCCGTAGACGCGCTGCGCACCGAGAACCAGCGCGTCCTGGCGCTTGAGGCGGCCGAACGCGAGCGGACGCCCACCCAGCAGCCGAGCCGCAATCCCGGCTCAGGGGGATCGAACACGGGAGGCGGGTCGACGAACCCGTCGCCCGCACCCTCTCCGTCGCCCTCGGAGTCCACGCCCCCGACCGAACCCACCGATCCGCCCACCGACACCCCGACGGATCCGCCGACGACCGAGCCCAGCCTGCCGCCGATCATCGTCGACCCCCCGGCCACCGGTGACGGAACGGGGGCCAGCTCGTGACCGCGGATTCGAGTTCGCGTCGCGACCGCTCCCGTCGCTCCACCACCGACGCAGCCCCCGCGCCCTCCCCGCGCACCAAGCTCGCCGCCGCCATCACCGGCTGGACCCTGGGCGCCCTCGGCTTCGCCGTCTTCGGCGCGGCCGCCATCGCGCTGGCGTTCGCCCACCAGGCGGGTGTCGTACGCACTGATCTCCTCGGGGCGCAGGCGAAGCTCTCCTTCGTTCCGCAGATCGTCGCCAATCGCGACATCGCGGGTCTGAACCAGGTCTCGGGCGAGGTGCTCGAGCAGACGAATCGCGCGGATGCCAATTCGTCCGGACCGCTGTGGGACCTGGCATCCTCGCTGCCCCTCGTCAAAGACAACACCGAGGCGGTGCAGAGCCTCACCGCCATGACCCGCGAGCTGACCGGGCGGGCGCTCCCGCCGACGGTCGCGCTGCTGTCGGCCTCGGACCTCTCGTCGCTCGCGGTGGAAGGCGGAGGCATCAATCTCGAGCCGTTCCGCGCGGCCGAGGGCGCGCTGCCCGAGATCACTGCCGCATTCACGGATGCCAAGGTGGTCACCGACGGCATCGACCGCACGAACCTGCTGCCGATCGTCACCGAGCCGCTCGACCAGGTCGCGCAGATCGTCGATCAGGCCGCCCCTTCCCTCACGCTGGTGCAGAAGTATCTGCCGTCCCTGCTGGCAGCCGCGGGTGCGGACGGACCGAAGACGTATCTGGTGCTCTTCCAGAACAACGCCGAGATCCGCGCCACCGGAGGAAACCCCGCTGCGTCGAGCGTCATGGTCGTCGACAACGGACGCATCGAGCTCAAGGAACAGTCCGACTCGATGGCGTTCTACGCCGCGGGTCAGGCCGGCCGGTCGGCGCTCGACCTGCCCGAGAGCACTCTCGCGCTCTACCCCGACACCTTCACGCGGTACTCGCAGGACTTCACGTTCTCACCCGACTTCCCGACCACGGCGCGCCTGTTCGAATCGCTCTGGAAGCGCACCGACGGGTCGCAGTTCGACGGGGTCATCTCGATCGACCCGGTCGTGCTCGCGCACATGCTCGAGGTGCTCGGGCCCGTCGATCTGCCGACCGGTGAGCAGATCACCGCGGAGAACGCCGTGAAGCTCGTGCTCAGCGACGCGTACCAGCGATACGGCGACGCCGGTGACAACGGTCGATCGTCCGACGAGTTCTTCGCGTCCGTCTCGTCGACCGTGTTCTCTCGCCTCGCCGCGGGGCAGTGGAACCCGATCGCGATGTTCGATCAGCTCACCCGCAGCGCGCAGGAGCAGCGCATCAACCTCTGGTTCACCGACGAGCAGGCCCAGGCTCTCGTGACCGAGGTGGGCCTCGACGGCGGGCTGCGCGGCGACAACGCCGCGTCGACGCAGCTGGGCATCTACCTCAACGACTTCTCCGTCGGCAAGCTGGAGTACCACCTCTCGACCGAGGTCTTCGCTTCGTGCAACGCGGCGGATCGCACCGTCAACGTCAGCATGAACATGCGCAACGGCATCACGGATGACATCACCAACGCCTACACGCTGGGCTTCCGCAACAGCTCGTACGGTCTGCCGTCGCGCACGATGATGCTCGACACGCTCTTCTTCGCGCCCCCGGGCGCGACGATCACGGCGATGGATCCCGGGCAGGGCGACATCCCGTCGCTGTCGCGCAGCGGCAATGAGAACGGCAACACCGGTGAGAGCCGCATGGTCACGCTCGGCCAGAACGAGACGCGCACCGTCTCCTACACCGTGCAGCTGCCCGGTGGTCCGCTCGGACCGCTCGACCTGCGTCACACGCCGACGGCGAGCGACACCCCGGTCACCGTCGACGCTTCCTGCGACCCGTTCCTCGCCGGTTTCGCGAGCTGACGGCAGGTCGAACGCCGCCGGCATCCGGCTTCCAGGCGCTCCCTCTGCACTGTGTGTCGAGGGGCGTGGGCCGTCAGGGCGCGGCGTGAGACGACGCCGAGACCCCGGTACCGGGGCGGCGCAATCTGTCACGGTGACTGCGTACGGGTGCGCGCATTTTGGATATCTTTGCGCAATCTTGACAAGGCCTTGACGTGACGCCGAGGTGGGTTTGCGTTCGCCGCGATTCGATGTGAGCAGCGTCGGTTGCGTTCCGACGTGCCGAGCCCGCATCCCGCGACGGCTCGTCGTCGCCGTGTCGGGGGGGGTGTGGGCAATGGCCACCGTGCTCTCCGACGTCCCACCGACGCAGGCCGACTTCGGCAGCGTTCGCATCCGCGCCCTCCTCAGCGCTCATCCCACGACCGCCCCGCTGCGCGCCGCCCCCGACGAGGTGACACTGGTCGTCGCTCTCGATCGGCCACCCTCCATCCGGGGAGTGATCACCGAGAAGGGCCCCTGCGTCGCCGTCCTTACCTCGGATGCCGCCGCTGACACCGTTCCTCCGGCGAAGTGCCACCTCGTGCTGACCTTCCCCGCCCAGGTTCTGAACGGTGTCGGGCTGGAGGCGCCCTTCTTGCAGGCGATCGACACGCACTCCGCCCTGTTCTGGCCCTTCCTCACGTTCGCGTGGACCTGCGTGACCACGAGGGACCGCCAGACCGGGCTCTCGCTGTACTTCATGGAGCGACTGCTGCAGGAGATGGTCGTCGGTGTCGTGGTCGCGTCGCTGCGAGCTCGACACGACAAGCCCGCAGCCGATCTGCACGCGGCGGCTCTCTCGGTGATCACGGCGCGCGTGGGCGATCCCGATCTGACGGCGGCTTCCGTCGCCGCGGAACTGAACACGTCGCTGCGCACCCTGCAACGGCAGTTCTCTGCGCGCGGCACGACGATGGACCGCAGCATCCGGAATGCCCGGGTGCGGCACGCGATGGCTCTGCTGCGCGATCCTGCCTACTCCTCGCTCTCGATCGAACGAGTGGCCCACGCGTGCGGCCTCGCGAACGGCTCGTCTCTCGCCCGCGCGTTCGCCGCCGAAGGGCATCCCTCCCCGACGCGGGTGCGCGCGGCGCGCCACCTCCGCGCCGTTCGCGCCTGACGCGCCATCTCTCATACCTGACGCGCCGTCTTCATCGCTTCACCCGCGTGCTCACCTCACTGCGTCGGGATCATCGCCGTGTTGTCGCCTCGTCCTTCACCCGATGCCGGACGAGACATCCGATCGAACCCCTGGGGGGCACACATGAGCACCGAGAACTCCGAGACCGTCACCGGCTCCGTCAGCCGTCGCGCCGTCATCAAGACCGCCGCGTGGGCCGCGCCCGTCATCGCCGTGGCCGTCGCCGCGCCGCTGGCTTCCGCCAGCACCACCGGCCCGCAGCCCGTGCCCTCCGGGTCGGCGAGCACCCTCGACGGCGGCACGTCGATCTCCACCTACCGTGGTGGCAACCCGAACGAGATCCGCATCAACCAGTCCACCTCGGGCTTCGGCTTCTTCATCTACGACGGCAACGGCGACGAGTACCCGGCCGGCTCGTACTACGCGTCGGCACCCACGATCACGGTGAAGTGGTCGGGAACGGGCGACTACACCCCGATCCTCCAGAACCTCCGCGGTTGGACCCAGTCCGGTGGCACCGTCGCGTCCGGCACCTCCGGCAGCATCACGTTCTCGTACTCCGGACAGCTGCTCAACGGCGCCGCGAACCGGGTTCCGGCTCCCTACGTGATCCTGCGCCCGACCTCGGGCAACACGCTGCCCCCGACGCGCGCCGTCGTCGAGGCCTCTGCGGTCAACTTCGAGACGATCGACAGCGGCGTCACCATCTGATCCGCGACACTCCGAAGGGCGCCGCGCACACCGCGCGGCGCCCTTCGTCATCTGCGTCCGTCAATGTCTTCCGGGCGACGGCCCCGCACGCCAAAATGAGCGTGAATCGAACCGGCGTTCCGGCCGGATCGTGCGAGTGAGGGGGAACGCCATGGGCGTCGACGACATCATCAACAAGGGCAAGAAGCTCCTCGACGAGAACCGCGACAAGATCGAAGAGGCTCTCAAGAGCGAGAAGGCCGAAGAGGTCAGCGACAAGATCCTCGACGGCGCGGCCGACGCGATCAAGAAGGTCGTGCCGGCCGAGCAGCACGCGAAGGTCGACGAGGTCCGTCAGAACGTCGACAAGCACATCGGCAACGCCTGAGACCCCGTACGCCGCGGCGCCGTCCTCCGGGGCGGCGCCGCCGCGCGTGACGGGCGGTGAAGAGCGTCCCGAGACGCTCTCGGCCCACCCGACGGATGCCGCCCGCTCAGTCGAGCGGTCCGAACGCGCGGTCCAGGGGCCAGAGGATGGCCCGCACCTCGCCGATCACGTCGCTGCGGGGCACGAAGCGCGCACACTCCGCGGATGCCGGGGCCCCGCGGCATCCGACGACCGAATCCGCCGAGTTCGCCCTGTTGTCGCCCATCACGAGGTACTCGCCGTCGGGAACCGTGATCGGCCCGAAGCACCGCGTCGACGCCGGGACGCTGCCGCAGTCGAGCTGCCCGGCGACGAACGGCGCATCGTTGCGGACGTAGCTCTCGTCGAGCGCGACGCCGTCGACTTGCACCGCCCCTTCGGCGCTGCAGCACTGCACGGTCGAGCCGGGTTCTCCCACGACGCGTTTCACGAGGGCGTCGAGGTTGCTCGGGCCGAATCCCACCAGGTCGCCGACCCACCCCACCGCTGTCCGAAGCGCGCCGCGCGGTGCGGCATCCGTCTTCCACGTGTCGGGGCGGGAGAAGACGATCACGTCGCCCTGCACCGGGTCGCCGAACGAGAGCGAGATGCGATCCGCCAGAATGCGATCCCCCGTCTCGAGGGTGGGCGACATCGACTCGGACGGCACCTGGAACGGCTTGACGAAGAACAACTGCACGAGCGCGAGCACGACGAACGCGGCGACCACGTGCGTGATCGGCGAGCGGCGCACCCGCCGCCACACGCTGCGCTCCTGCGCCGGACGCGTCGCTCCGGTCGTCATGCGGCCTCGATGAAGCCGAGCGAGCACAGTTCGTCGAGCGTGCCGGCGACCAGGGTGGCGGCGTCGGCCCCCTCCGGCTCGCCGAACTCGGCGACCGCCGCGGTCATCGTGGCCTCGACCGTCGCGCCCTCGAGGCACTTCACCCACACGAGGCGGCCGAGCTCGCCGAGGGCGGTCACCACCCCGTCGCGCAGGATGCACGCGCGCCCGTCGACGAGGATCGCATCGTCGTACCGCCCCGCGCGCCACGGCCCGGACGAATCCGACCGGTGGGGGAGCGCCCACGTCGCCGGCATCGACGGCGAGGCCTCGAACATCCGCTCCACGAGCGCGGGGAGTTCCGTGGCATCCCGATAGACGAGGCGCGTCGGCGCACCGACGGCGTCGAACAGCCGAGCCAACCACTGCAGGGGCGTCGGCAACTCCGGCAGATAGCTGATCTGAGGGGTCATCTCGCAGATGGCGTCGATCGTGTCGACCACGACGGGGCCGACCTCGTCGGCATCGGGCTGCCGGTCGAGCAGGGTCAGTCCGACGAGGCGGAGCGGGCGTGGCGGCAGATCGCGCAGGCCGACGTCGCTGGGAGCGATCTGCTCCTTGTGCACCAGCCCCGGCGTGATGACCGACAGGGGCTTGCGATACGAGCGGACGGAGAGGTCCGCGGCGACCGCCACCGTCTCGTCGCTCACGTACGAGAAGTGCCGACCCAGATGACGGGATGCCGTGGTCTTGCCGCGCCCGGACGGTCCCACGAACGCGATCGTGCGGCCGTCCTCCTTCGACACCCCCGCCGCGTGCAGCAGGAGTCGCGAGCCGCGCAGCGCGTCGAGGGCTTCGAGCGTCACCCGGGTGGAGAGGTCGGAGAGCCCGGCGGCCGGGTCGGCGAAGAAGTCCGGCGACAGCTCGATCGCACGCCGGTGCTGCGGCACCGCCCCGGTCGCGAGGCAGTCCTTCCACGCCGCGCGGATGCTCGAGCGCACGGCATCCGGCAGCGCGGCCGTGGCACGGAGTTCGACGTCGACGCCCATCGCGTCGACCGCGCAGACCGTCGTGAGGGGGGAGGCTTTCTCGACCGGGCTCATTCGCGTCTTCCTGCCCGGGGTGGAGGCGCTGGATTCACGTCGCGGAACCGCCCTCGAGCGCCCTCATCCTATGGGGGAGCGACCGCGGCGGGGGAGTGCGGACGGCGGCATCCTGAGCATCCGCCGAGCGCGACACGCCCGGGTTTGCGACGCGTGCCGGGGGTCCGTAGACTAGACCAGTTCCACATTCCGGCGCGCGCTCGGCGCGCGCCAGGATCACTGTCTCGGCAGTGCACAGGCGGCGCGGAAGCGCAGGGTCCTGGGCCGCGGGCAGCAGAACACCACACCGAACCCCTCATCCTTCACGGGATTCGCACGCGTGCGTGCGCGGGGCGGGCCGGATGCCACGACGTGGCATGCGGTTTGACAGCTGAACAGCGGTGCAGCATCTCTCGCGAAAGCGAGGGGAAGTGCCAGGGTGCGTCAGCACCACCGTGCGTCCAATGCCCCAGGTCGGGTAAGACGCTGAAAGAGAGAGAGCAGACAATGGCGGGACAGAAGATCCGCATTCGCCTGAAGTCGTACGACCACGCCGGGCTCGACTCGTCGGCGCGCAAGATCGTCGACACCGTGACCCGTGCCGGCGCCACCGTGGTGGGCCCGGTTCCCCTTCCGACCGAGAAGAACGTCGTGTGCGTCATCCGGTCGCCCCACAAGTACAAGGACAGCCGCGAGCACTTCGAGATGCGCACCCACAAGCGCCTCATCGACATCATCGACCCGACGCCCAAGGCCGTCGACTCGCTGATGCGTCTCGACCTCCCGGCCGATGTCAACATCGAGATCAAGCTCTGAGGTTCGACATGGCTGACATCAACTCCAAGATCTCCAAGGGCCTCCTCGGCACCAAGCTCGGCATGACCCAGGTGTGGGACGAGAACGGCAAGCTCGTTCCCGTCACCGTCATCGAGGTCGCCCCGAACGTCGTGACCCAGCTGCGCTCGCTCGAGAAGGACGGCTACAACGCCGTTCAGATCGGCTACGGCCAGATCGACCCCCGCAAGGTGAACAAGCCCCTCACGGCTCACTTCGACGCCGCCGGTGTCACCCCGCGCCGCCACCTCACCGAGGTGCGCACCGCGGATGCCGCCGACTACGCGCTGGGCCAGGAGCTCACCGTCGACGGCCTCTTCGAGGCCGGCCAGCTGGTCGACGTCGTCGGCACCAGCAAGGGCAAGGGCACCGCCGGTGTCATGAAGCGTCACAACTTCAAGGGCGTCTCCGCTTCGCACGGTGCGCACCGCAACCACCGCAAGCCCGGTTCGATCGGCGCCTCGTCGACCCCGAGCCGCGTCTTCAAGGGCATGCGCATGGCCGGCCGTATGGGTGGCGAGCGCGTGACCGTCCTCAACCTCACGGTGCACGCCGTCGACGCCGAGAAGGGCCTGATGCTCGTCAAGGGCGCCGTCCCCGGTGCTCGTGGCCGCATCGTCTACGTCCGCAACGCAGTGAAGGGTGCCTGATCATGGCTGACTCGACTCTCGCGCTCGACGTCCTGAAGGCCGACGGCAAGAAGGCCGGCTCCGTGGAGCTGCCCGCCGCCATCTTCGACGTCAAGACGAACATCCCCCTCATCCACCAGGTCGTCGTGGCGCAGCGCGCCGCGGCTCGCCAGGGCACGCACTCGACCAAGCGTCGTGGCGAGGTCTCGGGTGCCGGCCGCAAGCCCTTCAAGCAGAAGGGCACGGGTAACGCCCGTCAGGGCTCGATCCGCGCGCCGCACATGACCGGTGGTGGCATCGTCCACGGTCCCAAGCCCCGCGACTACAGCCAGCGCACCCCCAAGAAGATGATCGCCGCCGCCCTCCTGGGCGCGCTCAGCGACCGCGCTCGTGGCCAGCGTCTGCACATCGTCGACAGCTTCGCCATCGAGGGTGCTCCCTCGACCAAGGCCGCTGCTGCCGCGCTGAAGGCTTTCGGTGCCGTCAAGAACGTCCTCGTGGTCATCGACCGCGACGACGAGCTGACGATCAAGAGCGTGCGCAACCTCGCGTACGCCCACGTGCTGACCGTAGGCCAGCTGAACACCTACGACGTGCTCGTCTCCGACGACATCGTCTTCACCAAGGCCGCCTACGACGCGTTCGTCGCGTCGAAGAGCGCTGCCACCGAGGAGGTCTCGGCATGACCACCGTCAACAAGGACCCGCGCGACATCATCCTGAAGCCGGTCGTCTCCGAGAAGAGCTACTCGCTCATCGACGAGGGCAAGTACACCTTCCTGGTGGACCCCCGTGCGTCGAAGACCGAGATCAAGCTCGCGATCGAGAAGATCTTCAGCGTCAAGGTCGCTTCGGTGAACACGCTGAACCGTCAGGGCAAGGCCCGTCGGACCCGCTTCGGCATCGGCAAGCGTAAGGACACCAAGCGTGCCATCGTCACGCTGAAGTCCGGCACCATCGACATCTTCACGTCTGTCGGCTGACGGTCGGGATAGAGGACAACAACAATGGCTATTCGCAAGTACAAGCCCACGACCCCCGGTCGCCGCGGCTCGTCGGTGGCCGACTTCGCCGAGATCACCCGATCGACGCCCGAGAAGTCGCTGCTGCGCCCGCTGTCGAAGACCGGTGGCCGTAACAACCAGGGCCGCATCACCACGCGTCACATCGGTGGTGGCCACAAGCGTCAGTACCGTCTGATCGACTTCCGTCGTAACGACAAGGACGGCATCGACGCCAAGGTCGCGCACATCGAGTACGACCCCAACCGCACCGCGCGCATCGCGCTGCTGCACTACGCCGACGGTGAGAAGCGCTACATCCTCGCCCCGGCGAAGCTGGCGCAGGGCGACGTCGTCGAGTCGGGTGCCGGCGCTGACATCAAGCCCGGCAACAACCTGCCGCTGCGCAACATCCCCACCGGTACCGTGATCCACGCGATCGAGCTGCGTCCCGGCGGCGGAGCGAAGATGGCCCGTTCGGCCGGCGCCTCGGTGCGTCTGGTCGCGAAGGACGGCCCCTACGCGCAGCTGCGTCTGCCCTCCGGCGAGATCCGCAACGTCGACGTGCGCTGCCGCGCCACGATCGGCGAGGTCGGCAACGCCGAGCAGTCGAACATCAACTGGGGCAAGGCCGGCCGCATGCGCTGGAAGGGCGTCCGCCCGACCGTGCGTGGTGTCGCCATGAACCCGGTCGACCACCCGCACGGTGGTGGTGAGGGTAAGACCTCCGGTGGTCGTCACCCTGTTTCGCCGTGGGGCAAGGCCGAGGGCCGCACCCGCCACGCGAACAAGGAGAGCGACAAGCTCATCGTCCGCCGTCGCACCGCCGGCAAGAAGCGCAAGTAGGAGTAGAGGAAGATGCCTCGCAGCCTTAAGAAGGGCCCCTTCGTCGACGAGCACCTGCTTCGCAAGGTCGTCTCGCAGAACGAAGCCGGTTCCAAGAACGTCATCAAGACCTGGTCGCGCCGTTCGATGATCATCCCCGCCATGCTGGGACACACCATCGCCGTGCACGACGGTCGCAAGCACATCCCCGTGTTCGTGACCGAGACCATGGTCGGCCACAAGCTGGGCGAGTTCTCGCCCACCCGCACCTTCCGCGGCCACGTGAAGGACGACAAGAAGGGCCGTCGCCGCTAAGGCGACCGAGGAGGAGAGAGAAATGGTGGAGTCCATCGCACGCGTGCGACACATCCGCGTGACCCCTCAGAAGGCTCGTCGTGTCGTCGCGCTCATCAAGGGGAAGCAGGCCGAAGAGGCCCTCGCCATCCTGA
Organism: Microbacterium sp. BWR-S6Y; assembly: GCF_041379845.1. NCBI lineage: Bacteria > Bacillati > Actinomycetota > Actinomycetes > Micrococcales > Microbacteriaceae > Microbacterium > Microbacterium sp. BWR-S6Y. The sequence continues at coordinate 238,640 of NZ_JBFECV010000004.1, forward strand.
AGTTCGCGCCGCAGGGCGCGAGCGAGCCGATCTACAAGCTCGTCGCCTCGGCGATCGCGAACGCTCGCGTCACCGCCGACAAGACGAACGAATACCTGGATGACGCCGACCTGTACGTGAAGAACGCGTACGTCGACGAGGGCACGACGCTGAAGCGTTTCCAGCCCCGCGCTCAGGGTCGCGCCTTCCAGATCAAGAAGCGCACGAGCCACATCACGGTCGTGCTCGCGACGCCCGAGGCCGCTGAGGCAGCCCCGGCTCGCGCCAACAAGAAGGCGAGCAAGTAATGGGACAGAAGGTCAACCCGTACGGCTTCCGCCTCGGCATCACCACCGACCACGTGTCGCGGTGGTTCTCGGACTCGACGAAGCCCGGTCAGCGTTACGCCGACTACCTCGCCGAGGACATCAAGATCCGTCGCCTGCTGACCACCTCGCTCGACCGCGCCGGTGTCAGCAACATCGAGATCGAGCGCACGCGTGACCGCGTCCGCGTCGACATCCACACCGCCCGCCCGGGCATCGTGATCGGTCGCCGCGGCGCCGAGGCCGAGCGCATCCGCGCCGACCTCGAGAAGCTCACCGGCAAGCAGATCCAGCTGAACATCCTCGAGGTTAAGAACCCCGAGGCCGACGCTCAGCTGGTCGCGCAGGGTGTCGCCGAGCAGCTCTCTGCTCGCGTGGCGTTCCGTCGCGCGATGCGCAAGGGTCTGCAGGGCGCGCAGCGCGCCGGCGCCAAGGGTGTCCGCATCCAGGTGTCGGGTCGCCTCGGCGGCGCCGAGATGAGCCGCTCCGAGTTCTACCGCGAAGGCCGTGTGCCCCTGCACACCCTGCGCGCGAACATCGACTACGGCTTCTACGAGGCCAAGACGACCTTCGGCCGCATCGGCGTGAAGGTCTGGATCTACAAGGGCGACCTCACCAACAAGGAGCTCGCCCGCGAGCAGGCCAACGCGCCCAAGTCGCGCGGTCGTGACGACCGCGGTGGCGACCGTCGTCGTGGCCCGCGCAACGAGGCCCCCGTGGCAGAAGGAGCGTCGGCGTAATGCTCATCCCCCGCAAGGTCAAGTACCGCAAGCAGCACCACCCCGGTCGCTCGGGCCAGGCCACCGGTGGCACCTCGGTGTCGTTCGGTGAGTTCGGCATCCAGGCTCTGACCCCCGCCTACGTGACCAACCGTCAGATCGAGTCCGCTCGTATCGCCATGACGCGTCACATCAAGCGTGGTGGAAAGGTGTGGATCAACATCTACCCCGACCGTCCGCTCACCAAGAAGCCGGCCGAAACCCGCATGGGTTCCGGTAAGGGTTCCCCCGAGTGGTGGGTTGCCAACGTCAAGCCGGGCCGCGTCCTCTTCGAGGTCGCGGGTGTCAACGAGGAACTCGCTCGTGAAGCACTGACCCGAGCCATCCACAAGCTGCCGCTGAAGGCACGCATCATCAAGCGCGAGGAGGGCGACGCGTAATGGCGATCGGCACCAAGCAGCTCGCCCCGAGCGAGCTCGACACGTTCGAAGACCAGCGCCTCGTCGAGGAGCTGCGCAAGGCCAAGGAAGAGCTGTTCAACCTGCGCTTCCAGTCGGCCACCGGCCAGCTCGAGAGCCACGGTCGCATCCGTGCAGTCAAGCGCGACATCGCGCGTCTGTACACGGTGATCCGTGAGCGCGAGCTCGGCATCCGCGCCACCCCGGCTCCGGTCGAGGCTCCGGCGAAGGCGAAGAAGAGCAAGGCGAAGAAGGCGGATGCCGCTGACGACGCCACGAAGGAAGAGGCGGAGTAATGGCTACCGCGAAGAAGGCCGAGGCGCAGGTCGCCGGCCACGAGCACGCCGAGAACGACGTTCGCGACGAGAACGCCCGCGGTTACCGCAAGGCGCGTCGTGGCTACGTCGTCAGCGACAAGATGGACAAGACGATCGTCGTCGAGGTCGAGGACCGCGTGAAGCACCCGCTCTACGGCAAGGTCATCCGCCGCACCTCCAAGGTCAAGGCGCACGACGAGACCAACTCGGCGGGCATCGGCGACCTGGTCGTCATCAACGAGACCCGTCCGCTCAGCGCCACCAAGCGCTGGCGCCTGGTCGAGATCCTCGAGAAGGCCAAGTAAGCCTCGCGGCTTGCTTGGAACCCAAGGAGTAAAAAGTGATTCAGAACGAATCCCGGCTGAAGGTCGCCGACAACACCGGCGCCAAGGAGCTGCTCACGATCCGCGTGCTCGGCGGCTCCAACCGTCGCTACGCCGGCCTCGGTGACGTCATCGTCGCCACGGTCAAGGACGCGATCCCCGGTGGAAACGTCAAGAAGGGCGACGTGGTCAAGGCCGTCGTCGTCCGCGTCGTGAAGCAGACCCGCCGTCCCGACGGCTCGTACATCAAGTTCGACGAGAACGCCGCCGTGATCCTGAAGAACGACGGGGAGCCCCGCGGCACCCGTATCTTCGGACCGGTCGGTCGTGAGCTTCGTGACAAGAAGTTCATGAAGATCGTCTCGCTCGCCCCGGAGGTCATCTGATCATGGCGAAAATCAAGAAGGGCGACCTGGTTCAGGTCATCTCGGGTGCCAAGCCCGAGCGCGGCGGCGACCGCGGTAAGCAGGGCAAGGTCCTCGAGGTCCTGTCCGAGCAGAACCGCGTCATCGTCGAGGGCGTGAACTACGTCACCAAGCACAACCGCGTGGGCCAGTCCCAGCGCGGCACCAAGACCGGTGGCATCGAGACGTTCGAGGCCCCGATCCACATCTCCAACGTCGCGCTCGTCGACCCCTCGACCAAGAAGCCGACCCGTGTCGGCCACCGTGTCGAGGAGCAGGTGAAGGACGGCGTCAAGCGCACCGTCCGTGTGCGCTACGCGAAGAAGTCAGGCAAGGACCTCTGAACATGAGCACCGTGACTGCCGCGGAGACTGGCAAGATCCAGCCCCGCCTCAAGCAGAAGTACAACGCCGAGATCAAGAAGGCGCTGCAGGACGAGTTCGGCTACGAGAACGTCATGCAGATCCCCGGCCTGGTCAAGGTCGTCGTGAACACCGGTGTCGGCGAGGCCGCTCGTGACAGCAAGGTGATCGATGGTGCGGTCGACGACCTCACCAAGATCACCGGTCAGAAGCCCGTCGTCACCAAGGCCCGCAAGTCCATCGCGCAGTTCAAGCTGCGTGAGGGCCAGGCCATCGGCGCGCACGTCACCCTCCGTGGCGACCGTGCGTGGGAGTTCATCGACCGCCTCGTCAACCTCGCCCTGCCCCGCATCCGCGACTTCCGCGGTCTGTCGGCCAAGCAGTTCGACGGCAACGGCAACTACACCTTCGGTCTCCAGGAGCAGTCCGTGTTCCACGAGATCGATCAGGACCGCATCGACCGCGTGCGTGGTTTCGACATCACCATCGTCACCACTGCCAAGACCGACGACGAAGGCCGTTCGCTGCTCCGCCAGCTCGGGTTCCCCTTCCAGTCGGCCGACCAGCAGGCCTGACCCCTCGGGCCCCCGGGTTTCCGGGGGCCCGTCATCGAAGGTCGGCTGTCGTGTAACGGCAGCCGAAACCTCATGAAAGAAAGAAGCAACACATGACGATGACAGACCCGGTCGCAGACATGCTGACCCGTCTGCGCAACGCGAACTCGGCGCACCACGACTCCGTGTCGATGCCGAGCTCGAAGCTCAAGACGAACATCGCCGCCATCCTCAAGCAGGAGGGTTACATCGCCGACTGGAGCGTCGAAGACGCGCGTGTCGGCCAGACCCTCAACATGACGCTGAAGTACGGCCCGAACCGCGAGCGGTCGATCGCCGGCATCAAGCGCGTCTCCAAGCCCGGCCTTCGCGTGTACGCGAAGTCGACCGAGGTCCCCACGGTCCTCGGCGGACTCGGCGTCGCCATCCTGTCCACCTCCTCCGGTCTCCTCACCGACCGTCAGGCCGAGCAGAAGGGCGTCGGCGGGGAAGTCCTCGCCTACGTGTGGTGATCTGACATGTCGCGTATTGGACGTCTTCCCATCGACATCCCCGCCGGCGTCACCGTTTCGGTGAACGGCCGGGAGGTCAACGTCAAGGGCCCCAAGGGCGAGCTCGCGCTCACCGTTGCGCAGCCCCTCGAGGTGTCGGTCGAGGAGAACCAGGTTCTCGTCACCCGCCCCGACGATGAGCGCGAGTCGCGGTCGCTCCACGGCCTGACCCGCACCCTCATCAACAACAACATCATCGGTGTCACCCAGGGCTACTCCAAGGGCCTCGAGGTCGTCGGCACGGGTTACCGCGTGGCGCAGAAGGGCAGCTCGATCGAGTTCGCCCTCGGCTTCTCGCACCCCGTCCTGATCGACCCGCCCGCGGGCATCACCCTCACGGTCGAAGGCAACAACAAGGTCACCGTGAGCGGCATCGACAAGCAGGCCGTCGGCGAGGCCGCCGCCAACATCCGCAAGATCCGCAAGCCCGAGCCGTACAAGGGCAAGGGTGTGCGGTACGCGGGCGAGGTCGTGCGCCGCAAGGCCGGAAAGAGTGGTAAGTGACCATGGCTGTCAAGACAAAGTCTGTCGCTCGTGCTCGTCGTCACGCGCGCCTTCGCAAGAAGGTCGTCGGCACCGAGCTGCGCCCCCGCCTCGTCGTGACGCGTTCGGCGCGCCACGTGTTCGTCCAGGTCGTGGACGACAGCAAGGGCCACACGGTGGCCTCCGCCTCGACCCTCGAGACCGACCTGCGCGGTTTCGACGGTGACAAGACCGCCAAGGCCCGCAAGGTCGGCGAGCTCGTCGCCGAGCGTGCCAAGGCCGTGGGCGTCTCCGACGTCGTGTTCGACCGTGGCGGCAACCGCTACGCCGGACGCGTCGCGGCGATCGCCGACGGAGCTCGCGAAGGAGGGCTGAACCTGTGAGTGACAACAAGGAGACCGAAGTGACCGAGCAGACTGCACCGGCTGAGGGTGCGGCTGCGGCTCAGGCCCCCGCCGAGCGCGAGCGCGAGCCCCGTCGCGGTGGTCGCGAGCGCAACACCAACCAGCGCGACCGTGGTTCGCGCGACCGCAACGAGAGCCAGTTCCTCGAGCGCGTCGTCACCATCAACCGCGTCTCGAAGGTCGTCAAGGGCGGCCGTCGCTTCAGCTTCACGGCGCTCGTCGTCGTGGGTGACGGCAACGGCGTCGTGGGTGTCGGCTACGGCAAGGCCCGCGAAGTCCCCCTCGCGATCTCGAAGGGTGTCGAAGAGGCCAAGCGCAACTTCTTCCGCGTCCCCCGCTCGGGCTCGACCATCCCGCACCCCGTCCAGGGTGAGGCCGCTGCCGGTGTGGTGCTCCTGCGCCCCGCCGCCGCCGGTACCGGTGTTATCGCCGGTGGTCCCGTCCGCGCCGTCCTCGAGTGCGCCGGTATCCACGACGTCCTCTCGAAGTCGCTCGGTTCGTCGAACACGATCAACATCGTGCACGCGACCGTCGAGGCTCTGAAGTCGCTCGAGGAGCCCCGCGCCGTGGCCGCCCGCCGTGGCCTGGAGTTCGACCAGGTCGCCCCGGCCCGCCTCGTGCGCGCCGAGGCCGCCGCTCAGAAGGTAGGTGCCTGATGGCCGAGCGTCTGAAGGTCACGCAGATCAAGTCCAAGGTGAGCGAGAAGCAGAACCAGCGTGACACGCTGCGCTCGCTCGGTCTCAAGCGGATCGGCGACTCGGTCGTCCGTCCCGACGACGCGCAGACGCGCGGTTACGTCAAGACCGTCGCCCACCTCGTCAAGGTTGAGGAGATCGACTAATGGCTGCCAAGAAGGACGAGACCGCCACGGTCGACGCCCCGAAGAAGTCGACGGCCGGCAAGACGGCCGCCAAGAAGGAAGCCCCCGCGGCGCGCCCCGGCGTGCTGAAGGTCCACCACCTGCGTCCCGTCCCGGGCGCTCACACCGCGAAGACCCGTGTCGGTCGCGGTGAGGGCTCGAAGGGTAAGACGGCCGGTCGCGGTACCAAGGGAACCAAGGCCCGTTACCAGGTCAAGGTCGGCTTCGAGGGTGGGCAGATGCCGCTGCACATGCGCACCCCGAAGCTCCGCGGCTTCAAGAACCCGTTCCGCGTCGAGTACCAGGTCGTGAACCTGGAGAAGCTCGCCGAGCTCTACCCGCAGGGCGGCGACGTCACCGTCGCCGACCTCGTGGCCAAGGGTGCCGTCCGCAAGAACGAGAAGGTCAAGGTGCTCGGCACCGGCGACATCTCGGTCGCGCTGACCGTTTCGGTCGACAAGGTCTCCGGCTCGGCTGAGCAGAAGATCGTCGCCGCCGGCGGCTCCGTCAACTGACGCCCGACCCCGAAGGGGCCGGCGGCCTTACGGCCGTCGGCCCCTTCTGGGTTAGTCTGATTTGGTGTGCGCCCCGTCGCGCGCCGAGATCGTTCTGGAGGATTCTCCCTTGTTCAGCGCCATCGCGCGGGTTTTCCGCACGCCCGACCTGAGGCGGAAGATCGCCTTCACGCTGGGCATCATCGCCATCTACCGGCTGGGTGCCCACGTGCCGACGCCCTTCGTCGACTTCCCCAACGTTCAGCAGTGTCTGAACCAGTCGGGGGGCACCGAGGGCCTGCTCTCGCTGGTGAACCTGTTCTCGGGCGGTGCGCTGCTGCAGCTGTCGATCTTCGCGCTGGGCGTGATGCCGTACATCACGGCGACGATCATCGTGCAGCTGCTGCGCGTCGTCATCCCCCACTTCGAGACGCTGTACAAAGAGGGTCAGGCCGGTCAGGCCAAGCTCACGCAGTACACGCGCTACCTCACGATCGCGCTGGCGCTGCTGCAGTCCACGACGCTGGTCACCGTCGCCCGCTCGGGCCAGCTCTTCGGTTCGGCCGGCGTGCCCGAGTGCCAGCAGCTGCTCACCAACGACATCTGGTGGGCGCAGCTGCTCATGATCATCACGATGACCGCCGGTACCGGCCTGGTCATGTGGTTCGCCGAGCTCGTCACCGAGCGCGGCGTCGGCAACGGCATGTCGATCCTCATCTTCACCTCGATCGCCGCCACCTTCCCCGGCGCGATGATCTCGATCCTCAACGCCCGCGGCGTCGAGGTCTTCCTCCTCGTCCTCGCCGTCAGCGTCGTCATCGTCGGCCTCGTCGTCTTCGTCGAGCAGTCGCAGCGCCGCATCCCCGTGCAGTACGCCAAGCGCATGGTCGGCCGCCGCACCTACGGCGGCACGAACACCTACATCCCGATCAAGGTCAACATGGCCGGCGTCGTGCCCGTCATCTTCGCCTCGTCGCTGCTGTACATCCCCGCGCTGATCGCGCAGTTCAACCAGCCGCAGGCGGGCCAGGAGCCGCAGCCGTGGGTCACGTGGATCTCGCAGTACCTCACGCGCGGCGACCACCCGCTGTACATGCTGATCTACTTCCTGCTGATCATCGGCTTCGCGTACTTCTACGTCGCGATCACGTTCAACCCGGTCGACGTCGCCGACAACATGAAGAAGTACGGCGGCTTCATTCCCGGCATCCGTGCGGGCCGTCCCACGGCGGAGTACCTCGACTACGTGCTCACGCGCATCACGCTGCCGGGCTCCATCTACCTCGGCCTCATCGCGCTGCTGCCCCTCGTGGCGCTCGCGACGGTCGGTGCCAACCAGAACTTCCCGTTCGGCGGCGCCTCGATCCTCATCATCGTGGGTGTCGGTCTCGAGACGGTGAAGCAGATCGACGCGCAACTCCAGCAGCGTCACTACGAAGGGCTGCTGCGATGACCGCGCGTCTTCTGATCGTCGGACCCCAGGGTTCCGGAAAGGGAACGCAGGGCGTCCGCGTCGGCGAAGCCCTCGGCATCCCCGTCGTCTCGACGGGCGACGTCTTCCGCGCCAACGTCAAGGACGGCACGGAGCTCGGCCTGCAGGTCAAGTCGATCATCGACGGCGGCGACCTGGTCCCCGACGAGCTCACGAGCGCCGTCGTGCGCGATCGTCTCGCCCAGCAGGATGCCGCGGACGGATTCCTGCTCGACGGGTACCCCCGCAACCTCGCGCAGGTGCTGCACCTCGACGAGTTCCTCGAGGGGCGCGACGAGTCCCTCGACGCCGTCATCGCTCTGGTCGTCCCGCGCGAGGAGTCCCTGTCGCGCCTGACCGCGCGCGCGGCCGAGCAGGGTCGCGCCGACGACACCGAGGAAGCGATCGCGACGCGCCTGGGGATCTACGAGCGGGAGACCGCCCCGATCCTCGACGTCTACGGCACGCGCGGCATCGTCGACGAGATCGACGGCGTCGGCAGCCTCGACGAGGTCACGGCCCGTATCTTCGCGGCGCTCGACGCGCGCGGCATCTCGGCTCGCTGACGTGGGACTGCGTTCCTCGATCTACAAGAAGCCGGCCCAGCTGCGCTCGATGATCGAGCCCGGGCTGATCACCGCTGACGCGCTCGACGCCGTCCGCCGTCTCATCGAACCAGGCATCACCACCCTCCAGCTCGACGCGGAGGCCGCGCGGGTTATCGGCGCCCGCGGGGCGAAGTCGAACTTTCAGATGGTGCGCGGCTACCGGCACACCATCTGCGCGTCCGTCAACGAGCAGGTGGTGCACGGCATCCCGAACGACCGCGCGCTGCGCGCGGGCGACATCCTGTCGATCGACGCGGGCGCCGAGTTCCAGGGATGGAACGGCGATTCGGCGTTCACGGTGATCGTCCCCGGGGAGGCGCCCGCAGAGGTCGTCGCCCCTCGCCGTCGCCTGTCGGAGGTCACCGAAGGCTCGCTGTGGGCGGGTATCGCCGCCCTCAGTCGCGCGACCCATCTCGGCGAGGTGGGTGCCGCTATCCAGGCGTACATCGAGCAGCACGCGCCCGACGGCGGGTACGGCATCCTCCGCGACTATGTGGGGCACGGCATCGGACGCAAGATGCACGAGTCGCCGAGCATCTTCAACTACGCGGTCGACGATCGCGGTCCAGAAGTCCGCCCCGGGCTGGCCGTGGCGATCGAGCCCATGGTCGTCATCGGAGACCAGCAGACGCTGGTCGAAGACGACGGGTGGACGGTGTCGACCGTCGACGGCACAGACGGCTCCCACTGGGAACATAGTGTCGCCGTGCATGATGGAGGAATCTGGGTCCTCACCGCTCACGACGGCGGTGCCGAGAAACTGGCGCCGTTCGGCGTGGTGCCGAAGGAGATCGACTGATGATGATGGCGGCTGTCCGCAAGTCCACGAACTGGTTCGCGATCGGGATCACGGCGGCTGTCGTCGTCGTGGTGCTGATCATCGGGGGAGTGGTCTTCTTCGCCAACAGCCAGGCGACCTCGCCGGGGACGCTGCCGCAGTCGTCGGCGGTCGACACCGAGACCGGAGCGATCTCGGTCGGCTCGGGCGAGAAGACGGTCGACACCTACGTCGACTTCATGTGCCCGGTCTGCAACTCCTTCGAGCAGGCCTACGGACCCACCCTGCAGCAGCTCGCGGATGACAGCACCATCACGCTGAAGATCCACCCCATCGCCATCCTCGACCGCCTGTCGCAGGGGACGCAGTACTCGACCCGTGCGGCGAACGCCGCCTACTGCGTCGCCGTCGACGACGCGGCGAACATCCCCGCCTTCGTGAAGGCGATGTACGCCCAGCAGCCCAAGGAGAACACCTCGGGCCTCGACGACGCCACGCTGGCCTCCATCGCGACCACCGCCGGAGCCTCGGATGCCGTGACCTCGTGCATCAACGACGGCACGTACACGAAGTTCGTCACCGCGATGACGCAGAAGACGCCGGTCCAGCCCGGTCAGAGCGGGGTCGCCACCCCGACCATCGCGGTGAACGGCACCGTCCTGTCGAACCAGAACGACCTGTCCGGCGACCCGCAGAAGGACATCGTCGCCCGACTCAACGGGTGAGGCGTCCCCCGGCGAGTTGCCGGGGGAAGTAATACCACGTATGCTTGATCTTTGGTGCGTTGCGCCTTCATTGGCGTGTCGAAGCACCGAATCCCCATCCACCGCAGACCGGCCGGTCTGCAACTGAGCGTGAGCGAGTTTATGGCGAAGAAAGACGGTGTCATCGAGATCGAGGGCACGGTGTCCGAGGCACTGCCCAACGCGATGTTCCGTGTCGAACTGACGAACGGTCACAAGGTGCTCGCCACCATTTCGGGCAAGATGCGGCAGAACTACATCCGCATCATCCCGGAGGACCGCGTCGTCGTCGAACTGAGCCCCTACGACCTCACCCGCGGTCGTATCGTCTACCGCTACCGCTGAGTCCGGCCGAGAAGTAACGAGCCGCGCAGCGGTCTCGAAGACAGCGAAACAGGAACATCATGAAGGTCAACCCCTCCGTCAAGCCCATCTGCGACCACTGCAAGGTGATCCGTCGCCACGGGCGCGTGATGGTGATCTGCAAGAGCAACCCGCGCCACAAGCAGCGCCAGGGCTGAGCTTCCAGCTCGACACCTTTTCAACTGAATACACACCGGCAGGATCAGATCCCATCCGCGCGAGCGGGCGGGGGACACCTCGGGGCGGAGGCCCGAGCACCGATCCTGCTCCACACCTCCACGACACTCTGAGGAGAGCCGCATGGCACGTCTCGCCGGCGTCGACATCCCGCGCGACAAGCGCGTGGTGATCGCACTTACTTACATCTACGGCGTGGGTCGCACCCGCTCCGTCGAGATCCTGAACGCCACTGGCATCAGCCAGGAGATCCGCGTCAAGGACCTCACCGACGACCAGCTGGTCGCGCTCCGCGACCACATCGAAGGCACCTACAAGGTGGAGGGTGACCTCCGTCGCGAGGTGGCCGCCGACATCCGCCGCAAGGTCGAGATCGGTTCCTACGAGGGCCTGCGCCACCGCCGCGGCCTCCCGGTGCGCGGTCAGCGCACGAAGACGAACGCGCGTACCCGCAAGGGTCCCAAGCGCACCGTCGCCGGCAAGAAGAAGGCGCGCTAAGCCGCGGGCTGAGCGTCAGGATTCAGGAGAACGCACATGGCACAGGCCAAGTCCGCCGCGCGCAAGCCGCGCCGCAAAGAGAAGAAGAACATCGCCGTGGGTCAGGCCCACATCAAGTCGACGTTCAACAACACCATCGTTTCGATCACGGACCCCTCGGGCGCCGTCATCAGCTGGGCCTCGTCCGGCGGTGTCGGGTTCAAGGGCTCGCGCAAGTCGACGCCGTACGCCGCCGGCATGGCCGCGGAGTCGGCCGCTCGCCAGGCCCAGGAGCACGGCGTCAAGAAGGTCGACGTCTTCGTGAAGGGTCCGGGTTCGGGTCGTGAGACCGCGATCCGCTCGCTGACCGCTGCCGGTCTCGAGGTCGGCTCGATCCAGGACGTGACGCCGCAGGCCCACAACGGCTGCCGTCCGCCCAAGCGCCGCCGCGTCTGACGCGATCGTTCCCGGGGAGTGCTCGTCACTCCCCGGGAACGCCGCGCTCGCGCGCGACTCAGACTTCCGGATGCCGAGAGCCCGCCGTCGCGGTCGACCGGCATCCCGCGAGTACAACTCAACACCTCACCCCATTACACGTGTCATATAGCGGGCACGTGATCGAAAGGAACACATAGTGCTCATCGCACAGCGTCCCACTCTGACCGAGGAGAAGATCGGGGAGTTCCGCAGCCGTTTCATCATCGAGCCGCTCGAGCCCGGCTTCGGTTACACGATCGGCAACGCGCTGCGCCGCAGCCTCCTCTCGTCGATCCCCGGCGCGGCCGTCACGAGCATCCGCATCGACGGCGTCCTGCACGAGTTCAGCACCATCCCGGGCGTGAAGGAAGACGTCACCGAGATCATCCTGAACATCAAGCAGCTGGTCGTCTCGAGCGAGCGCGACGAGCCCATCACGGCGTACCTGCGCAAGACCGGCGCCGGTGAGGTCACCGCCGCCGACATCTCCGCTCCGGCGGGTGTCGAGGTGCACAACCCCGAGCTGGTCATCGCGACGCTCAACGACACCGCCAAGTTCGAGCTCGAGCTGACGATCGAGCGCGGCCGCGGCTACGTCTCGGCGACGCAGAACCGCAACGAGTACGCCGAGGCCGGTCAGATTCCGATCGACTCGATCTACTCGCCCGTGCTCAAGGTCAGCTACCGCGTCGACGCCACCCGTGCCGGTGAGCGCACCGACTTCGACAAGCTCGTCCTCGACGTCGAGTCCAAGGCCTCCATCGCCCCGCGCGACGCCGTGGCCTCGGCCGGCCGCACCCTCACCGAGCTGTTCGGTCTCGCCCGCGAGCTGAACGTCGAGGCCGAGGGCATCGAGATCGGCCCCGCGCCGGTCGAGACCGTCCTCTCGAACGAGCTGTCGATGCCGATCGAAGACCTCGACCTCTCGGTCCGCTCGTACAACTGCCTCAAGCGCGAGGGCATCAACACCGTTTCGGAGCTGGTCGCCCTTTCGGAGACGCAGCTGATGAACATCCGCAACTTCGGTCAGAAGTCGGTCGACGAGGTGCGCGACAAGCTCACTTCCCTCGGCCTTTCGCTCAAGGACTCGGTGCCCGGCTTCGACGGCGCCCAGTTCTACAGCGGCTACGACGAAGAGACCGTCTGACCCCGTCGGACCCGACCGAACCTTTCCCTGGAGTAACACGACATGCCCAAGCCCACGAAGGGTCCCCGCCTCGGAGGCGGCCCGGCCCACGAGCGTCTGCTTCTCGCGAACCTCGCGGCAGCTCTTTACACGCACAAGTCCATCAAGACGACCGAGACCAAGGCCAAGCGCCTTCGTCCGCTCGCCGAGCGCCTGATCACCTTCGCCAAGCGCGGCGACCTGCACGCGCGTCGTCGCGTGCTGAGCGTCATCGGCGACAAAGAGGTCGTTCACACCCTCTTCACCGAGATCGCGCCCCTGGTGGCCGAGCGTGACGGCGGCTACACCCGCATCACCAAGGTCGGCAACCGCAAGGGCGACAACGCCCCGATGGCCGTGATCGAGCTCGTCCTCGAGCCCGTCGCCAAGAAGACGCCGACCAAGGCCGCCGCGGCTCCCGCCGCCGCTGCTCCGGCCGCTGAGGAGCCCGCCGCGGAAGAGCCCGCCGCCGAGGAGACCTCGACCGACGAGGCCGCCGCCGCCGGCGCCGAGTCGCCCGAGGAAGGCGCGGCCGCCGAGGCCGCCGCCGACGACGCCGTCCAGGACGACGCCAAGGCCTGAGCCTCTCGCTCGCACGAAACCCCCGCCCTTTCGGGCGGGGGTTTCGTCGTTCCACCCCGCCCTCGGTCGGGCCCTCGTCGTTCGCCCTTCCGCCGCGCTCGTAGGCTGGACGGGTGCGCATTCGCCTCGACATCGCCTACGACGGCGCCCACTTCCGGGGGTGGGCACGCCAGCCCGGCCTGCGAACGGTCCAGGGCGTCCTCGAGGACGCCCTCGCGCGGATCGTCGGCGGCGGGCCCCGCCTCATCGTGGCCGGCCGCACCGACGCGGGGGTGCACGCCTCCGGTCAGGTCGCCCACCTCGATCTCGACCCCGATCAGGCCGCCCGCCTGCCACGCCGACGTCGAGACAACGACGAGTCCGACGCCGTCGCTGCTCTCGCCGGCCGCGTACGCGGCGTGCTGGGCGCCTATCCCGATGTGACGGTGCGGAGGACGTCCCGGGCTCCCGAGGGCTTCGACGCGCGGTTCTCCGCCGTCTGGCGGCGGTACACGTACCGTCTGGCGGACGCGGCGACCGCCTACGACCCTCTCGACCGCGCCCGCACCACCACGCTCCGCAGCGCTCTCGACGTCGAGGCGATGGATGCCGCGGCCGGGCGCCTCATCGGACTCCACGACTTCGCGGCCTACTGCAAGGCGCGCGAAGAGGCGACGACGATCCGCACCCTGCTCGAGTACGACTGGCACCGCGGGGCGGACGGGGTGCTGGTCGCGAACGTCCGTGCCGACGCGTTCTGCCACAGCATGGTGCGTGCGCTGGTGGGGGCGTGCGTGGCGGTGGGGGAGGGGCGCATCGAGATCGACGACGTCGTCGCCATCCGCGACGCGCGACTGCGTATCCCCGAGACGAAGGTCCTCGCCGCCCGCGGTCTCGTGCTCGCCGAGGTGGGCTACCCCGCCGATGAGCTGCTCGCGGCGCGCGCCGAGCAGACGCGCAACCGGAGGGATGCCGACGACGCGGCATCCTGATTCGCCCTCCCCGACCCCGCGCAACCCCCGCAGGTGGCCATCGGCGCAGGTCGTATGCTGACCAGGCCATGAAGGTCATCTCGTACAACCTCAACAAGCACCGCGCGGCGGGGGAGCTCGACGCGCTCGTCGAAGAGCACGAGATCGACGTGCTCTGTCTGCAGGAGTGCGACGCCACCGACATCCCGGAGCGCATCGGCGGCCTCCGTCTCGCCGAGGCCACGCAGCGCAACCGGCTCGGACTCGCGCTGTACTTCCGCGAGAACACGTTCCGCGCCGAAGAGGTGCGGGCCATCGCGCTGAAGAAATCCCTGCACGACTACGTCCTGAAGCCGGCCGAGGAACGCATGCTCGGGGTCCGCCTTCGCGACATCGATCAGGGGCGCGACGTGATCGTCGCCTCGTTCCACGCGGCGCCGCTCACGGCGCTGAACTCGCTGCGTCGTCACCAGATCCGGACAGCGCTCACCGAACTGCAGAACCTGGGACCGGGGCTCCCCGCCCTCATGGTGGGCGATTACAACTACCCCGTCTTCAAAGAGAACCTCGGTCAGAAGGTGCGTGATCAGGGGTACGAGCTCACCCTGAGCGACACCCGGACGTACACGCGGTACCGGTTCTTCCGCGGCCACTACGACTTCGCGACGTCGGTGGGCTTCGACATCGCGCACATCAAGACCCTGCCCCAGGGGCTGAGCGATCACCTGCCGATCCTCATCACGGCGCAGGTGTCGGCACCGCACTCGCCGCTGCGCGACTAAGCGGTCGGACACGACGAAGAGGGGGCCGTCTGCGGACGGCCCCCTCTTCTCTCGGGTGGGGTATCAGCTCTTGCTGGCGCGGCGGCGGCGGACGACGGTGCCGATGCCGACGGCCGCGCCTCCGGCGAGAAGGGCCGCGCCGGTCAGCCACAGGCCCGTCGTGCTGCCCGCGTCGAAGCCGGTGACGGCGAGCCCGCCTCGAGCCGGCGCGCTCGGCGCTCCCGCCGCGTTCACCGTCACGCTCGCGTGGAGGACCACTCCGCTCTGCGTTCCGGTGAACGTGAAGGAGTAGACGCCTTTCGCCGTCGTGGGGAAGCGGACCTGGGCGTTCAGGTTGCCGTTGATCGCCTGAGAACGCAGCGTGTCGTTCGTCTCGGTCGTGACCGAGGCGAGCGCGAGGCCCTTGGCCGCCGTGCCGGTGGCCGAGATGGCGATGTCTTCGCTGCCCTGGAACGCGGCGCGGCCGGTCGTGAACGTCACCACTCCGCCGGGCGTGGCGACCGAGGGCGATACGGTCACGACGGCAGGGTCGGTGTAGGCGTTGGCGGCTGTCGGTGCCATCAGCGCCGCTGCGGCGAGCGACAGCGCGGCGACGGCCCGGATGATCGTGGTCTTCATGGTGTGCCCCATCTGCTTGGCGTGGTCGAGCCGGTGATCGAAGCGGAACGCGCCGCTCCATCGGGAGTCTTCCCCACGACCGGGGAGGGACTCGGCGCGTCGAGGCCGCTTTCACGCCCCGCCTCACCGGACTTCACCCGCGACGGGCGTCTCATCCGGCTCCCTCGAGCGTGGGGCACGCACCCGTTCGGGCCACCTCCGTCGGATCGCTCGTCGGCGTCGAGACGACGTCCAGCCGCGGCGTCGTCGGGATCCGTACGTCCAGCTCCAGCACCCCGGAGCGGCCGGGCGCCAGCTGGACCGACCACTTGACGACGGGCAGACCATCGTGCGTCCCGTCCGCGAAGCCCGAGGGGGTGTCGTCGTCCGATGTCGTGCGTCGGGCGGTCACCTCGGCGCCGCGCGGGAGATAGACGTAGACACCGGTCAGCGCGTCGCCGACGGGCACTCCGTAATCACCGCCGCCCGTGACGTAGGCGGGGAGAGTCGCGGGATCTGGCGCGCCGTTCCGGAGGGCCACGCGGACGACGACCCGGTCGTCGCCGCACCATCCGGCCTCGATGTCCGGATGGAGGTAGTAGTCCATCTTGGACCCCGTGCCGTCGTCGAGATACACGCCGATCGTGGTGCGCTCCCCATCGGAGGCGGGGAGCGCCCCCTGCAGCGTCGAGCCGTCCAGAACGGACTGGTCGGCGGCATCCGCGTTCCACACCAGCACGCGACGCTCGGCTCCCGCGCGCGTCAGGGCGTCGACGAGGGCCGCCGGGTCGCCGCGCCCCTCGACCAGCGCTTGGAACACGGCCGAGGATGCGCTCTGGAAGAACGCGTCCTGCGCGCGCGGATCGGAGAAGCGCCGGTAGACCTCGTCGAGCAGCAGAGGGACGGCATTGTCAGCGGTGAGCTCGTCGCCGGTCGGAAGGGTGACCGGTCCTGTCGCCCGCAGCAGGTAGGAGAGGGTCACGGGGTCGACGGCGACCACGGCGTCGACGTCGACCCCGTGCGTCCGTCTCCACATCTCGCGGGCGATCTGCGCTCCGAGGGCGAAGTCGGGGATCTGCGTGGTGTTCTGCAGATACCGGGCCGGTCGCGTGTCGAAGATGCCGCGGACGTCGTCCGGCAGGGTGAGCGCGGGATCGTGGGCGAACGCGGCGAAGTCGCCGCTCGAGGCCTGCGCGGTGAGCGCGAGGTGCCCCTCCGTGGAGTCGACCTGCGCGACAGCGCCCACCACGCCGCCGAGGGAGCGCCATTCGGCATTGTTCTGAAAGAGCAGGAGCGTCGATCGAGGGCCGTCGGCCCCCAGCATCCGCGGAAACAGGATCGTCGCTCGCCGCAGGGCGTCGCTGTCGGCGGCGGCGCGCTCGAGCGTGGCTGAGGTCGAGGACACCGCGGAGGCGAGCGAGCCGAGGAGAGGAGCGGCATCGATGGCCGACACGCGATCGGCCGCCCCCTGCAGCACGCCTGCCGCGTCGGAGACGGCTGGCGCCGCGGACGCGACACGGGCGACGTCGATCGCCCCGTCCGGGCCTCGCAGGGCATCGGGTGCGAGGAGCTGGGCCGCGGTGCGAAGCGGAGGAGCGGCCTCGGATGCCACGTCGTCGACCGCGGCGGCGGTGACCGACAGCGCGGCCAGTTGCGGGCCGATCCAGGGCAGCGCCTGCGCGGCGGACCAGATCGGATCGTCGGTGAGGGAGCGGGCCGCGGAGGTGTCGGCGGCCGCGTCGCTGAGACGCTCGATGGCTCCGGCCGGATCCTGCGCGTCGGCCGTCGCCGCCGCGACCGTCGCCTCCGCCGACCGGAGGTGCTGGACGGCCACCGCCCCGCGCACGCCGATCCACGCGGCGAGTCCGGCGCCGAGGACGAACACGCCGAGCACGGCGGAAGCGAAGACCGTGGCTGTGCGAACACGACGGGGTGCGGAAGAAGAGCGCGTCACGCGCACACGATAGGTGCTCGTCGGCGGTCGCCCCGCACGGGGCACCTACACTGAAGAGAACGATCCGGGGGAGGACGAATGAGGCTCGCAACGAGGCGCGGGAGGCTTGCCGGCGCCGCAGCGCTGTTCGTCACGGGCGCGCTCGCGCTCTCCGGGTGCGGTGCCCCGCCCTGGGCCCAGGGTTCGGACCAGGCGTCTTCGTCGCCCTCCCCGACGGCGACGGCGAGTGCGGTTCCGCAGCCCGTCCGCAACGATCTGTCGAGCGGCTCCACGCAACGGCCGCTCACCGCGGGAGCCGTCAGCGCCACGGTGGATTATTGGTCGACGCTGTCGATGGACCGGTGGACGCCGACGGCCCTCAAACCAGTCAGCCTGTCGATGGTGACGACGGTGTCGCCCGATGACGGGCAGAAGGTCTATCTGCAGCGCGCGACGATGACGGCCGTCCCGGGCAACGCCGCACAGTCGTTCTCGCCGCTCGCCGCGCAGTCCGATCAGACGGACGCCCCCGGATACCTGGTGCTCGCGCCGTACAGCTATTCGCAGACGTTCAACGTCGGAGAGGTGCCGGCGGATGCCACATTCGTCACCCTCCAGTTCACCTTCGAGTTCTTGGTTCAGACCACCCCGACGTCGAACGAGTTCGCCAAACAGACCGCGAGCGACAGCCTGACCGTCGCCATCGCCGGCGGCGGCGAAACCACGACGGGCTGATCAGGCCCGTACGCGCTCCCAGCGATCGCCGCCCTGGCGGGTCGCTTCGAGGGCCGCACGGTCGGCTTCGACGATGAGGGTCGGCAAGTCGAAGTCCGCCATCTCGGCGGGGACCCATCCCACGCTCGCCGACACCTGGACGCCGACGTAGCCGGACGAGTCGATCTCGGTGATGCGGCGAAGGAGCGTGCGGACCTGTTCGCGGAGGATCGAGTCCGGCCGGGCCACGACGACCACCACGCGCCCGCGGACCTCGCGTCCGAGGTCCGCCTCCGCGGGGAAGGTCTCGGCGACGACGGTCTCGAAATCGCCGACCAGTCGCATCCACGCGTTCTCTCCGGCGGCGCTGCGCAGGTGCTGGGGGTCGTCGAGTCGGACGGTGAGTACGGCCCAGCTCTCTTCTCGAGAGCGCGCGGCACGACGCAGGCGAGCGGACGCGGTGACCACGAAATGCGGCCACGACGACGCCGCCCGCTGCCCGGCGGGCGAGACGGAGGTGAAGTACAGCAGGGAGACGGTCGCGCAGACCAGGAAGACCAGCATGGCCAGCCCGTTGAGGATGCGCGCCAGGGAGAGGTCTCCGATGCTGGCGGGGGCGGAGAGCCCGGAGACGAGGATGGCGACGCCGAGTGCGACGAAGGCCGCCGAGACGATCGCCAGCGGCAGGGCCAGCCTCTCGAGCCGGTCGGCGGCGTGACGCATTTCGCCGAGGGTCAGACCGGCGAAGACGGCCGCCCCCACGAAGGCGATCCGGAAGGCCAGCCCGTACGCGCTGAGATCGGTGACGGTCACGAAGACGGCGGCCGTGACCACGGCCTGCAGGGCGCCGATCCAGGGCATCGAGCGCACACCCCGCCGGGCCCGGAAGCCCGACCAGATGAGGGCCGGGGCACCGAGCATGAGTCCGAGTCCCGCGCGCCGCACGGTCTCGTCGTCGAGAATCGCGCCCGTCACCGAGACCCAGGTGCTGGTCATCGCGAGGACGAAGGCGAGCGACCACAGCAGCGCGGAACGCGAGGGGCGGTGCAGGAACCCCAATCCGATAATCATGACCGTTCCCAGGGTGGCGACGGTGGCCTGCGCGAGTCCGAGATTGGACAGCACGTCGCTGGGGGTCATGCGGCCTCGGCCTCGGTGCGCACAGAGAGGATGACGGTCACCGTGGTCCCGGAGCCCAGCTCGCTCTCGAGGAAGAGGGACCCGCCCTGCTCTTCGACGATACTGCGGATGATGCCCATCCCCAGGCCCGTGCCGGGGGTCGAGCTGTCGCGCACACTCTGGGCGCGGAAGTAGGGGTCGAAGACGCGTGCGAGATCGTCGGGGTGGATACCGATACCCGTGTCGGCGAATCGCAGGATCACATCGTCTGGGGAGACCTCTCCGGAGATGCGGATCGATCCTCCGGCGGGGGTGTACTTGATCGCGTTGCTGAGGATGTTGTCGAACGCCTGCCGGAGACGGAACGCGTCGCCGAGGACTTCGGCCGAGGGCGGGAGCTCGTCGATGACGCTCACGCGGCGCGCGGCGGCCGCGGGGCGGAAGGATGCCAGGGACGACGCGATGATGCGGCTCGCGTCGGCCGTGGCGGGCGCCGTCTGATCGCGGAAGACGCCGCGGGAGTTCGCGAGGATCTCGGAGATCAGCTTCTGCATACGTTCGCCCGCCCCGGCGATGACCTCGATCTGCTCGCGCACCTTGGGGGAGAGGTCGGGGTCGTCCAGAGCGAGGTCGGCGTGACCGACGATCGCGGTGAGCGGATTGCGCAGTTCGTGCGAGACCGTGGCGGCGAGGCGCTCTCGCGCCCGCTCCGCCTCGATCAGGGCGGTGATGTCGTGGACGATCAGCAGCGTGCTCTCGGGCTCGTCCGACGAGATCAGGCGGCGCGTCGACACCGACAGCGCGTGCCAGTCCCCGTGGGTGTCGAAGAGCCACACGCGTTCGTCGTCGAACTGCTCCCCGCGGGCCGCGCGCGCGAAGGGCCGCTCGGCTTCGGGCAGCGGATCCCCGCGGAGCGTCGCGTACTCGACCGCCGCGCCCGGCCGCTGGGGCTCGTCGCGCTCGACCCCGTAGAGGTCGACGTACGTGTCGTTGAGGGCGAGGACCTCTCCGTCGGCGGACAGGCGGGCGATACCGGTGTCGAGACCGTTGAGCATCTGCGAGACGCGCCGCTCCTGACCGGACACGCGCTGGAGGGTCCCTTGAAGACGACTGGCCTGTCGACGGAGGAGCTGTTTGAAGGCGCGCGTCTGCCGAGCCGACAGGAAGGAGGTGATGGCGATGAAGGTCAGCGACAGCAGCACGACGATCAACCGGAGGGCGGTGACGGGCCCGGTCGCGTTGACCGTCGCGTCGACGACGATGAGCACGCCGACCGCGCCGAGCGCCGAGATGAGGTAGGCGAGTGCGAAGTGGGTGGCGATCCAGATGATCGGGAACACCCAGAAGAACCCGAAGCGGAGGTCGGTGCCGAAGCTCAGCAGGCCGATCCCGATGATGTCGCCGAAGGGGATCACCGCGACAGCCGCGCGGGGGAATCTGTGCCAGGGCACCACGATCGCCACGGCGGTGAGGGCGATGACGACCCCGACTCCCGAGGAGAACGACCAGAGCGAGAAGAGGGTCGGTTCGAGTGCCTGGACGAGAAGGACGGTGATGACCACGCTCGCGCCGAGGACGAGTTGGAGCAACCAGACCGAGCGGGTGCGGCTGCTGGGGCTCGCGTCGTCGTCGTCGTGTCCCCCTCCCGCAGCAACCGCCGGTGGGACGTTCCTCACGGATGCCATGTGATCGAGTGTATAGAGAGTGGTGTAGTCTTCTGCGCGCCATCCTGTCTCTGCTCGCCGCTCGCGATCCGCGCATCACGACGACCGGTCAGACTCCCCCTGAGGCCTGCATCCCGCAGCGTGATGGTCGTTCAGCGACCTCTGCGCATCCTGCGCTGATCCTCAGGAGTACACCGTGAGCATGCCCTTCCGCCGTCGCGCCCGCGTGATCGCATCGGCCCTCGCCGTGGCCGTCGTCGTCCCCACGGCGTTGACCGGCTGCACGCAAGTGGCCGACCTCTTCAACGCGCTGCCCGGACAGGTCGGCGGAGGCGGCCAGTCCGTCGTCGTCGCGACCCCGGAGCCCGCGGCCAGCGCGACCGCGAAGCCTTTCGACTCGCAGTTCACCTACGACGGCTCGGTGTCGCTGACCTCGGAGGTCGCGGACGGTCTCGAGGTGCGCCTGGACGTATGGGCCGACAACCCCAAGCGCACGATGGAGTGGACGTCGACCAACGAGAAGCAGTTCGGATTCGCGATCAACGTCGTCGATAAGCGCGTGGACGAGAAAGCGGTCCTCACGCAGAAGCGGCGCGTGTATCTGTCCTCCGTGTCGATCAGTTCCCAGACGGCGCAGACGAGCGGGCAGGTGTCCAACCCGTTCCAGTTCAGCGCAGATCCCCGCACGCTGGTCCCGTCCGACACGCTGCGTTCCGATCGTGGACTTCTCCTCAACAGCTTCCAGGGTGGTCTGCTCGTTCCCACGACCTCGATCCGGCAGCTCCCGAACGACACGTACGGCATCACGCTGGAGTTCGCCCTGAACGTCGCCGTCGAGGGCACCGCGAACACGGACTCTTCGTTCTCGCAGCAGACGGTGTATCAGTACCTGCCGATCGCCATTTACAGCGACGGTGGCCAGGCGGCCTCGACGGGCACGACCGGGACCTCCTCCAGCACCGGGCGCGCTCCCGGATGGGGACAGGGCACCGGGTCGAACTGAGCGGCCGCTCGGGCCGGTCAGTCCTCGCGCTGCTCTTGACGCGGGCGTGGTCGGAGGGCGTCCATCAGGAGAGAGAGTTCGTCCACGTCGGCGACCAGGCGATGCTCGAACGTCAGGTCGGGCACGTCGGCGTAATCGATCTCGGGCATGCGCCGCGCGAAGGCCACGCGTACGTCCCGCTCGAGCTCGGCGGTGTCGGACGCCGCGGGAGCGATCGCGAACACCGTGTCGCGTCCCGGCATCCCGCAGGCGGCGTCCTCGAGGGAGTCCTCGAGCGCGGCGGACACCGCGCGCAGGATCATGTCCGCCCGTTCGGCGCTGTGGGCCGCGCGGATCAGATCGATCTCCGGCACCCGCACGAGCGTCGCGCGAACGCTCTGCCGGGTCGCCAGCATCCGAGCGGCCGCGCGGCGGAGCACGCCCCGGTCGTGGGCGCGCGTGCCGGGTGCCGGGGCGTCGTCGAGTTGGCGACCCAGGCGCACCACGGACACGGACACGAGGACGATGGCGACGGCGCTGACAGCGGCAGTCGTCTCGGCGGAGACGGGACCGCGTCCGATCAGGGGGCCGACTCCTGCGACGCCGACCACGATGAGGCGGGAGAGGTTGTACGCGGCGTAGACGCCGAGCGTCCATGACAGCACCCGCGCCCCCGACAGGGCGCCGAGGGGTCGTCGCGCGAGCTCGAGTGCACTCAGCGCGCCGAATACCGTCAGTCCGGCCGTCTTCAGCAGCGTCGCATCGTCGAGGGGGATGAGGAACGTGAAGCCGAGCATGAGCACGGCGCCCGCGGCCGTGCTGACGGCGCCGATGGCGCGACGGCGATTCAACCGCCGCGCTCCGGCCCAGATGAGCCCGACGGCGACGAGGTTGGTGGCGTTGCCGATCGCGGCCGCCGTGTCGCCGCCCCCGGCCGTTTCGAGGATGTTCATCGCCCCGCACAGCAGCGCGGCGATCGCCGCCCCGCCGAAGTAACGCACCATGTCGGCGCGGGGACCGCCACGGTCGTCCTCGGGTCGACCGTGGGCTAGGAAGAGCATCGTCAGCGCGAGACCCGCCGCGGCGATGGAGGCCAGGAGAGCGAGGAAGATCACGGGGTCGCGTCTCCTTCGGGGGGACCGCCCGCAAATCTTGAGGAAATCTTGCGGGGAAGGTGTTCGTGTGCGGTGGTCGCGTTGCGGCGAACCTACCAGAGTGGGACATGGCCGATACGCCGATACACCGACAGGAAGACATCGCCATGACCGATGCGCGCAGCTTCACCCCCACCACCCGGGAATTCAACCTCCACGCGGGTGAGTTGGCGGCAACGTCGACGGCGGAGGAGCACGGCTTCGCGGATGACTTCGCGGCGGTCCTCGAGAACACGTCGGTCCACCGCTCGACCATCGGGTGCGTCATCCCCGCGTACAACGAGGAGGAGTCGATCGCCGATGTGATCGAGGCCCTCCTCGCCCAGACCCGCGTGCCGGATGTCATCCACGTGGTCGTCAACAACACCTCGGATGCCACGGTGAAGATCGCGTCCGAGTACAGCGGCCCGCACGAGCTGCACACCGAGCTCGGCGAGCAGTTCACCGAGGTCTTCGTACACGACATCGGAAAGAACCCCGACAAGAAGGTCGGCGCGCTCAACTACGGCTACTCGCTCGTCGAGGGCTATGACTACCTCCTCGGCGTCGACGGTGACACCATCGCCGACACGAAGGCCGTCGAGTATCTCGAGACCGAGGCGGTGTCGGACTCGCGCATCGGCGGGATCTCCGCGATCTACACGATCGACGACAAGCCGATCAAAGGCGTCATCGCCCGGTTCCTCACCGCCGGTCAGCGCACGCAGTTCGCGGCGTTCAACCTGCAGAACATGCTCCGCGGCCGCAACATGGCGGTCCTCGGCGGGCAGTTCTCGATCTTCTCCACCAACGCCCTGCGCGACGCGATGAAGCAGAACCACCAGTCGACGCCGTGGGTCAAGGACTCGGAGGTGGAGGACTCGCTGCTGTCGCTCCAGATCAAGAGCGCCGGCTACCTCACCAAGATCAGCCCGTACGCGCGGGCCGACGTGGGCGGCATGACCACGCTGTCGGGATACGACGCTCAGCAGGTCAAGTGGACCTACGGCGCGATCGAGCTGATGTGGCCCGGCCAGCGCGGTGACACCAAGGGGCAGCCCTTCCACCCGAACCTGCGCCTGCGGTGGTTCGAGAACTTCGGCATGCTGACGAACCTGTTCGTGCGTGTGGCGTTTCTGACGCTGTTGGCGGGCTCGCTGTCGATCGGCGCCTTCGTCTTCTCGCCCCTGTGGCTGATCCCGCCGGTGATCGCCATGCTGCTGAACCTCCGCATCGCGCGCACCATGAAGAACTGCAACCGCAGCGACGTACTCTTCGCGGTGCTCTTCTTCCCCGCGGAGCTGTTCATGTGGATCCGCATCAGTCACTTCGTGCGCTCGTGGACCCGCTTCCTCTCCCGCAAGAAGGTCGACAACTGGGCGATGCAGGCCAAGGCCGAGCGCGGTGGCGGTCTCGGTCACTGGACGCCGATGGTCGTCCTCATCGCCGTGGCCATCGCCCTCGCCGTGATCTGGGTCATGGTCGGCCCCATGGTGCAGTCCTCGATCCTCTGGATCGGGTGGCCCATCGTCGGTGTGGTCACCGTCCTGCAGACCCTCCTCATGTTCTCCAAGCTCGTTCGTCGCCAGCACGGCTTCAAGGTCTGACGAACACCGGATCTGATCGCGCCCGAACGCATCAGAGACACGGATGCCTCGGCCCTGGGGAGGGTCGAGGCATCCGTTATGTCGTCGGGGGAGCTCAGGGGGCGGCCAGCAACTCCGAGGTGAGGCGATAGCCGACTCCGCGAACGGTCTCGATGTACCGGGGGTTGGCCGGGTTGTCGCCCAGCTTGCGACGCAGGTTTGTCATGTGCGCCTCGATCGCGCGCTTGTCGGCCTCTCCGACGAAGTAGCTGGTCACGTAGGACTCCCCCCGGAGGACGAGCGTGAGATCGGCCTTGCTGCGCACGCGCCGCTTCGACTCCATGAGCGTGGCGAGCAGGTCGAACTCCGTGCGGGTCAGGTCGAGCTCCTCCCCGCCGACACGGACCAGGCGGCTGTCGGGGTCGAGCTGCAGGTCGCGGTGCGCGACCCAGGATCCCCCCGTGGGGGTGAGATCCCCGGCCGCGGGGCGTGGCACCAGCTCGGTCCGCGGGCCGGCCGCCGGGGCGGGAGCCGTGCGCGGCTCGGGTCCCTGCGACGACGGCACGATGACCGCGGCGCTCGGAGCCGGGGCGGGCGCCGCGGGCGGCGGGGTGGCGACGTCGGGACGCGCTGCGGGGAACGACGGACCGACGCTGTCCTGGCGGGGCGCGGCGGACGGCTGCGCCTCTCCGCCCCGGGGGCGTCGGAGCAGCGCTTCGATGCGCGCACGCAGTTCGCGCGGGCGGAACGGCTTGACGACGTACTCGTCGGCCCCGGCGCCCAGCCCGAGCACGACGTCGGCCTCTTCTTCGAGGCCGGTCAACATGATGATGTACGTGTCGCTCTGCTGACGGATGCGGCGCGCCGCCTCGAACCCGTCGATGCCCGGCATGTTCACGTCGAGCGTGGTGATGAGGGGCTGGTAGGCGATGACCGCCCGCACCCCGTCGATTCCGTTCCCGACCGACACGGTGGAGAAACCGGCCGATTCGAGGACCTCGACGAGGAGGTGTCGGATGTCCGGGTCGTCCTCGACGATCACCGCGGTCTTCAGCAACTCGGAGCTGTCGCTCATTTCACCCACTCTTCCGGCTTCGCACGAGGTCGTGCCCGCGTTCTCCCCCGAGACACGGTGTTCGTCACTTGGCACAGCGACGAGCGCAATCTTGACACACTTCGCGGCGAAGTCGCCCGTCCCGCACCAGACGGGGGGAAGTCGCGGAGCGGTCAGCGCTGTTCGCGCGTGAGCTCCGCAGCCGCGGAGGGCCACCAGGTCCCGGCCGTGGGGCCGCCGTTGCACTCGCCGTCGCTCTCGCCGGGCGGCTTGATCCAGAGGTTCGTGTCGACGACGCCGTCTCCGAACGAGCCGCCGGGGCTGCCCACGAGTCGATCGGAGGGATTGCACCATTCGCTTCCCGCGGGGCCGGCGCCGTTGCGCGAGGTGTCGATCACGGCGTGCGTTCCGCCCAGGGCGTCGGAGAGGGCGTGGGCGTAGGCGAACTCCGCCGCGGTGTCCTGGTAGTTCGAGACGTTGAGTGCCACTCCGCGAACGTCCGGCAGGAGCCCGGTGGCGCGGATGAGGTCGGCCATCTCGTTGACCGGATGCCAGGACGAATGCCCGCCGTCGAGGTAGATCCACGTGTTGATCCCGCGGATGTTGTCCACGGCATCCTTCAGATATCCGGCGCGGTCGGAGGGGCTGCCGCACGTCGACGAAAGGGCGATGCTGTCGGGCTCGAGCACGACGATCTTCTGGACGTCGGAGGCGTTGCCGAGGGCATCGCCGATGCGGGCGGTCCACGCGCGGTAGGCGTCGGGGTCTAGACCCCCCGCGGAGTGGTTGCCGCAGTCCCGGTCGGGCAGACCGTAGACCGCGACGGAGAGGGCGGCATCCTGGTCGCGCGCTTCGGCGGCGAGGTGCGCGATCCGGTCCCACACCTCGTCGACGGGGTCGATCTCCGGGGTGAGCCAGTACGTCGTGGGCTGCGCCGCGAGCCACTGCGCGGCGGCCTGCTCGTCGGCACTGCCCTCCGCGGACTGCGCCGCTTGGGCGGCCTTCGATTCGTCGGGGGCGACGATGCGCGTGTCGACGGCCGGCGGGCGAGCGGCGAGCGTTTGGAAGAGCGTGCTCACCAGATTTCCGACGAGCGCGATCGCCGCGATCACGGCGACCAGCGCGACCACGGCGAGGATCACCAGAACGGCGCGCGGGACGCGGCGCCGAGGGCGGGTGAATCGCGGGAGTCGGGGCACGGTGAGCACTCTAGTTGAGGTGTCGAGAAGGTGACGGCGGGGTAGTTAACCGGGTGAAGGGTTGTAGTCTCTTCTGGTGGGAAAACTGGTTTACAACACCCTGGGTCACTCCTTCGATATCGAGGACCGCACGCTCTCCCACCTCCGCATGGTCTTCATGAACAAGCTGCGCCGCGGGGAGCCGTTCATGTTCCACTTCCCGCTCGGTGACGGCAGTGGAACGCGCAGCCTGTGGATCTCGCCCTCGATCCCCCTGGTGTTCCACTTCTACGGCAGCCGGGCCCCTCAGCTGAATCGCCGGTGGATCGACGACCTCATGAACGAGGCCAGCTCCGCGCACGGCCTGGTCATCACGAACGAGCCGGAGCCGGAGACGATCTCGGCCCCCTGAGGCCGTCAGCGGCATTCCGCATCGACGACCTCGCGCACGCGGTCGAGGAAGAGCGCGAGCTGTCCCGCCGTATCGGTGGGCAGGTCGAGAGCGAACTCGCGGATGCGGGCGGTGACGGGGTCGATCGCGTCGGGGTCGAGGTCTCGATCGAACGGCACCACGAACTTGCTGCGCCGATCGGCCGGGTTCGCGACGAATCCGATGAGCCCCCCGGCGTGCAGCCGATCGAGCATGCCGGTCACCGAGGCCGTCGAGATCGCGAGGGATTGCGCGATCTCGGTGGGCGTGATGGTGGTGCCGGCGTCGGCGCGTTCGAGGATGAGCCGCATCGCTGCCCGCGCGTTCTCGCTCGGCCCGCACTCGGTCTGACGACGACGCGCCAGGCGAGCCTCGGCGAGGCGGAGACGTTCGACCGCCTGTGCAGCGGTCGTCGCGGGGTCGTGTGCGGTCTCGATCGTCATGCGTCTCCTCCGGGTCTGGCCCCCGTGGCGCCATTCTAGTTCGGTCGCCGAGATTCCAGATGTCCAAACTATTTCCCGCCCCCGTCCAAGAAGTCCGTCTTCCGCATATTTCCCGGGAATTCATTTGGTGATAGTTAGGCAATCTAGTAAAATAAGAGAAGCTGGCATCCTCGGAAGGAGGAGCTGATGGGCTCTCTGTTCTACGGTTCCTCCGAGCGCGCGATTCACATCCCCGACCGGGTCCTCGCTCACATCAAGGTCGTCATCGCGACCAAGCTGCGGCGTGGCGAGAGCTTCACGATGTCGTGGCGGCATCCGTCCGGTGAAACCGCCGGCCGCAGCACCATCTGGATCCAGCCGTCGATCCCCCTGCGGTTCGTCTTCGGCTCCATCGAGCCGGAGATGCTCGATCCCGCCCTCCTGCAGGCGTACGCGAACTCGGCGAACTCGTCGAGCGGACTCACCGTCGACATCGACGTCCACGACGCCGCCCCCGCAGCGGCGGAGGCGCCCTGAATCACGACCGCGCTGCGGTCTGATCGGTCGGGCCGTACGGCTCAGGCGCGGGCGGAAGCGTGCCGGTGCGCGATGGCCGACACCCACTGCATCCCGGGGCACGGGGAGCGTTGCGCCCGCGCATCCGCTCCCACGCCTCGACGTAGATGCCCTCGAGCATGCGGTTCGCCTTGTCGGCGACTCCCGTGAGCGACAACAGGATGGCGTAGACGCGCGGCGCGGTGGCGTCGTAGAACGCGACGAACGCGTCGCAGTCGCCGGAGGCCGCTCGCACGAGCAGCTGGTCGAGATCGTCCTCGCGGGTCGCGGGGGACTCGGCATCCGTCATGGTCATGGGCACCTCCTCGACCGCCGTGTTCACAGTCAACCTCGCCGCGTCGTCCGAGGCCGGGGGTTGCGCAATCGGGACGCGTGCCCTAGAACCGCCCCCACGGGAGAAGAGGGGTCCCGCATCGCCCGTCAAGCCCGAGAGGACCGAGCGGCCCGCGCCTTAGCGTGCTGTCATGAAGTCGCTCGTGCGCTGGGCCCTCGCCCTGGCAATGATGTTCGCCGGTATCTCCCACCTCACCTTCGCGCGGCGGGACTTCCAGGCTCAGGTCCCAGACGCCCTCGTCGAGAAGGGGCCCCTCGATCGCGACGCGGTGGTCGTGGCATCCGGGGTCGTGGAGGCCGCGTTCGGGCTCGCCCTGATCGCGCTGCCCAAGGAACGACGACGCATCGGCGCCGCGCTGGCGGCGTTCTTCATCGCGATCTTCCCGGGCAACATCGACCAGTGGCG
Organism: Microbacterium sp. BWR-S6Y; assembly: GCF_041379845.1. NCBI lineage: Bacteria > Bacillati > Actinomycetota > Actinomycetes > Micrococcales > Microbacteriaceae > Microbacterium > Microbacterium sp. BWR-S6Y. The sequence goes on from NZ_JBFECV010000004.1 coordinate 267,573, forward strand.
CAAGGGGCGCTCGGCCTTCGGGCTCGACACCGATCAGAAGCGCTTCGGTCGTCTCTTCTTCCAGCCGGCGCTGGTGGCGGCCGCGTGGTGGTCGACTCGGTGAGACGCCCGTGAGCGACATCGTCAGCCTCGAACTCGTCTTCGACGCCGAGTCGGATGCGGCGATCCGCGCTGAGTGGGACGCCCTGGTCGCGGCCGCTCTGCCCAGCCAGGCGAGCCACACCGGAGCGAGCAACCGCCCGCACATCACGCTCCTCGTGCGGGGGTCGCTGTCGAACCTCGACGGAGCGCTCCTCGCCGACGGACTTCCCCTTCCGATGACGCTCGGCGCGCCGGTGCTGTTCGGCGCGGGCCGCTCCCGGGTGATCGCCCGGTCGGTCGTGCCGTCGGCGGCGCTCCTGTCGCTGCACGCGCGCGTGCACGAGGTCGCGGGGGCGGGCGATGACGTCGACCACACGCGACCGGGCGCCTGGACCCCGCACGTCACGCTCGCGCGGCGCGTGCCCCTCGACCGGCTCGGGGAGGCGCTCGACGTCCTTTCCCAGCAGGCCCCGCCCGAGCGCGACGTGGTGGCGGTCGGCATCCGGCGCTGGGAGACGGCGACGAAGACCGTCTCCGACGTGGTCACTCATGGCACGCTGGAGGGGTGCTGACCGCCGACGCCCTCGCCTTCGTGAGCGAATACCACCTGGCCACCCTCTCGACGATCGGTCGCTCCGGTCGCATCCATGCCGTTCCGGTCGGGTTCACCTACGAAGAGGGGGTCGTCCGCGTCATCGGCTCGCGCGGCACGCAGAAGTTCGTGAACGCCGAGCGCAGCGGTCGCGCCTCCGTGTGCTCGGTCGACGGAGCGCGATGGCTGAGCTTCGAGGGACCCGCCCGGGTGAGCGACGATCCGGATGCCGTGGCCCACGCCGTTCGGCTCTACGCGGGCCGGTACCGCCAGCCGCGCGTCAACCCCGACCGCGTCGTGCTGGAGATCGCGGTGGAGCGCGTGCTGGGATCGGCGAGCCTGCGTTCCTGAGCCGTGCGGGGTTCCGTCGCGACAACTCGCGTGTCGTCCCGCGGAAGATGACGGTTCCGCGCGCGCCCGCGCGATATCGTGGAACGTCTTCCCCCGGACGCAAACCCGCTGCGTCGTCGGCACAGGGAGATGAAGAGATGTCCGGCACCACGTCACGCCCGTCACCGCCGCACGGTCGCCTCGCGGCGGCTCCCGCCGAGACCGCACGAGGATGCCTGGCCGGATGACGATGGATTCGCACGACGGGCGCCTGGACCAGGTTCTGCGCACCCTGGCCGACCGCGTCCGCAGGCTTCGTGAAGAACGCGGACTCACGCTGCTCGAGCTGTCTTTCGAGGCGGGGCTGTCGGAGTCGCGCGTGCGCGCGATCGAGGCAGGACGCACGACGGCCTCGCTCGCGACACTGGTCGCCCTGGCGGAGACGTTCGAGGTCGAGATCGCAGAGCTGTTCAGCGGCTCCGCACGTTCCGCGGGGGAGGGGGCGATCGAGACCCCGGCCAGCGCGTACGTCGTGCCGAGCGAGGTGGTGTGGGGCGGCGAGCTCCCTCCGGCCCCGTGGCTCGCCGCGACGCCCGCTCCCGCCGTGAGCCCGTACGTGGTGCCGAGCGAGGTCATCTGGGGTGGGGACCTCCCCGCCGCGCCGTGGACGTCCGCCACGGCCGCGCCGACCATGCCGGATCACCCCGGGGAACCGTCGCCGCCCCGGTCGCAGCAGACGCCGCGTGCGGGCCTCGTCGGGGGTGCGACCGGGACCGCCCGGAGAGAGGCGCCGCTTGCCGCGCCGATCGCGCCGTCGCCGGCGCGGCATCCCGTCGACGAGACCTCGCCGTACGTCGTGATCGCCTCCGGTGCGAGCACTCGCCGTCAGCCCCGTACCTTCGCTGATCTGCGGGAGGGCGCGCTGGCGGGCCGCGAGTTCGCCTCGCTGCGGCACTTCGCCGTGGCCGCCGTCGTCGAGGGCGGGTTCTCGACGGTCGCCGTCGCCCGCGTCTTCCGTCTTCCCGCGTGGAAGCTCGAGCAGTGGGTCGTCGAAGCGGGGTACCTCCGCCGCTGAGGGCGGGGCGCTGACGGACGGGGCGCGCCGCAGGCACGCCCCGCCGCGAGTCAGAGCGCGCGCAGCTTCTCGAGGAGAGGTCCGGCGATCTCGTCAACGAAGCGCTGCTGCTGCTCGTCGCCGACCTGCACGATCGCGATGTCGGTGAAGCCCGCGTCGATGAACGGGCGGACGCTCTCGGCGAGTTCGTCGAGGTCCGGACCGCAGGCGATCGAGTCGGCGACGTCCTCCGGACGGACGAACTGCGATGCTCCGGCGAAGCCCGCCGGCGTCGGCAGGTCGGCGTTCACGGCCCAGCCGCCCGCGAACCAGCGGAACTGGTCGTGGGCGCGCGCGATCGCGGCATCCTTGTCGGGATCCCAGCTGATCGGGATCTGGCCGATCTTGCGCGAAGCGCCGTCGTGGTGGGCGTCCCAGCCCGTGATGAGGTCGCCGTCGGGCTCGGTGGTGATGAGGTGGTCGCCGAGGGGCGCGAACCGCTCGATGGAGTGCTCCCCGGACACGGCCACGCCGATCGGCACCCCTCCGTCGGGCGCGTCCCAGACGCGTGCGGAGTCGACGCGGAAGTACTCGCCGTCGTACGTGACGAGGTCGCCCGTGTGCAGGGCGCGGATGATCTCGATCGCCTCGACGAGCATGTCCTGCCGCGCGTGGACCGCGGGCCATCCCTCGCCGACGACGTGCTCGTTGAGGTTCTCGCCCGAGCCGAGGCCGAGGGTGAACCGTCCGTCGGACAGCAGCTGCAGCGTGGCGGCCTTCTGCGCCACGACGGCGGGGTGATATCGCACGGTGGGGCAGGTGACGTAGGTCATCAGCTCGACATCGCTGGTCGCATGGGCGACTGCTCCGAGGACGGTCCAGGCGTAGGGGGCGTGGCCCTGGCTGGTCAGCCACGGCGAATAGTGATCGCTCGAGACCAGGAAGTCGTAGCCGGCGCGCTCGGCACCGACGGCGTAGTCGACGAGGGCCTTCGGGCCGCTCTGCTCGGTCATGAGGGTGTAGCCGAATCGCGTCATGTCGGCCACGGTAGGACGGCCGGTGAGGGCGCTCGCCGGGGTTGCGCTCGCCGCGCGGATGCGGCAGGAACGCCGAAGGGCCCGCGGCGATGCCGCGGACCCTTCGTGCGGACCTCAGTCCTCGGGGGCGTGGATGACCTTCTCTCCGTCGAAGGTCTCGCGCTCCTTCTTGCGGTCGTCATTGCGGGTCTTGCGGAGGCTCGCGATCGTCGCGACCGCCACGGTGGCCGCGATGAACAGCAGCGAGAACCAGATCGGGATCTCGGGCACCCACAGCAGCGGCTCGCCGCCGTTGATGAAGGGCAGCTCGTTGACGTGCAGAGCGTGGAAGACGAGCTTGACGCCGATGAAGGCGAGGATGACGGCCAGCCCCTGCGCGAGGTAGACGAGACGCTCGAGCAGCCCGCCGATGAGGAAGTACAGCTGCCGCAGGCCCATGAGCGCGAAGGCGTTGGCGGTGAACACGATGTACGCCTCGTTCGTGAGCCCGTAGATCGCGGGGATCGAGTCGACCGCGAAGACGAGGTCGATGAAGCCGATCGCGATGATGACGAGCAGCATCGGGGTGACGAAGCGCTTGCCGTCCTTCTTCACGGTCAGTTTGTCGTCGTTGTAGTCGGGGCTGACGGGCAGGACACGGCGGACGAACTGCATGAACTTGCCGTTCGCGGGGTCGCTCTCACCGTGCGAGAACGCCTGGCGGTACGCGAGGAAGAGCAGCAGGGCGCCGAAGATGTAGAAGATCCACGAGAAGTTCTCGATGAGCGCCGCGCCGACGGCGATGAACGCTCCGCGCATGATCAGGGCGATGACGATGCCGATCATCAGCACCTTCTGCTGGTAGATCTTCGGCACCGCGAACCCGGTCATGATGATCAGGAACACGAAGAGGTTGTCGATCGAGAGGGCCTTCTCGGTGAGGTAGCCCGCGAAGTATTCGCCGCCGAAGGTCCAGCCCGACACGACGCCGATACCGACGCCGAAGAGCAGGGCGAGGCCGATGTAGAACGCCGACCAGCGGGCCGACTCGGCGATCGACGGCTCGTGCGGTTTGCGCACGTGCGCGAAGAACTCGAAGACGAAGAACGCGACCGTGATCGCGATGGTGATGATCCAGATCAAGGGTGTGACGCCCAAGACGGCCTCCAAGGGAAACAGGTGTACGACAAGACACCAAGGTCTCCTCCACCCGGCGAGATGGGCCGACGTCCCGGGTCCTCGATGGCGTGGACCGTATTGACGAGATCGTCGCGGTGGGAGTACTCCCCTTGCTGAGACCAGTCTACGGGAGGCGGCTGGAAATTCCCTCGCTGGACGTCGCCCGCGCACGTGTGCTAGCCGGGCACCGAAGCGACCGCCCCGGGGCGAGATCGCGAAGCACCTGGGACACGGCGACGCAAGCCCCGCCTCCCGGATCCCCGAGGGGGTCAGGATGCCGATCACGACCAGCTCCGAGGAGGACGACGATGACCGAACGCGAAGAGACCCAGGACGCTCCCGTCATGGACGGTGCCACCGACGCCGGGGTGGAGGAGAAGAAGGACGGCGCCCGCGAGCAGCAGGCCGCCGACGCGGCGGTGCAGGATGACGCGCCGCAGAGCGACATCGTCCCGGGTGATGCCTCGAAGGAGGACCTGAAGGACGACCTCCGCAGCATCCGCGGCTACGGCGAGGACCGCTGAGCCGGACGACGACTCCCGTCCGGAGCCAGGTGGGGGACGGGCTCGACGGACGGGAGTCGTCGGGGACGCCGGATCGACGTCATCCGCGCCGGCGAATGCCGGGGCCGGGTAGAAGAAGAGTACGCGCGGGCGGGCGGAAACGAGCCGGCTCTCAGCCGATGCGAAGACGGCGCCGAAGCACCTCGCGGAATCGCCAGGTCGCTTCCCTCAGCCGGTGCCGACGGGCGGCGCGCGAGAGCGTCACCGCCCACCGGGTGAGGACCGTCGCCTCGTCCAGGGAGCGCGTCCTGTCGACGGCGTTCCGGCGCATCCGCGAGAGCTCGTCGGGGGCGAGGGATGCCGCTTGCACCAGCGTGTCGGCGAGGGCCTGCACGTCGCCCGCCGGGACCAGCCATCCGGTACGGCCGTGGGCGATGAGTTCGCGGGGGCCGTACGGCACGTCGTAGGCGATCGGAAGGCATCCCGCGGCCATCGCTTCGGCGACGACGAGTGAGAACGCCTCCGAGCGACTCGTCATCAACAGGAACGATGCATCGCTCAGGGCCTCCCGTGCTGCGGGGTCGAACCCGCGCAGACGGATGCCATCAGCGACGAGTCCCTCCAGTCGCGGGCGGGCGGGACCGTCTCCGTACACGTCGAGTCCGAGAGAGGGAGAGACGTTCCGAGCGCGGGTGACCGCGTCGATGGCGTCCTCCACGCGTTTGATGGGCTCCAGCCGGGCGAGCACGACGGCGCCGTCGCGGTGCCGCGCGGTGTCGACGCCGTCGACCGGCGCGACCGGATGCGGCACGACGGCCAGCAGCGGTGCGGGCCCGACCTGGCGACGGACGTCACCCGCCTGTCGGGCGGTGCAGAACACGACGGCGTCGAAGGCGCTGAGGCGAGAGAAGACCTCCGCTCGCGAGGCGCGGATCGCCGAGCCGTCGTCGGTGAGGTGCGAGCCGTGGACGACGTGCACCACGACCACCCCCGGGCGGCGGTAGCCGGCGGCGAAACGCGCCATCGCCTTGCTGTCGACGAGGACGAACGAGCGCTCGCCCGCGATGAGCCGGTCGAGCCAGGAGGCGTAGAGCTCCCGCACCCAGCGCCAGGCGGCGCGCGGCTGTCCACTCGCGTCGCACGTGACGATCACGCGGCGCGGGCGGCCGGACGAGTGCGGGACGTCGCGGCGATCGCTCACGGCGAGCGTCCCGTCGTCGCGCAGATGGTCGATCTGACGGACGAGGCCGTCGGCATCCGTCCGGATCCGCCGGACCAGGATGCCGCCGGAGTATTCGCGTCGCGTGTCGGCGTCGTCGGACAGGGGGGAGAAGCCGGAGCCCGCCCCCACGGGCCGCCCGCGAAGATCGTTCTCGCGCAGCCAGTCCCACAGGTTGGTGATGCCGACGCCCTCCGAGAGGGCGCCGCGGCGCTCGACCTCCGCCGCGACAGCGGCCCTGTCGTCGCGGTCGTCGCACGTCAGCACGTGCACCGGGGTGCCGCCGCGCTCGGCGAATAGGCGGGACCGCTGCAGGAGAGCGGCCGTCAGACCGCCGTACTCGCTCGGGATCCCCCACGTCAGGACGAACTGGCGCCCGTGGGGGAGGATCGACCCCCGGGTCATCCGGCGTCGTCGGTGGGGATCTCTCCGGCCGCGATCGCATCGGCGTAGGTGCGGATGTCGGGGCCGGGCTCGTAGTCGATGAAGCGGTCCTTGATGCGCGCGTTGATCTGCGCGAACGCCTCGTCCGACGAGATCCCGTCGCTCTCGCGGGCGATCGCGACGACGGCCTCGCGCAACACACCGTCGGCGTCGTCGAGGATCTTCTGCCGCGCGGGTTCGTTCCAGCGGATGTCCGAAATGTCCATGGCCTCACCCTAGGGCGGTCCCGGTGGCCGCGATCCCGGGGTTGCGCGCGGCGTGCGCGCGTGCGCGTCGTCGCCGTCCGCAACCCCGCCCGCCGCGCGGTCCTCGCACCGCAGGATGGACGGATGTCGAGGGATGCCGTGGCAGCCGTGCGCACCGGGATGCGCGATCTCTCGTGGTGGGTGCGCGACTACGCCTACGCCGTGCGCGCGCAGGCCCGCGCCGTGCGGGGGCGAGGGATCGCGGCATCCCTCGCGGAGGGGGAGGGGCGGCCGATCGTCCTTCTGCCGGGGATCTACGAGACGTGGCGCTTCCTGGAGCCGCTGGCCCGCGTCCTGCACGAGCGCGGGCACCCGGTCCATGCCGTGGTCGAGCTCGGCGGCAACCGGCGTCCGATCGCAGAGTCCGCCGAGCGCGTGGGGGCCTTCCTCGTGGCGCACGACCTCCACGACGTCGTGCTCGTCGCCCACAGCAAGGGCGGGCTCATCGGGAAGCACCTCATGGCCTTCTCTCCGGAGGGAGCGCGCGTGCGCGCGATGGTCGCCGTCGCCACACCGTTCGGCGGATCGCGTTACAGCAGACTGATGCCGACCCCCTCCCTCCGGGCGTTCGCCTCCGGCGACGCCACCATGCGCGCGCTCGCCGCCGCCGCGGAGGCGAACGCCCGGATCGTCTCGGTCTATGGCCCCTTCGATCCGCACATTCCCGAGGGGAGCGAGCTCGCCGGAGCGCGCAACGTCCGCCTCGCGGAAGGGGGGCACTTCCGTGTCCTCGCCGACCCGCGCGTGGTCGCGGAGGTCGTCCGCGCTGCGGAATGAGCGGCCCGCGCCGCACGCGGAGCGTCAGGACGCCGAGCCCCTCCGACCCGGGGAGGTTCAGCGCAGCAGGACCGTGGCCTCGGGATCCTCGGCGACGAGGTCGCCGAGCGCCACGGCCGTCACCTCGACCGAGGCCAGGGCGGCGATCCCCGACAGCGTGGTCAGGAACGCGGTGTCGGCCGCGTCACGGCCGGTCGCGATCCGCACGAAGTGCGCGCGCGGCGCGAGGCGAGTGGCATCCACGACCTCCCACCGCCCCTCGACGAACGCCTCGACGACGGCGTGGAAGTCCATCGGCTCGAGCCCGGGGGCAAACACCGAGACGAGTCGCGCGGGGATGCCGGCGGCCCGCAGCAGAGCGATGGTGACGTGTGCGTAGTCGCGGCAGACTCCGGCGCCCTCGCGCAGCGTGTCGAGGGCGGTGTCGGCGGGGCCGCTCGCTCCGGAGACGTAGCGGAGACGACCGGCGACCCGGTTGACGATCTCGCTGACCGCCTCGCGAGCCGACTCCGCCTCCACCGACGCGTCGTCGGTCAATCGGGGGTCGTCGGAGGGGGCGTAGCGGCTGGGCCGGAGGTATCGGACCGAGTCGAGATCGTCCGACGGAGCGGGGGTGGAGGGGCTGGACACGAGACCTTGATAGGAGACGACGGTGCGCCCGGGCGGCAGGAGCGCCCGGTGCACCCGGGTCCCGTGGGCGTCGCCGAGAGCGCTCGCCGTGACGTCGTGGCCGTCGGCGTGGACGGTCAGATTCTCTTCGACGGCCCACCCGTCGGCGGGCACGACCGAGAGGACGACGTCGGCTTCCTGCTCGACGTCGAGGATCAGCTCGACCCCGACTCGTGCCCTCACGCGGCCGCGTCCGGTTCGAGAGGGGAGGCGCGGGTTGCCGCCGCCTCGGGGCAGCACGTCCCACTGACGGCGCAGAGGTCGGCGACGGCGCACCGCATCCGTGTCAGGAACTGCGTCACCGCCGCGGTTTCGGACTCACTCATCCCTCGCGTCGCCCGCATCATCCGGGCGTGCATGGCGGTGAGGGTGTCTCGGATCTCCTCATCGGCATGGGTCGTGCTCGTGACCACGATCTTGCGCCGATCGGACGGGTGCGGGTGGCGCTGCAGGTGCCCGGACTTCTCCAGACGGTCGAGGAGGGCGGTCATGGATGCCGTCGACACGCCGAGATGCCGAGCGAGATCGATCGGCGTCACCACGGAGCCCTCGGAGGCGGACCGCGCGAGATAGCGCAGGACGAGCAGTTCGTTCTCGCCCATCGACATGGACTCCTGCGTGCGCCGACGCATCGCCATCTCGGCGGAACGGTACGCGCGCATGGCCTCCATGATCCGGGCACCGCGCTCGTCGTCGGCGCTGTCGCTGTACCAGTAGGACGGGGGCGAGGGCGTGTCGGTGTTCATCTCGCTCCTAATATCTCGCTTGCCTATTCGCTAGTCTACCTAGTAAGTTCATCCGTGAGCAACGAGCAAAGGGGTCACATCATGGCGAAGCTCTTCTACGGCACCACGACGGAGCCGATTCAGATCGACGACCGGCTGCTGGCGCATGTCAAGGTGGTCGTCGCCACCAAGCTCCGCCGCGGTGAGAGCTTCACCCTCTCGTGGGTCCACGGCCCGGATCAGCCCGTCGGCCGCTCCACGATCTGGCTGCAGCCGTCGATCCCTCTGCGCTTCGTCTTCGACTCCGAACAGCCGGAGGCGCTGGATCAGAACCTCCTCAAGCGCATGGCGAACGACGCCAATTCCTCGCGAGGCCTGAGCCTCGACATCGCCGTCGAGGAGCCCGCCGCCGGCGTCGCACCGACGCGGTCGAGCTCGCCCAAGAGCGCGTCCACGCGCTCGCTCGCGCGCGCCGCCTGAATCATCTCCCCGCCGCCCGCGCGGGCGGCTCGCCGAGAGCCGGGCTCCGCGCTCGCCGCTGCGTCATCCCCTAAGGAAAGACCCGTATGAACCCCGTCGCGTCATGGGAACTGCCCACAGAGCCCATCTCCGTGATTACCGCCGAGGCGCTGGAGGCTGCGGCGTCCCACTGACGTCGTCCGGCGCCGCGGTGACATCGGATCCGGCGCCCTCGTTCCGGATCCGCACGATGGCGATGATGAAGACGACCGCTCCCACGCCAACGAGCGCGAGCTTCGGCTCGGTGGGGGAATCGGCCGGGAAGAGCAGCGTGGGCACCGCGGCCACAACCGCCGCCGCTCCGCTGAGCACCGCACCGAGGGGGCGCCGAGATCGAGTCATCGCGTCTTCCCTCCTGCCGTCCGACCACCTCAGCCTAGGCGAGTCGCGCGGGCGCATAGCGGGACTCGGCCTCGCCGTCCAGCACCCGGAGCACGGTCACCGCGGCGCATAGCGTGACGGGACCGACGAAGGGAGCGCCGTGCTCACTCGAAAGACCCCCCTGTTCGTCTCCGCGGTTCTCGCCGCCTCGATCGCCCTTGCCCCGGGGCCCGTCGCCGCCACCGCGGCGGAGCGGGGCGCGCCGCAACCGCAGATCGTCGCGGACTCCTCTTCCGCCGTCGTCGGCGAGCAGGCCCAGCCCGACTCGGAGGCGGAGGCCGGGCGTCTCGCCTTCGTGCTGATCCCGCTGATCGGAGCGGCGGTGGTCGTCGTGGGAGCGATCGTGGTGATCTCGCGAGGTCGGCGTCGCCGGCGCGGGGATTGAGCCGGCGCGGTCCTCAGGGGACGATGTACCCCGCCGCGCGGACCAGCGCATACCACTCCGCCCGGGTGAGTGAGAGGTCCGAGCCCTCCGCCGCGTCGCGCACGCGCTCGGGCGTCGTCGTTCCCAGGACCACCTGCATCCCCGCCGGATGCCGCGTGATCCAGGCCACGGCGATGGCCAGGGGCGTCACGCGATAGTGGTTCGCGAGATCGTCGATCACCCGCGTGAGCTCGGCGTACTCGGGGTGGCCCAGGAAGACACCGCCGCCGCCCCGCGTGCCCTGCAGGGGAGACCAGGCCTGCAGCGTGATGTTCTCGATGCGGCAGTACTCCACGAGCCCGCCGCCGTCCAGGACCGCCGACTGGGGTGCCGTCTCCATGTTCGCGGCGAGGCCCTGGACGACCAGGGGTGCGTGCGCGATGGACAGCTGTACCTGATTGGCCACGATGGGCTGGCGGACCGCGGTGCGCAGCAGGTCGATCTGGCGGGGCGTGTGATTGGAGACGCCGAAGGCGCGCACCTTTCCCGACTGCTCGAGATGATCGAACGCGCGGGCCACCTCGTCGGGCTCGACGAGCGCGTCGGGTCGGTGCAGGAGAAGGACGTCGACATAGTCGGTGCGCAGGGCCCGGAGCGATTCCTCGACGGAGGAGACGAGATGGTCGTACGAGAAATCGAAGTACGGGCCCTCGCGGACGATGCCCGCCTTCGTCTGCAGACGGATCTCGGACCGCTCGCCGGCGCTCAGCGACAGAGCTTCGGCGAATCTCGTCTCGGCCGAGTGCAGGGTCTTCGCGTAGATGTCGGCGTGATCGAAGAAATCGATCCCGGACTCACGCGCCGCGTCGTAGAGGGCGCGCACCTCCGCGTCGGTCTTGTCGTCGATCCGCATCATCCCCGCCACGACATTCGGGACGGCGAGACCGGAGGGGCCGAGGGGAACACTGCGCATCACCCCACGCTAGCCGGGTGACGCCCGACCGCGGCCCGGTGTCAGCGTTCCGTGGTGTCGTCGGTCTCGTCCGAGCGTTCGGGCGAGGAGGGGGCGTCCGCCGCCGCCGGATCGCTCTCGTCGGTGCCGGTCTCGTCGACACCGGTCTCAAAGGTGCCGGTCTCGTCGAAGGCGAGCCCGTCGCGGGCACCGCGGGGAGCGGCGCGGAGCAGTTCGTTCATCTCGGCCATGAAGCTGCCGAGCTGTTGCTGCTGCCATCGGAGGTCCCGCGTGCGGTCTTCCGCGTCGCGGAGGACCCCCGTGGCGTGGTTCGTGATCGTGTCGGCGATCTTCTGCGCGCGCTCGCGCGACTCGTCGAGGATCTCGCGGGCGCGCACCTGAGCGTCAGCTTCGGTCCGCTGCGCCTGCGCGCGGGCGAGACGTTCGTAGTCGTCCGCGCGCGCGGCGATGCGTCGAGCGTGCTCGAGAGCGGCTTCGACCTGCTCGGTCGCGTCGGATGTGATGCGCTCGGCGTGGGCGACGGCCTGGTTGTGCAGCACGAGGAACTCCTGCTGCGCCTCGTCCTGCCGGCGTGTGAGCGACTCCTCGAACTCGAGCACCCGGGCCGTCATCTCGCGCACGTCCCGCTCCGCCTTGGCGCGGAGGTCAGTGGTCTCGCGGGACACCAGCGATCGCAGCGCCGCGGCTCCCTTCTCGGACTCCGTGCGGATGGCGAGCGCTTCGCGCTCCGCCTGCGACACCCGCTCGGCCGCGTGGGCGGCTTCTCTCTCGAGCCGTGCGGCGTGCGCGGTGGCCTCCGTCTCGACGCGGAGACGGATCTGATCCGCGTCGTGCTGCGCCTCGGCGCGCAGACGGGTCTGCTCGGCGAGCGCTTCTTCGCGGATGGAGGCGGCTTCGTCGTGGGCGCTCGCGAGCAGCCGTTCCGACTGGCCCACCGCGTTCTGCACGAGGACCGATGCCTGTTCCTCCGCGACCCGGAGGATCGCGTCGAACTGCTGCCGGCCCTGCTCAGGATCGTCGTCGCCCCGTCGAGCGGCGAAGTCGCTCGACAGCGCGGAGATCTGCGTCTCCGCCTCCGCGGCGCGGGCCGATGCCTCGCGCAGTTGCTCGCGGGAAGCACCGTTCTCCTCGGCGTGGCGGCGGGCCGCTTCTTCGAGCTCCTGATCGTGTTCCGCTCGCTGCTGCGCGAAGACCGCTTCTGCGCGCAGCTTGGCGTCGTGGGCGTCCTCGGCGCTGCGACGGAGCCGCTCGCCGAGTTCTCGAACGGCTTCGTCGACCGCCTCGCGGTCGTAGCCCCGGAACCCGACGGGGAAGACGGGACCGTCGTCTCCGTCGATCGACCTCAGGAGGGCATCGAGCTCGGCATCCGATGTCGGGGACTCGTCGACGCGGTCGTCGTCGGGACGATTCGGATCGTTGTCGGCTCGATCGGTCACGGGGTTCCTCCTCGGTGTTCGCGCCCCCTGCGCCTTCCGATTCAACCCCACCGGTCGTTTCGGTCGGAGGTGTTCGGGGGAGGTTCTCAGAGGATGCGCGGCCCGACAGCCGGGTGCCGTGGCCGGGGCCGCGCATCCAGGAATGAGCAGAGGTAGGGGAGAGTGAGGTTCTGGGGGAGAGCCACTCGACGTCCGCTCGCTTTCACTCTGGCAGCGGCCGTCGCGGGGTCGTCGCGAGGGGCGGTTTTTTCATCCCCGGCTTCGCCTCCGGCCGGCGCGTCCGCTCGCCTCTTCCGCGTTCTCCCGCCGGGCATCGTCGAGGTGCGGGCAGAGCGATGGTCCTTTCGCGCGGCCCCCCGGCTCACGCGACGACGCTCTCGCTCTGCCCGCTCGCCCAGCATCCATCCCCGGGGAGAACCGCCCCGCGGCGTCGGCGGTGAAATCACCCACCGCGTAAGGGACATCACCCGTGCTCCGCAGGCCCGACGACACCGAGACGGTAATGTTGCGGAGCCCGATCCAGGAGGACCCGATGACCGAGACCGTCGAACGGCCGACCGGCATCCTGCCGCCCCGCGCCGCGGGCCGGTCCGCGGTCCAGGCCGGGATCGGAGCCGGTGCCGCCTTCGTCAGCGCGGCGCTCATCTGGGTCTGCCGGGTGTGGGACCCGAGCGTCCACTACGTCAGCCAGCTCGGCGCGACGGGGATGTCGACCGCCCCCCTCTTCAACGCCGCGCTGCTGCTCCTCGCGATCGCCGCGGTGCTCGTCGACCGCGCGCTGCGGGGAGACGGCGGCCTCTATCGTGTCGGTTGGCCCGTGGCGACCACCCTCCTCCTCTGCGGGCTGTGCTTCGGTGTCGCCTCCGCCGTCACCTGTTCACCGGGCTGCCCGGTGCCTTTCACCGACGGGTCGCTCCCGCAGGATCTCATCCACATCACGTTCGCCGTCGTCGGCTTCGTCCTCGCGATCGTCGCCATGGGCCAGGTCGCCGCCCTCCGTCGGCGCCCGTGGATGAGGGCGGCGAGTGTGCTCACTCTCGTCGCCGTCGGTGCGACCGCGCTCACGGGGGCCATGATCGCGCTGTTCCGCGGTGACACGGTGCTCGGCGGCAACCTCGAGTTCACGGCGGCGACTCTCGCGATCACGTGGTTCGGCATCTTCGGATCGCAGGTGGCGATCGAGCACCGTGCGGCCGCGGGCGGGCGCCGAGGCCGCTGACGTGACGAACAGGCCCCCGCACCCTCGGCGGAACGCATCCGTCGCACTGAGGTGGATCCGGCGACTGTCCGGGATCCTGCTTCCCGTCGCGGCCCTTCTCGTCGTGGTGACGGTGCTGAAGGGCGCGGGGGTGCCGCTCACCGTTCCGGGCGTGCTGATCGCGATCGGCCTGCTCTTCGTCGTTCGATTCGCGATGGGGTGGTCGCGGCGCGGACGCCGCGACCCCCCTGTCACGCCTCGCCGTCGCTCTCGATGAGTCCCCACGCGTGCGCCGCGCGGATGGCGCTCGAGCGGTCCGACACCTCGAGCTTGCGGTAGAGGCTCTGCAGCTGCGTCTTCACCGTGTTCGGTGAGACGACGAGAGCGCGCGCGATCTCGGCGATGGTCGAGGTGGGAGTGAGGTGCGCCAGCACGACCTGCTCGCGCTTGGTCAGGTGCGGCACGCTCACCGAGGACGCGAAGAACGACGCGCGCTCGGTGATCTCGGCGCGAGCCGCGGGTGACAGCATCCGGAGCACCAGGTGCCGATCCTCGGGGGCGACCGCGCTCCACGGCCCCCACAGGTCGTGCCGCGTGCTGAGCGCCTCCGCCCGCTGGACCGCGGTGCGGTGCGCGTCGACCCCGTTCAACCGGACATCGGCGACGACGCTGACCACCAGGCTCTCGAGAGCGGCGCGCGCGGACGGCTCGTGATGCAAGCCCCACTTGACGCTCATCACGAACGCCTCGTGCGTCCTCCCGGCGTACAGCTGCGAGAGCGCGATCGCCGGTGCCGTGGCGGGGGAGAGGGCGAACGGGCCCTCGAAGAGGGCGAGGGCCTTGCGGGCCTGCCGCAACGCGATGAGCACCTTCGCGCGGGCCGTGAGCATGTGGGTCGACTGGAAGTGCGAGGGCGGCGTGCTGCGCGCTCGTGCCATCCACGCCCGCAGCAGACCGAGAGCATCGGATGCCGCGCCCGACAGGAGGAAGGACAACGCGTGCGCCGACGCGGCGAAGGGCCACAGCTCCCGTCCGCCCTGCGAGGCCGTCGTCGCGTCGAATCGCGCCCGGGCCGTCGCGGCGTCGCCGGCCTCCAGGAGCAGCCACGCCTCGGCGATGCGCATCCCCTCGCCCCACGGCGACGAGAACCACGGGTCCTCGCGGTTCTCCTCGATCAGGACTCGCGCACCGCGCACATCGCCCTCGAGAAGGGCGATGACGGCCTGTGCGCCACGGGCCCGCATCTGCCGAGCCGGGGGCGCCGCCCGCTCCGCGTGCCCCAGCGCGAGCGTGGCGTCGCGGAGTTTGCCCATGGCGAAGGCGGTCATGCCGACCTGATACCAACCCTCGTGGACGAGTTCGCCCTCCAGATCCCGGCGGCGGCGCAGGGCGTCGGACAGTAGGGCCGCGGCTTCGGTCGCGAGCGCGAACCGACCCGCGGCGCGAAGGAGGCTCACCCGGAGGACGAGCGCCTCGACGTTGCCGGCGGCAGCGCTCTTGGCGTCGGGGAGTCGCCCGAGAGCCCCGACCACGTGCGCGGGGGTCTCCGACGAGATCGCCGTCTCGGGGTCGAGGGCCAGCAACGCGTCGACCACGCGCGGCTCGGTGGGAGCGCCCGTCCTCAGCGAAGCGACGAGCCGGTCGAAGGTCTCCCGGTCACGCGCCCAGATCTCAGGCCCGGATGCCCGCAGGACCCCGGCGAGAGTGCTCCACTGGCCGGCATCCGCGGCGAGGCGCGCAGCCAGGAGGGATTCCCCTCCCTCCACGAGATGCCCGAGGAGACGGAGCTGGGCTGCGGCGACGAGTTGCGGGCTGCGTGCGGCGATGTCGCTCAGCCACTGCGCCCGGATCGGCTCCGCGAGGGTGACGCGCATCGAGCCGGGCCAGACGAGCCCCGCGCTCTGCATCCGGGCGAGGAGGTCGCGCGAGAGGACGGTCGTGGTGTCCATGCCGATCGCCTCGGCGAGGGGCGCCGTGACGTAGGGCGCGACGGCGAGGAGTCGCATCTCGTCGGTCACCGGCAGGCCCAGTCGCTGTTCCATGTCGGTGGTGAGAGCGGAGACCGCGTATCGCGCGGCCGAGACCGCGTCGTCGTGCGTCCGCAGCGCCATCCCCTCCAGGCGCAGGTGCGCGCTGGCGAGCTGCCCCAGAGCGGGCCACCCGTAGGTGAGATCCACGAGGGCGTCGATGGCGGACTCGGACGACTCGACCCCGTTCAGCGAGAGGACGGTGGCCAGCTCGTCGCGTGTGATCCGCAGGTCTTCGGGCGAGATCACCTGCACGTCGAACTCCAGGGCCACGAGCGGGCTCTCCCACCCCGTCGACAGGCGCGTGGCCACGATGATGCGCAGGGCCGGATCGCTGCGCAGCATGCCGAGGAGATCCTCGGTCGAGAGCCCGGCATCCTCGGCGAAGTTGTCGACGAGGAGGATGTGGATCGGAGGCCCTGCGGCGAACGCGTCGAGGACGTCCGGGATGGATGCCGCTGCCGCGTGGGCTCCGTCGATCAGCTGCACGCCCCGCTCGGGGTCGTCTTCCAGTGACGTGGCGAACTGACGCAGCAGCGAGGTCTTCCCCACGCCGGCGGGCCCGCGCACGAGGACCACGTCCGCCGTCAGCGCCTCGTGCAGCCGCGCGAGGGTCGCCGCCCGAGGGGTCCAGAAGCGGCTCGTGCGACGATTCGAACGAGCGTTCGTCGGCAGCCTGTCCACATCGATGAGCATCGGTACCTCCAGTCCGGAACCCGGGTGCGTCTTCGACGGACACCCGTGCGTTCGACGAGTCGCCGACCACGCACGAATGATCCTGGGGGTGAGGCAGGGGTCGATCCGGACCGAACGGCGCTCTTTCATCCCTCTCGTCATCCCCTTCTCACCCCATGCGCATCACCCTTTCCGTCATCCCCCACCGCTCGGTGCGGACTCGCCCGTCGGTCGCGCGCGACCGGCCGTTCCGACGCCCTCGTCGAGCGTGCCTATGCTGCGGACGTCTCGACGGGGCTCGCCGTCGGGCGTGGAAAGGCGGACTCGAGTGGACATGCAGCGGGTGGTGCGCATCCTGCGCGCCTATTGGAAGGCGATCGTCGCGCTGACGGTCGCGGGTGGTCTCGTGGGTCTGGCTTGGAGTGCGGTGCAGCCGCGGGTCTACACCGCGGATGCCAGCGGCTACGTCGCGGCGGTCGCGTCGGACGGGTCGACCGGTGCGGCCCTGGCCGGGGATCAGCTGGCGCTGTCGAAGGTGAAGTCCTTCATCGACATGGGCTACTGGCGGAGTGTGGCGGAGACCGCGAAGTCCGATCTCGGACTCCCGGACAGTCCGGAGGCGCTCGTGCAGCGTGTGAAGGTGTCGAATCCCGTCGACACGGTCAACGTCCGCGTCGATGCCACCGGTCCGACGCCGGAGTCCGCGCGGGATCTCGCCGAGGCGTGGATCCGCGGGATGACCGCGGAGGTCGATCAGCTCCAGTCGGGCGGAGGAGGTCAGAGTGCCGTCCGGCTCATCGCGGGGGACTCCGCGCGGTTGCCGACCGCGCCGTCGTCTCCGAACGTGAAGCTGGACATCGCGATCGGCGCGCTCGTCGGTGCCGTCGCGGGGATCGTCTTCGCCCTCGTCCGCCGGGCTTTCGACCGGCGGATCCGATCGGCATCCGACATCACCGGGACCATCGCCGCGTCGGTGGTCGGCATCCTCCCCGTCGACAAGGATTTGGCCTCGGGTCGCGCCGTGTTCTCCTTCGACGACATCCGTGACGGGCGGGGCTCGTTCGCCCACAAGGAGGCGATGCGGGAACTGCGGACCAACCTGCAGTACGTCGACGTCGACAGGCCCGCCCGGGTGATGGTGATCACGAGCCCGCTTCCGGGCGACGGCAAGTCGACGACGGCAGCCAATCTCGCGGTGAGCATCGCCGCCACGGGGCAGGCCGTCATCCTCGTCGACGCGGACCTGCGACGCCCGGTCCTCGGCGGCATGTTCGGCTTCTCCGACGACGTGGGCCTCTCGGACGTGCTGGCCGGTCGCGCGCAGATCGAACAAGTCGCCCATCAGGTCGACGAGAAGGGGAGCCTGTTCGTCGTCGCCGCGGGACGCACCCCGCCCAACCCCAGCGAGATGGTCGGCTCGCAGCGCATGCAGGCGCTCGTCCGCAAGCTCGCCGAGGACCTCGTCGTCATCGTGGACTCCCCGCCGACGCTCGCGGTCGCCGACGCCGCCGTGATCGCGAGCTGGGCGGACGGGGCGGTGCTCGTCGTCACGGCCGGTCGCACCACGGACGACATGCTGTCGCGCGCGGCGGAGAACATCGGAAAGACCCGGGGGCATCTCCTGGGGGTCGTCCTCAACCGGGTCCCGCTCCGCGGCGTCGACTCGAGCTATTACGGCGGTCGCTACGGCGGCTACTACGGATACGGCTCGCCCCGGGACGAGGGGCGCACGCGGGGGCTCTTCGGCCGCCGACGCCGTGGCGCGAACGGCTCGATCACCGACGAGTCCACCGGCGCCCGTCGACGTTCGACGGACGTGCAGCCCGAGAACGTCAGCGGGTTGCGGACGCTGGCGCAGCGGAGGACTTCGACACGGGCCGAGGGTGAGTCGTCGAGTGAAAAAACGACGACGGTGACCACTGTCGCGCCGCGCGCCGAGCGGCGACGCCGCACGACGTCCTGAGACGCTGCGCACGCGAAAGGCGCCGGCCGCATGGCCGGCGCCTTTCGCGTGTTCTCGTCAGTGGGCGGTGTCGCCGGGGACGAGCACGGCCTTGAAGGTCCGCGCGAGGATCGTCAGATCGCCCACGAGAGACCAGTTCTCGACGTAGAAGAGATCGAGTCGGATGGCGTCGTCCCACGCGAGGGCGGAACGACCGCTCACCTGCCAGAGCCCGCTCATGCCGGGACGAACCATCAGTCTCCGGTGAGCGTCGTCGTCGTAGAACTCGACCTCCGCATCGCGCTGCGGCCGCGGCCCGACCAGGCTCATCTGGCCGGCCAAGACGTTGATCAGCTGGGGCAGCTCATCGAGCGAATACTTGCGGAGCCACCGGCCGACCGGGGTGATCCGGGGGTCGTTCGCCACTTTGAACAGCGGAGTGCCCTCTCGTCCCTGTGCGGCGAGGAGTTCCTGCAAGCGCGCGTCGGCGCCGTCCACCATCGATCGGAACTTCAGCATGCCGAATCGCTGCCCGCCCTGTCCGATGCGGTCCTGGCGGTAGAAGACCGGCCCCGGTCCCGATGCCCGTACGAGGAGCGCCAGCACGAGGAAGAGCGGCGCGAGCAGAAGGAGGAGCGCGCCCGACCCGATGATGTCGAACGTGCGCTTGAGGATGCGCTGCGTCGCTGAGAACTGCGGGGTCTCGATGTGGACGAGGGGGAGCCCGGCGACGGGGCGCGTGTGAAGTCGAGGGCCCGCGACATCGGTGAGGTTGACCGCCACGATGAGGTGCTCGCGGCCGGGATCCAGCCCCCAACCGATGCGCCTGATGTCCTGCGCCTCGAGCAGAGCCCCACCGGAGACCAGGACGCTATCGGCCCGGAGATCCGACAGTCGACGACGCAACGCCTCCGCCTGAGCATCGTCCCATGCCGAGCGGCTGTCGGCGGCGACTTCGTGCACGCCGACCACTCGCAGCCCCGCAGCCGGTTGTCGGGCCAGCTCCGCGGCGACGCGGGCATTCTCGTCGGCTCCGCCGACCAGGACCACGCGAGAACTCATCGCGCCGAGGCGGCGACGGCGGCGGAGCCACACTCTGCACAACGCGCGCCCCGCGAGCAGCGAAGCCGTCCCGGCGGGGAGGCTGAGGAGGAAGTACCCGCGGGAGACGTCGGCGCCGGTCAGGTAGGCCACGATCGCCAAGCCCCCGAACAGTTGGAAGGATGCCGCGAGGATCAGTCGGTACTCGAGCACTCCATACCCGATGCTCCGCGGGAGACGGGATCCCCAGACGGTGAGGGCGCCGAACCAGCAGACGGTGAGGATCAGCGACAGGGTCGTGTAGTCCACGGACGACGAGGCGACATCGACGGGATGCGGCCCGAGCCAGAGGACCTGTGACCCGAAGACGGCCGCCGCGACGACCGTGAGATCGATCGCTCCGAGGAGCCGTGCGTACCGGCGTGGCCAGGGTCGGGGGTGAGCAGGCTCCGCCGTGGTGAGGTGGGTTGTCGGTCGAGGTGAGTCGATAAATGAGACGGAAGGATTCATCTGTGCTCCGCGGACCGCGCCCCGAGGTCCTGAAGAAGCCGTCGGCCGGGCGTGGATACGACGGTGGGCGCGGGAACTGTCCCATCGACGTCGGGATCGACGATGCCGCTCCCGACCCGCTCCGCAGGGGTGAGGTGTCGCTGACGTCCGCGGCAGCCCGCAGGAGCGGTGGGAGACCGTCGGTGTGGGCGGGCGCTGCCGGGGGGTGTGCCCGGATCGCTCCGTCGCTCACCCTGCCGGACGTATCGCTCACCACCCTCCGAGAGGCGGGCTCCGCTCGGCCGAGGAGCACCACAGCATGTTGACATGTTCATGTGAGCGTGGGCGGCCGATCAAGCTGGAACCATGAGCGAAGCGCCCGACCCCTGGACCGAATTCGCGCGAGAGCTCGGAGTGCGTCTTCTCCGCGCTCGCGCGGAGAAGCGGATGTCGCAGGAGCAGGTCGCCCACGCAGCCGGGCTCGCGACCTTCACCTACCGGAAGCTCGAGAAGGGCGAATCGAACCCGGGCACGGCGGCGAACCCGCGGCTTCGCACCCTGGTCTTCCTTGCCGAGGTGCTCGACATTCCGCTTCACGACCTCGTTCCGCCGCCGCCGGGGGGCCTCGCTCCCGGTCGGTGACGGCGGTGTCGGAGGTTCGGGTCAGACTTGCTTCGTGCCCACCCACGTCCGGTCCGCCCACTCGGGCGGTCCTCTGAGAGAGGTGCGCGCAATGACCCGATCCGACGGTTTCCCGTCCGACCCCCACACCTGCAGGTACGACTGGTGCTCCACTGAACACGGACGCACCGTGCACGCGCTCGACGAAGATCACCGCAGCGCGGGGTACGCCGTCACCGTGCGCGTGCGGAACGCGGCCGAACACGGTGAGGGCCGGTTCGAGGAGTGGGAGGTCGGACTGCTGCGGAGGTCCTCCGATGACGAGACGTGGTTCGTCGTCGAACGCCCGGGCGACGGATCCATCGCTCTCTCTCGGGATGCCGCGAGGGCGTTGAGACGAGCCATCGAGACCGACCGGTATCTGCGTGAATTCTCTGCGACGGGTGACTCAGGGGAGTGATGTCGCGCGTCCGGCGATTCGCCGGTCGTGGGCGTACGTCCACACCGCGGCTCCTGCGTACAGCACGCAGAGAGGCAGCGCGACGAACAGCATGCTCATGATGTCGGAGGCGGGTGTCACCACCGCGGAGAACACGACGATCACCACCAGCGCGATCCTCCATCCGCGGATGATCGCTCGGGCGCTCAGGACGCCGGCGGCATTGAGAGCGATCAGCGCCAGCGGAGAGACGAACGACAACCCGACGCCGAGAATGAGCTTCAGGAGGAAGTCGAAGTACTGACCGGCCGTGAGTATGGTCGTCGAGGCAGCCGGGGCGAAACCGGCCAACAGATTCACCACGTGTGGAACGATCGTCCACCCGAATCCCACGCCGATGAGGAAGAGAGGCACGGCCGCGCACACGAAGCCGATCCCGATCCGACGTTCCCGCGAGGTGAGGGCCGGCACGAGGAAAGCCCAGACCTGCCAGATCCACACCGGCGCGGCCAGGACGATACCCAGCGTCAGCGCGATCTTGAATCGGAGGTCGAATGCTTCGCCGAGACGCGTGAAGTTCAAGCTCGTCACGGACGGGCCCTGCACGTGAGCGAGAGGATCGGCGACGGCGGCGATGACCGCGTCCGACAGGAAGAACCCGATCACACCGCCCACCAGAATGGCGGACGCAGTGATCACCAACCGACGTCGGAGCTCCGAAAGATGGGAGAGGAGGGGCATCGCCCCTCCTCTCCCATCCCGTCGGGCCGGCTCCCGTCGACGTCGCTTGCGATCGTCGCGGCTCACGCGTGCGTCGAAGGGTCCGGGCGACCGGTCTCCGCGTGCTCGGTCGGCTGAGACGAGGTGGAGGGAGCGTCGCCGCCGCCGTTCTCGGAAGCTCTGCTTTCGGAGCGGAGAATCCGCACGGACTCGCCGACGCTCTTCGCGAGGCCGGGCAGCTTGGCCGCCCCGAACAGGAGGAGAACCACGGCGAGGATCAGCAAGAGGTGCCATCCGGAGAACGCGTTGCCGAAGATGCCCATGGCGGAGTCCTTTCGAGTGGCCGTCGTGATTCCCATGCTCCGCCGCTCGCCCGCGCAGACGGTCGTCGCCCAGGCACAATCGCCCTACCACCGCACCGACTTCACCCCGGCGCGTGCTCCGGGTCTCGTCCGGGGGCGGAAACCCACCGCGCTTTACTGGGAACGCCCGCGCGACGGCTTCTCCCGCCGCGCGAGGCCCGGGGAGGGGACACCATGACTGCGAGGAGCGACCGACTGGTGATCGTCTGCACGGCGAACGTGATCCGATCGCCCTTCGTGGCAGGCCTGCTCGCCTCGCGCATGCCCTCCTCTCTCGGGCAGCGGCTCATCCTCGACAGCG
Source organism: Microbacterium sp. BWR-S6Y (assembly GCF_041379845.1). Taxonomy (NCBI): domain Bacteria; kingdom Bacillati; phylum Actinomycetota; class Actinomycetes; order Micrococcales; family Microbacteriaceae; genus Microbacterium; species Microbacterium sp. BWR-S6Y. The sequence goes on from NZ_JBFECV010000004.1 coordinate 289,895, forward strand.
CGGGCACGATGGCGCGTCCGTCCATCCCCGCTGACCCTCGGGTCGTCGCTCTCGGGCGTACCTACGGCCTCGATCTGGACCCCCACCGCTCCCGGCGACTGGATGAGGGAGTCCTCCGCACCGGTGACACCGTCCTCACCGCTGAGCGCGCGCACAAGCGGGTCGTGCTCGATCTGCGGCCCGACCTCATCTCATCCGTCTTCACCCTGCGTGAATTCGCGCGTCTGGCTGAAGCGGTCCAAGGGAGGGCGTCGAGCTGGGCGGGTCTCGTCCAGGCGGTGTCGCGAGCTCGTCTCACGCTACGGCGGACGCACGACGAAGACGACGACGTCGTCGACCCCGTGGGCGGGCCCGACGCTGCCTGGCTGGCGTTCGAGCGCCAGGCGACGCAGGCCGTCTCCACGATCCTGGGTGTGGTCGCCACACTCGCCCCACCGGTCCATCCGGAAGGGAGCGCGGCGCCGATCCTGACGCGTCGTGAGTACCGGCGGTCGCGGGAGTTCTCCGTGCTGGATCGCCGCTCGACGCGGAAGGGCTGACATGTTCGACTTCGGATTCGACAAGATGATCGTGGTGGCCGTTCTGGTCGGCATCATCCTCGGCCCCGAGCGGTTGAGGGAACTCCGGCGTGCCCTTCCTCGACACCTCGGCCGTCTTCACGAGCTCTACCAGCAGGGCCGGGCGCAGGTCGTCGACGAGCTCAATGAGTTCGCCCCCGACTGGCGGGAATACGATCCGCGGCAGCTGCATCCGCGGCGCATCCTCCAGGACCTCAACGCGGCAGCGGCCGCCTCGGCGGTCGAACGGGCGACGTCGACAGGCGGTCCGGGTGAACCGACCGGTCGACTCGACGATGCGCGCGAGGTGCACGGGCACGGCGTCCCGGAGTCAGCGGGTTCCGCGCATTCGGCGCTCGCGGACGGCGACGGTGCAAGGCCCGACCCCGCTCCACCCGGGGCATCGGGCTCGAAGCCGCGCATCCGGCTCGAGGGTTCGTCCGCGTCCGAGGGTGAGGCGGACCGGGACGAGTGATCCGGTGCCCCGTGTCACCGCGCGGCACAGAACTCCCGCGCTGACCGCCCGCGGTGCGGTCGAGGACGGGTCAGAGCCGGGCGGGTCGTCGCAGGGGCCCGCCCGTCGACGGGAGGCGAGTCCCCTCCTCGGACTCCGCGCGGGCGATGACCCGGCCCAGTCCGATGCCCGTTGCGAGAGCGACGATCACCCAGATGGACGCGGCGATGATGGCGACGATGAGAGCGATCATGGGACTACTCCTTCGGAGTCCGCCCACCGGTCGGTGGTGCGCTCACCGTACCGCCTTCGCCGGTGAGACGTCACGTGCGGCGCGCCGTCTGGTCATCGAGGTCGGGAGAACGTCTTCCGCACGATGCGCAGCAGACCGAGGAAGCCGAACAGGCCGATGACCGCTCCGAGAACGGCGAAGAGGGTGACGGAACCGCCCAGAAGCGGGCCACCACCCGAGATGACCAGGACGACGGCGATCACGACGGCGGCGATCGACACGAGCGTCGAGGCGACCTCTGCCGTCACGCGTCCGAGGATGCCGCTCACGTCGCTGCCGTCATCGCTGCGCAGGGTGACCCCGATCGCCCCCTTCTCGACACCCGAGAGCAGGGCGTCGATCCGCTGCGGCATCCGCTCGAGGCGCGCCAGGTTGATCACGCTCTGCGCCTGCAGGTCCGTGGCCATGCGCTTCATCGAGAGCGTCCGACGCAGCAGGGTCGGCATGAGCGGCAGGGCGCGGCCCACCATGTCGAAGTCATCGACGAGGACGCGGAGACACCCCTCGAGGGTGGCGAAGCTGCGGAACGCCGACGCCAGCTCGCCGGGGAGGGCGATGCGGTGCTGGCGGATCACGTCGACCATCCGCGTGAAGATCGATCCCTGGCCGTCCGTGCGCAGGTGCTCGGTCGTCAGGACGATCCCGACGTCGTGACGGAAGGCGTCCAGGTCGAGGTCGTCGGGCGGGTCGACGATCAGCAGCAGCGCGTCGGCTGCGGCGACGTCGTTCTCGCTCAGCGCGGCGAGCAGGAGCGCCGTCAGGTGCTGCCGTCGACTGCGTTCGATGATCCCGACCGCCCCGAAGTCGATCATCCCGAGGGTGTCGTCGTCGGTGAGCAGGACGTTGCCGGGGTGCAGATCGGCGTGGAACACGCCGTACACGAGGATCTGCTCGATCACCGTCGACATCAGGGTCTGGGCGAGTCGGTCGCGATCCTCGGGGGAGAGGGACGCGAGCCGCACGGCGCTGTCGCTGAGCGCGGCGCCGCCGACCAGCTCCATCGTGAGCACGCGCTGATTCGAGGCCGCGGCGAAGACGCGCGGGGCCGTGACGACCCCGCGCCGATCGGGCTCGGCTCGGTCGATGAGATCCAGGGTGGAGCGGATCATCCGGGTGTTGCGGGCTTCGATGCGGTAATCGAGCTCTTCCAGAAGAGTGCCCGTGAACCCTCGCGCGACCGACTCGATGCGCAGGTCGCGGCCCACGCGGGTGCGCATCTCGGCGCGATGGGCGAGACGGCCGATGATGTCGGCATCCGCCTCCACCTGGGCTCGCGCCGCGGGGCGCTGCACCTTCACGACGACGGGCGTGCCGTCGTGGAGATGGGCGCGGTGCACTTGCGCCACGGATGCCGCGGCGAGGGGGACCGGGTCGACGTCGGCGTAGATCTCGTCGATCGAGACGCCGAGGTCGTCTTCGATGACGGCGCGCACGGTCTCCCACGGGAGGGTGGTCGCGTTCGTCTGAAGAGAGGAGAGGGCCGTGAGGTAGGGCTCGGGGATGAGGTCGCGACGCGTGGAGAGGACCTGCCCGAGCTTGACGAAGCTGACGCCGGCATCGTTGATGGTCGCCACGATCGCGTTCGCTCGCTCTTCGGTCGTGCTGAGCTGTTCTTCGACCCGTGAGCGACCGCCGTGGAAGAGCCATCCGACTCCGTGCCGTGAGGCGATGGCGAGGATCTCGAGATACCTGCGGGTGCGCTTGCGCTGACGCAGCGCGGCGCGCACGAGGTCGATCGGGTTCGGCAAGGGCCGCGTCGGGAAGATCGCCTCGCTCGCGACCAACGCCGCGACCCCGAGGGCGAACACCCACGCGAGGGAGAGGACGATCAGACCGATCCAGAGCCAGACGTCCGCCGCGGGGACGAGTGCCGTCGCCTCGGTCAGACCGGTCTGCCGAAGGGTCCATTGCGCCGACGGCACACCGAGGAAGAACACCAGCAGACCGACGATGATGCTCCGCGGCCATCCGACCGCGGTGCCCAGGATCCGTCGCGCGACGAACCCGACGAGCACCGCCGACACGACGGCGGAGATCGAGATCAGGATGGTCGCCCCCACGGGGCTCAGCGTAGCCGCCCGTTCAGCCGAGCACGGGGAGGGCGCAGGAGGGGCAGCGCCACCACGCGTGATTCCGAGTACCGTGCGGCTGCGTCGTGATTCTGCAGGAGGGACACCGTGGCGCGAATCCGACCATCACGTCGTCGTCGTGGGCAGAGATACCGGGGACCGGGCGGGAGACGGACGTGATCATGGTTCCTCCTGTGGGGAGCATTCTTGCATGCGCATGCGCGCGCGAGGTCGTCATCCACAGGGGCGACGTCATCCCCCGATCCGTTGCGCCAGCTCGCCGATGACCGTCCCCAGATCACCCGCTCGATCGATGGATCCGACCACCACGGCGACGAGGGGGAAGACCGTCACGACGAGTGCGACGACGATGGCCGACGCGGCGAGTGTCCAGGCCGCCGCGGTGCGCCGCCGGGTGGCGGAGCCGACGAGCAAGGCGACCACCAGGACGGACCCCATGATCGTCGTCACGGAGACGGCGAGCACGGGGAACGGGATGAGGCCCGCCGTGCTCGCGGTCGCGCCGGCGAGCACGCCCACGAGGGGCAGAAACGCCAGGAGGGCGATGAGGACGACGGTGACGGCGGAGATGAGCGCAGCGACGGCACTGCGGCGAGAGCGGATCAGGGTGCCGCTCGACAGGGAGCGGGACATGGGGATTCCTCCTCGGGATGTCTCGGGGATCGTGATGCGGGTCAGGAGCGGAGTTCGCGCAAAGTGCGACGCGCCCGCTTCTTCGCGGCGCGAGCCGCCTTCTCAGCGGTCTTCTTGCGTCGACGCCGGGCCCGCGGGTCGTCCCAGAGCCGCACGATCTGGTGGCCGACGGACTCTCGCTTCTTCACCTGGACGCGCGTGGCGCGTGTCCCCGCGACGTAGGCCACGAGGGCGACGACGCCGATCAGGATGAACTTGTTGCGCATGGCATCCTCCTTCTGCACGGGGCCCGGAGCCGGAACGCACCGAACCGTCACCTTGGAGACGTGTCGGCCCGCCCATTCGTCACGCCGAGGGGGATATCCGTCGAATCGGCGCTCGGGAACGGTCGATCCGACGTCGTCGGACGGCGGTGTCGCGCGGGCGGCGCGCCCCGCGTCGCTCCCGGACTCGAGACGACGAACGCCCCGGCCGATGGCCGGGGCGTTCGCGGGTGTCTCGGGTCAGGGGCGACCCATGCCGAAGTATGACCACCCGGCGGCGCGCCACGCGACGGGGTCGAGGCAGTTGCGACCGTCGACGATCACACGCCCTCGCGCCAGCGACGCGGCGTGCTCGGGCGACAGCTCACGGCGGTACTCGTCCCACTCCGTCACGACGATGACCGCGTCGGCGTCGCGGAGCGTCTCATCGAGATCGGCTTCGTAGGTCAGCTGGGGGTGGATGCGACGCGCGTTCTCGATCGCGGCCGGGTCGGTGAGGGTGACGTGCGCGCCGAGGCCGTGCAGACGCACGGCGACGTCGAGCGCGGGGGAGTCGCGGATGTCGTCGCTGTGCGGCTTGAAGGCCGCACCCAGAACGGCGATCTTCTTCTCGAAGACGCTGCCGCCGAGGGCGTCCGTCGTCAACTCGACGGCGCGATCGCGGCGCCGGAGGTTGATGGCGTCGATCTCGCGGAGGAAGGCGACCGACTCCCCTCGACCCAGCTCTTCTGCGCGCGCGGAGAAGGCGCGAATGTCCTTCGGGAGGCATCCGCCGCCGAAGCCGATGCCGGCTCCGAGGAAGCGGCGACCGATGCGCGCATCGTGTCCGATGGCGTCGGCGAGAGTGGTCACGTCGGCTCCGGTGACCTCGGCGATCTCGGCGATGGCGTTGATGAAGCTGATCTTGGTCGCCAGGAACGCGTTCGCGGAGACCTTGACGAGCTCGGCCGTGGCGTAGTCGGTGACGATGAAAGGCGTGCCCTTCGCGATCGACGGGTGGTACACCTCGCGGAGGACGTCCGCGGTGCGCTCGCCGTCGGCGGTGGGCGCTCCGTCCTCGGAGGGGACCCCTGCGACGAGTCGGTCGGGGTCGATGGTGTCTTGGACGGCCCAGCCTTCGCGCAGGAACTCGGGGTTCCAGACGAGGACGGCGCCGCGGTCCGCGACGCGCGGGGCCAGGCGGGCCGCCGTGCCCACGGGGACCGTGGACTTGCCCGCGACGATGTCGCCCTCGCTGAGGTAGGGAAGGAGGCCGTCGACGGCCGCATCGACGTAGGTGAGGTCGGCGGCGTGACCGCCCGCCTGCTGCGGCGTGCCGACGCCGATGAAGTGCACCTTGGCGCCCTGCGCCGCCGACATGTCGGTCGTGAAGGACAGGCGCCCCGAGGCGATGCCCTCCGAGAGGATCTCCTGCAGACCGGGCTCGAAGAACGGCGCTTCACCCTTGGAGAGCGCGGCGATCTTGCGCTCGTCCACGTCGATGCCGACGACCTCGTGCCCGATCGACGCCATCGCCGCCGCGTGCACGGCTCCCAGGTACCCGCAACCCACCACAGACAAACGCACGATCAGAGCCTTTCAGATTCACGTCGACGCGACACGGTGACACCGGTTCGCGGACCCGCGAGGGAGCGCAGGATTCTCACGCGGCCGTCTCGCCCGGCGCCAGGGCGGCGCGGGCGGTCTTGCCGAGGATGACGAAGTCGCCGAGCAGGGTCCAGTTCTCGACGTAGGAGAGGTCGAGACGGACCGATTCCTCCCACGACAGCGAGGACCGCCCGCTGACCTGCCAGAGTCCGGTGATACCCGGCTTGGCGAGGAAGCGACGGTGGACGTGGTCGGCGTAGACCGCCACCTCGGAGGGCAGCGGGGGACGGGGACCGACGAGTGACATCGAGCCGCCGATCACGTTGAACAGCTGGGGGAGCTCGTCGAGGCTGAATTTGCGCATGATCCGTCCGATCGGCGTCACGCGCGGGTCGTTCTTCATCTTGAAGAGAACCTCATTGCCCGCGTCGCGCTCCTGCGTGGCGAGCTGCTCGAGGAGGTCCTCCGCGTTGACGACCATCGAGCGGAACTTGATCATCGTGAATTCACGGCCGCGGAACCCGACGCGGGTCTGACGGAAGAAGACCGGTCCGTCGCTCGACAGGCGTACGGCGATCATGAGGAAGACGAGCAGCGGGCTCAGCAGGATCACGCCCACGGACGCAGCGACCAGGTCGACGCTGCGCTTGAGGAAGCTCTGACCGCGCGAGAACTTCGGCGTCTCGACGTGGATGAGCGGAAGGCCGGCAACCGGGCGCGTGTGCAGGCGCGGGCCGGCGATGTCGATGATGCTCGGCGCGAGCACGAGGTGCTGCCGACCGGCTTCGAGGCTCCAGGAGATTTGCTTGACCTTGTCGGCCGGCAGATCGTCGGCGCTGGTGATGGCGACCGTGTCGGCACCCGTGACCTGCAGCGCTCGGGTGACGTCGCCCACGTGGCCCATGACGGGGATCGTGGTGCCGGGGATGACGTCGGCGATCTTGCCGTTCGGCACGCAGGCGCCGACGACGCGGTAGCCGGCACTGGGCGAGCGACCGAACTCCCGGGCGAGCTGGGTGACCGACGGCAGCGAGCCCACCAGGAGCACGTTCGCCGAGTACAGACCGCGCGAGCGCTGGACAACCAGCCACTGCCTCCACATCCAGCGCGTGAAGATGAGGACCAGGATGCCGAGAGGCAGGCTGATCAGCAGGTAACCGCGGGCGACGTCGATCTGCGTGAGGAACGCGATGATCGCCACCGTGCCGAACAGGCGGAAGCTCGCGTCCGCGATGCGCACGTACTCGGCCGATCCGGTGCCGATGACGCGGTCGCTGCGGGAGTCGACGAACGACAGCGCCCACATCCACGTGACGATGAGGATGGCGGAGAACACCCAGTAGGAGAGATCGCTGATGCGACTGTCCCGCCCGGCGGCGACCTGGGCGTTTCCGAGGCCGAACCAGAGGAGCTGGGTTCCGTAGACAACCCAGACGAGGGAGAAGAGGTCCGTCAGCGCGAGGTTGCGGCGGTAGCGGCGCCGCCAGGGGTCGCGGCGGTACATGGGGGTCGGGTCCGCGGTCTCGCGGAGCCCGGGTTCATCGAGCGGGTCCGCGTCGGCGGATGCCGTGTTCAGCTGCAGGTCAGACGTCACGATGTGCAGCTCCTCCCCCCGCCGGCGAGCAATTCGGCCTACCCCGTGAACGATAACAGCCCGAACTCACCTGCCAAGTCACCCTGCGTCTCTTGTCACGAGCCTGAAACACGTCGGTACTCACCCGATAACTCACCTGACAGGTGAATCCGCGTGGGCGCGACGGCGACGCCGGGGGCGCGGTTCCCACAGGCGGTGGTGGTCCCGCGCGAGCGGTTCCCCTACACTCGGGCAGCGGATCGGCTGATGAGGCCGTCGCGAGATCACGCCCGCGCCGCGGGACGGATGCCCACCCGCCGCCCGGAGGAACACGATGAGCCGCGTCCCGCCGCCCCTCACCGGCGTGCGGCGCGAAGGATCGGCCGGTCTCATCGCGGCGATCGCCATCGCCGCGGTGCTCTTCGTCGCCGTGGCGGCGATCTTCGCCTTCGCTCTGCTGCGGCCCGCCGGGGATCCCGCCGCGATCGATCCGGTCGCGTCGCCGTCCTCCTCCCCGACCGCGACGGTGGAGCCGACCCCGACACCCACAGCGACGCCGACTTCGTCCGCCACCCCGACGACGCCGAGTCCCCCCGTGTCGCCCGCCGCGCAGGTGTGCGAGGGGGCTCCGACGCTGCTCACCATCTGGGCGCACCCCGACGACGACATCATCTTCGCCAACCCGACCATCTCCGACGCGATCGCCGCGGGGGAGTGCGTGCGGACCGTCTTCGTCACGGCGGGCGACGCGGGCAAGGGCATGGAGTACGTGCAGGCGCGAGAGCTCGGCATCCTGCGCGCCTACAACGCCATGCGCGGGCGGGAGGGGCTCTGGCACGCCGACGAAATCACCCTCGACGCGGGCCTGCACATCCGCCGGCTCAGCCCCGACGGTGACGACCGCATCTCGGTGACCTACGTGCGCCTGCCCGACGGCAACATCACGGACGGCGGTTTCGCCGCGACCGGCTTCGCGACCCTGAGCAAGCTCTTCGACGGCTCGCTCGCCTCGCTCGCGCCGGTGGACGGCGGACCCGCGATCGACCGCGACCACCTCGTCGCGTCGCTGCGCGAACTGGCCGACGCGGTGCGGCCGACGCGCACCCTCACGCACATTCCCCGCGGAAGCGCATTCGCGCCCGGGGATCACCCCGACCACTCGGTCGTGGGGTCCCTGGTGCGTGACGCCCTGTCGTCCGATGCGGCGGTGGCCCCCGGCATCCGCTACTTCGTGGGGTACCCCTCGGAGAATCTGCCCCGCAACCTGGACGGCGCGGTGCTGGACGCAAAGGTGGACACGTACCGGATCTACACGCAGCAGGACAGCGTCATCCGCTGCGCCGATCGCGGCGGCTGCCTGAAGACGCGCAAGTTCGGCGAGTGGTTGCAGCGGTCGTACCCGAAGACCGAGGCCGAACTGCAGCTCGGATGATCAGTCGTCCGTGGTGAGGGCGTCCTCGACGGCCGCACGCGCCTCGCGCTCGGCGATGATGTCGACGAAATCCTTCACGGGCGCGTCCGCGTACTTGTCCACCGCCGCGACGGCCTCGTCGTGGACGACCTCGTGCGGCACTTCGGGGAAGCGGTCCTGCACCCGCTCCTCGACACCCGCGATCGTCTGAGCCTTGTCGAAGCCGTCTTGGCGCTGCGTCATGTCGGATCCTCAGTGCTCGTAGGTGCCGTGCAGGATGGCACGACCGATCGTCTTGAACGCCAGGTTGAACGAGACCACGGCGGGGCTCGCATCGCGATCGACGCCGAGGGAATCCTCGCCCACCGCGTGGACGACGAAGAAGTAGCGGTGGGGCTGATCGCCCTGCGGGGGAGCGGCGCCCATGAAGCCGGCCTCGCCGCCGTCGTTGCGCACGTGGAACGCCGCGCCGGTCAGGTCACCGGAGGCGGCGCCGGTGGCGAGCTCGTGCACGTCGGCGGGGATGTCGACGAGGACCCAGTGCCAGAAACCGCTCGGTGTCGGGGCGTCCGGATCGAAGCAGGTGACGACGAACGACTTCGTGCCCTCCGGCGCTCCGGACCACCGCAGGTGGGGGGAGGTGTTGCCCTTCTCGGCGACCTGATCGTCCTTCAGGGGCTGCCCGTCGGTGACGTCGTCGCTGACGACGTCGAACGAGGCCGTGGCGGGAAGCAGCGGGTACGGATCGGGCGTCTGGGGGCGGGTGAGATCGACCATGCTCGGCACGATAGGACGCGGCGATGACGACTCGGCAGGGCTTGCGTGCGGGACCGGGGGAGGTTAGCGCTCAAGGGGCCAGAGCGAGGAGGGATCGGGCGGCGTCGTGGCATCCGTCCGGGGTGGGCAGGCCGTAGTCGACCTCGATCACCTCGCGCAGGTCCGCGGCGAGGTCGTCCACGCTCGGTTCGACCTCGAGGGCTTCGAGGATCGGGAGGATCAGGTCGTCGTACTCGTCGTCGGGCCAACCCGGACCGATGAGGTGGACGCCGATCGGATCCCAGTCGTTGAGGACGGCGCGCACCCGGAGGGCGATGGGCGACAGCGACCGCGGCGGTGAGGACGTCTGCATGACGGAGAGTGTTGCGAGCGTCCTTAGGTGCCGGCTGAGCATCGGCCATGGACCAGGTGGGCTCACCGACGCCGGGCCTTCACCCGCGGGATGATCGTGAGGTCGAACGGCTCGCTATGTCCCTGACGTCGCGCCGACGCGGGGTTTCGCGTGCGGTGAGCGACGCGCTTCGCGGTACCGTCGACGTACGCCTGAGGGCGAGGGGGAACCCGCACATCCGTCGCCGGGGGGCGCAGCACAGGACGGAGTCGCCGTGAGTGACATCGACGAGCCATCGGGCGCCGGACCCGCGCGGGGCGACGGGTCGGGCGGCGCCGCGAACGGCGGGGCGGACAGTCGCCGGCCGAAGGTGTCGCGTCGCGCCCTGCTCCTCGGCGGCCTGGCCGTGGGTGGCCTGGCCGCGATCGGTGGCGGCGCCCTCGTCTACCGCGACCTGCGACGTGCCGACGGTCCGGACGGGACGTGGGTGAAGCTGAGCCCGATCGTGCCCCTGCCCCGCGACGCCCCGCGCGACGCGTCACCCGCCTTCGAGGAGCCCGGAGCGGACACCACCGTCGCGGTGTGGGCGCACGCCGACGACGACATCATCTTCGCCAACCCCCATCTCGGCGAGCTGATCTCGTCGGGTGCCACGCTGCGCACGATCTTCGTCACCGCCGGAGACGCGGGTCGCGGACTCGGCTACGCGGAGCAGCGCGAGGCGGGGATCCGCGCCGCCTACGACGAGATGCGCGGCAGCACGGCGCCGTGGGACACGCGGCAGATCACGCTGCTCAGCGGGGCGCGCGTGACGCGCTTCGTCCCATCCGACGATCCTCGGCTGTCGATCACGACGCTCCGCCTGCCGGACGGGAACCTCAGCGCGAAGGGGTTCCCCAGCACGGGGGATGCCGGGCTCACGCAGCTCATCAACGGCATCGTGCCCGCGCTGGCGCCGATCGACGACGGTCCCACCCTGGACGCGAGTCGACTCTCGGACACGATCGCGGAGCTGATCCACGCCGGTCGGCCCGATCGCATCACCACGAACATCCCGCACGAGAGCGCGTTCGCCCGCGGCGACCACCCCGATCACTCGTGCGTCGGTTCGCTCGTGCGCGCCGTCGCGCCGACGGTGGGGGTGGATGCCGCGGCGGTGACCTACTACATCGGCTACCCGTCCAAGCGGCAGCCGGTGAATGTGATCGGCGCTCCGCTGGACGCGAAGGTCGGCGTGTACCAGGTCTACGCCGCGAAGGACCCGGTCGTCACGTGCGGGGACGCGGCCGCGTGCCTCGCCCAGCCCGGTTTCGGTCAGTGGCTTCGTCGCTCGTACGGCAAGACCGAGGACGAACTGCAGCTGTCGTGAGACACGAACGCCGCCCGCGGGAAGCGGGCGGCGTTCGCTCTGCCGGAGGCGGACCCAGGACGGGGCGCGCAGCGGTGTCAGTCCTCGGAGACGGTGACCGTGACCTCGATGTTGCCGCGCGTGGCGTTCGAGTACGGGCACACCTGGTGCGCCTGGTCGGCGAGCTCCTGCGCGAGCTCGTGCTCGACGCCGGGGAGGACCACCTCGAGCAGCACGGCGAGCTGGTACCCGCCCTGCCCGTTCGGGCCGATCTGCACGCGGCCGCCCACGGAGGAGTCCTCGAGCGTGATCTTGCGGCCGCGCGCGACGGCGTGCAGCGCGCTGTGGAAGCAGGCCGCGTAGCCCGCGGCGAACAGCTGCTCGGGGTTGGTGCCCGCGCCGGAGCCGCCCATCTCCTTCGGCGGGGCGACCTCGAGGTCGATGTAGTCGCCGGCGGTCACGTGACCGGTGCGGCCGTGGCCGGTGGAGACGGCTTCTGCGGTGTAGAGAACGTCCATGGGGGTTCCTTTCTGTGGACGAGGAAGGGGGAGTCGGATCAGGTCCGGGGCCGAGGGGCGCCCGCGGCCCCGATGATCGCGTCGGGGTGGTCGCGCAGGTCTTTCATCGCCTCGGTGAGCTGGTGCAGGGCGTCGATGAGCTCGCGCGCACTGTCGGCGTCGGTGAGGCCCGCCCCGGCGGCGATGCACCGGGGGACGTGGGAGAGCTCCTCTCGCAGCTCCGCCCCGCGTTGGGTGAGGGCGACCGACACCATGCGTTCGTCGTCGGCCCGGCGGGTGCGGGTGAGATACCCCGACGACTCCATGCGGGCCAGCATCGGGGAGAGGGTTCCCGAGTCGAGCTGCAGCGCATCGCCGAGACTCTTGACGGTCTGCTCGCCGTCGTTCCAGAGCGTCACCAGCGCGATGTACTGCGGGTAGGTGAGGCCCCAGGGCTCGAGGAGCACGCGGTACGCCTGCGTGGTCGTGCGATTGGCGGCGTAGAGCGCGAAGCACACGAGCGAGTCGACGGCGGGCATGCGACAACAATTGCACACAATTAAATTGTGCACAACCGAGTAGGTTCGCCGCCCTTCCGGCTGCGGTGTCAACCCCTGCCGTCGGGATCCCTCACGGGTGACGATGGGCGCATGATCCGCCGTAGCGACGCGAGCTTCACGGCGCCGTCGGGTTTCCTTCCCGACGGCGACCGCGACCTGCTCGCCATCAACGGGCATCACTTCGAGCTGGGCGACTCCGCCGCCCCGCTCGGAGGCGACCTCGCCTGAGTCCGCCGCGCCGGGAGCACCGCTCCGGCGCCGGACGCGCGCGCCCGACCGACGTACGGCCCGCCGTGGAACGCTCCTTAGTCCCGCGGTGACCGATCTCGCGGCGCGTCTTCGTCGTCCTCGACCGGATGCCGGGTCACCAGCAACTCCGCGACCCGTCGCCGGTCCACCGCGCTGACCTGCAGCGTCGCACCGTCGACCTCCACGGTGTCGCCGACCCGCGCGAGGCGGCCGAGCCGCTCGACGACGAATCCGGCGACGGTGTCGGAGGCGCCCCGGGGCAGGGTCACGCCGGTCGCCTCCTCGAAGTCCTGCAGGTTCAGGCGGCCCTCCACGGAGCCGTGCTCGCCCTCGGCCAAGGGTTGCTCGGCCGCGTCGTCGTACTCGTCGAAGATCTCGCCGACCACCTCTTCGACGAGGTCTTCGAGCGTCACGATGCCGTCGGTGCCGCCGTACTCGTCGACCACGACGGCGATGTGACTTCCTTCCGCGCGCATGGCCGTGAGGGTGGGCAGCACGCGCGCCGTCGACGGGATGTAGCGGATCTCGCGCACGACGGCCGTGAGCGGGCGCGAGGTGTCCTCGTAGAGGTCGCGCACGTGGACGAACCCGATGACGTCGTCGACCGTGCGCTCGGCGACCGGGTAGCGCGAGTACGGCAGGTCGCGCACGCGCTGTACGGCGTCGGCGATGGAGCCGGCGGCATCCAGGGTCACGACCTCCGTCCGCGGGCGCATGACCTCGCTGACGTGGCGGTCGCGCAGCGAGAGGACGTCGTCGAGGATGCGGCGCTCCTCGGCGGGCAGCCCCTCGTGGCTGGAGACGATGTCGCGCAGTTCCTCCTCGGTGAGTTCTTCACCGGTCTTGTCGGGGTCGCCGCCCAGCAGGCGCACCAGCACGTTGGTGGAGATCGACAGCAGCCAAATGACGGGCCGCATGAGGGTCGCGAAGCCGTTGAGCACGGGAGCGACCCCGTAGGCGAACGCGGCGTTCCGCTGGATCGCGAGCCGCTTGGGGACGAGCTCGCCGAGGACGAGCGACAGGTAGGCGATCACTAGCGTCAGGGCGATCGTCGATACGGTCGCCGCGATCGGCTCGTCGAGTCCCCACGCGACGAACAGGGGCGTCACCGACGGGGCGATCGACGATGCGCCGTAGGCCGCGGACGCGAACCCCGCCACGGTGACGCCGATCTGGACGGCGGACAGGAACGTGTTGGGGTTGCGAGCGAGATCGACGACCTTCTGCCCGCGACGACCCCGCGCGGCGAGGGCGTTGACCTGGCTCTCCCGGAGCGTGACCAGGGCCATCTCGGTGGCGGCGAAGACGCCCCCGATCAGCACGAAGACCACGACGAGCACGATGTTGAGGGCGAGGTCGTTCATCGTCGCTCCGCCCCCACCTGCTCCGAGCCCGCACCCGGGCTGACCCGGGCACGCGGACTGTGGGCGTCGGCGTCAAGAGCGTGGCGCATGCGCCGAGTGTAGTGAGCGCCGAGGGTCCGGATGCCGGGGAGCACGGGGCTTGCGCAGCCCGTGCGCTTCTGCTGCGTCAGCGCACGCTGCCGTCGGTCCCGGACACGCGGACCGTGGTGCCGCCGACCAGGTCGATCTTCCAGATCGGGGTGCCGTCTTCGCTCTCCAGGCTCGCTTCCTCGATGCGCGCGTCACCGGAGGCCCGGGAGGCGGCGATCCGGACGGCATCCGCGAGCGTCGTCGTGGTGGCCTGGAGGGCGGCGGCGTCATCGGTGTCGAGACCCTCGGCGTCGTCGGAGGACTGCGCCTGGGACCCGTCGGCGCTGACGACGACCTCGACCTCCTGATCGCCGACGGCGACGTGGATCTGCCACCGGCCGTCGTCGGTGCCGAGCTGGAACGCCCGCCCTCCCGCATCGGCTTCGGCGGTGGTGACGGCCCGCACGGCGTCGCGGTCCGTGGCGGTCAGATCGCCTCCGCCGGGGGCGGAGGGCGCGCACGCCCCGAGGGCGAGGGGCGCGGCGACGAGGAGGGCGACGCTCAGGGGGCGGATCGAGGCCATGCCGTGAGGGTAACGACGCACCACCCGCTCTCCGCAGAGCTTGCGTCGCCGCGGCTGCTGTGCGTCGCGGCCCGTCCTGACGGCGAGCGTTACCAAGCCGAGAGGACATCGTCAATGCCGGGGTCGCGTTCAGGCAGGGCGCGAACGATCACCTGCATGAGCGAGATCACCGCACACCATGGACTTCTGACCGACATCGACCTGCACGTCGACGACACCGGCGGCTCGGGGCGACCCGTGGTGCTGATTCACGGATGGCCCCTGTCGGGCGAATCGTGGGCGCACCAGGTTCCGGCCCTCGAGGCGGCCGGTCACCGGGTCGTCACCTACGACCGCCGTGGTTTCGGTCGCAGCGACAAGCCGCGCACCGGGTACGACTACGACACCTTCGCCGACGACCTGCAGGCGGTCCTCGAGGCGCTCGACCTGCGCGACGTCACCCTCGTCGGCTTCTCGATGGGCGGGGGAGAGGTCGCCCGCTACCTGACGCGTCACGGCGCCGACCGCGTGCACAGCGTCGTCTTCGCCGCGGCCGTCCCGCCGTACCTCGCGAAGACGGAGGACAATCCCGAGGGCCCCCTCGACGACGAGACCGCCGACGGCATGAAGAGCGGCCTGAAGGATGACGAGAAGTCCTTCTACCACCAGTTCACAACCGACTTCTTCTCGGTCGACGGCACGCTCACGGTCTCGCTCGAGGAGCAGGCCGAGGCGGAACGCCTGGCGAACCAGGCCGACCACCACGCCGCGCTGAAGTCGATGGAGGCGTTCGCGACCACCGACTTCCGCGGCGATCTGCCCCACGTCACCGTGCCCACCCTCGTCATCCACGGCGACAGCGACGCGACGGTGCCGTTCGAAGGATCCGGCAAGCGCACGCACGAGGCGATCGCCGGCAGCGAGCTGCACGTGGTCGCCGGTGCGCCCCACGGCGTCAACGTGAGCCACGCCGACGAGTTCAACCGCGTCCTCATCGACTTCCTGAAGCGCTGACCTCCCCGGAGCTCCGGCCGATCCGGAGCTCCGAGCCGAACGGTGCGCCCCACTCTCGCCCGCGCCCGCGGGGGATGCGCCGATCCTCCGATGCCCCGTCGTCCGATGACGACGGGGCATCGTCGTGCGGGCGCCCCGGTGTCGACCATGCGGTGACCGGGCAGCACCGGGCGGGCGACCGGGCGGGTGAACCGCGGCGCGGCGGGCATCCCACCCTCCGGCGCGGCTCCCGGACGATCGGGGCATCGCCCTACGGTGGCGGCCATGACCGATGCCTCCGACGCGCCGACCCGATCCGCGCGCCGTCGACGGCAGCGCGCCCCGCGTCCCTGGCGGACGGGCGAGTCGACGACCCGCCGCTGGGACCTCGAGATGCTGGCCTGGGCCGTTTGCGCGCTCGGCGCGGGCCTGCTGGCCGGGCGGGCGGCATCCGCTCTCCTTCCGCTCGAGACGGCGGAGGGCGGCGCGCGGGCGGTCGTCTGGGTCGCGATGGGGGGCGCCGTCGCCCTGGCCCTCTCGCGGTCGAGGCCGCGCGGGCTCCTGAGAGTGCGTCTCGTCGACGCGCTCTACGGCGTCGTCTTCGGCCTCGCCCTGCGCGTGCTGCAGGGGGTCGTCGCCGGGATCCCCGACGGACCCGCTCCCTGGCCCTCGATGTTCTCGGTCGGCGGGGCCCTCCCGGAGTCCTTCGTCGTCGACGCCCTCGCCGACACGCTCGTCGCCGCGACGCTGGAGGAGTTCTTCTTCCGCGGGGTGGTGCTGATCTGCGTCTACGTCCTCGTGCGTCGCTTCAGCGGTCGCGTCGCCGCGGGGATCGCCGCCGTCGCGGTCGCGACGGCCCTCTTCCTCATCGCGCACCTGGTCTCCGGCAGCGCCGCCGGTCTCGATCCGATCGCGCTCGCCGCCGTGGGCGTCGTCACCGGGGCGTTCGTGCTCGGAACGGGGAGGATCTGGCCGGCGGTCGCGGTGCACGTGGTCTTCAACGCCTCGGGTTATCTGCTGCTCGCCGTCGGGACGCTCCTCGCGTGAGACCGTCGCCGTTTGGCGATGGCATCCGGATGACGTAGTCTTGATCTTTGGTGCCTGCCTCTCTGCGAGCGGGTCACCCGAACGTGAGCCCTCCACCGGCCCTGTTCCCTCGTCTTCCGGGCGGTGAACGGACCACCGGAGCGGGATTCACGAACTCCTCCGTTCGATCAAGAAAGCAGCACTACTGTGACGCGCACTTTCACCCCCAAGGCCGCTGAGGTCACGCGCGAGTGGGTCGTTATCGACGCCACCGACGTCGTTCTCGGCCGCCTCGCCTCGCACGCGGCGGTCCTCCTCCGCGGCAAGCACAAGGCCACCTTCGCCAACCACATCGACTCCGGCGACTTCGTCATCGTGATCAACGCCGAAAAGGTGGCGCTCACGGGTCAGAAGCTCTCGCAGAAGAAGGCGTACCGCCACTCGGGCTTCCCGGGCGGCCTCAAGTCCGTCACCTACGACGAACTCCTCGAGAAGAACCCCGTCCGCGCGGTCGAGAAGGCCATCCGCGGCATGCTGCCCAAGAACAGCCTCGGCGCGGCGCAGCTCAAGAAGCTCAAGGTCTACCGCGGCGCCGAGCACCCCCACGGTGCCCAGCAGCCCACGGCATACACCTTCGACCAGGTCGCCCAGTAAGCGCCGCCGGATAAGGACGAAACAGTGTCGAACATCGACTCCAGCAACTACAGCACCGAGACGCCGGCCGAGCAGTCCGTCGTCGCCGCCGAGCGCCCCGTGCTCTCGGTTCCCGGCGCAGCCGTCGGCCGCCGCAAGCAGGCCATCGCCCGCGTGCGCCTGGTCCCCGGCTCGGGCACGATCACGGTCAACGGCCGCACGATCGAGGACTACTTCCCGAACAAGCTGCACCAGCAGCTGATCAACGACCCGTTCACGGTGCTCGAGCTCGCGGGCTCGTACGACGTGATCGCGCGCATCTCCGGTGGCGGCCCCTCGGGTCAGGCCGGCGCGCTGCGCCTCGGCATCGCCCGTGCGCTCAACGAGATCGACGCCGAGAACAACCGCCCGACCCTGAAGAAGGCCGGCTTCCTCTCGCGCGACGCCCGCGTCAAGGAGCGCAAGAAGGCCGGTCTCAAGAAGGCCCGCAAGGCGCCTCAGTACTCCAAGCGCTGAGTTCGAACCTCCGTATGCCTCTTTTCGGCACGGACGGGGTGCGGGGGCTGGCCAACGGCCTCCTCACCGCCGAACTCGCGCTGCACCTGGCCCAGGCGACTGCTGTCGTCCTGGGCCAGGGCCGTTCTGCGGAGGCGCGAAAGGCCGAGGGTCGCCGACTCACGGCCGTCGTCGCGCGCGACCCGCGCGTGTCGGGGGAGTTCCTCGCCGCCGCGGTCGCCGCAGGGCTGGCCTCCTCGGGGGTCGACGTGCTCGACGCCGGAGTGATCCCCACCCCCGCCACGGCCTTCCTCATCGCGGACCACGACGCCGACTTCGGCGTGATGGTCTCGGCGTCGCACAATCCGGCTCCCGACAACGGCATCAAGATCTTCGCCCGCGGCGGAACCAAGCTCCCCGACATCGTCGAGCAGCGCATCGAGCGCGCCCTCGAGGGGGAGCGTCTGCAGCCCACCGGTGCCGGTGTCGGCCGCATCCGTCGCTTCGCCGACGCCGAAGACCGCTACGTGCTGCACCTGCTCGGCTCGCTGCCGCATCGGCTCGACGGCATCCACGTCGTGCTCGACTGCGCTCACGGCGCGGCGGCCGGGGTGTCGCCCGAGACGTTCAAGGACGCCGGTGCGCAGGTCACGGTCATCGGGGCCGAGCCCGACGGTCTCAACATCAACGACGGCGTGGGCTCCACCCACCTCGACGTGCTCGCGGAAGCGGTCGTCCGCCTCGGTGCCGACGTGGGCATCGCGCACGACGGCGACGCTGATCGCTGCCTCGCGGTGGACGCGCAGGGCAACGTCGTCGACGGCGACCAGATCATGGCGATCCTCGCGGTCGCGATGAAGGAGCGCGGTGCGCTCGCCGACGACACGCTCGTGGCGACGGTGATGAGCAACCTCGGACTTCACCGGGCGATGCAGGAGCACGGCATCCGTGTTCTGCAGACCGGGGTGGGCGACCGCTACGTGCTCGAAGCGATGAACGAGGGGGGCTACTCCCTCGGCGGCGAGCAGTCCGGACACGTCATCATGAGCGAGTTCGCCACGACCGGCGACGGACTGCTGACCGGTCTGCACCTCGTGGCCGAGATGGCGCGCCAGGGCAAGACGCTCGCGGAGCTCGCGTCGATTATGACCGTGTACCCCCAGGTGCTCGTGAACGTGCGCGGCGTCGACCGCGACGGTGTGAGTGACGAGGGCGTACAGGCAGCAGTCGCCGCGTCGACCGCCGAGCTGGGCGATTCCGGTCGCGTGCTGCTGCGCGCGTCGGGCACCGAGCCGCTCGTGCGCGTGATGGTCGAGGCGGCGTCGGAGGACGTCGCCCGGGCCCACGCGGACCGGCTCTCCGAGGTCGTCCGGGAGCGCCTGGCGCTCTGACGTCCATTCGCGCGAAAGCCCAGGGGTCCCGCCGCGGGGCTCCTGGGCTTTCGTCGATTCCGGGTCGCCGGCAGAACCGGCGCGCGTCCTCCCGCGGTCGTCAGTACTCGAGCGACTCGATGTAGCGCAGCAGGACGCCCTCGCGCAGCGCCCACGGAGAGACCTCGAGCTCCTCGACGTCCATCGCCTTCATGGCCCGTTCGACGACGATCGCCGCCGCGACGATCTGGAAGGTGCGGTCGGCGGTGATCCCCGGGAGCGCTTCGCGCGCGTCGGCGGGGATGCGGGCCAGGCGGGGGATCCAGTCCTTCAGCTCCTTGCGGGGCAGGACCATGCGGTCGATGCCCGACCAGCCCGGCACGGGATAGCCGGCGAGCTTGGCCAGGGAGCGGATCGCCTTCGACGATCCGATGACGTGGTCGGGTCGGGGGAGCGCGGCGAAACGCTCGGCGACGGGGGCGAGGACGGATGCCGCGTGCTCGCGCAGCGCGTCGATCTCGTCGTCGCCGGGTGGGTCGTGAGGAAGGAACTGCACGGTCGAGCGCCCCGCACCCAGGGGGACGGACTCCGCGAGATCGGGGAGTTCGTCGGCGCCGCCGGCGATCTCGAGCGAGCCGCCGCCGATGTCGAACAGCAGGATCTGGCCCGCCGACCACCCGAACCAGCGCCGCACGGCGAGGTAGGTGAAGCGCGCCTCGGTTTCGCCCCCGAGCACCTGCAGGGGCTGGCCGAGCGCCTCCTCGATGAGCGCGATGACCTCCTCGCCGTTCGTCGCGTCGCGCACGGCGGAGGTCGCGGTGGCGAGGAGTTCGTCGACCCCCTCGGCGCGGGCCCGATCGCGGGCGGCGGTCACGGCATCCACCAGTCCGGTGATCCCCTCGGCGGAGATCGACCCGTCGGCCTGCAGGTAGCGCATGAGGCGCAGCACCGAGCGGTGCGAGCTCGTCGCGGTGGGGCGACCGCCCGCGCGGGCGTTGGCCACCAGGAGGTGGACGGTGTTCGAGCCGATGTCGAGGACTCCCAGGCGCACGGTCCGAGCGTAGCGGGGCGTCCGATCGGCGGGAGAACTCCCACGCGGCATGCCCCTCCCGCGCGGCGCGGCCGCAGCTGCACGGCCGATCGTCCGACGGCGTCGTCGTCGGCGGGGAAGCGCAGCCGGGCCGCCGGGGAGGGGGCGGACTCGCGGGTAGCATGAGCGAGTGTCCGCCGCCGAGACAGCCGCTCCCGCACCGTCGCTGAGCCCCTACCGTCAGATCGACCGCGACGATTGGGCCCGCATGGCCGGCGGCCTCGAGCAGCCGCTCACCGAGAACGAGATCGTGCAGTTGCGGGGCATCGGCGACCGTCTCGACCCGCGAGAGGTCGCGGAGGTCTACCTGCCGCTCAGCCGACTGCTGAGCCTCTACGCTCGCGCGACGCGCCGCCTCGGGGCCGACACGAGCGAGTTCCTCGGCGAACCGGATGCCACGACCCCCTTCGTCATCGGGGTGGCCGGTTCGGTCGCCGTGGGCAAATCGACCATCGCCCGCCTGCTCCGCGAGCTCATGAGCCGCTGGCCCGACACCCCGCGCGTCGAACTGGTCACCACCGACGGCTTCCTCTACCCGAACGCCGAGCTCGAGCGACGGGGGCTCATGGACCGCAAGGGGTTCCCCGAGTCGTACGACCGTCGAGCGCTCGTGGAGTTCCTCAGCGAGGTCAAGTCGGGAGCCGAAGAGGCGCGCGCACCGTTCTACTCGCACGTGCGGTACGACATCATGCCCGACGCGCACGTCACCGTGCACCGTCCCGACGTGGTCATCGTGGAGGGACTGAACGTCCTGCAGCCGCCGCCGTCGCCGAACGAGGTCGCCGTGAGCGACCTGTTCGACTTCTCGATCTACGTGGATGCCGACGCGGCCCACATCGAGCGCTGGTACGTCGACCGCTTCCTGGCGTTGCGCGACAACGCCTTCACCAACCCCACCTCCTTCTTCCGCGTGTTCGCCGACATCAGCGACGAAGAGGCAGTGGAGCGCGCCCTGGGGTACTGGCGCGAGATCAACCTCCCCAACCTGGAGGAGAACGTGCTGCCCACGCGGCACCGCGCCAAGCTCGTGCTGCAGAAGGGCGCCGACCACACCGTCGACTCGGTGCTGCTGCGCAAGCTCTGACGCCGCGCCGACGTCGTCGAGAACCGGATGCCACGGGTTCGTCCGACGCGCGGACAGGCGCAGACGGCCGGGGAGGGGTTCGTCCATCCCCGCCCCGTAGACTCGGGGACCATGTGCGGAATCATCGGTTACGTGGGTCCTCGGCAGAGCCAGGACATCCTTCTGGCGGGGCTGTCGCGTCTGGAGTACCGGGGGTACGACTCCGCGGGCATCGCCGTGATCGACGGCGACGGTGCACTCGGGATGCGCAAGCGCGCCGGCAAGCTGGCGGTGCTGCGCGACGACCTCGAGGCATCGCCGATGGCCAACGGCACGACCGGAATCGGTCACACGCGCTGGGCGACGCACGGCGGCCCCACCGACGCCAACGCGCACCCCCACCTCGCCGACGACGACAAGCTCGCCGTCATCCACAACGGCATCATCGAGAACTTCGCCGAGCTCAAGAGCGAGCTCGTGGGCGAGGGCTTCAGCTTCCGCAGCGAGACCGACACCGAGGTCGCCGCGGTGATGATCGGTCGCGAGTACGCGAAGTCCCAGGACCTCGTCGCCGCCTTCCGCGCCGTCGTGTCGCGCCTCGAGGGCGCCTACACGCTGCTCGCGATGCACGAGGACCACCCGGGCCTGGTCGTCGGTGCGCGGCGCAACTCGCCGCTGGTCATCGGCCTGGGCGAGGGCGAGAACTTCCTCGGCTCCGACGTCGCCGCGTTCGTCGAGCACACTCGCAACGCCCTCGCGATCGGCCAGGACGAGATCGTCGCGATCACCCCCGACGGCGTCGAGGTCACCGACTTCTCGGGCGCCCCCGTCGAGGTCGAGGCCTTCGAGGTCACCTGGGACGCCTCGGCGGCCGAGAAGGGCGGCTGGTCGTCGTTCATGGCCAAGGAGGTCTCCGAGGAGCCCGAGGCCGTCGCGAACACGCTGCGCGGTCGCATCCACGAGGGCCGCGTCGAGATCCCCGAGCTCGAGGGCCTCGACGACTTCCTCGCTGACATCGACCGCATCCTCGTCATCGCCTGCGGCACCGCCGCGTACGCCGGCATGGTCGGCAAGTACGCCCTCGAGACCTGGACGCGCGTGCCCGTCGACGTCGAGCTCGCGCACGAGTTCCGCTACCGCGACCCGGTGCTCTCGCCCCGCACGCTCGTCGTGTCGATCAGCCAGTCGGGGGAGACCATGGACACCCTCATGGCCGTAAAGTACGCCCGCTCCCGCGGCGCGAAGACCCTGTCGATCTGCAACACGCAGGGCGCGACGATTCCGCGCGAGTCCGACGCCATCGTCTACACGCACGCCGGCCCCGAGGTCGCCGTGGCCTCGACGAAGGCGTTCGTGGCGCAGATCACCGCGCTGTACCTGCTCGCCCTGCACGTGGGTCGCGTCCGCGGCGCCGTCGACCCGGTCGTCGCCGTCGAGGCCGTGACCGAGCTCGAGGCCGTGCCCGGCAAGATCGCCCGCGTGCTCGAGACCGAGCAGTCGCGCATCGAGCAGCTGGCGCACTGGATGGCAGACACCCGTTCGGTGCTCTTCCTGGGCCGCAACGTCGGTTACCCGATCGCTCTCGAGGGGGCGCTGAAGCTCAAGGAGCTCGCGTACATCCACGCCGAGGGCTTCGCCGCCGGGGAGCTCAAGCACGGCCCGATCGCCCTGATCGAGCCCGGTCAGCCGGTGTTCGTCGTCGTGCCGTCGCCGCGCGGCTCGGGCGAGATGCACAAGAAGGTCGTCTCGAACATCGAGGAGATCCGCGCCCGCGGTGCCCGTGTCATCGCGATCGCGGAAGAGGGCGATGTCGCGGTGCTCCCCGCCGCCGACGAGGTGCTGCGCATCCCGCTCGCCGCTCCGCTGTTCGAGCCGCTGCTGGCGGTCGTGCCGCTGCACATCTTCGCGATGGGCCTGGCCGAGGCCAAGGGCCTCGACGTCGACCAGCCGCGCAACCTGGCGAAGTCGGTCACGGTCGAGTAAGACCGTCGATCGCGGGGGTCGGATGCCGTGGCATCCGGCCCCTTTCCCGTTCCCGACCCGAGGGGCGGAGGGCGACCGATGCCGGCGCGCACGGGCAGAATGGAACGGATGCCGGGGAGGGAGGCCGCATGATCGTCGGAATCGGCGTCGACCTGGTCGACGTCCCCCGTTTCGAGGCGCATCTCTCGCGGACGCCGCGTCTGCTCGCCCGGTTGTTCGCACCGTCCGAGCGGGTCCTCAAGCCCCGGTCCCTCGCGGCGCGCTACGCCGCGAAAGAAGCGCTCATCAAGGCGCTGGGCGGGTCGGACGGCGTGCACTGGACCGACATCGAAGTCGCCTCCGAACCCTCGGGACGCCCCGTCTTCGCGCTGCGCGGAGAGACCGCGACCACGGTCGCGGCTCGGGGCATCACGGCGCTGCACTTGTCGATGTCGCACGACGCGGGCCTTGCGACCGCCTACGTCGTCGCCGAGGCCGCTCAGCCGGCCGGCGACACGCGGGCGTCGGCGCCCGCGGCATCCGTTCCCGACCCCGCCGGAGAGGACACCGCATGACGATGGCACCCGGGGTGCTGCGCGAAGCGCTCGTCGACGTCGACGCGATCACCGAGAATGTGCGCCACCTGCGCGCCCTGACCGGCAGCGAGATCATCGCGGTCGTCAAGGCGGACGGGTACGGGCACGGCGCGCACCGCGCCGCCCTCGCCGCGCTGCGCGGGGGAGCGGCCCGCATCGGCGTGTCCGACATCACCGAGGCGCTCGCGCTGCGCCGCGCCGGCATCCGGGCCCCCCTCTTCGCGTGGCTGCACGCGCCCGGGGCGTCGTTCGACGAGGCCGTTCGCGAAGAGATCGAGCTCGGCATCTCCGACCTCGACCAGTTGCTGCGCGCCGGTCAGGCGGCGGGCGAGGGGCGTCCCGCCGCGGTGCACCTGAAGATCGAGACGGGCCTTTCGCGCAACGGCATCGCCCCCGCCGACTGGCGCGTGGTGTTCTCCGAGGCGGCCCGCCTCGAGCGCATCGGTCGCCTGCGCGTGGTCGGTCTCTTCTCGCACCTGTCAAACACGAGCCTCGACGACGACCGCGCGGCGCTGGCGAAGTTCGAAGAGGGCGTGATCCTGGCTGCGTCGGCGGGGCTCCGGCCCCCGTTGCGGCACATCGCCGCGACGAACGCCGCGATCGCGCTTCCCGAGGCCCGCCTCGGCTGCGTCCGTATCGGCATCGGCCTGTACGGCGTCTCGCCCTTCGACGACCGCACCCCCGCCGACCTCGGGCTGCGCCCCGCCATGACCCTGCGGGGCGCGGTGGCGGCGGTGCGGCGCGTCCCCGCGGGCACGGGCGTCTCGTACGGCTACGACTACCGCACTCCGGTCGACACGACGCTCGCCCTCGTGCCGCTCGGCTACGCCGACGGCGTGCCGCGGCAGGCGTCGGGCCGCGGGCCGGTCGTGATCGGCGGTCGCCGTTTCACGGTCGCGGGTCGGATCGCCATGGACCAGTTCGTCGTCGACGTGGGCGATCACCCCGTGTCGATCGGCGACGAGGTCGTGCTCTTCGGCGATCCGACGCTGGGCGTGCCGTCGGCCCGCGACTGGGCGGATGCCGCCGACACGATCGACTACGAGATCGTCACGCGCGTGGGAGCGCGCGTCCCCCGACGAGAGGTGCACGCATGAGCGTCCCCGAGGAGGTGCTCGGTGAACGCGTCGTCGAGTCCCCGTCCGACATGGAGGACCTGGGCCGGCTGATCGGCCGCGCCCTCGAGCCCGGTGACGTCGTCGTGCTGACGGGTCCGCTCGGCGCGGGCAAGACCACCCTCACCCGCGGGATCGGCGAGGGCCTCGGCATCCGGGGGCCCGTGCAGAGTCCCACTTTCGTCATCGCGCGCACGCATCCCTCGCTGTCGGGCGGGACTCCGCTCGTGCACGTGGATGCCTACCGGTTGGGCGCCGCGGTCGAGCTCGACGACCTCGACATCGATGTCGCCCACAGCGCGGTGATCGTCGAGTGGGGTCGCGGGGTCGCGGAGTACCTGGCCGACGCATGGTGGGAGATCGAGATCTCGCGCCAGACCGGCGGTCGAGGCGTCGACAACGCGTGCGGCGAGATCGCCGTGCACACCGTCGAGCTCGACGCCGACGCCCCGCGGACCGTCACGATCTCGCGGCATCCCTGAGCGCAGCCTCGCCGGCGGGGCGCGCGCCGCGCGTCACGCCGCGGGGGTCCGCCGTCCGCGGCGCGGGGGAGCGCTCCGTCTCCGCGAAGCGGGGGTCGGGGTCGCCCGGGAGGCCGCCCACACCTCGCGCAGCGCGCGCAGCGTCTGCACGGGCTGCTCGACGTGGGCGAAATGCCCGCTGTCGGCGAGGACCACGTGGTCGACGTCGCGCAGGATGCGCGACCACTCCCGTGCATCGGCCGCGGCGACGAACACGTCGTGCGCCCCGCGCACCGAGCGCACCGGGCACGCGATCCGGCGCCACACGGCGTCGTCATGCGTGCGCGACAGGTGAGCGGCGGCGAGAAACGCCGCGGGGCGGATCTCGTCGGCGAGAGCGTCGGTGACCGCGGGATCGACCCGTTCCGGATGCCGGAACAGCGGCCGCGCAAGATGGCGCAGGGCTCCCGTCCGTCGGAGCAGCCGCAGGAGGGGGTTCGCGAGAGGACCGAGACCCCGAAGAATCCGCATGGCGACGACCATCCCGGCGAGCCAGGGGAGCCGGATGCCGCCCGCCAGGGGGCGGCGCATCACGGCGCGGGCCCCGGCGCCGCTGGGCGACACCACGCCGACCGCCACGGTCTCGTCGGGGAAGCGCGCGGCGACGTCGAGAGCGATCACCCCGCCGAGGGAGTGGCCCACGAGGCGCCACCGGGGATAGCCCAGGGCACGCGCCACGGCAGCCACGGCGACCGCCAAGTCTGCGGGTGCGGGGACCGGCCCCGGGGACTCGCCCCACCCGGGGAGATCGACGGCGACGACGTCGGAGAGCGGAAGGCCGAGCTCATCGGAGGCGGCGATCATCGGTGCCCACGTCGCCCACGACCCCGCGGCGCCGTGCAGCAGCACGGTGGCGACCGGGCTCCCCGAGGCGCGTCCCGCGCGCACCACCAGGGGGCCGACCCCCGTGGGGACGACCGTGCGACGCAGCCCGAGGGTCGTGGCATCCATGTCTGTTCTTCGGAGCGGAGGGGAGCCCGGATGCCGCGACGCGCGGGCGGAGGGCGCCGGATACGCTGGAACGGTGATCCTCGGCATCGACACGTCGCTCGGCACCGCCGTCGCGGCCATCACCCGTGACGGAGAGGTGCTCGCCGACGAGCAGAGCGCGAACCCGCTGGGTCACGCCGAGGTCATCGGCGATCTGCTGCGCCGCGCGTCGTCCGCAGCGCCCGCCCCGACCCACGTCGCCGTCGGCATGGGCCCCGGGCCCTTCACGGGCCTGCGCGTGGGGATCGCCACCGCGCGGGTGTTCGCCCTCGGAAAGGGGGTGCCGGTGGTTCCGGTCCCCAGCCACGACGGCATCGCGCTGGGGGTGCTGCTCGCGGACGCGCTCACCGGCACCGAGACGGGGCGATTCGCGGTGGTCACCGATGCCCGGCGCCGCGAGTTCGCCTTCAGCGTGTACGACGGCCTTGACGACGACGGACTGCCCGTCCGACTCTCCGACGCCGCGCTCGCCCCGCGCGACGACCTCGACGCGCGTCTCGACGAGGCCGGCGCGCGCCGGTACGACGCCACGAGTGCCTCGGCCGCGATGATCGCTCTCGCCGCCGCCCGCGCCCTCGACGCCAGTCGCACGCTCGCGGACGGCGAGCCGCTCTACCTGCGCAGCCCCGACGTCGTCGCCGCCCACGCCCCGAAGCGGGTCAGCTGATGGTGACGCGTCGCGCCACCGGCGCCGACCTCGACGCCATCATGGACCTCGAGCGCACCTCGTTCCCCACCGACGCCTGGAGCGACGCGATGATGCGCGAGGAGCTCGCCTCGCCGCACGGCTGGTACGTCGTGGTCGAGGAGGCCGGTCGCCTCGTCGGATATGCGGGACTGCGCGCGGTGCGCGGCGCCCGGGACGCCGACATCCAGACCATCACGATCTCCGCGGCGGCGCGCGGTCGCGGGCGCGGGCGGGCCCTGCTGGCCACGCTGCTCACCGAGGCCGTGGACCGCGGGGTGCACGACGTGTTCCTCGAGGTGCGCGCCGACAACCCGGTGGCGCAGGCGCTCTACGCGTCGGAGGGCTTCGTCGAGGTCGGCCGCCGCGCGCGCTACTACCAGCCCGACGACGTCGACGCGATCGTGATGCAGCTCGACCTGCGCGGCTGGGCGGCCCGGCGCGCCGAGACCGCGGCATCCTCCGCCGCCGACCCCACGACCTCGTCGCCCACCGGAAAGGGATGGTGCTGATGGACGCGCCCCTCGTGCTCGGCATCGAGACCAGCTGCGACGAGACCGGGATCGGCATCGTGCGGGGACGCACCTTGCTCAGCAACACGATCGCCTCGAGCATGGACGAGCACGCGCGCTACGGCGGTGTCGTCCCCGAGGTCGCCGCGCGCGCACACCTCGAGGCCCTCCAGCCCTCGATCGACGCCGCGCTCGCCGAGGCGGGCGTCTCCCTCGCCGACCTCGACGCCGTCGCGGTGACCAGCGGCCCGGGGCTCGCCGGCGCGCTCATGGTCGGGGTGGGCGCGGCCAAGGGACTCGCCGTCGCGCTCGACAAGCCCCTCTACGCCGTGAACCACCTGGTCGGACACATCGCCGCCGACATCCTGGATGCCGAGGCGGGCGAGCTCGAGTACCCGACGGTCGCCCTGCTGGTCAGCGGAGGCCACACCTCGCTGCTGCTCGTGCGCGACCTCACCAGCGACGTCGAACTGCTGGGCGAGACGATGGACGACGCGGCGGGCGAGGCGTTCGACAAGGTCGCCCGTCTCCTCACGCTCCCCTATCCCGGCGGTCCCGAGATCGATCGAGCGGCGGCGACCGGCGACCCCACGGCGATCCGCTTCCCGCGGGGACTCTCGCGCGCCTCCGACATGGCATCCCATCGCTACGACTTCTCGTTCTCGGGACTCAAGACGGCGGTGGCGCGCTGGGTCGAGCAGCACGAGGCGACGGGCGAGCCGGTACCGGTCGCCGACGTCGCGGCCTCGTTCCGCGAGGCCGTCGTGGACGTGCTCGTGACGAAGGCCCTCGACGCGTGCGCGCGGTACGGCGTCCCCCGGCTGCTGCTGGGCGGCGGCGTCATCGCGAACAAGCGACTGCGCGACGTCGCCCTCGAGCGCGCCGCCGCCGCCAGGGTCTCGGTGCGCATCCCGCCGCTGCGGCTGTGCACCGACAACGGGGCGATGATCGCCGCGCTCGCGGCCGAGCTCATCGCATCCGGTCGGCGTCCCTCGACCCTCGCGTTCGGGGCCGACTCCACCCTTCCGGTGACCGAGATCCAGGTGGCCGAAGACCCGGATGCCGAGGCCCCGGCGCCATGACCGATCCGACGCCGCCGACGCGACGCGCGCGCAAGGAGACCACCGAGCAGGCTCCACCGGCGGTCGACCCACGGCGCCCGTGGATGGTCCCGGCGGGGGAGACGGCCGCTCCGGCACCGGATGAGAACGACGCCGAGCGACTGCCCACCGCGCAGCTCGAGATGGCGGCGTTCGGCGATCACCTGATCCCGTACGTCCCGCCCGCGCCGAAGCCCCCGCCCTCGCTCGCGCCCTGGGCGCTCGCGCTGGCCGTCGTGGCCCTGCTGGCCTCTCTCGTGACCGGGTGGCTCCTGCCCCTCGGGGTGATCGGGGTGATCGTCGCGACGATGTCGCTGCGGCGCACGCACGACAGTCGCCCCGTGGCCGTCTGGGCCCTGGCGCTCTCGCTGCTCTCGCTCGTGTTCAGCGTCGGGTGGCTGGTCTGGGGCTTCTCGCAGCTCGCCGTGCGCTGACGCCCGCTCGGCACGCGCTCGCCGTGCGGGGCCGTCAGACGCGATCGGCGAGGAGCGCGAGGCGCGCGGACCCGACCCGCGTGAGGAGGAGGGTCGCGGAGTCGTCGCCGCGCAACGCGAGCTTCTTGCGCAGCGTCGCGGGGTCGACGTCGACCCCGCGCTTCTTGATCTCGAGCGTGCCGATCCCACGCGCGCGCAGCGCCTGCCCGAGCTTCTTCGGGTCGGCGGGAAGCTGCTCGCGGATGCGGAACGACTGCACGAAAGGACTCGTCAGCGGCGCGTCCGAGGTGAGGTAGGCGATGCCGGGCGACAGCATCCCCGCCTCCAGGGCGCGGGCGACCTCGCCGATCAGTCGGGCGCGGATGACCGCTCCGTCGGGCTCGTGAACGAAAGCACCGAGCTCCCTCTCGGCCGCGTCCTCGCTGTCGGCGGGGGCCGTCAGCTCCCATGCCTCGTCGCCGCGCACCACCAGCGCGGCACGGCGCACGTGGTCGCGGGCGACTGCGCCCGCCCACAGCACCAGCTCGATCGTCGATCCGTCGGCACTGATCCACTGCGCCTCGACGTCGTCGGGGATCTGCGTCCGGTCGAACCCCGGTCCGAGTTTCACGCCGCCCGGCGTGCGCCGGAGGAGGTCGAACACCCACTCGAGCGAGGGCGACCACTCGCTCGAGGCGACCTGCCGCGTCTCGGAGTGACCCGCCGTGCGGCGCGCGGGGTCGAGCCACACGGCATCCGTCCCCTCCAGGTCGACGTCTTCGGCGCGCGCGTGCGCCACCATCGTGCTCTCCCCGAACGGGGCGAGGTTGTAGGCCGCGATGGCGGCGGTGACCTCGTCGGCGTCGACGGCGTGCACCCGGATGCCGAGACCCGCCATCCCGAGGGCGTCGCCGCCGATGCCGCAGCCGAGGTCGGCCACGCTCGTCATTCCCGCGGCGCGGAAGCGTCCGGCGTGACGCGCGGCGATCGACAGCCGCGTGGCCTGCTCGAGTCCCGCTCGCGTGAAGAGCATGCGGTCGGCGAAAGCGCCGAACTTCGCCGCCGCACGCACGCGGAGCCGAGCCTGGCCGACGACGGCCGACACGAGGTCGGGGGAGTGGCCGGCGGCGCGCAGGCGCGAGACGGCGCGAGCGGCGTCGTCGGTGGAGACGATCGGGCCGAGCTCGTCGAGAAGGCGCAGGCCGTCGGGCTTGAGCAGGGCGGTCAGCTCGCTGGTATCCACCCGATTCAGCCTAGGCGGGCGATTGTGCTGGCACTCGCGTTGCATGAGTGCCAGCGCTTCTCTACACTCGCATTAGCACTCTCCCCGCGTGAGTGCTGACAAGTCTTCTGTAACGAGAAAGAAGAGGTAGACCGTGTCGGTTTCCATCAAGCCGCTCGAGGACCGCATCGTCATCAAGCAGGTCGAGGCTGAGCAGACCACCGCGAGTGGTCTCGTCATCCCCGACACCGCCAAGGAGAAGCCGCAGGAGGGCGAAGTCGTCGCCGTCGGCCCCGGCCGCATCGACGACAACGGCAACCGTGTCCCCCTCGATGTCGCCGTCGGCGACCGCGTGCTCTACAGCAAGTACGGCGGCACCGAGGTCAAGTTCGGCGCCGAGGAGTACCTCGTGCTCTCGGCTCGCGACGTCCTGGCGGTCGTCGTCCGCTGATCGCGCGACTCGATCGAAGGCCCCGGGTGCTCGGCATCCGGGGCCTTCGTCGTTCCTCCCGGATGGCAGGAAGAGGGGGACGCGCGACCGTCCCGGGGTCGATCCCGCGCGTAGGCTGAGTCGGTGACCCCCGCTCCCTCCACTCCGACCGGGGGGACCACTCGCGGTGCCCTGTACGCTCTCGGCGCCTACCTGCTGTGGGGCGTCCTGCCCATCTACTTCCTGCAGCTCGCGCCCACCGGCCCCTTCGAGGTCGTGGCGTGGCGCATCATCCTCGCGTTCGTCTTCTGCCTGCTGCTGCTGACGGCGCTGCGCGCCTGGCGGCCCTTCCTCGCGATCGTGCGGCAGCCGCGCCTCATGCTGTTGACCGCCGTCGCCGGCGTGCTGATCTACGTGAACTGGCAGACCTACCTCTACGGCGCGCTGACCGGGCACGTCATCGAGACGAGCCTGGGGTACTTCATCAACCCGATCGTGACGGTGCTGCTCGGGGTCGTGGTGCTGCGCGAGAGGCTGCGGATCCTCCCGTGGATCGCCGTGGGCGTGGCCGTGGTCGCGGTCGTCGTGATCGTCGTCGGCTACGGCGCCTTCCCGTGGATCGCGCTGACCCTGGCGTTCTCGTTCGGCTTCTACGGTCTCGTGAAGAAGCAGATCGGACCCGCGGTGGATGCCGTGAGCGGACTCACCCTCGAATCGCTCTGGTTGCTGCCTGTCGCCGCCGTCCAGCTGGTGTTCGTGGCGAACATCAGCGGCATCACGCTCGGCACGCAGGGGGTGCTGCACACCGTCCTGCTCCTGCTCGCGGGCGCCGTCACCGCCGTGCCGCTGCTGCTGTTCGCGTCGGGAGCCCGCCGCGTACCGCTCACCGTGATCGGGCTGCTGCAGTTCGTCGCGCCCATCATCCAATTCGTCATCGGCGTGTGGGTGCTCCACGAGCCCATGACGGCGGAGAGGTGGGTCGGCTTCGCCCTCGTGTGGGTCGCCCTGGTGATGCTCAGCGTGGACTCGATCGTGGCCTCGCGCCGCCACCGGCAAACGGTGGATGACGTCGTCGAACCGGTCTGACGGCGCGGATCCTGCGTTTGGCGGCCCGCTGTTGCCGCTGAAAAGTAACGATTGGGTCGCGTAACCGACCGTTAACACATTGCAACAACGTGGCCACAGGGGCGCCGTTAGGTTTGTGACAATCCGCGGGGGTCATCCCCTCGGTTCCTACTCACCAAGGAGCACCCATATGAGTGTCCTCTCCCGTTCGCGTTACGCGAAGATCGTCGGCGGACTCGCCGTGGTCGGCGTCAGCGCGCTCGTCCTGGCCGGTTGTTCCGGCAGCAGCACTCCGTCCGAGACCGGCGACGCTGCCGGTGGCGGCGACTTCCCGATCGACTGCAACGCGGCCGAGCCCGCCTCGTACACACCCGAGTACTCGTCGACCTCGACCGGCCCGGCGACCAACCTCACGTACAACATCGGCACGGCACTTCCCGTGACCGGTAACCTCGCCTTCCTCGGCCCGCCCGAGATCGCCGGTACCGAGTACGCCGCGTCGGAGATCAACGCCGCCAACAAGGGCGTGCAGATCAACCTCATCCAGGGCGACTCGGGCGACACCGACAACAAGGCCTACGAGACCGAGATCCCGCGCCTCCTCGGCGCCGGCGCGACCGCCATCGTCGGCGCCGCGTCGTCGGGCACGTCGCTGCAGTTCATCGACCAGGTCATCGCGGCCAACGCCGTGCAGATCTCGCCGGCCAACACCTCGGCTGCCTTCACCGGCTACGACGACAAGGGGCTCTACTGGCGGACTGCTCCCTCCGACGTCCTCCAGGGCGAGGTGCTCGGCAACCTGATCGCGTCCGAGGGCAACGAGACCCTCGGCATGATCGTGCTGAACGACTCGTACGGCACCGGTCTCGCGTGCTTCACCAAGAAGGCCTTCGAGAACGCCGGCGGGTCCGTCGTCGCCACGAGCCTCTACAACACGGGTGACACGAACTTCTCGGCGCAGATCGAGGACGTCCTGGCCCAGTCGCCCGACGCGATCGCCCTGATCACGTTCGACGAGGTGTCGACGATCATCCCCGACATCACCGCGAGCGTCAGCCCCGACAAGCTGTTCTTCGTCGACGGCAACCTGAAGAACTTCGGCACCCAGTTCCCCAACGGAACCCTCGCCGGGGCCAAGGGCACGTACCCGAGCGTCGACCCCGACTCGACGGCGACGTTCCGCAGCTCGCTGGAGTCGTTCTGGAGCGGTAAGGGCAACCCCGCGCTCGAGGACTTCACCTACGCCCCCGAGTCGTACGACTCGGTCGTCCTGCTCGCCCTCGCGGCGCTGAAGGCCGGCTCGGCCGCGGGTCCCGACGTGGCGGCGAACCTGCAGTCGGTCTCCGGCGGCAGCGGCAGCGGCACCAAGTGCACGACCTACGCGGAGTGCGCCGACATCATCATCGGTGGCGGAGAGGCCGACTACGACGGCGTCTCGGGCCCGATCACGTTCGACGAGGTGGGTGACCCCACCGAGGCGACGATCGGTGTCTTCGAGTACGGCGACGACAACAACTACAGCTGGCTCCGCGCCGGTTGATCGGTTGAGCCTGAGGGCCCCGGGACTTCGGTCCCGGGGCCCTTTCTCTGTGTTGTGCCGGTCGAGTCGTTCCGATGGCGGGATCGGGAGGTCGGAGAGGTGCGTCGGACGCGCACCATCGGCCGTGGACTCCGCGTCGCTCGCTGCAGCCGCGCCCGCGGCCAGGCCGCGGCGCCGTCCGCCCTGACCCGCCTGCCCCGCTGACCGGCCGGCTCCTGCCCGTCCCGGGCCACCCGACCGCTCGGACGGCCGCGCCGCCCGCTCGGCGCCGTCTTCTGCGCCGGCCCGGGCGTCCCGCGTCGCGCGGCCCTCACCGGAACGGCTCGGGCCCTGAGAGAGGGAATCAGGCCCGTCCCCGGTCGGCCCGCCCCGGGCATCCCCGTCGCGCGGGAAACACCCGGGCACTGAGACGGGGACCCGGGTCCTCCCACCCCGCGCACGGGACAGCCCTTTCTGATTCGGGGACCCGGTCCTGTCGCCAGTGACCCCGCCCCGCGAACGGAGA
Organism: Microbacterium sp. BWR-S6Y; assembly: GCF_041379845.1. Lineage (NCBI taxonomy): Bacteria > Bacillati > Actinomycetota > Actinomycetes > Micrococcales > Microbacteriaceae > Microbacterium > Microbacterium sp. BWR-S6Y. The sequence continues at coordinate 323,838 of NZ_JBFECV010000004.1, forward strand.
AGGCCCGGGCCCCGAACGGGACCCGGGCCTTCCTGCTGGCCGGAGGCGCGGCTCAGGTGCCGAGCGTGCCGAGGTACAGGCCGATGACGGCCGGGTCGTCCATGAGCTCGCGACCCGTGCCGGTGTAGGCGTCACGGCCCTGGTCGAGCACGTATCCGCGATCGCAGATCTGCAGGCAGCGGCGCGCGTTCTGCTCGACCATGATGCAGGTGACGCCCGCCTTGTTGATCTCCGAGACGCGGATGAACGCCTCGTCCTGGCGCACGGGCGACAGACCCGCCGACGGCTCGTCGAGCAGCAGCACCTTCGGATCCATCATGAGCGCGCGGCCCATGGCGACCATCTGGCGTTCACCGCCCGACAGCGAGCCGGCGCGCTGCTTCAGACGCTTCGCCAGGTCGGGGAAGATGCTCGTGACGAAGTCGACGCGCTCCGCGTACCCCTTGGGGCGCTGGTAGAGCCCCATCTGCAGGTTCTCGCCGATGGTGAGGCTGGGGAAGACGTTGTTCGTCTGCGGCACGAAACCGACGCCCTTGGCCACGAGCTTGTTGGCCCGCAGTCCCGTGATCTCCTCCCCGTCGAGGATGACGGAACCGGAGCGCACCTTCACCTGGCCGAAGATCGCCTTGAGCATGGTCGACTTGCCGGCGCCGTTGGGGCCGATGATGCCGATGAGCTCGCCGGGAGCGGCGGTGAGGTTGGCCCCGTTCAGGATGTTGACGCCGGGCAGGTACCCGGCGTGCACATCGCGGAGCTCGACAACGTTGCCGGTCATCGACCGTCCTCCTTCTCGTGCGACGACGGCGACGACTCGCCGTCGATCGCGGCGTCGACCTGCTGAGCGGTCTCGAGCAGCTCCGCGGCGGCGGCCGAGTCGACCGTCCCCTCGTGGCGGCCCGTGACGACGCCGAGGTCGACGTCCTGGTGCGCGCCCAGGTAGGCGTCGATGACGGCCTGGTCCTTCATCACGGTGTCGGGCGGGCCCTCCGCGACGATCTTGCCCTCGGCCATGACGACGACCCAGTCCGCGATGTGGCGGACCATGTGCATGTCGTGCTCGACGAAGAGCACGGTCATACCGAGGTCCTTCAGGTCGAGGATGTGGTCGAGCAGCGACTGCGTCAGCGCCGGGTTGACGCCGGCCATCGGCTCGTCGAGCATCACGAGCGTGGGATCGCTCATGAGCGCGCGCGCCATCTCGAGCAGCTTGCGCTGGCCGCCGGACAGTGAGGCGGCGAAGTCGGCCTCCTTGGCATCCAGCTTGAAGCGCTTGAGCAGGTCGCGCGCCTTGGCGTCGTTGTCGGACTCCTGCTTGCGCCACACGAAGGGCAGGATGCTGGAGAACAGCCCCTCGCCCTTCTGCTTGGTCGCGCCCAGCTTCATGTTCTCGAGAACCGTGAGCAACCCGAGCGCCTTGGTGAGCTGGAAGGTGCGCACCTGACCCATGCGGGCGGCCTTGAACGCCGGGATGCCGGCGAGGTTCTTGCCGTCGAACGACCACTGGCCGCTGTTGGGCTTGTCGAACCCGGTGAGCAGGTTGAACAGCGTCGTCTTGCCGGCGCCGTTCGGTCCGATCAGCGCGGTGATCGCGTTGCGCGGGATCTCGAGGTGCTTCACGTCGACGGCGGTGTTGCCGCCGAAGTCGCGACGCACGTTGTCGGCGACGATGATCGGGTCGACCTTGGCGACGCCAGGGCCGATCTCGCCCTTGTGCAGTCCGGTCGCCTTCGCCCGGGGCGCCGAAGCGCTGGGCACGACCGGCGTGGACTCATCGGACAAAGGTCATCTCCTTCTTGCTGCCCAGGATGCCCTGGGGGCGGAAGATCACGAGCAGCATCAGTGCGACGCCGACGATGACGAAGACGAGCATCTGCGACTGGTCGGCGGTGAGGAAGGGCAGCAGTCCGATCGAGGACAGCGCCGGCAGCAGGTTCGACAGGAACGCGCGGACGACCCAGAACAGCACCGCGCCGAGCACGGGGCCGAAGATCGTCGCCGCGCCGCCGAGCAGCAGGGCCGTGTAGACGAAGAACGTCTGCGACGTGACGTACACGTTCGGGTTCACGTTCGTGTCCATGGCCGTGATGATGCCGCCGGCCGCGATGATGACACCGCCGATGACGAGCGCCTGCATCTTGAACGCGAAGACGTTCTTGCCGAGAGCGCGGACGGCATCCTCGTCTTCCCGGATGCCGCGGATGACGCGGCCCCAGGGGCTGCGCATCAGCATCCAGACCAGCAGGACGGCGACGGCGACGGCGACGAGGCCGAGGATGATCACGTACCAGCGGTTGGCGTTGTACGTCCACGGGCCGAAGCCGTAGTCGCCCGCGGGGAGCGGGTTGTTCTCGCCGCGCCAGCCCGACTGGAAGTTGAACAGGCCGTCGGCCGAGCCGGTGACGCTGCGGAAGGTCGACGTGAGGAAGACCAGGCGCAGGATCTCGGCCGCCGCGATCGTGACGATCGCGAGGTAGTCGCCGCGCAGACGCAGCGTCGGGATGCCCATGATGAGGGCGAACACGATGGCCGCCGCGAAGCCGATCAGCGCCGCCAGCGGCCACGCGAGGCCGAAGGTGAGGATCGAGATCGCGAAGCCGTAGGCGCCGATGGCCATGAAGCCGGCGACACCCATGTTGAGGAGGCCGGCGAAGCCGAAGTGCATCGACAGGCCGATGGCGGCGAGGGCGTATCCGAACGTGGCCGGCGCGAGGATCTGCGACGCCGTGTTCGAGAGGATCTGCAGGAAGTCCATGATCTGTGTACCTACCCGATTCGCTCTCGGCGGCCGAGGATGCCCTGCGGCCGGAAGAGGAGGATGACGATGAGCACGACGAGGGCGCCCACATACTTCATGTCGGAGGGGATCCACAACGTGGACACCTCGACGAGGAGGCCGACGACGATCGAGCCGATGAGGGCTCCGAACGCCGTCCCGAGGCCGCCGAGCACCACGGCGGCGAACATGAGCAGCAGGATGCCGGAGCCCATGTCCCACCGGATGCCGGGGCGGAAGTAGGCCCACAGCACGCCGGCGAGGCCGGCGAGGGCGGATGCCAGCACCCACACGATGCGCACGACGTTGTCGACGTCGATCCCGGATGCCGCGGCGAGCGACGGGTTGTCCGACACGGCGCGCGTCGCGCGGCCGAGGCGCGTGCGGGTGAGCCACCACGCGAAGGCGCCGATCACGACGATCGAGATCGCCATGCTCGTGACGTCGGTGACGCTGATGCGCACCGGCCCGAGTCCGGGGATGATCTCGCTCGACGCGCCGGGCAGCTGCTGCGTGCCACCGCCGATGAAGATCTGGAAGATGTAGCGCAGCGCGAGCGAGAGACCGATCGAGACGATCATCAACTGCACGATGCCGAGGCCCCGTCGCCGCAGGGGGCGCCAGATGCCGGCATCCATCGCGAGTCCGAACAGGCCCGAGAGGATGATCGCCAGCGGGATGGCGATCCAGATCGACCAGCCGGTGCCGGCGCTGAGGAAGAGGGCGGCGATGGCGCCGAACGTCACCATCTCACCGTGCGCGAAGTTCGACAGTCCCGTCGTGCCGAACACGAGCGAGAGGCCGATCGCCGCGAGGGCGAGCATGAGACCGAAGTTCAGGCCGTTCACCGTGCGGGAGAGCAGCTGATCGACGAAGCTCGTCGTCTGCCGCTCCGCCGCGCCGAGGGTGAAGTTGCTGGACACGGTGCTCGAGCTGCCGAACTCGACGGTGCGCTCGAAGGATTGGCCGTCGGGGATCGAGAGTCCGGACGGGAGCGAGCTCTCGTCGAGGTCGAGCGTCCAGGTGCCTTCCTTGGTGGGGACCTTGATGGTGGCGCGACCGCGGTCGTCGGTCGTCGCCTCCCCGGTGAAGGAACCGTCGGTCGCCGTCACCTTCGCCTGGGCGACGGGTTCGCCCTCCGAACGCACGTTGACGTTGATCGAGTAGGGAAGATCCTCATCGTTGACGGCTGCCGACGATGCCGGGGCGAACCCGAGCACCAGGGCGGCAGCGAAGATGCCTGACAACAGCGTCAGGATCGAACGTCGACGGCGAGGCATCCGTGGGGATGCTTGCCGAGTGGTCACGAAACCTCCTGGTCGTTCGACGACGTGGCCCGTCGCCGCCCGGACACCGTAGTCCGGGATTATTGCCGCGGTGTTTCCAGCGCGGCAGTCGATGTCAGAACGATACCCGTCGGTGACACGTTGACCGCATAACGCTTGATCACGACGTCCGAGGGCATGCGGAATGGGGATAGCGGAGGCCTCGCGGGTGCGCTATCCCGCGCGGGCGGGGAAGAAAACGGTCCCCTCCGACGCTTACACTTTGAGGCGGAGCGCCCACGGGGGTTCCGGCCGACGTCGTCCTTATTTTCGAGCAGGCGCCGCGCGCGCAGGAGGATCCATGGAGCAGCACGACCCCTTCGGTTTCATCGGACTGACCTACGACGATGTCCTCCTCCTTCCGGGGCACACCGACGTCATCCCGAGCGAAGCGGACACGTCGTCGCGCCTCACCCGCCGCATCACCGTCGCGACGCCCCTCCTGTCGTCGGCGATGGACACCGTCACCGAGGCGCGCATGGCGATCGCGATCGCGCGCCAGGGTGGAATCGGCATCGTGCACCGCAACCTCTCGATCGAAGATCAGGCCGGCATCGTCGACCAGGTCAAGCGCAGCGAGTCGGGGATGGTCTCCAACCCCATCACCACGAACCCGGATGCCACCGTGGCCGAGGTCGACGCGATGTGCGCGCAGTACCGCATCTCGGGTCTGCCCGTCGTCGACCCCGACGGCGTCCTCGTCGGCATCATCACCAACCGCGACATGCGATTCGTCTCGGGCTTCGAGCGTCAGACCACCAAGGTCAAGGACGTCATGACCAAGGACGGTCTCATCACCGGCCCCGTCGGCATCCACGCCAACGACGTCATCGCGACCTTCGCGAAGCACCGCGTCGAGAAGCTGCCCCTCGTCGACGAGAACGGCAAGCTCGCCGGCCTCATCACGATCAAGGACTTCGACAAGAGCGAGAAGTACCCCCTCGCCACGAAGGACGACCACGGTCGCCTCCGCGTGGGCGCGGCCATCGGCTTCTTCGGCGACGCGTGGCAGCGCGCCGAGGCCCTTCGCGACGCGGGCGTCGACGTCCTCGTCGTCGACACCGCCAACGGGCAGTCGGCCGGCGTGATCGACATCGTCACGCGTCTGAAGGCCGACCCCTCGTTCGCCCACATCGACGTCATCGGCGGCAACGTCGCCACGCGCGAGGGCGCTCAGGCGCTCATCGACGCGGGAGTGGATGCCGTGAAGGTCGGCGTCGGGCCGGGATCCATCTGCACCACGCGCGTCGTGGCGGGCGTCGGCGTGCCCCAGGTCACCGCCATCTACGAGGCCGCGAAGGCCGCGATCCCCGCGGGCGTCCCCGTGATCGCCGACGGCGGACTGCAGTACTCGGGCGACATCGCGAAGGCTCTCGTCGCCGGAGCCGACACCGTCATGCTCGGTTCGCTGCTCGCCGGCACCGACGAGTCGCCGGGCGAGATCGTCTTCCAGGGCGGCAAGCAGTTCAAGCAGTACCGCGGCATGGGCTCCCTCGGCGCGCTGCAGACCCGTGGCAAGAAGACCTCGTACTCGAAGGACCGCTACTTCCAGGCCGACGTCCCCAGCGACGACAAGCTGATCCCCGAGGGCATCGAAGGTCAGGTCCCCTACCGCGGGCCCGTCTCGGCCGTGGCCTACCAGCTGATCGGCGGCCTGCGGCAGTCGATGTTCTACGTCGGTGCGCGCACCGTGGAGGAGCTGAAGTCCAAGGGCAAGTTCGTCCGCATCACCTCCGCGGGGCTGAAGGAGTCGCACCCGCACGACGTGCAGATCGTCGTCGAGGCGCCGAACTACAAGAAGTAAGGCGTCGCGCAGAAGCGCAGCGTGTCGAGAAGGGCCGGGCAGGCGACTGCCCGGCCCTTCGTCTTTCCCCTCGTTCCCGCGCCGACGATTCCCCGTCGACCCCCACGTCGACGACCACGTCGACGCCTGAGGCGGCTTCTCGCGACGGTGGAGGATCCGACGGGGATGTCGGAGGGCGCGGGTAGGCTGGTCGGGTGACCATGGAGATCGACCTCGGCCGCGCCAAGCGCGCCCGCCGCGCCTACACCTTCGACGACATCGCCGTCGTGCCGTCGCGGCGCACGCGCAACCCCGAAGACGTCTCGACCGCATGGACGATCGACGCCTTCCCCTTCGAGATCCCGGTTCTGGGTGCGCCCATGGACTCCGTGGTCAGCCCGCGCACGGCGATCGAACTCGGGCGCCTGGGCGGTCTCGGTGTCCTCGACCTCGAGGGTCTGTGGACGCGGTACGACGACCCCGAGCCGCTGCTCGCCGAGATCGCGACGCTCCCCGAGGCCGACGCGACGCGGCGCATGCAGGAGCTGTACTCCGAGCCGATCAAGCCCGAGCTCGTGCGCGATCGCCTCGCCGAGGTGCGCGCCGCCGGCGTCACCGTCGCCGGTGCCCTCACGCCGCAGCGCACGCACGACCTCTACGAGACGGTCGTCGCGGCCGGCGTCGACCTCTTCGTCATCCGCGGCACCACGGTTTCGGCCGAGCACGTGTCGAGCGTCGCCGAGCCGCTGAACCTCAAGAAGTTCATCTACGACCTCGACGTCCCCGTCATCGTGGGCGGGGCCGCCACCTACACCGCCGCCCTGCACCTCATGCGCACGGGCGCAGCCGGCGTGCTCGTCGGCTTCGGCGGGGGAGCGGCGTCCACCACCCGCGCCACCCTCGGACTGCACGCCCCGATGGCGACCGCCGTCGCCGACGTCGCCGGCGCGCGCCGCGACTACCTCGACGAGTCGGGCGGGCGCTACGTGCACGTGATCGCCGACGGCGGCGTGGGTACCTCCGGCGACATCGTGAAGGCCCTCGCCATGGGCGCGGATGCCGTCATGCTCGGCGTCGCGCTCGCCCGGGCCACCGATGCGCCCGGACGCGGGTTCCACTGGGGTCCCGAGGCGCACCACGCGAAGCTGCCGCGCGGACGTCGTGTCGCGGTCGATCGGGTCGGTCCGCTCGAGCAGATCCTCTACGGCCCCGCGCCCGTCGCCGACGGCACCGCGAACCTCATCGGTGCGCTGAAGAAGTCCATGGCGACCACCGGATACTCCGACCTGAAGGAGTTCCAGCGCGTCGAGGTCGTCGTGGCCCCCTACGGTCACTGACGCCGGAGACCGCATGACGTCGACCCCCGCGACCGATTCCGCGCCGCCGCAGATCTTCCCGCCCACCCTGCGGGAGGTCATGCTGCGACCGCGGTGGATCGCGCTCCTGGCGTTCTCCCTCGTCATCGCCGGGGTGCTCGCGTGGCTCGGACAGTGGCAGCTCGGCCGCGCCGTCGACACCTCGCCTCCCGAGCCCGGGCAGACCGAGGTCGTGCGTCCGCTCGTCGACGTCGTCCTGCCCGGCGACTATCTGCCCGAGCCGCTCGTCGGACAACGGGTCGAGGTGAGCGGAACCTGGGTGGCATCCGACTTCATCGTCGTGTCGTCGCGGTTCAACGACGACGTCGAGGGGTACTGGGTCACGGGGCAGCTGCGGGTCGCGGGCACGACGGAACCGACGTCGATCGCCGTGGCGACCGGCTGGACCAGCGATCTCGGTCAGGCCGACGCGGCCGCCGCACGATTGCAGGCGGATGCCGAGGCCGATCCCACCGCCGTCGTCGAGGTGACGGGTCGCCTGATCTCCGACGAGGGTCCCTCCGTCCCGCCCGCCGGGGCGGACCCGCAGACGCTGGTCAAGATGTCGCCGGCCATGCTGCTCGGGCGATGGCACGACACCGGCGACCTCAGCGTGTACCGGCAATACATCGCCTCGCAGACCGCCATCGGCCCGCTCGACGCGATCGCCTCTCCCGCACCCGACGAGCGTTCGCGCGTGAACTGGCTCAACATCTTCTACGCGGCCGAGTGGGCGATCTTCGCCGGCTTCGCGCTGTACCTCTGGTACCGCCTCGCGCGCGACGCGTGGGAGAAAGAGGTCGAAGACCTCGAAGACGAACAGCTCGAGGGCGAGCAGACCCGGCCTCTCGCGGCGGATGCCGCGGAATCCCGCGACTAGACTGGCATCCATGCCCCGCGCCCCGAAGCTCGCCTCGTTCCCGGCGATCCGCGGAGCCCTGAAGTTCTACCAGATCTGCTCCATCATCACGGGTGTCGGCCTGCTCCTGCTGGTCGCCGAGATGATCCTGAAGTACACGCCCATTCACGTGGAGCTGTTCCTCGGCGGGTCCGGCGGCTTCCTGTGGTTCGCGGATGCCGTTCCCGGCCCCGACTGCCAGTGGTTCTCGTTGTTCGTCCCCGGCGGCAACGGCTGCTCGATCCTGTCGACGGGCGACGGCGTGAACGTGTCGCTCGCGATCCTCGTCGCGCACGGCTGGTTCTACGTCGTCTACCTCATCTCGTGCTTCCGCGTGTGGAGCCTCATGCGGTGGCCGTTCCGTCGGTTCGTCTTCCTCGCCCTCGGCGGCGTGGTGCCGTTCCTCTCCTTCATCCTCGAGGTGCGCACCGCCCGCGGCGTGCGCGCCTACCTCGCCGAGCGCGAGGCCGCCCAGGCCTCGGCTCCCGTCTCCGCCCCGGAGGGCACCCGGTGACCGAACAGACCGAAACGTCCCAGCGTCCCGTCCTCGTCGTCGACTTCGGCGCCCAGTACGCGCAGCTGATCGCCCGCCGCGTCCGTGAGGCGGGCGTGTACAGCGAGATCGTGCCACACACCGCCTCGGCGGAAGAGATCGCGGCCAAGAACCCCGTCGGCATCATCCTGTCGGGCGGCCCCTCCTCGGTGTACGAAGAGGGGGCTCCGCGCCTCGACGACGGCGTCTTCGACCTCGACGTCCCCACGCTCGGCATCTGCTACGGCTTCCAGGTGATGGCCAAGGCCCTGGGCGGCGAGGTCGCGAACACCGGCCTCCGCGAATACGGCGCCACCGATGCCACCGTCGTGAGCGAGGGCACCCTCCTGCAGGGGCAGCCCGCCGAGCAGAACGTGTGGATGAGCCACGGCGACCAGGTCTCCCGTGCTCCCGAGGGCTTCGAGGTGCTCGCCCGCACCGCGCACACCCCCGTCGCCGCCTTCGCGAACGACACCCGTCGCATGTACGGCGTGCAGTGGCATCCCGAGGTCAAGCACTCCGACCACGGCCAGAACGTGCTCGAGAACTTCCTCCACAAGGCGGCGGGACTGCCCGCCGACTGGAACAGCGGCAACGTGATCGCCGAGCAGGTCGCCCGCATCCGCGAGCAGGTCGGCACCGGTCGCGTCATCTCGGCCCTGTCGGGCGGCGTCGACTCCGCCGTGTCGACCGCGCTCGTGCACGAGGCCGTCGGCGACCAGCTGATCGCCGTCTTCGTCGACCACGGCCTCCTCCGCAAGGGCGAGCGCGAGCAGGTCGAGAACGACTACGTCGCCTCGACCGGCGTGAAGCTCATCACCGTCGACGCGCGCGAGACGTTCCTCAACGCCCTCGCCGGTGTCAGCGACCCCGAGCAGAAGCGCAAGATCATCGGCCGCGAGTTCATCCGCGCGTTCGAGAAGGTGCAGGCCGATCTCGTCGCCGAGGCCGCCGCCGAGGGCGAGCAGGTGCGCTTCCTCGTGCAGGGCACGCTCTACCCCGACGTCGTCGAGTCGGGCGGTGGTGCCGGCACGGCCAACATCAAGAGCCACCACAACGTCGGCGGTCTGCCGGAAGACCTCCAGTTCGAGCTCGTCGAGCCGCTGCGGACCCTCTTCAAGGACGAGGTCCGCGCGATCGGCCGCGAGCTCGGGCTGCCCGAAGCCATCGTCGGCCGCCAGCCCTTTCCGGGGCCCGGTCTTGGCATCCGCATCGTGGGCGAGGTCACCGCTGACCGTCTCGAGATCCTGCGTGAGGCCGACGCCATCGCTCGCGCCGAGCTGACCAAGGCGGGCCTCGACGACGAGATCTGGCAGTGCCCCGTCGTGCTGCTCGCCGACGTGCGCTCGGTCGGAGTGCAGGGCGACGGCCGCACCTACGGCCACCCCATCGTGCTGCGGCCGGTGTCGTCGGAAGACGCCATGACGGCGGACTGGACGCGCCTGCCCTACGACGTGCTGTCGAAGATCTCGAACCGCATCACCAACGAGGTGCGCGACGTGAACCGCGTGGTGCTCGACGTGACGTCGAAGCCGCCGGGGACGATCGAATGGGAGTGAGCCGGGCCGTCGGTCGCGACGAACGTCGCTGCTGACTCCCGGCTACGTGACACGCCCTCCTGAGTCGAGAGCGGGGCCCCTACCCCGATCGACGCAGGAGGGCGTGTCACTTCGCCTCGCGCTCGCGGCGGCGTGCGCGCTCCGCCGACCCGGCCGGGAGGTATGGGTCGAGAGCGGGGCCCCTACCCCGATCGACTCGAAGACGACACCCCTCCGCCGGACGGCGGCGTCGCTGCTCTGTCCTCAGCCGGTGGGGGTATGGCGCGCCTGCGGCGCGCGGGTCGAGAGCGGGCCCCTACCCCGATCGACTCAGGAGGGCCCGTCACTTCGCCTCGCGCTCGCGGCGGCGTGCGCGCTCCGCCGACCCGGCCGAGAGGTATGGGTTGCGTGGTCGGGCCGCTGAAGGCACGGCATCGCGCCCGAGGCCGGGAGACGGCCGCGCGCGCGGGGCAGCGAGGCGAGGGTCGCCGGTGGGAGAGGATGGGGGCGTGAGCGACGCCGACTTCCCCGACGCCTGGTACCTCATCCTCTCGAGCAGGCTCATCCCCGACCTCGACGGCGGGTACACGATCTCCACTCTCGCGCGGGCACGCCAGATGACGGATGCCGGAGCGGCGCCCCTCCTGCTGACCGTCGACCCGGGCGACGCCGACGCCCATGCCGCGCACCGGCGGACCTTCGTCGAGCGGGGGGCGGCCGCGGCATCCGGGGTCTTCCGCAACCTTTTCGACGAGGCCCTCGCCCCCGACGGGGGAGCCGCGGACTGGTTGCGCGCATCGGCGCACGAGGGGCGGGCCGACCCGGCCCTCGAGTACCGTGACGTCGCCGGGGGTGCGATCTCGCTTCCGAACGTGATCGACCCCGACTGGCACCTGACGACGGCCCCCATCGTGGTGAGGGATGCCGCGGGCGATTCCGTCAGCGTGATCGACGGGTTCGGAGCGCTCTACCGCGCGTGGCTCACGCACCTCACGGCGCAGCTGCGCGAGAAGAATCCGCGTCCCGTCGTGATCATCTGCGAGTCGCGGCAGCTCGGAGAGCTCATCGTCGGATGGGGTGACGACGACGTCAGGATCCTGCACACCGTCCACACGATCCACCTCGAAGCCCCGTACCGTCCCGACTCAGCGCTGAATGCGCTCTGGACCCGCTGGTTCGAGATCGCTCCGCGCTTCGACGCGGTGCTGTGGCCGACGGCGCAGCAGCGCGACGACGTACGCGAGCGCTTCGGCGACGCGGCGAACGACGTCGTCGCCCCGCACGCCGTCCGCGCTCCCGCGGCGGTCGTCCCCACCGACGACCGCGACGCCGGTCGCGTCGTGGTGCTCGGGCGGCTGGCCCCCGGCAAGCGTCTTCCCGCGGCCGTGCGGGCGTTCGCCCGCGTCGTCGCCGAGGTGCCCGCGGCCCGCCTGGAGCTCTGGGGAGCCGGCGCCCAGCGGGATGAGCTCGAGGCCCTCGTCGCCCAGCTCGGGCTGGCAGAGGCCGTGACCCTCCCGGGACTCACGAACGACGCCGGCGCCGTGCTCGATCGCGCCGCGGTGTACCTCACGACCTCGGCCTTCGAGGGGCAGGGGCTCGCTCTCGCCGAAGCGCTCGCGCACGGAACCCCCGTGGTCGCCTACGACATCCGCTACGGCCCGCGCGACATGCTGGCCGCGGGGGGCGGCATCCTGGTTCCCGACGGCGACGAGGACGCGCTGGTCGCCGCCCTCGCGCGTGTTCTGACGGATGCCGCGACGCGACGCCGACTCTCGGCTGAGGCGGTGAGCGCCGCGGCGACCCTCAGTCCCGCGCGCGCGATGCAGACCCTGGCCGCCGCGTGCGGCGAGGCGTTGAGCAGGCCGCGCCGCCGCTGAGATCAGGCGCGCGCGGCCTCCCGCACGGCGCGGACGGCGGTCGCGGGGGACCCGTGGAACGCCGGTCCGTGGCCGGGGAGTACCCAGTCGGCATCCAGATCGGCGATGTGCGCCAGCGAGGCGATCGCCGCGGACGGGTCGTCGGTGAAGGGCGCCGGTCCGGGGCCCGTGCGGCCGGTGAGCACGTGCCGGGTCGTCAGCGCGTCGCCGACGAACACGGCTCGCACCGCGGGCGAGAAGACGGCGATGCTGCCCGGGGAGTGCCCGGGCATGGAGATCACCCGGGGTGCGCCGGGCAGGTCGAGCGTCGAGTCGCCGTCGAGCGCGACGACCTCGGTCAGCCACTGCGGCCGCATGCCCTTGCGGATGCCGAAGGCCGCGAAGCCGAGCAGGGGACCGAGGCGCATCGGTCCCATCGGCGTCTTGGGCTTGTCGCCGCCGCGGGCGCGGTCCGCGTCGGCCGCGTGCACGAAGACGGGGACGCCTCTCTCGCGGCGCAGGCGCTCCGCGAAGCCGACGTGGTCGCTGTCGCCGTGGGTGAGGACCACCCCGCGGATGTCGTCGAGCGAGCGGCCGATGGCATCCAGTTCGCGGCGGAGATCGGCGTACATGCCGGGGAGCCCGGCGTCGACGAGGGTGATGCCCTCCGGCTGGACGATGAGGTACGCGGCGACGATGTCGTTGCCGATGCGGTGGACCGCGGGGCCGAGTTGCATGGGGTTCTCCTGACTGATGGCTACGAACATTAGCCATGATAGCTTATCCACGTAGCCATGGGGAGGGATCATGCCGACACCGGAGAGAACGTCGACCGAGCAGATCATCGGCGCCGCCGTCCGCCTGCTCGAGGACGGCGGGCCCGCCGCCGTGACGATGCAGGCCGTCGCGAACGCGGTCGGCGTCAAGGCACCCTCGCTGTACAAGCGCGTCCGCGACCGCGACGCCCTGCTGCACCTGGTGGGGGAGCAGGCCGCCGACGACCTCACGCGCCGGCTCGAGGCGGCATCCGGGCGTCTCGACGACGCGCTCCTCGCGTTCCGACGCTTCGGGCGCGAACGGCCCGAGGCGTTCCGCCTGCTGTTCACGAGCCTGGTGGATGCTGACCGGCTCGCCGCCACGAGCGCGCCGGTGCTGCGCGTGACCGAGGCCGTCGTGGGCCCGGCCCACGCTCTCGACGCGGCTCGCCTGCTCACGGCCTGGGCGACGGGCTTCGTCACGATGGAGCTCGCCGGGGCCTTCCGTCTCGGCGGCGATCTCGACGAGGCCTACCGCTACGGGATCGCGCACCTGGTGGGATCCCTGCGGACCGCTCAGGAGTCGGAGCGCCCCGCCCACGGGTCGTAGTCGGCGATCAACTCCTCCTGCCCGGGGCGCGCGGCATCCGGGACGTGCTGGAGGTTCACGCGCACGCGGTACCAGAGCGAACTCGACCCGCGCATGCCGTCGACCAGGACGTCGGCCGGATGCAGGGCGGCCGCGGCCTCGGGATGCCGCGCCTTCCACGTCTCGAGGGCGTCGAGGGCCTCGGGCTTCGTCTTCGTGCGGGCGACCTCGATGAGGGGCATCGTCGAGGCGCGGCGGCCCGAGCCGTCGGAACCCCGCGGCGGCTTCTCGGCCGGTCCGAGCTCCGCCGCCAGGGCGAGGAGGGCGTCGAGGGATCCCGCGGCGTCGTCGATCCCGGCGTGCGGGTCGCCGATCGAGGCGAACCTCTCGGGCACCGTGAGCACGGTGAACTCCGCGGGTCGGCGCGAGCGCAGCTCGTCCCACGTGAGCGGGGTCGAGACGCGGGCGTCGGGCAGCGCGCGGATCGAGTAGGCCGAGGCGACCGTGCGGTCCTTGGCGTTCTGGTTGAAGTCGACGAACACGCTCTCGCCGCGCTCTTCCTTCCACCAGCGGGCCGTTGCGAGGCCCGGGGCGCGGTTCTCGACCTCGCGGGCGAGCGTCTCGGCGGCGAGGCGCACGTCGGCGTACTCCCACTCGGGGCGGATACGCACGAGGATGTGCAGGCCGCGCGAGCCCGACGTCTTCGGCCACCCGACGAGGCCATGGTCGTCGAGCACCTCGCGGGCGATGAACGCGACGTCGACGATCTGCGCCCAGTCGACCCCCGGCATCGGGTCGAGGTCGACGCGCAGCTCATCGGGATGGTCGAGGTCTTCCGCGCGCACGGGGTGCGGGTTGAGGTCGAGGCAGCCGAGGTTGACGACCCACGCCAGGCCCGCGGCATCCCGGATCACCGTCTCTTCGGCCGACGTGCCGGAGGCGTAGCGCAGCGTCGCGGTGTCGATGAAGGCGGGGTGGTTCTCGGGCACGCGCTTCTGGAAGAACGGCTCCTGATCGAGGCCCTTCGAGAAGCGCTTGAGGACCATGGGGCGACCGCCCGCTCCGCGCAGCGCCCCGTCGGCGACGGCAAGGTAGTAGCGCACGAGATCGAGCTTGGTCAGGCCCGGCTCGGGGAAGACGACGCGGTCGGGACTGGTGACGCGCACCTCGTGGCCGTCGACGTCGAGGATCTCGGGGGGAGTCTTCGCGGGGCTCATGCCGGGAGGCTAGCGCCGCGGCATCCGGGGCGGGGGCCCCTTGCGGGCGGGGTCGCGGGTGCGGGGCGGGGTGCGGCGGAGGGCCGACGGTCCGGCACGGGGTGCGGGGTGGGGACGCGGGACGGTGCGGGGCAGGGCGGCCCGGGGCGGAGAACGACGAAGGGCCGCCCCGAGCGGGACGGCCCTTCGTACGACGCGCGTGCGTCAGTTGTTGCCGCGCACGATGGCGATGAGGCGCAGGATCTCGACGTACAGCCACACGACGGTGACCATGATGCCGAAGGCGCCGACCCAGCCGTAGACGCGGGCGGCGCCGTTGCGCACGCCGCGCTGGATCTGGTCGAAGTCGAGCACCAGCGAATAGGCGGCCATGATGACCACGAACACGCCGATGATGACGCCGAGCGGGATGCCGAAGATCTCGATGCCGCTGCGCAGACCGAACGCGCCGCCGGCGATCGGGACGTTGAACAGCATGAGGCCGAGGTTGACCAGGCTGAACACGAGGTAGCCGACCATCGCGATCAGGAAGATCTTGGTGGCGCGGGCCGAGGCACGGATCTTGCCGCTCGCGAACAGGGCGAGGGTCACGCCGACGACCGACAGGGTGCCGAGCGTCGCCTGCAGGACGATGCCCGGGAAGATGAACTCGAAGAACGCCGAGATTCCGCCGACGAACAGACCCTCGAACGCCGCGTAGGCGACGAAGACGGGGACGGAGGGCTTCTTCTTGAACGTCGCGACCATGGCCAGCACGAAGCCGACGAGGCCACCGACGATCATCGGGGCAGCGCTCGGGTTCGGGTTGGCGGCGCTGACGCCGGCCATCGACCAGATCCAGCCGACGACGGCGGTCACGACGAGGATGCCGAAGAGCGCCAGGGTCTTCATGACGGTGTCTTCCACCGTCATGCGGCCGGTGTCGACGGCGCTGGCCGACGGGGCGGCATAGGCGCCTTCGATCGTCGCGGCGGCGGCGGGGTCGACGGCCGGGGGCGGGCTGTAGCGCGTCTGAGCGCCACCGGCTCGAGGGTCCTGGAACGCCGGGTTGTTGAATGCCGGGTTGTTGAGGGCCACGGGAACTCACACTCCAAAGATGGTGATCACAGCACCGTGCTGTCAGACAACACTAGCCGAGAGGGCCGCCAGATTCCTTGTGCTGACTGGGATTCTGCTTTGAGCGGACCTCGTGTTCACCCGCCGTCGCTACCGTGACGGGGTGCCTGTCGTCATCGGTCATCGCGGAGCTCCCGGATACCTCCCCGAGCACTCCCGCTCCTCCTATCAGCGGGCGATCGCCGCGGGGGTGGATGCCGTCGAGCCCGACGTCGTGCCCTCGAAGGACGGCGTGCTCGTGGTGCGACACGAGAACGAGATCTCCGGCACCACCGACGTCTCGACGCGCCCCGCCTTCGCCGATCGGCGCACGTCGAGGGTCATCGACGGCGAGGAGCTGACCGGTTGGTTCACCGAGGACTTCACCTGGGCGGAGCTGCAGACCCTGCGCTGTCGCGAACGTATCCCCGCGATCCGCCCCGGCAGTGCCGCGCACGACGACATTGAACCGTTGCTGCGCCTGCGCGACGTGCTCGACCTCGCGCGGGAGGCCGGGATCGGCGTCGTGCTCGAGATCAAGCACGCCGCCGCCTTCGCGCGTCGGGGCTTCGACATGGCCGAGCTCGTCGCCGCCGAACTGCGCGAGAGCGGATGGGCGGAGGCCGTGGACGCCCTCGTCATCGAATCCTTCGAGCCCCTCGTGCTCGCGCGGCTGCGAGAGCGCGGCATCCGCGTTCCCCTGGTGCAGTTGATCGAGGCCGACGGAGCGCCGTGGGATCTGCGCGAGCGCGACGGGTCCGAGGCGCGGACGTACGCGTCGATGCTTACGGCGGCCGGCTTGGACGCGCTCGCCGACGAGGTCGAGGGGATCAGTCCCGACAAGCGCCTCGTGCTCGCCCCCGACCGGTGGGGGCGGGCGAAAGGGCCGGCCGGGTTCGTCGGGGCGGCGCAGGGGCGCGGACTGCGGGTGTTCACCTGGACGTGTCGTCCCGAGAACGCCTTCCTGCTTCCGGCCTACCGTCGGGGCGGCGGCAGAGCGGCGCTCGGCGACTACCGCCGCGAGTGGGGAGTGCTGCGCGACGCCCGGCTGGACGGCGTGTTCGTGGATCACCCG
This sequence comes from Microbacterium sp. BWR-S6Y, assembly GCF_041379845.1. NCBI lineage: Bacteria > Bacillati > Actinomycetota > Actinomycetes > Micrococcales > Microbacteriaceae > Microbacterium > Microbacterium sp. BWR-S6Y. The sequence goes on from NZ_JBFECV010000004.1 coordinate 340,629, forward strand.
GATCTGGGCGTGGAGTTCTTCGGCGGCGCCGCGCGGAACTCCTGACTTTCGCGCGCGACTGTGGGGCGCTGCCGCGTCATCGAGCGGAGCGGGCCCGCGCACGGTGCGGATTCTCAGGAGTTCTGCTCGCGCGGGTGCTGCGCCCGGGGGGCGGAGGGCAGGGTCCGCGCAACCCCGCCGGCTCCCGGGGGCGCCCGGGCGAGGATGACGGTATGACGGTGGACGTGACGGTGGTCGGTGGCGGCATCTCGGGTCTCGCGTGCGCGCGGGCCGTTCAGGATGCCGGACGGTCGGTGCGCGTGCTCGACCGCGGCCGTCGCGTGGGGGGACGGCTGTCGAGCCGCACGATCGACGGGCGCGCGGTCGACCTCGGCGCGTCGTACTTCGTCGTCGGCGAGGCCGAGGGCTTCGCCCACGTCGTCGCCGGATGGGAGGAGCGACAGCTCGCGCGGCCCTGGACCGACACGTTCCAGGTGATCCAGCCGGACGGGTCGCAGACCCCCAAGCCCGGGCCGATGCGGTGGGCGGCGCCCCTCGGACTGCGCTCCCTGGCGCTCGATCTGGCCGACGGGCTGGACGTGGAGAACGAGCGCGTCGTCGAGAGCGTCGAGCCCTTCCGTGTCGACGGCGACGACGCCGGCGAGGTGGTGCTGGCCATGCCCGCTCCGCAGGCCGCGCGACTCGCGGGGGAGGCCCCCGGCGGGGCGCAGGAGTGGGAGCCCGTCATCGCCGTGGTGCTGCGGTGGGACGAGCGGAGATGGGATGCCGACCTGCACGGCGCCTTCGCCGCCGACGATCCTGACGTGTCGTTCATCGCGGACGACGGCGACAGGAGAGGCGACGGCGCCCCCGTGCTCGTGGTGCACACGACGGCGGAGCGGGCCGGACGCCACCTCGACGATCCGGACGCGGCGATCGCGCCCGTCCTCGCCGCGACCCGGCGCCTGCTGCGCATCGACGACGACCCGGTCGCGACCCGCGCGCACCGGTGGACCTTCGCTCGCCCGGCCGAGACGACCGGGCGGCCGTTCTTCCGCTCTCCGGGCCTTTCGGCTTGCGGTGACGCCTGGGGGGAGAGCGCGGCGGTGCGCACCGCGTGGACCTCGGGCGATGCGCTGGGGCGCGCGCTCGCGGCATCCTGAGCTCTCCGTCGCGTGCGACGGGTGCAGCGCGCGGCCGTCCCGTGGTGAGTGGGGCGACACGCGCGGGCGGTGAGACGCGGGAATCGGCGGTGCCGCCCGTCGACGTGGGGGAGTCGCCGTGCGGTCGAGGGGGCCCGCGGGTCGGCGTGTCGGACCCTCCCCCTAGGGTGGGCGCATGGGAGCCGGAATCGATGTCGCGGGCGTCAAACGGTCGTTCGGTGCGGTGCAGGCGGTGCAGCACGTCACGTTCTCGGCGGCGCCGGGTCGGGTGACGGGACTGGTCGGGCCGAACGGCTCCGGCAAGACGACGCTCATGCTCATGCTCGCCTCGCTTCTGCGACCCGACGACGGAACGCTGCGCATCGGCGGCATCGACCCGTTGGGCGATCCCGCGGGTGCGCGCCGCATCCTGGGCTGGATGCCGGATTCGCTCGGCGCCTGGCCGAGTCTCACCGCCCGAGAGGTGCTGGTGGCCACCGCGCAGCTGTACGACCTGTCGCGCGACGACGCCCGTGCTCGCGCGGACGAGCTGCTCGCCCTCGTCGATCTCTCCGGAGTCGCTCACTCCGCCGCGCGGGTGCTCTCGCGGGGGCAGAAGCAGCGCCTCGCCCTGGCCCGCGCCCTCGTGCACGATCCGCGCGTGCTCCTGCTCGACGAGCCGGCGTCGGGTCTCGACCCCCAGGCGCGCATCGCCCTGCGCGAGCTGCTGAGGCGGCTCGCGGCCGAGGGACGCACGATCCTGATCTCGAGCCACGTGCTGTCGGAGCTCGAAGAGGTGGTCGACGACGCCGTCTTCATCGTCGACGGGCGCACGGTCGGAAGCGACCGGGTCGCCGCGGCCGCCACGCGCGTGCGTCCGTGGCGCGTGCGCCTGCTGACCGATCCGTCGCGGCCGGGCGACGCCGCCCGAGCCGACATCGCCGCGGCACTGGGACGCACCGCGGCCGAGGTGGGCGTCGACCGTCGCGACGTGCTCGTCCCGTTCGCCGACGAGGCCGCGGCCGTCGCGGGATTCCGCGCGCTCGCGAGCGCCGGTCTGCCGGTCGTCGAGTTCGCCCCGGCCGTGGGAGATCTCGAGCACGCGTTCCTCGACCTGCGGGGCGACGCCCGCTCTGCCGATAACGCGCCCCCGGCTCCGGATGCCGAGGCGGCGCCGACGGATGCCGCGCAGGAGCCCGACGGGACGGCGGGAGCCGCGGGCGACCCGCCGACCGATCGACGCGACGACGGGAGCCGCGCATGAACCTCCACCGGCTGGGCACGATCGTCGGGATCGAGCTGCGTCAGCGCGTGCGCTCGGTCGCCTGGTACGTGCTGCTGGGCGTCTTCGCGCTCATCCTGCTCGGTCTGCTGCTGCTCTCGTTCGCGTCGTTCGCGCTCTGGAACGGCGGCAACGAGTTGTTCTTCTCGATCGTCATCATGCTCGTGCTGCTGCTGGTGCTGCTCGTGTCGCCGACGCTCAGTGGCAGCGCGGTCAACGGAGACCGGGATGCCGCGACCCTCGCCCCCGTTCAGGTCACGCTCGTGACCACGGGCGAGATCGTCATCGGCAAGTTCCTCGCCGCGTGGATCTCGGGGCTCGCCTTCCTCGTGGTGGCGGCGCCGTTCCTGCTCGTGGCGACGTTCGCCGGCGGCCTGAACCCCCTCGTCATCCTGACCTCTCTCGTGATTCTCGTGCTCGAGGTCGGAGTCGTGGCGACCATCGGCGTCGGGCTGAGCGCCGTCGTCGCCCGTCCACTGTTCTCTGTGGCCAGTACGTACCTCATCGTCGCCGCGCTCACGATCGGCACCCTGCTGGTCTTCGGGCTCGGGGGGACGGCCCTGCGCACGTCGCAAGAGGTCGTGTCGCGCGACTTCGACTTCGCGGCGGTGCCCTCCGGGTGCGATCCGTTCGCGACGTCGCCGCAGAACGGGTGCCCGTCACCGGGTGAAGTCGGGTGCGTCGACTCGACGAGCTATACCGAGATCCCCCGCTTCGACCGGGTCTGGTGGGTGCTGGCGGCCAATCCGTTCGTCATCCTCGCCGATGCCACCCCGCCCACGTACGACCCCGAGTACGGGGCGCCGAGCGATCTGTTCTCGCAGATCGCCTACGGGGTGCGCCTGGCGCAGATCGCGCCGGAGCCGCGTGTCGAGTACGACTCGTGCGCGTCGTACACGTCGGAGCGCGTGCCCGACTACACGACCCCCGAACAGCAGGTCGCGGGCACCGCGCCGAGTTGGTTCGTGGGCCTGCTCGTGCAGCTCGTCATCGCGGGCGGGCTGATGGCATGGGGGATCGCCCGGACGCGCACCCCGTCGAAGAGGCTGCCGCCGGGCACGCGGATCGCGTAAGCGCCGATCGGTCGGCGAGCCCCGCGCCGGTGTCGCCACCGGCGCGGGACACCGGCATCGCCTCAGGCGTGTCCTTCGGCGGCCGGGAAGCCCGGGTCGGGCTCGACCGTGTCGCCGGTGTGGTCGTCGAGGTGCACGTGCTCCTCCGCCTCGGCGGCGTCTTCGCGCACCTCGTCGGTGACGGCGTCGGTCGGGGCGGCGGAGTCGGCGTGCGCGTCGTCGGAGTGGCGGGAGGGGATGTCAGGAGTGCTCATGCCTCCACGGTGCTCCTCGGCGCCGAGCGGGCGAACCGGCTTGACAGGAGCTGGTCGCTTCAGTCGGCGGCATCCGGAATGGAGGGCTGCGTCGCGGGCCACGCGGGAAGGGGGTCGGTGAATCCGGCCCACGCGGTCGGTCCTGCCGCGAGCTCGTCGTCGGTGAGGACGGCCTCGTCGAGGACGTGCGCGAGCCGCGGGGCGGAGAGATCGAGACCGGTGAAGACGATCTCCTGGCCGAGGCCCATGCGGCCGTCATCGGCTCCGAGCGGTTCGATCCACATGGCCGATCCGACGTGCTCCCACCGCCCGAGGATGCCGGGGCGCGAGGCCAGACGGCAGAATCCCGCCGAGCGCACGAGGCGTCCCGCGGCGCCGTCGTCGAGCCGGTCGAGCGCGGCGGACAGGCGCTGCGGGTGGAACGGTCGCACCTGCTCGTAGACGAGAGTGGCGACACGGTTATCGCGCATGAACGGGTCGTGCTCGCCGTTGAGAGCGCGAACCCAGCCCGCGCGTTCGAGCAGCTCGCCCTCGTGCGCGGCGGGCGACCGCAGGTCGCTCAGCGGGTCGCGCGACAGACGCACCACCGCGGTGGGGTTGAGGTGGGAGGCCAGCGCCATCTGCACGGCGAGGGCGGGCGTCGGCACCTGCTCCCAATTGATCCAGACGATGCGCGAGGCCAGCTCGAGGGCGAGGGCGGCCTGGCGCGCGCGGGCACCGACGTCGCCGCGGGAGTCGCCGGGCTTCACGGAGGTCACCAGGGCGGCATCGTCGAGCAGGTCGCCGATCATATGGCGGGCGTCGACGACGCAGACCGCCTCGACGTCGGCCCCGCCCCGGGCGACGAGGGAGTGGATGAGGTCGACGTCGGTGCCGAGGTCGACGACCGCGTGGTCGTCCGTCGAGCGGGGGCGCGGGGTCGGAAGGGCGTGCGCGGCGCGCAGGTCGGCGAACCGCAGCAGGTGGAGCGGCCGTTCCAGGGCGATCGCGGTGCGTTCGGCGTAGGCCCGGCGTTCCGGGGCGCAGACGCCCATGATGGCGATCGTGCGGGGCATGGCATCCACCTCTCGTTTGTCTCGGGTCGGAGAACACTCTAGCCTCCTATTGAGAACAGTTATCAACAAGGAGGATGCCATGAAGGTCCGAGCTTCGATCAAGTCCCTGAAGAATCAGCCCGGCGCACAGGTCGTGCGCCGACGCGGGAGGATCTTCGTGATCAACAAGCTCAATCCGCGCTTCAAGGGGCGGCAGGGGTAGGGCTGGGCGCCTACCGGCGCCCTTCGTAGACTCGCCCGCATGGAGGCTGCGGGGTGGGTCGTGGGCATCGTGATCGGATTCGCGCTGGCCTGGCAGGCGGCGTCGGTCGGTCGCGAGGCGTGGCGTCGCCGCGAGGCGAAGAAGATCGAGGATGCCGCTGAGAGGGGCTGGACGCGACTCGTCCGGCCGCGCGACGACGAGTGACGTCGCGATAACGCGAACGAGAACCGTTCCCGACTTCGTGAACATATTGCAATTCGTTTATGCGTGTGGTGTCGTAGGCACGTGGACAAGATCGCAGGGCTCGACGAGGCCGCGGAGCTGTTCAAGGTGCTCGGCAGTGAGTCGCGTCTCGCGCTCGTCTGGCTGCTGAACGCCGAACCGCTCACGGTAGGCGCGCTGGCGGCGTCATCCGGACTCTCCCAACCGCTCGTGTCGCAGCATCTGCGCACGCTGCGGCAGGCGGGCCTGGTGACCTCGGAGCGCGACGGGAAAGAGATCCGTTACGCCCTCGCCGACCAGCACGTCGCTCACGTCGTGCTCGACGCGATCGCCCACGTCACCGAACCGACCACCCAGGGGAACGAACAATGAGCACTGCCGAGACCCACGCCGAGCACACCGTCGACGAGCACGCGCACGGCGACGACTGCGGGCACCAGAAGATCGAGCACGGCGATCACGTCGACTACGTGCACGGTACCCATCACCACGCGCTGCACGGCGACCACTACGACGAGCACGAGTCGAAGGCCGAGCACTCGGTCGACGAGCACCGTCACGGCGACGACTGCGGGCACGAGAAGGTCGAGCACGACGACCACGCCGACTACGTGCACGACGGTCACCGTCACGCGCTGCACAGCGACCACTACGACGAGCACTGAGGTTCGACGGCGTCCCGTGTCACGAGCGCGGGGTGACCGTCCGAGGCCCGCTTCCCGTTCGGGGAGGCGGGCCTTCTTCGTCGCCGCGTCTCGGGTTCGCTCGGGCGGGGTTGTCCCGGGGTGACCCGCGGTCAGGCCTGCACGCGGAAGGACCGACCCTCGAAGGCGATCACATCGCCGACCTGCAGCTGACGTCCGCGGCGGCGCTCCACCTCGCCGTTGACCGTCACGTAGCCGTCGATGATCGCCTCTTTGACGTCTCCGCCGGAGTCGAGCACGCCCGCGAACTTCAGGAACGGGCCGAGGCGGATCATCTCGCTGCCGACGGGAACGTCCTGGGGTGCGGGGGATGCCATGGATCCAGCATGGCAGGTGGGTGCGCGGTCCGGCGCTCGGTCGGGGCCGTCGGCGGATCAGAGGGCGGGGTTCGACGCGAGGGTCGACCGCCACGCGGTGAGGTACGGGGGGAGGTCGGTCGTGAGGGTCGCCCAGAAGAGGGTGTCGTTCATCGCTCGATAGCCGCCGTGCGAGGCGATGTTCCTCATGGTGCGGAGGGCATTGGAGACCTCGTGGGGCACATCGTTCAGGAACGGCGCGAACTCCTCGACCTCGAAGAGGGCGGCGCAGCGGATGATGACCATCGATCCCGACGCGTAGGCGGGGGAGTTGCGCACGAACGCCTCTCGTCCGCTCGTCGTGGCGTGTTCGAGGAAGGCCTCTATGGCGTCGAGGCTCTCCGCGAACTTCGCTCGGGCGGTGTCGGCGGACGGGGCGTCGGCGCGGGGGAGGCGGCTGAACCGCCGAGGGATCTCGGGGTTCGTCACAGTGGCACCGCCGTCACGTCGTCGAGGAACGCGGGACGGCCGGTGTCGTCGACCACGACGTCCACGGGGAAGCCGGTGAGCGACTCCACCTCATTCTGGAAGCGCGCGACGTCGAGATAGCTCCGGCCCTCGTCGAGTTTCGCCACGAGGTCGATGTCGGACGTGAAGTGATCGGACCCGCGGGCGATCGACCCGAAGACGCGGATGTCGACCACTCCCGATCGGGCGCCGACGGCGATGATCTCCTCCGCATGCTCCTCGAGGGCGATGCTCGGGCGGTAGTCGGCCGCGCGCAGGAGGCGTTCCAGAACCTCCGCGCTGACGCCGCGGCGCGCGGTCTCGATCGCGGCGACGTGCGGCTGGCTCATGCCGGCGGCGCGCGCGAGTTCCATCTGCGACATTCCGCTATCGAGTCGCGCGGCCTTGACGAGCGCCGCGGCGTCGTCGGGATCGAAGCGCGCTGCCACGTGTATACCTCCGTGGTATACGGTACCGGCCAGGATGCGTCTCGTCGAGGACGCGTCGTCGCGGGATCATCGGCGACGGCCGGCCCAACGGGCGCGGCGAGCGGGAGAGGTGGACGCGACGGCGGGAGTCGAACCCGCCACGCCTTCGGTTATGAGCCGAGGCCCGGGACCGCCCGGATCGCCGCGATGTGCCCCCACGCTAACCCGGCTCGTCGGGTCGGCGAAGGGGCGTTGCGGAGCGTGACGGGATGTGTCGCCACGTGTCGGTCAGCCCCCGCGCCGCCCGTCGAGGATCGCCCGGGTCGAGTGGTCGAGGTGTGCGCGCACGGCACGCTCCGGATCGCGCAGCGCCTCGGTGGCGTAGGCGCGATGCTCTTCGGTGAGGGCGCCGGGCGCGTAGGCCGGGCGTACGTGTGTGAGCAGGAGGTGCATCTCGGAGTCGAGGCGGCGATACTCCTCGGCGATGCGCGGGCTCCCGGCGGCGTCGACGAGGGCGAGGTGCACGCGCGCGTGCGCCGCGAGGGTCGCCGCCCAGTCTCCCGAGGTTTCCGCCGCCGACAGCTCGTCGAGAGCCGCCTCGATCCCGGGAGGGCGGATGCCGCGGTCGCGGACGATCCGCAGGGCCTCGGTCTCGAGGGCGCACCGCAGCTGCTGCAGGGCGATGAGGGCGTCGTCGTCGAGCGACGACACCCGCACGCCGCGATAGGGCTCGGCCGCGGCGAGTCGTTCGCCGGTGAGACGCGCGAGCGCCGTGCGGGCGGTGTGCCGCGAGACGCCGTACGTCGCACTCAGCTCCTCCTCGCGCAGCGGAGTGCCGGGTGGAAGGTCCCCGGAGAGGATGCCGGCGCGCACGGCGTCGGCGACGACGTCGGCCGTGCGGGGGCCGGGCGTGGGGGCGTCAGGCGCGGGCTGCGGCATCCTCGACCTCCTGGCGTCGACGGGCGGGAGCGGAGACGACGGCGAGGCCCACCGCGATGAGAGCGAGGCCGACCGCGCCCACCGGCGTCAGCTGTTCGCGCAGCACGAGCAGGCCGAGCAGGGTCGCGGCAAGCGGCTCGGCGAGGGTGAGTGTCGATACGGTCACCGCGGTGAGGCGCGCCAGGCCCCACCCGAACAGCAGGTAGGCGACCGCGGTCGTCACGATGCCCAACCAGAGCGCCAGCGCCAGACCGTTCGGCGTGAGCAGCCACCCCGTGCCCGCGAGGAGCAGCACGGGGACGCTCGCGAGAGCGGCGACGCCGAAGACGGTACCCATGACCCGCGTGGAGTCCCACCCCCTCTCGATCAGCGTCTTCGCGCACACCGTATAGAGGGCGTACGACATTCCCGCGCCGATCGATCCGAGCAGGCCGCCCGCGGAGAGCGTGACGGTGCCGCCGGTCACCCCCGACACCAGCACCACGCCGGCGAGGGCGACGGCGGTGGCGAGCATCCAGCGCGAGGTGGGGGAGCGGCGCAGGCGCACGGCATCCGCGATCCCGGTGGCGATGGGCGCGGAGCCGAGGGCGACGACGGTGCCGATGGCGACGCCGTTCTCGCGGGTCCCGAGGAAGAACAGCGGCTGATAGGCGAGCACGCCGACGGCGCCGAGCGCGATGAGCGCCGCCATCGACCCCCGCGTCCCGGTCGTGGCGCGGGACGGAGTGCGCCGCCCGAGGGCGAGCAGACCCAAGATGCCGCCCCCGAGCACGATCCGCGCGGCGCCGACCGCGATGGGCGAGGCGTCGACCCCGGCCAAGGCCTGCGCGGTGCCGGTCGTGGAGAAACACAGCGCCGCGGCGAGGATGGCGAGGGCGGGAAGCATGGATGGATTGTTACACAATGTGGTCGAGGGGGCTGCGCGTCTGGACGCGCGGGCGGGCTGCCTGCCGCCTCCGCCCCGAGCGGACGCTCAGCCGCCGACGGGTAACGTGGGTGCATGGCGACGACGGCGGGACGCGGCATCCTGGCCCTCGGCGTCGCCGGGATCCTCCTCGCCTTCGGGGCCGTCATCGCCGTGCTGGTCGATCCGTTCGCGCGGGTGCCCATGATGGTCGATCCCTCGACCGAATGGGCGGCGCGGGTGCTGCTGCTCCTCGGCGTCGCGTGGCTCGTGATCGGCATGCTCGCGGCGCGCACCAGCCTGGTGCGCCGCCCCGGCGCGGCGGCCGCCCGCGCGACCTGGATTGCGTCGACGCGACCCTGGCGGGCGCGCGAATCCAGCCTCGGCGTGCTCCCGCTGGACCGCTGGCTCATGATCCTCGTGCCCGGCGGACTGCTCGTGACGACGCGCATCGTGCAGACCCCGCGGGACGGTCTCCTCGGCGTCGCGATCGCGGTCCTCGGGTGGCTGCTGTTCGCCGCGGCGGTGCGGCTGCTGCTCGGGAGGCGCTCGCCGTGGCCGATCATCGCGGCGGTCGGGGGCGCCCTCGTGCTGCGCTGCGTCGTCGCCCTGCTCGCGGTCGCCCTCAGCGGCCCCGACGGCATCTGGCCGGCGCTGTGGTCGGCGCCGGTGGTGCGCATCCTCTACCTGATGGTCGCGTTCGCCCTCGTGGCCTGGGTGTTCGTCGCGGCGGGCTGGTCGCTCGCCGCGCAGCTCGGACGCCGTCGCGCCGGCGGCATCGCCCTGGCCGGCATGGGGATCGGCTACGCGCTGCCCGCGGCGACGATCGCCGTCATGGGGGCGCGCGACGCTCTGCGCTCGTGGAACGAGCAGGTCGGCATCCTGCCCTGGGACCTCGCGCGCCTGACCGGCATGCGCGACGGCGCCTTCCCCGTCGAGCTCGTGGCCGTCACGGCGGTGATCGGCGCTGTCGCCACGGTCGTCGGCATCCTGCTCGCCCTTCCGCGTCGCGCGTACGCGCGACCGGCGCGCTGAGACCGACCGCCTCTCAGCGCCCGAGGGTCTGATCGAACGGCCCGCCGCGGCGGATGTCGCGCACCTCTTTGCCCAGCGGGAAGAGCGAGACCGGCACGAGCTTGAAGTTCGCGATGCCGAGGGGGATGCCGATGATCGTCACGCACAGCAGGAGGCCGGTGACGATGTGCTCGAGGGCGAGCCACCATCCGGCGAGGACGACCCAGACGAGGTTGCCGAGGAACGAGCCCACGCCCGCGGTCGGTTTCGCCACGATCTCGCGGCCGAACGGCCACAGCGCGTACAACCCGATACGGAACGAGGCGATGCCCCACGGGATCGTCACGATGAGGATGCAGAGCACGATCCCCGCGACGAGGTAGCTCAGGAACAGCCAGAAACCCGACAGCACGAGCCACAGGACGTTGAGGATCAGGCGCATGCGTCCATCCTCGCGTGCGCGGCCGATCGGTGCGCGGGGTTTGACAGGGGGCCGCTAACCCGGCGTCGGGCGGCGCGCAACCGCCCCGCGCGCGACTGTCGTCGCCGTTAGCGTGAAACCACCGAGGGAAGGAACCGACCATGTCCGATGTCACCCGCGCCACCCCCGAACGCCGCGTCCTGTCGAGCTTCACCGATTACACGGGCGCCCAGGCGGCCGTCGACCGCCTCTCCGACGCCGGCTTCCCCGTCGAGCACACCGCCATCGTCGGGCACGGCGTGCGGATCGTCGAACAGGTCACCGGCCGGATGACCCGCGGGCGGGCGGCACTGCTCGGAGCGGCGTCGGGCGCGTGGTTCGGCCTCATGATCGGGGTGCTCATCGGGCTGCTGAGCGTCGGCGGGTTCCTCGGGTTCGTGCTGCTGGGCGTCGTCCTCGGTGCGGTCTGGGGAGCGGTCTTCGGCTTCGCCGGGCACGCGTTCACCGGCGGCCGCCGCGACTTCTCGTCCGTGCAGGGTTTCGAGGCGGAGCGGTGGGACGTGACGGTGGATGCCGAGCACTTCTCGCGCGCCCAGTCGCTGCTGTCGTCGGGTGCGGCGGGGGAAGCGCGGGGCTGAGGGCGTCCGCGGGGCTGGGAAGCACGGGGGCCGGTGGCCGGTCCCGGGGCGTCGTCCGCGGCGCCGGGGCCACGATTGCGCGCGGTGAACCCGCCGGCCTGAACGTGGGCCGGGGCCGTTGTCGGAGGCCCCGCCTAGACTTGACCCCGCCATGACCGATGCCTCCACGCCCCTCATCGTCGGCGGTCCCGCGCCGTCGGACGCCCGCCCCGACGCCGACCTCCTGCAGGGCCTGAACGGCCCCCAGCGCGAGGCCGTCACCTATCGCGGGCAGGCGCTGCTGATCGTCGCGGGCGCGGGATCGGGCAAGACGAGCGTGCTCACCCGCCGTATCGCCTCTCTGCTGCGCACGCGCGAGGCGTATCCGAGCCAGATCCTCGCGATCACCTTCACCAACAAGGCCGCCGGCGAGATGCGCGAGCGCGTGCACCAGCTGATCGGGCAGAAGGCCGACGGCATGTGGATCTCGACGTTCCACTCGGCGTGCGTGCGCATCCTGCGGCGCGAGGCCGAGCAGTTCGGCTTCACCAAGTCGTTCACCATCTACGACTCCGGCGACTCGCGTGCGCTCATCAAGCGCCTCGTGAAAGAGCACGAGGGCGACTCGTTCGGTCTCACCCCCGCGGGCACGCAGAGCCGCATCTCGAAGCTCAAGAACGAGCTGGCGGATGCCGAGTCCTACGCCCGCTCCGCGAACATGAGCGACCCCGCCGAGCGCGTGTTCGTCGAGATCTTCGGGTCCTACCAGCGCGAGCTGCAGCGGGCCAACGCCTTCGACTTCGACGACCTCATCGCGCAGACGGTCTACCTGTTCCGGGCGTTCCCGCAGGTCGCCGACCGCTACCGCAAGCGGTTCCGGCACATCCTGGTCGACGAGTACCAAGACACCAACCACGCCCAGTACGCGCTGATCCACGAGCTCACGCGCCCTGCGGGGTCGGACGCCGAGCCGTTCTCGTCCGGCGGCATGATGATCTTCGACGCCGAGCCAGCGGGTGAAGACGCGGCGTCCCTCACCGTCGTCGGCGATTCCGACCAGTCGATCTACGCGTTCCGCGGCGCCGACATCCGCAACATCAGCGAGTTCGAGCGCGACTATCCGGGCGCGAAGGTCGTGCTGCTCGAGCAGAACTACCGCTCGACGCAGAACATCCTGTCGGCGGCCAACGCCGTCATCGCGAACAACTTCGACCGCAAAGACAAGAAGCTCTGGACCGACGTCGGGGCGGGCGACCCCATCATCGGCTTCACCGGCTACTCGCAGCACGACGAGGCGCAGTTCGTCGCCGACGAGATCGAGGCCCTGCACAAGAAGGGCGTCGACTACTCCGGCGTCGCCGTCTTCTACCGCACCAACTCGCAGTCCCGAGCGCTCGAGGAGATCTTCATCCGCTCCGCCGTGCCCTACAAGATCATGGGCGGCACCAAGTTCTACGAGCGCGCCGAGATCAAAGACGCCCTCGCCTACCTCGTCGCCGTCGCCAACCCCGCCGATTCGATGGCGCTGCGTCGCATCCTCAACCGCCCCCGCCGCGGTATCGGCGACGTCACCGAGACGGCCATCGCGCGGTACGCCGCCGAGCACGACATCACCTTCCGCGACGCCCTCGCCAACTCCGCGCAGCTCGGCGTCGGCCCCAAGCTGCAGAAGGCCATCGACCAGCTCGACGCCGTGCTCACCGAGGCCACGGCGGTCATGCTCCCGGCATCGGGAGAGCTCGCCCCCTCCACCTCGGTCACCGAGGGGCTCACCCTGCTGCTCAACAAGAGCGGGTACTTCGACGCGCTGCGCGCGAGCAAAGACCCGCAAGACGAAGCGCGCCTCGAGAACCTCGACGAGCTCGTGGCGGTGACCCGCGAATTCGCGCGCAACAACCCCGAGGGCACGATCATTGACTTCCTCACCGAGGTCACCCTCGTGGCGGATGCCGACGACCTCGACGACGCATCGGGCTCGGTGTCGCTCATGACCCTGCACACCGCGAAGGGGCTCGAGTACGACGCTGTCTTCCTCACCGGCGTCGAAGAAGACCTACTTCCACACCGCATCTCGGCGAACGAGCCCGGCGGCCCGCAGGAGGAGCGCCGGTTGTTCTACGTCGGCATCACGCGCGCCCGCAAGCGTCTGCACATCTCGCTCGCGATGACCCGCGCGCAGTTCGGCGAGGTGACGGTGGCGATGCCGAGCCGGTTCCTGCAAGAGATCCCCGCCGACCTCATCGACTGGCGCCAGTCGCCCGGCGATGTCAACGGTCGCGGAGGCTCGCAGTCGCGCGCCCTCAACGCGCGCGGTCGTCGGCCGGGCCAGACCGGCGGTGGCAATCGGTACGGCGACGACCTCGTGCCTCTGCCCAAGCGCGCGCCGGCGGATCCGAGCAAGTTCCCGAACCGCATCCCCGCGAAGGTGCGCGACAACGGCGACATGGTCCTGGCCGCGGGCGATCGCATCCGGCACGACGACTTCGGCGAGGGCCGCGTGGATGCCGTGACCGGCGAGGGCGCGAAGCGCGTGGCGCACGTGCGCTTCGACACGGTGGGTCCGAAGAAGCTCCTGGTGAAGATCGCGCCGATCGCGAAGGTGTGACGCGGCGGAGCTGGCCGTGGGTTCGGGGCGTGTTCTCGTGTCCGGGGCGTGAGCTTCCCGCCCCGGAGTGAGGAATGCGCCCCGAACCGCCGCGGACGTGCACCCGCGGCCGCTCGAATCGCCGCACCCGTGCTCGCACCCGCACCCACCCGCGCCCGACCCCTCCCGCACACCCCCTCCCGCACCTGAACCCGTGCTCGCGCCCGCGCCCCGACCCTCACGGCTAGGCTGAACCAATGGCTCTCTTCTCGCGCCGCAAGAAGTCCGACGACCGCCCCGACTCCGCGATCGAACCGGGCGAACAGCCGGTCGATCCCTCCGGCCCGAGCGACGCCGCTCCTGCCGCCGACACCACTCCCGAGGCTCCCGCCGAGGCCGCGCCCGCCGTCGGCATCTCGATGTCGTCGTTCCGCGGCGTCGGCGCCGCGCCGGAACCCGCCCCGACGCTGACCAACGCACCGCCGGTCGCCGCGCGCCCCTCGGCCCGTCAGCCCGGGCCGATGGAGGCCCCCGAGGCTCCCGAGACTGTCCAGGGCCTGCGCGACAACGCGCTGCTGGGCAACGCTCTCGCCGAGATCTCGGGCCAGCCGGAGCCGGCGCAGCTGCTCAACGTCGCTCGTCAGCTCCTGCAGGGCCACGTGTTCCTGCGGGTGAAGGGCGACGCGCGGGCGCTGCTCGCGGAGGGCAAGGACCTCCCGCTCGCCGTCGCCAACCGCGGTGACGAACAGCTCGTCCTCGCGTACAGCGGTGGGCTCGCCCTGCGCGCGAGCGTCGAAGCCGACGGCGACCACGACACCTCCGCGATGGGGCAGCCGGTCATGGCGCTGCTGCGTCACGTGCTCGGCGGCCCCTACGCGGGCATCGTGCTCGACCCGGCCTCGGGTGACAACCGCGCGGTGCTGCCGAAGGCGCTGCTGGAACGCATGGTCGCCGAGGTCGACCCCGAACTGCGCATCAAGACCGCGCTGTGCGAGACCCGCACCGACGAGACGGTCTCGACGGTGGTCGACGCCATCGTGGCCGAGGCGCCGATGTGGATCGCAGTGAACCGCACCGAAGAGGGCGGACCGATCGGCGTCGCCGAGTCGCGCTCGGCGGCGGGCGAACGCTTTCTCGAGGTGTTCACGCACCCGCTCGAGCTCCTCGCGCTCGGTCGCGGCGACCAGCCGTTGCCCATCTCGCGCGCCCAGCTGTCGAAGGCTCTGGCCAGCGACCCCGCGCTCACCGGCATCCTGATCGATCCGGCCGGCCCCTGGATCCGCCTCACGCGTGCGGAGCTCGCGCCCGTGATCGATCTCGCTGAGAAGGACGCCGCCGCCGCCGACGCCTGAACCACGAGAACAGCGGGCCGTCCCTCTCGGGGCGGCCCGCTGTCGTGTCAGGGTTCCGGATGCCGAGGGGTCGAGCCCTCACACCCCATAGAGCTCGCCGACGGGAACCGCCACGGGCAGCACGTTCCCGGCGGGAGCGAGGGGGCACGCCCACATGGGGTCATAGGCGCACGACGGGTTGTAGGCGAAGTTGAAATCGATCACGAGGCTGTCGGGGGCGGAACCGCGTCCGAGATCCGCACCCTTGATGGTGTCGAGCAGGTAGCGTCCGCCGCCGTAGGTGCCGCCCGGCCGGCCGGCGGCCGCATCGCGCACGGGCACGAAGAGACCGCCGCCGTACGACGTCAAGCGCCAGACGTCGAGAGATCCGGTGTCGGGAAGCTCGACGCGGCCGATGCGTTCGAAGCCGACCTCGCCGTCCGTCCCGGTGGTGGCGACGAACGACGCCTCCTCGGCGTCGAGCAGAGGCACCTCGAAGCGCCACGCCGCGTCGTAGGGGGCGAGGGGTAAGCCCACGAACCCCTCCCGCTGCTCCGGAAGCAGCGGCGTCGCGGGATGGTCGGCGAAGAGCGCATCGCGCTCGATCCGCCAGAGCTCGTGGGCGTCTTCGGGGTCGTCGGCCTCGCGAACGGCGTCGTAGAGCGCGAACACGCGGCGGCGCCAGTCGGCGATGTCGAGGGCGGTGCGGGCGGCGGCGGTCGTCATGTGTCGAGCGTAGGCCGGAGGTGGAGGCGTCGGCCCGGGGTGGACAGGCGCGCGGCGTGACTCCTCATGTGCGCGCGGGCGGCGCGAAGCGGCGAACCGCCGGGCACAGGGACGTGCTTGGTGGCCCCGGCGCCATGCGCGACGCCCCGCGCGGTCGCGGGTGCCTGCGTGTTCGGACCTCGGCGTTACGTGCGACGCCCCGCGGCGCGAGCGGCGACCGCCGTCGCGCAACGGGCAGACACGACGGCACGGGAGCGTTAGCGTCGGCACATGGCATCCCCTCGCATCACTCTGACCGTGCCGGGACCCGACGGCGATCGCGAGGTGGGCATCTCGAACCCCGATCGGGTGCTCTGGCCCGAGGTGGGGATCACGAAACGCGAGCTGGCCGAGTACCTCGTCGCGGTGGGCGATCCGTTCATCGCCGCGAACGGGCACCGGCCCGTTTCGCTCGAGCGCTTCCCCGAGGGCGTCGGCGGCGAGGCCTTCTTCTCGAAGAACCCGCCGAAGGGGGCTCCCGACTTCGTCGAGGCCGTGACCGTGACGTACAACAGCGGGCGGCGGCATCCCCAGCTCTTCCTCGGCGAGATCGCGTCGGCGGTGTGGGCGGCGCAGATGAACACGATCGTGTTCCACCCGTGGGCCTCGCTCGCGAGCGATCCCGATCACCCGGTCGAACTGCGCATCGACCTCGATCCCCAGCCCGGCACCGGGATCGCTGAGGCGGTCACGGCCGCCCACGAACTGCGCGTCGTCCTGCGCGAGGCGGGGCTCGAGCCGTGGATCAAGACGAGCGGCAACCGCGGTCTGCACGTGTTCTGCCCGATCGAGCCGACGCACGAGTTCCTCGACGTGCGGCATGCGGTCATCGCTGCGGCGCGCGAGCTGGAACGACGGATGCCGGATGCCGTGACGACGAGCTGGTGGAAGGAGGAGCGGGGCGAGCGCATCTTCGTCGACTTCAACCAGGCCAATCGCGATCGCACGATGGCCGGAGCGTATTCGCCGCGCGCGCTGCCCACCGCGACCGTGTCGACCCCGGTCGCCTGGGACGAGCTCGACGGACTCGACCCGCTCGCGTTCACGGTGCGCTCCGTGCCGGAGCGGTTGGCATCCGTCGGCGATCCGTGGGCCGGATTCGCGGAGAAGCCCGGGCGCATCGACACGCTGCTGCAGTGGTGGCAGCGCGACGTCGAGAACGGGCTGGGGGAGTTGCCGTTCCCGCCGGAGTTCCCGAAGATGCCGGGGGAGCCGCCGCGCGTGCAGCCCTCGCGCGCGAAGAACCCGGGGCAGTGACGGCGGCACAGCACGAACGACGGCGGAGAACAGGAGATCGCTCCAGGACAGGATGGAAAGAGAGATCGGCGCCCTGATCTCGGCCGATCTCCTGTTCTCGCGTGTGCCGACCCGTGGAGCGGATGCCGGCGACACCGCGGCCGCGCGACCGGCGCGCTTCCCGTCACCGTGCGTCGCCCGCGACCGGAGCGCGTGTCGCCGATGTCGCCAGGTCCGCCTCAGCCGCCGGTGGCCAACGCGTCGCCCGCCGCACTGCGGTAGTACAGCACCGCGCGGCCGTACCGGGCGCGGTTGAGCAGCCCCGCGCGTTCCATCACGCGGACCTGCTGGTTGATCGCGGACGTCGAGACCCCGAATCGGAGGGCGAGATCGGTCGAGGATGCCGGCTCGCCCAGCGCCGCGAGAAGAGCCGCGCGCGTGCGCCCCAGCAGGTCGGAGACGGCGTCCTCCTCCGGCTGGGTGCTGCGCGACCACATCGCGCCCTGCCCGCGCGCGGGGTACATCACCGTCGGCGGCAGATCGTCGTCGATGGGGGTCGAGACGCGCACGGTGAACATCGACGGCACGAGGGTGAGCCCCTCGCCGAGCACGGGCCGGCGGCGGATCTCGGGGTTCCACAGGCGCACGTCGAGGTGGTGGCCGTCGTAGCGGGCGGCATCCGAGAGTCCGTTGAGCACGCTGCCCATCCCCGATTGCGCGGCGATCCGCCCGCGATAGGCGATGTCGGCCCGCAGCACCGCGCTCATCCGCGCCCAGTGCGGGGCGAAGCAGAGCTCCCAGGCGGTGGCGAGGGCGCGCTGAAGGCGGGCCACGACGACGTCGTGCCGACCGCGGAGCGCCGGCGGCACCTCGCCGTGGACGCGTTCGAGGTCGGCGACGAAACGGGCGCGGGGGATCCGTCCGAGCGTGACCAGCTCGTCGTCGAGCGAGGTGAGCGGCGAGGACGGCCGGGGGTTGACGAAATCGGCCGTCCACTTGCGGTCGTTCACGAGGGCGAGCAGCACGTCGAGGTCGAGCAGGGGGCGCACCGAGGCGATGCGGTCCAGCCACGGCCGCTGCAGCGGGAAGCCCTCGGGTTGGGAGAGAGCGCGCAAGCCGAGACCGAGCTCCGACAGGGGGGAGATGCCGAAGCGGATCGCCGAGATGTCGGCGGCCTCGAGCTCGTATCGGATCATGAAGCCCCACGCTACATCGATGGAAAGCGGGTTCCGCTCCTGGATCAATGGAGGGGTGACCAGCACGATCCCCACCGTCCCCCTGAGAACCCTCGTGCAGACGGATCGGACACTGCGCCGCCTGCTCACGGTCACCCTCGTCGACACCCTCGGTCGAGGGGCGTTCTTCACCCTGACGACGCTGTACCTGACGCTCATCGTGGGGCTCGAGCCCGTCACGGTCGGCATCGGACTGACCATCGCCGGCGCGGTGGGCGTGGCCAGCTCGCTCGTGTTCGGCCATCTCTCCGATCGCTTCAGCGCGCGGCGGATGCTCGTCATCCTGCACGTCGTGCAGGGGGCGGCGCTGATCGGCTACCTCTTCGTGCGCGATCTGCCGACGCTGGTGATCGTCGCCTCGCTCGTGCTCCTGGCGCAGCAGGGCGGGGGCAGCGTGCGCTCCGCGGTCGTCGGACGCGCGTTCCGCGGCGAGGACCGCGTGCGCATCCGCGCCACGATGCGCACCGTGACGAACGTGGGGATCGGCGTCGGCACTGCGGTCGCCGCGATCCCGCTCGCCCTCGGCACACCGTTCGCGTTCCACCTGACGATGTCGATCGCGGGCTCGCTCTTCCTGCTGTCGGCGGTGCTCGTGACCGGCCTCGACCCGCAGCGGGTTGACCTCCGTCGACAGGACCCGGATGCCGACACCGTCGACCCCGCGAGCGTCGCGGTGCGCAGCCCCTACCGCGACCCGCGCTTCCTGTGGTTGACGGCTCTCATGGGCGTCTTCGGCATCCAGTTCGGGGTCTTCGAGATCGGAGTCCCGCTGTGGGTCGTCGCTCACACGATCGCCGCCGACGTCGTCGTGAGCCCCCTGCTGCTGGTGAACACCGTGGTCGTGGTCCTGCTGCAGGTGCGCATGAGCCGCGGCACCGGCACCTTCGCCGGAGCGGGACGCGCGATGACCCGCGCCGGATGGCTCATGGTCGGCGCGTGCCTGCTGTGGGCCGCGGCGGGATGGATCGGCGGGGAGGGCTGGGGGCCCGCGACGGCGGTGGTCGTCGTGCTGTTCGCCGCGGCCGTCGTCCACTCGCTCGCCGAGATCAGCTCGAGCGCGGCCGGGTGGAGCCTCAGCTTCGACCTCGCGCCGCAGGAGCGCATGGGCAGTTATCAGGGCGTGTACGGCACCGGGTACGCGGTCGGCGCGATGATCGCCCCCGCCGTCGTGACGCTCACGGCGATCGACCTCGGCACCGCGGGGTGGGCGATCCTCGCGGCGATGTTCGCCGTCGCCGCAGCCGGCGTCGTGCTGATCGCCCGCCGGGCGGATGCCGCGGAGGTCCGCTGAGCGGCCTCCGGCGTCGCGAGGACAGGGGATTCGTCGAGAACAGGACGCGGGCGACCTGATCGTCCTGTTCTCGCCGCATCTCCTGTTCTGGTGGCGCGGCGGTGCGCGGGCGAGGGCGGCGCGTGACCGGTCGAGCCCGAGATCCCGCGGGCGCGCGACCGAGCGGCCCGCACCGCGCACGGGCTCGCCGGGGAGTCCGTGCAGGACGGCGTCAGTCCCGGACGGCCTCAGTACCGGACGGCCTCAGTCCAGGACGTCACCCAGGTCGTAGGAGCTCACGCTGTCGAGCTGCGCGAAGGTGCACGAGCGGGCGTCGCGGTCGGGGCGCCAGCGGTCGAACTGCACGGTGTGGCGGAAGCGCATGCCCTCGAGCTGGTCGTAGCGCACCTCGAGCACGCGCTCGGGGCGCAGGCGCACGAACGACACATCTTTAGAAGCCGAGAAGCGCGAGCGGTCGGTCTCGCCGGTGACCGCCGCGCCGTCGGCGTCGCGCTCGACGAGGGGCGCGAGCTCGTCGATCAGCTCGCGGCGGCGCTTGTCGGTGAAGGCGGAGGCCCCTCCGACCCCGTGCAGATGACCGTCGTCGTCGTACAGGCCGAGCAGGAGAGAGCCGACACCCTCGCCGGACTTGTGGATGCGGTAGCCCAGCAGCACGACGTCGGCGGTGCGCGCGTGCTTGATCTTGAACATCGTGCGCTTGTTCGGCGCGTAGGGCTGCGCGAGCGGTTTGGCGATCACCCCGTCGAGACCGGCACCCTCGAACTCGGCCAGCCAACGACGGGCGAGGTCGGGATCGTCGGTCGTGCGCGTGACGTGCACGGGGCGGGGGACGTCGCCGAGCAGGTCGACGAGCTGCGCGCGGCGCTCGGCGAACGCCTCGCCCTGCAGGTCGCGCTCGCCGCGGGCGAGGAGGTCGAACGCGATGAACATCGCGGGGGTCTCTTCGGCGAGCAGGTTCACCCGGGAGGCCGCCGGGTGGATGCGCTGCGACAGCGATTCCCAGTCCAGTCGCTGCGCTCCCGGCTCGCCCCGGGCGACGACGACCTCGCCGTCGAGGAGGCACGGCTCGGGGAGGAGCTGGGCGAACGCCTCCACCAGTTCGGGGAAGTACCGCGTGAGCGGCTTCGCGCCGCGACTGCCGATCTCGACATCCGTTCCGTCCCACGACACGAGGGCCCGGAAACCGTCCCACTTCGGTTCGTAGCTGAACCCGCCCGCCACCTTCGCGTGGTCGGGAACCTCGGGGACCGACTTCGCCAGCATCGGCGCGGGGATGTCGTACGGCACGAGCGTCAGCTCTCGTCGCCCGCGAGCGGGACGGGGTTCTTGCGCTTCTTGCGACGCGCCCACTCGGCGGGCTTGTCGGGGCCGTTCCACACCGTGATGATGCCCCACACGACAGCGGTGAGCGGCACGGCGAGGAGGGTGCCCAGGATGCCGCCGATCGCGGTTCCGCCGGCGAGGACGACCAGCACGACGAACGAGTGCAGCTTCATCGAGCGCCCCATGAGGACGGGCTGCAGGAAGTTGCCCTCGAGCTGGTTCACGAGAACGACGATGCCGACCACGATGAGGGCGACGACCCACCCGTTCGTGACGAGCGCGACGAGGGCCGCGAGGATGCCGGCGGTCACCGCGCCCACGATGGGGATGAAGGCCAACAGGAAGACGAGGACCGCGAGGGGCAGCGCGAGGGGAACCTGCAGGATCGCCAGGCCGATGCCGATGCCGATCGCGTCGACGGCGGCCACCGAGGCCGTGCCGCGGACGTACGAGCCGAGGACGGTGATGGTCTTGTCGCCGATGCGGCGGGCGCGTTCGTAGTCGGAGCCGTGGAACGGGCGCAGCACGAACTCCCACATGCGCGGGCCGTCTTTGAGGAAGAAGAACAGGATGACGACCATGAGCACGAAGCCGGTGACGAACGAGGCGACCGCGCTGACGCCGGCGAGGGCCCCGTTGCCGAACTGCGCGCTGGTGACGAAGTCGCCGATGGCCTGGACGGCCTGATCGACCTGGTCGGGAGAGATCGCGAAGGGCAGCGTGTGGTACCAGTCCTGGGCCTTCTGGAACCCCTCGACGGCCTGCGCGCTGAGCGTGTCCCACTGGTTGATCACGGCGTTGACGACGAGCCAGCCGAGGGCGGCGAGCACGACGACCACCGCGAGCAGGGTGAGGACGGTCGCGAGGACGGCGGGTACGCCCTTGCGGCGCATCCACATCGTGACCGGGCCGAACGCCGACGCGAAGATCAGGGCCAGGATCAGCGGGATGATGACCAGCGTCACCTGACGGATGCCCCAGATGATGCCGGCGACGAGCGCGACCACGGCGATGATCTGCACCGCGCGGACGGCGAGACGCCCGAACCCGTCGGCCCACAGGCTGCGCGGCGGCGGCTGCACCGCCTCGGCGACGGCTTCGACCGCGCGACGTGGAGCGGGATGGCGAGAGAAGAGGCCCATGCGACGACGTTAGCGGGAGGGGCCGACATCGCCCGCGGCGCTTGCGCGGCCCCGGGCTGCCGGTTAGGACGCCGACGCGCCGACCGCCCCCGCCTCGACCCCCGCGCCCGCGTCCGTCAGGACCCGACTCCGCGTCTCGACCCCCGCGCAGACCAGAACCCGGCCCCGTCTGCCGCGACCCGGCCCCGGCGCCCGCGCGGGGCCGGGGCCGTGGCATCCGGATTCAGACGAACGCGCTCATCCCGGTGATGTCGCGACCGAGCAGGAGGGCCTGCACGCTCTCCGTGCCCTCGTAGGTGTGAATGGCCTCGATGTCGGCCATGTGCTGCATGACGCCGTTCTCGAGCAGGATGCCGTTGCCGCCGAGCAGGTCGCGGGCGATCGCGGCGATCCGCCGCGCCGCGCGCGTGTTGTGGTACTTCGCGAGCGAGGCCTGGGTGGGGCGCAGTCCGCCCGACGACTCGAGGTCGGCGAGGCGGCGGCAGTAGAGCTGCATGGCGGTGAGTTCGTCGAGCATCTGGGCGAGGCGTTCCTGCACCATCTGGAACTTCGCGAGGGGCTTTCCGAACTGCATGCGCTCAGTGGCATACGTCCGCGCGATCTCGTAGCAGGCGGTCGCGTGGCCGAGTGCCGACCAGGCCACACCCGAGCGCGTGGCGAAGAGGACGACGGACGCGTCCTTGAAGGTGTGGGTGCCCGGCAGCACGGCATCCGCGGGAAGACGCACGTCGTCCATCGCGATGTGGGCCTGGTGGATGCCGCGCAGCGACACCTTGCCGGTGATGACGGTGCCGGTGTAGCCCGGGGTGTCCTGCTCGACCAGGAAGCAGCGCACGGTGCCGTGGTCGTCCGCCCCGTCGTCCTCGACGCGGGCCCAGACGAACGTGATGCCGCCGGAGGCGCCGTTGCCGATCCACTTCTTGGTGCCGCTGAGCGACCAGCCGTCCGCGGTGCGCGTGGCGGTGGTTTCGAGCGACACCGAGTCGGAGCCGTGGTCGGGCTCGGTCAGGGCGAAGGCGCCGAGCACGGTTCCGTCGGCGAGCGGCTTGAGCCAGCGCTGCTGCTGCTCGGGGGAGCCGTAGAACGCCAGCGTGCGCAGAGCGAGGCCGCCCTGCACGGCCAGCGCCGTGGCGAGGGAGCCGTCGTGGCGCGAGATCTCCATGTTGACCAGTCCCGCGGCCAGGGGAGAGGTGTGCGGCAGATCGGGGTGCTCGATGCCGTCGGTGAAGAGTTCGAGCTCGCCCATGCGTCGCACGAGATCGATCGGATACGTCGCGGCATCCCACTCGCCCTGCATACGCGTGCCGACCTCGTCGGCGAACGCCTTCGCGGCGTCCCACACGGCGCGGTCGGCGTCGGGGATGTCGGCGAAGACGGCGTAGTAGTCGGTGTCGCGGCGGCCCAGCAGATCGTAGTGGGCGACGCGCTCTCCGGGGAGCGTGCGGGCATCGGCGTCGATGGTCATGGTTCCGAGTATCGCGCATGTTGGGACTCGGTGTCACGCCGCGGGTCGTCTTCGCGGCGAACGCTCGGGGTCGAGCGAGGGCACGGGAGCTGCGGGTCCCTCGAGACGTCACCCGGCTGACGACTCGGCGTCAGGCTGCTGCCGAGAAGTCAGCGAGATGCGGTCTCGCGGCCCACGCCCTGCTCGACGTCTCAGTCGCCGAGCGACGCGCGCAGGCGCCGCGTCACCTCGGCGGCGGGCATGCGGCGGGGGAACGCCGCCACGATGAGGTCGTCTCCGGCGGCGTCGCTGCCGTCGGGGTGCACGCCGTACCGGCGCAGCACGTCGTCGAGGGCGCGGCGGAGGACGGATGCCGGCACGCGGGCGCCGCGCATCAGCCGACGCAGCACGTGATTGTGCACCGCCGTCACCAGGGCGGCGAAGCCGACGGCATCCAGGGGGTCCAGGCCCGGGAGCGCTTCGCGCAGGTACTCGTCGAAGAGCCGTTCGTAGCGGAACACCGTCACGATCTCGCGATCGCGCAGGTCGGGGATCTCGCGCACGACGACGTAACGCCGCCGCGCCAGCTCGGGGTCGGCGGCGAAGTGCCGGAACACCCGCACCGACGCCTCGCACACCGCGGCCCACGGATCGTCGTGCGGCTGCGACAGATACGCCCGCGTCTCGGCGAGCAGCACCTCGTGATCGGCGAAGACGACGTCTTCTTTGCCGCCGAACTGCCGGAAGAACGTCGAGCGCGACACTCCCGCCGCCTGGGCGATCTGCTCCACCGACGTCTGGTCGTAGCCGTGCGCGACGAAGAGGTCGATCGCGGCGGCGACGACGGCCGTGCGGCTGGGCGGGGCAGGGGTGTCGCTCACGGGACGAGCCTAGGCGGGGGAGTCGCCGCGGCGCGACGCACGGTCGCGGGCCGCGAATTCATCGCGCACGGCTTTACGGACGAGGCCGTAGACGGCGTACAGGAAGACCGCGGCGACGGTCACGAGCAAGACGAGCGAGGTGAGCGGGTCCATCGCCCCACGCTGTCACGGATCGCGCCCCGCGCACACCCCGGAGGGCGGGTAACCGAAACCGCCGCCGGGGGCAAGCGGATGCCGAGACCCGGGCCCGCGCGATGGGATGGGGATCATGTCGATCCCCGTGTGGCTCCGCGATCAGACGCCCGTGCAGGGCACCCCGTTCGAATCCGGGGCGCGACACGACGTCGTGATCGTCGGCGCGGGACTCACCGGCCTGTCCACCGCGGTCATGCTCGCCGAGGCCGGCGTCGACGTCGCGGTGGTCGACGCGGGCGCCGTGGGAGAGGGCGCGACCGCGGCGTCGGTCGGCATGGCATCCGTCCTCCAGGGCACGACGCTCGCGATGCTGCGGAAGCACCACCCGGCGAGTCTGGTGCGGGCGTACGTCGACGCCAACCGCGCCGGCCTCGACTGGCTCGCCGAGCGCGCCGGGGCCTCCGCCGACCGCCGCACCGCCTTCACGTTCGGTCGAGGTCTGGCCGCCGATCCCGCCCTCGACGCCGTGCGCGACGCGGCGCTCGAGGCGGGCCTGCCGCTGCGCGAAGACGCCCCCGCCGACCTCGGCGGTCGCACCCCCGTGCGCGCCCTCGCCCTCGATGAACAATTGGCCCTCGATCCCGCGCAGATGGCTCGCGCCCTCGCCCGCACCGCGGTCGACGCGGGCGCCGCTTTGCACACCGGGGTGCGCGTCACCGACGTGCGGGCGCTGCCGACCGGCCGCATCGAGACCGCGCACGGCGCCCTGCGCGGCGACACGGTCGTGCTCGCCACCGGCACGCCGATCACCCGCCGCGGCCTGTACGACCTCAAGACCCGCGCCCTGCGGTCGTGGGCGATCGCCTTCGAGCTCGAGGGGGAGGCCGAGGCCCCCGGCGGGATGTGGAGCGAGGTCGGCGTCGACGGCCGCAGCGTCGTGGCCGCACCGTCGTCGTTCGGGCGTCCCGCTCTCATCGTGACCGGGGCACGGCATCCGGTCGGGTCGGCGTCGTCGGAGGTCGCGCTCGCCGAGGGGCTCGCCGCCTGGGCGCGTCGCACGCTGCCGGTCGGCGCCGAGATCGCTCGCTGGTCGGGGCAGGATTATCAGTCGCACAACCTCGTGCCGTTCGTGGGCGGGATGCCGCGCGGCCTCGGCCGTCTGAGATTCGCGACCGGATACGCCGGGTGGGGCATGACCAACGCCCCGGCCGCGGCGATGAGGCTGAGCGCGGAGATCCGCGGGGTCGCGCGCAGCGAACGTCCGGAGTGGATGCGGACGATCGGCACGCGGCTGACCGTTCCGGCCGATCTCGGTCGCGGGATCGGCGAGGCCGCGCGGCGCGCGCGGGTCACGGCCACCGCTCTCGCCGGCGCTGCACCGGCCCCGACGAAGAGGCCCGCCGAGGGCGCCGGGCTCGTCGCCCGGCAGGGGCTGCGCACCGCCGCCGTCTCGACCATCGACGGCCGCACGCGCGCCGTCACCGCACCGGCCCCGCTGACGTGGAACGACGCCGAGCGCACGTGGGACAGCCCCGTCGACGGATCGCGCTACGCACCCGACGGCGCGCGGGTGGAGGGCGCGGCATCCGCCGACCTGGGCGTGGCCACCCGGAGCTGAGGCGCGCCGGCCCGCGGCCGTGATGTCGGCGGGCGGTGCAGAACTCCTGCAGGATCGGGGGTCGAGATCGCAGGAGTCGTGCCCCGCGGCGGTCAGCTCTTCGCGCCGGTGAGCGCGAGCGCGCCGCCGAGGCCGATCATCATGACGCCGCCGGTTCCCGACAGCGCGGACAGCCGCTTCGGGGAACGCGCGAACCAGGCTCGCGCGGTACCCGCGGCGAGGGCCCAGGTGCTGTCGCAGATCAGCGCGAGCACCTGGAAGATGAGACCGAGCACGAGCAGCTGCGACCACACCGCTCCCGCGTGCGGGTCGACGAACTGCGGCAGCACCGCGACGAAGAACGCGATCGTCTTGGGGTTGGTGACCCCGACGACGAAGCCCTGCCGCAGCAGCGTCCACCTCGATCGCGCGGCGGGCGGCGCGGCCGACAGGTGTGCGTGGCGGTGGCGGATCGCCTGGATGCCGAGCCACACGAGGTAGATCGCCCCCACGATCTTCAGCACCGTGAAGGCCACGATCGACGAGGCGACGATCGCGCCGACCCCGAAGGCCGTCGCGAGGATCGCCGGGATGTTGCCGATCGCGTTGCCGACGACGCTGAGCACTCCCGCGCGGCGCCCGAGGGCGATCGACCGGCCGATGACGAAGAGCACTCCGGGGCCGGGAATGACGATGAGCACGAGGGATGCCAGGACGAACGCGGGCAGGGTGGCGAGCGGAGGCATGGGGGAAGGGTACTGCCGATGGGGATCGCACGCGGACGCTGCCGAAAGGCTCCCGGGGCGGGGAACGGCCGTCAGCCGGTCGAGGTCGGGGCGGCGGCGAAAGCTCACACAGCCTCGGCCCCGCCGTGAGACAAACGTTCGCGGGAGGTAAGGCGGGCAACGACTCCGGCGAAACCTCGACTGCCTACCGTCGAGGCATGCTCACATCGAACTCGTCGTCCGGTCGTCTTGTCGTGGTCGGTGCGGGAATGGTGGCGCACCGCTTCGTTGCGCAGCTTTCCTGAGTGGCGTGCTCGTCTTTCGCGCAGCGGCAAGGGCGGCCGGCGAGAAGGCGCCTTAAAGGGCACCCTGCTCGGCAGTGCCCGCGGGGATCGGAGTCAGGAACTCCACGGCGACGGGAGCCGCGACGAGGTCGGCGATGGCGGCGCGCAGCGCCTGGGTGCCGGGGCTGACGTCGTGCGCGTCGAGGTCGGCCCGGCTCGCCCACTTCTCGACCATCACGACGCGACCGTCCTCGGCGCCGTTCAGGGTGTAGTAAATGCAGCCCGGCTCCTCGTGGATCGCGGGCAAGCAGGCGCGCAGCGCATCAACGAGCGCCGACTCCTTACCGGGAAGGGGTGTGAAGACGGCGGTCACGACGACAGCGGACATGATGTTCCCTTTCTGAAAGCGGACGGTGGGGGCGCCGACGACGCGTCGGGCTCAGATGACGGTGCGCAGCGGCGAGGCGGTGAGCGGAGGAGTGCTGCTGCCGCGCGGCACGAATTCGGCGTCGACCGCGATGGCTCGCGGCTCCTGGGTCGCTGTACCACGGAGGCGGCTGAGCACTATCTCGAGCGCGTGTACGGCCAGCATGTCCACGGGGGGACGCACGACCGAGAGCGGGGGCGTCATGACCTCGGTCCAGGGGTTGTCGTCGAAGACGATGATCGACATTTCGTCGGGGATCGAGGTGCCCGCGTCCCGCAGTCGACGCAAGGCGTTGCGCACCTGCGCGGTGTTCGCGACGACGAGAGCGGTGGGCGGCTCAGGCAGGTTCAGGAGCATGCCGACCGCGTCGCTGCCCGCATCGCCGCGGAAGCTGACGCCCTGGACGAGCTCGGGGGCCACCGGCACGTCGTAGTCGGCGAGTGCCGCGCGGTAGCCCTCGGCCCGCTCTCGTCCGGTGCTCGTGGTCAGGGGGCCGGAGATCAGCCCGATGCGTCGATGCCCCTGCTGGAGGAGGTGCTCGGTCGCGACGCGGGCCGATTCGACGTTGCCGATGCCCACATGGTCGACTCCGAGCCCCTCGATCCATCGGTCGACGAAGGTCAGGTGGATCCCCAGATCGTGCAGCCTCGCCCATTTGTCGGCGTTGGCACCTGTCGGCGTCGCGATGACGGCGGCGACCGACCGGTCTTGAAGTCGGTCGAGGATCTCACGCTCGAGCTGCGCGTCTTCCTGCGTGGTCATGAGCACGATCTGAGACCCGGACGAGCGAGCCTCCCACACGATGCGATCGGCGAGGCGGGCGAAGAAGGGATTGGCGAGGTCGGTCAGGATGAGGCCGATGGTGGCGGCGCCCGTGACGAGGCTCCGTGCGGCGGCGCGCGGGCGGAAGCCCAGCTCCTCGATCGTCCCCAACACGCGTTCACGGGTCTGAGGGGCGACCGGTCCAGTGCCCTCGTTGATGACACGGGAGACGACGGCGACCGAGACGCCGGCCTCGCGGGCCACGTCTCGGATGGTAGGCGGCTTCTTCATCGAGTGCCCCTTCGTGTGGTGTCGATGCTATCCATCAGCGCCGCCGGGGCCAGAGGAAATGGTCACCGAGCCTTCCTCGCCGAGTCGCTTGACACCATCGTAAACCCAGTGGTACAAAAATGGAACCGTTTTACTAAACGCCTCGACAACGCCGTCGGTTCATCCGCTCGACGCTGTCCCACGTCGCTACGAAAGAAGTCCGGATGAACCTCCACCACCTGCTCTCCCAGCGTGAGGCCGAAGGCAAGCCGATCCGCGTCGGCCTCATCGGCGCCGGTCGCTTCGGCACCATGTACCTCGCTCAGGCGCGCAATATCCCCGGTATCCACGTCGTCGGCGTGGCCGACATCAACGTGGCGCGCGGACGCGGCGCCTTCGATCTGGCCACCTGGCCCGCGGACCTCGTGGTGGACTCGGTCGAGACCGCCCTGCGCGACGGAACGACCGCCGTCATCCCCTCGGCCGCCGACCTCTTCCGCCCCGAGATCGACGTCATCGTCGAAGCCACCGGCAATCCCATCGTCGGCATCCAGCACGCCCTACAGGCCATCGAGACCGGCCAGCACGTCATGATGGTGACCGTCGAGGCCGACGCGCTCGCCGGACCCGCCCTCGCCGCCCGCGCGGCCAAGGCCGGAGTCGTCTACTCCATGGCCTTCGGCGACCAGCCCGCGCTCATCATGGAGCTCGTCGACTGGGCGCGCACCTCCGGTTTCGACGTCGTCTGCGCGGGCAAGGGAGCCAAGTACCTGCCGCACTACCACGAAATGAATCCCGATAACGTTTGGGAGAACTGGGAGTTCTCGAAGGAGCTCACCGACTCGGGGCAGCTCAACCCCTACATGCACACCTCGTTCCGCGACGGCACGAAGGCCGCCATTGAGATGGCCGCCGTCGCCAACGCGGCATCGCTCGTGCCGTCCGACGAGGGACTCACCTTCACCCCGGGCGATGTGGAGGAGATCGCGACGATCTGTCGTCCGTCCGAGGTCGGCGGCGTCCTGGCGCACGAAGGGACCGTCGACGTCATGTCGAGCGTGACCCGCGACGGAGAGCGCATCCCGCACAACACGCAGGAGGGCGTATTCGTCGTCGTGAAGGCGACCAACGCCTACGTCGCCGACTGCTTCGTCGAATACCCGTGGCACCCGGACCCGACCGGCCAATACGCGGCGCTCTACCGCCCGTACCACTACGTCGGACTCGAGCTCAACATCTCGATCGCGAACGCCGTGCTCCGCGGCGTCGCCACCGGAGCCCCCGTCGGCTTCTTCGCCGACGTCGTGGCCTGCGCCAAGAAGGATCTCCGAGCCGGAGAGTTCCTCGACGGCGAGGGCGGCTACACCGTCTGGGGCAAGCTCGTCTCCGCCAAGCGCTCCATGGCGACCCACGCTCTGCCCGTGGCCCTCGCCCACCACGTCGAACTCGTCAACGACGTCCCCAAGGGCGGGATCGTCAACTGGGACGACGTGAAGATGGACGACTCGCTCACGACCGCGCTCGAACTGCGCCGTGAGACGGAGGCCATGTTCGTCGCCGAGTGATCCCCGACCATCCCGAATCCTCACCTCTCGCAGGACCCCTCCTTCCGAAGATGAAAGGCACCACCATGTCCCGCACCACGCTCCGCACCTCGGCGGTCGTCGCCGCAGCGGTCGTCGCCGTCGGTCTCGCCGGCTGCTCCGCCACACCCGACGGCTCCCCCGCCGGGGGCGCCGACGGCGCCGCCGCCATCACCTCGCTGGTCCAGACCGACGAGGTCACCGCCTACGACGACGTCCTCGACAGCCTCGGCGCACCCGAGGTCCCCGATGGAGCTACCGTCTGCTACGTGACCCGCACACTGTCGAACGAGTACTGGTCGTTCGTCGCCGACGGCGTCAAGAAGCGCGCTGAGGAGCTCGGCATGAAGTCGCAGATCTTCGCGGTCAACGACGAGTCTTCTATCACCGAACAGCTCGACAAGGCCAAAAGCGCCCTCAACCAGAACTGCAGCATCCTGCTCGCGTCGCCCATCTCGGCGACCGGTCTCGATTCGGTGTTCTCCGAGGCCCTCGCCAAGGGCGTTCCGGTGGCCGTCCTCAACGACGCCAAGGGAACACTGCCCGGTGTGGTGTACTCCGGCCCCGACGCGCTCATCACGGGCGAGACCGCGGCCGATTACCTGGCGCAGAAGCTGCCCGACGGCGGAGAAGTCGCCATGGTCGAGGGCGACCCCGGAAGCTCGAACGCGCTGAACCGCGGTCAGGGCTTCAAGAACGGACTCGAGAAGCACCCGAACCTCAGCCTGGTGGCTTCGCAGACCGCGAACTGGGACCAGACCAAGGCACAGGACATCGCTACGGCGATGCTGACCGCCAACCCGAACATCGCGGCCTTCTACGTGCAGAACGACGGCATGGCCTTCGGCGTGGCGACCGCCATCGAGCGCGCGGGCAAGACCGGTCAGATCCTGCTCGTCGGCACCGACGGCATCCCACAGGCGAAGACCGAGATCCAGGACGGCAACCTCACCGCGACCGTGTCGCAGAAGCCGGGTGTCGAGGGCGCCGCGGGCGTCGACGCCGGTCTCTGGTTGCTCGCAGGCAAAGAGGTCCCCGCGTGGATCGAGGTGCCCGCGTTCATCATCGACTCGGAGAACGTGTCCGAGTACGCCACGGGCATGCCCTGACCGACATCGGGATCACCGGTTCGTACGACGAAGTAGAGAGCGATCGATTCATGAAACCCCTTCTCGACATCGACGGGATCGCGAAGAGCTTTCCCGGGGTGCGTGCCCTCGACAGCGTGACCTTCCACGTGGACGCAGGGGAGATCTGCACTATCGCCGGCGAGAACGGCGCGGGCAAGAGCACACTGCTGGGAATCCTCGGCGGCGCGCTCACCCCCGACAGCGGATCGATCACCATCGGCGGCGTCCGGCGCGAGGAGTACTCCCCGCGCCGGGCGCTGGCCGACGGCATCGTCATCGCCCAGCAGGAGCCCGCCGTGGTGCCGCAGCTGACGGTTGCCCAGAACGTCCTCCTCGGGCGTGGCCGCGCGGACCGCAAGCGCGCGAAAGCTGCCGTCGAAGGGGTGCTCGCGGACATGCTCCTCATGGGCTTCCCCGTGACGGCGTCCGCGAAGGTGGCGACATTGAGCCCTGCCGAACGGCAGGCCATGGCCATCGCTCGCTCCTTCGCGTTCGACGCCCGCATCATCGCGCTCGACGAACCCACGACGAGCATGCTCGAGCACAACGCGGTCCAGGTGCTGGAGCGCGTCCGCGAGATCGTCGCCGAAAGGCAGATCGCGGTGCTCTTCGTCTCGCACAAGATGCCCGAGGTCATGCGCGTCTCGGACAGCGTCGTCGTGCTGCGCGACGGGCGCACGGCGTTCCGCTCGACCATCGCCGAAACGGACGACAAGGAGATCGTGCAGAAGATGGTCGGCCGCGAGTTGCTCTCCTTCACAAGGGAGCACCCGGTCAAGCCGGACGCACCCGTGCACTTCTCGGCGAGGGGCGTACAGCACCCCCGCCATCCCGCGCCCCTCGACCTCGAGGTGCGCCGCGGCGAGGTCGTCGGCATCGCCGGCCTGGTCGGCTCCGGCCGCACCGAGTTCCTCCGGGCTGTCATCCGTGCCGACTCGGGCTGCTCGGGCTCGGTCTCCATCGGCGGCACGCCCGCCCGCATCGTCGATCCCCACACCAGCCGCAGCGCCGGTATCGCCTTCATCCCCGAGGAGCGCAAGCGTCAGGGTCTCGCCCTACAGATCCCCGCCTACGCCAACATCGCCATGACTGCCGACCGGCAGTTCTCGAAGTACGGGCCACTGGTCAGCAAGCGTCGCCAGATCGCCGTGGCGACCGAGCAGACCCAGAGCATGTCGTTGCGGCCGGACAACGTGCGTCTGAACGCGCGCCAGTTCTCCGGCGGCAACCAGCAGAAGGTCGTCATCGCCAAGTGGACCTGGCGCGGCGCGACCACTTACCTCTTCGACGAGCCGACGAAGGGTGTTGACGTGGGAGGCCGCGTCGAGATCTACCGGCTCATCGACAAGCTGGCCTCGGAGGGCAACGCGATCATCGTCGTATCCTCCGATCTCCCCGAGGTCATCTCCCTGAGCGACCGCGTGCTCGTCATGCGCGCGGGCGCTTTCGCCGGCTCCTTCAGCGGCGACGCCATCACCGAACAGAACTTGGTAGCGAGCGCCATGGGCGTCGCAGAAGGACAGGAATGAGCACCTCAGCACCCCGGCGCGAGCGCCGCCGGATCAACGTCCAGGAGGTCGGCATCTACGGAGCCGCCGTCCTGATCTTCGCCATCTTCGGCATCCTCAACGCCAACTTCCTCACGCCGGGCAACCTGCGCGACATCGCCGTCGCAGCGAGCATCAACGCGATCATCGGCCTCGGCGTCACCTTCGTGATCATCACCGGCGGCATCGATCTGTCGGTCGGCTCGATCGCGAGCGTCGTGGGCATTATCTCAGCCACGCTGATGACCGCGAACGGTGTGGCGCCAATTCTCGCCCTCATCATCGGCATCACCGCGGGTATCGCGTGCGGCGTCGTCAACGGGCTGCTCATCACGAGGCTCAAGCTGCCGCCCTTCATCGCGACCCTCGGCACCATGAGCATCTTCCAGGGTCTCGCCTACGTCACCACCGACGGCAAGCCCGTGTACAACATCCCCCAGGAGTTCATCCTCCTGCTGAACAGCTACATCGGCGGAGTCCCCGTCATGGTCGTCATCGTCGCGGTCGTCGGCGTGCTGTGCTGGTTGCTGCTGCGCCGCACCGTGTTCGGCGAGAACGTCATCGCCGTCGGCGGGAGCGAGGAGACCGCCTGGCTCTCGGGTATCCGCGTCAACCGCATCAAGGTCATGGTCTACGGACTCTCCGGCGGTCTCGCCGGTCTCGCCGGACTCGTGCTCGTCGCCCGCATCAACGCCGCGCAGACCGAAGGCGGCAGCCCGTACCTGCTGACCGCGATCGCTGCCGCAGTCATCGGCGGCGCGAACCTCATGGGTGGAGAAGGACGTATCGCCGGCACCCTCGTCGGCGCCCTCATCCTCGGGGCCCTGACCAACGGCCTGGTCCTGTTGAACGTGCCCAGCTTCTACGAGCAGATCGTCACCGGTTCGGTCGTCGTCATCGCTGTGGCTCTGGACCAGGGGGCGAAGGGGTGGCCGATCCTCAAGCGGGGCACGGGCCCCGCTACGCCCGTGGCCGGCGAGCCCGCGCCCGCGGCCACCGAGGCGAAGTGATCTCCCACCTCGAGGGGTCCCGCATCGTCGTCACCGGCGCCGCGGGGCTCATCGGCCGGGCGACCGTCGCGCACCTCGTCGCGGCGGGCGCCCGGGTGGTCGGCTTCGACGTGGTGGGGGCCGTCTCGATGGAGGGCGTCGAGTGGGTCACGGGCGATGTGACAGACGAGGGTGCGTTGCGCTTCGCCTTCACTGACGCCGACGCGGTGGTCCACCTCGGCGGAATTGCGGGGATGGACGTCACCGACGACATCACGACCTATCGAGTCAACACGGTCGGAACCTACGCGGCGTTCTCGGTTGCGGCGTCTCTCGACGTCGCCAAGGTCGTCTACGCCTCCAGCATCAACGCCAGCGGTCTGCCGCTCGGCCGTTTGCGGGCGCCATCGCGGCTCCCGTACGACGAAACCGAGACCCCCGCGTTCGGCGACAGCTACTCCCTGTCGAAAGACGCCAACGAGCAGGCCGCCCGCATGGCCCACGCGACGTGGGGGCTGCACCTGACCGGGTTGCGCTTCCCCCTCGTTCGCGACGTCACCCTCGATGGCGGTCGCCGTTTCGCGAAACATGTCCGCGACGCTCTCGACGAGCAGGCGGTCCGTCAGGCCTACGAGGGATGGAGCTACCTCGACGTCTCGGATGCGGCTCGCGCGATCGAGGCCGCTCTGCTGAGAGACACCCCGCCCGCTCCGGGCATCCTGGTCGCCGCGCCCCTCACCTACCTGTCGGAGGACACCGCGTCGGCTGCGGCGGCCGTCGTCCCCGATGTCCCCGTCGCGGGTCTCGTGGGACGCGCGGTCGGCCTCGATCTTTCTCGGGCGCGGGAACTGCTCGGTTTCGAGGCGCGCGTGGCGTTCGAGGATGCCGGACCGGATCTGTTGCAGAGCGTGGCGCGATGAGCGCGGAGTCATCGACGGAGATCGGCCTCTGCGGGCTCGGTCCGATGGGTATGCCGATCGCCCTCCGCCTCGCGGACGCGGGCGCCAATCTGGTCGTGTGGAACAGGACGCCGGGGAAGACGGGAGACGTGGTCGCGGTCGGCGCCGTCGCCGGGAAGCATCCCGCCGATGCCGCGCGGGCCGTGACGCTCACGGTCCTGCCCGACCTGCCCCAGGTCGAAGAGCTGGTCTTCCGGCCCGACGGTCTTCTCGCCGGATGGCGGGATCGGGGGGTCGCATCGCCCATCCTCGTCGTGCACGGCACGGTATCGCCCGTCGCCGTGTCCGTGTTCGCCGAGCGGATGCGCGTCGAACACGGGGTGAGCGTCGTTGACGCCCCCATGAGCGGCGGCACCGTCGGCGCGACCCGGGGCACGCTCAGCCTCATGGTCGGGGGAGATCCGACCGCTGTGTCGAAGGTGCTGCCCGTCTTCGAGACCTACGGCCGCACGATCCGCGTCTTCGGCCCCTCGGGAACGGGGGCGCTCGCCAAGCTGTGCAACCAGGTCGTCGTCGCCTCCACCGTCACCGCCGTCTCGGAGGCCCTGGTGCTCGCGCGTCGAGCGGGTCTGGACCAGGTCGCCCTCGTGGAGATTCTGTCCGGGGGGCTGGCGGCATCCGAGGTGCTGACGCAGAAAGCGTCGAAATGGCTGGCGGACGATTACGTCGAGGGAGGGAGCGCCCGGAACCAGCTGAAAGACCTGCGTTTCGTCGCCGAGGCGGCCCGGGCGAACGGCATCGATCTTCCCGTCGCCGCCGTGGTCGAGGCGCTTTTCGCCGAGATGGTCGCATCGGGGGCCGGCGACCTCGACCACACCGGCATCATCCGCACCCTCGACTCCCGCTCCGCTTCCCACGCCGGAGGCGCGGTCTCCCTCGCCTCGAACACGGAAGACGCTCACCCGTGACTCTTGACTTCGACATCGTCGACGCGCACCAGCATCTCGCCCGTCTCGACCTCGGATACCCCTGGCTCGGACCCGACGCGCCGATCGACCGCTATCACGGAGATGACCGCGCTCTGCGTCGGAACTACTCGGTCGCCGACTACCGCGCGGACATCGCGAGCCTCCCGATCGTCGCATCCGTCCACATCGAGAACGGGGCGGGTGATCCGTTCGTCGAGGCCCGATGGATTGACGAGGTGATCTCGGCGTACTCGCCGCTGCCCGCCGCACAGGTCGCCAGGGCCGACCTCTCGGCGACGGGGGCGGAGGAGGTGCTGGAGAAGCTCGCGCAGATCCCGTCTGTTCGCGGTATCCGTCACATCCTCAACTGGCATCCGAATCCGCGTTTCACACACACCGACCGACCGGGGATCATGGGCGAACCGGCTTGGCGCGCGGCCTTCGCCCGACTCGAACCCCTCGGCTTGTCGTTCGACCTGCAGGTGTTCTCCCCCCAGCTCGTCGAGGCGGCCGAGCTTGCCCGAGACTTCGCGGGGACGAGGATCGTGCTCGATCACCTCGGCATGCCCCCGGGCCGGGACGAACAGACGCTGGCCGAGTGGGGGCACGGAATGGCCGCCATCGCTGCGTGCCCCAACGTCGTCGTAAAAGTCTCCGCCATCGGCACGATCGATCAGCACTGGTCGGTCGCGTCCCTGCGCGAGGTCGTCGCGCCCACGCTCGACCTGTTCGGCCCCGAGAGGGTGATGTTCGCCAGCAACTTTCCGGTCGACGGGCTCTACTCGACGATGACCGATCTGTACGTCGCGTTCGACGAGCTCACCTCGTCCTTCGACCGATCGGAGCGGGAGGCGATGTTTGCCGGCACGGCCCAGAGCTTCTACCGACTCCCGCCTTTCGTGGCCGCCGGGTCATCTGTCGGGGACTGAGGGCGCAGAACTGCCGTCCCAGCGAAACCCTTGCCTCGTCGGGGCCGGATTTGCGCTCGTGCCTTCTGCGTGCCGAGGGCAACCGGTTCTGCGTCATTGATATCAGCGAACGCTGACCCAGGATCGCTCATCGGTTGCCTGGCGTCATCGCCAGCGTGGCCGCGGCGATGACTCCGATGCGGAGCAGTTGGTACCCGTCGGCTGACCCGCGAGGCGTTCGTCGTCGGTCGGAACGGAGCCGAGAACAATCACCCGATTCACCCCCAAAGCAGCGCACATCGCGACGACCGCGAACGCGTCGGTCGTGCCCCGGGCGACGACGCAGTCGCTCTCCGCCAGCGAACGCACGATCAGGCCGCGATCGCGCGGCTCGTGGCGCTGTCGTCGCCGCGTTACGGCGACCGCGTGGTGGTGTCGTACGCCGACCCGCAGGTCGCGCTGATTCAGCTGCTCACGAAGGATGCCACGGCGACGGTGACGTGGGTACGAGAGATCCTGGGCGACTTCGCCGGTGCCGGGGACAACGCGCGCTCGATGCGCGAAACCGTCGCGGCCTGCTACGCCGCCGACAAGAAAGCGGTGCGGACGGCTGAGCAGCTCGGCGTCCACCGCAACACGGTGCGCCAGCGCGTAGACCGGTTCGAGGCCTCGGTGGGAGCGCGGGGAGTCGATCCCCTGCAGGTGGCTCGCCCTGCGGATCCACGACGACCTCTCCCTCGACGGCGGGTGATCCGCGGCCCTCGTGACGGGGGCCACCGAGTGTTACGGTTCGCGTCGCCCTCGATCGCTCGAGCTCGCGGCATCCCGTAGCTTCATCTCACCAACCCCCTCCGAAGGCAGGTGAAGCCATGTCCCGCACGATCTCGTCGACAGTCCACCCGATCCAGCGCTGCATGGCAGCCTCGAACCCCTCGGCGTGGTGGGACGGTCTTGTGGTCGACGCCGGTGGCGCGACGGTTACCGTCGCACTGTTGAACGGTGCAATCGCGCAGCTGCGCGTGGTCGGCCCCGCGATCGACATCGCGGTGGGGGAGCCGGTGGCGTATCACCCGATCGCAGAGCTGCTCAGCGCGGCGGCGATCACGACCACCGCGCGCGCGGCCTGATCTCCGGGGCGGCGGCGGAATGACTCAGGACGAGCGAGAGCGTTCTCCCGCCGTCCTGATTTTCATCCTCGTTCTGGTGGTTTTCGCGGTGATCGTCGTGGTGACGTCCGGAGTGCTCGCGACGGTCTTCGATCCGGCGTGACTCAGGCGCTCATCGAGGCCATCATGGCCTCGCACTTCATGACCATGTCGTCGCAGGCCATCGCGCAGTAGCGGCACATCTCGTCCATGTCGGCGTGGGCGCGGCACTCTTCGGCGCAGGCCTTGCCCATGGTCGTGCAGGCGGTCATCATGGCGCGCATCACGTCCATGTTCATCCCGGCGGGACGCATCATCATGTGCATCGTCGCCTGAGCCATCTCGACCATGTTCGAGCACATGGCGCAGCACGTCGCCATATCGGGGCCGTGCATCATGTCGCTGCCGGCGCACATCGCCGCGGCCATCGCGCACGCGTTCAAGGACTGCATGCATTCCTGCATGGCATCCATGTCCATGCTCATCTCGCCCATGTCCATCGACTTCATCATGGCCATCGTGTCCATTGCTTCTCCCGAGTGCTCGTTGTGACGGAGGGACCGGATGCCGCGGAGGGACTCCGGCGTACCCGCGATGGTACGCGGGGGCGCCGTCGCGGGACAGCGCTCGCAGCAGGTTGATCGGTTGCTGGTAAGGCGTCGCGCCTGTGGTCGGCCGTGCATAACTTCAGTGATTCGCGCATTGTCAGTGGCGAGGGCCGGATGCCGGCTGAGGTTGTGCAGATCGCGGAGGTAGTGCCCACGGGCTACGAGTCGCGCCGGTGGCTGGCCGTGCATAACCTCAGTGATTCGCGCATTGTCAGTGGCGAGGGGCGGATGCCGGCTGAGGTTGTGCGGATCGCTGAGGTTGTGCCCGCGGGCTATGCAACGCGCCGGAACCTCGGCCCCGAGTACCCGTCGCGCTCGACCGTTCCCAGGAACATCTCCACCGGACGCACCCAGTACGAGTAGTCGTCGTACAGCTTGCGATACGAGATGAAGACCTCTTCGGTCTCGGAGTGCCGAGCGAGGCCGAACACCTCGTACCGCTGGCCTTTGAAGTGCTCGTAGATGCCGGGTTCGATCGTCACGGGATCCTTCCTTCTCGGCGCGGTCGAGCGTTGCGCGTCTCGCGCTGTCGATGCCGGAGTTTCTCGCGCGTGACCTACGGGAGGGGATGCGCGGCAGTTCTGCGCGCGTAACTGCTCTCGTGTCCCCGTGTGAGCCGGTGCCTTCGAGATTATGCGATGCCCCCGGGGCGCGCACGCGTCGCGAAGCGTCGGGTGAAATACGTCGCTGATCATCGCGATGAGTGGTTCGTAACTACGACGCTGTCTCGAGCGTCTTGAACGACGTCAACAGCTAGGAGGACTTCGTGGTCAATCGTTCCCGAGCCATCGTGCTCACGTCTGTAACCGTTCTTTCGACGGCGCTGCTCTGTGCGACTGTTCCGATCATCGGGGGCGGAGCACACGCGTCTGCCGTCACGACCGAGGCGGGGTGGGCTCTGTCCTCGAAGCACCCCGGCGTCGGCGGCGAGGTGTCGCGCGCCGGGGTCACGATCACCAGGCCTCTCGAGTCCTGAGGCGTCACCGTGACCCGCGACGTCGCCCTCCCGCGCGCGGAGGCGCTCGACCCGGTGAGTCGCTGACGGCGGCGGGTCGCGGGGGCCTCGAGAGGCCCTGGCCGGAGGAGAGGAGGTCTAGCGCGGGCGCCCGTGACGTGTCAGTTGCGTGCCGGTCGAGCGTTCCCCTCGCCCGCCGACTCCCTCCGGCGTCGTCGCGACCTCCGCTCGCCGGTTCCCGCGCCGACGCTCAGGCCGATCCACCGGTTGATGGCCTCTGCCTGCTTGACCGTCACACCGAGAGATGTCACCGTCCCGCCCAGCGTGTGCGCGACTCCTCCCGCTTCGAGGATGATCTCGCCGCTCTGCAGTATTCCGCTAGCCACGGGCCAGCCGAAGATGAAGAACACTCCTCCGTAGGGCTCCGACCGGCACCGCCGGATCGTCGAGCGGGGATACCTCTTCGTCGACCACCACGACCTGACGATCAGGCCGTCGTCATCCAGGTACAACCCCGTCCGGGGGAAACGCAGCCAGAGCGCGACGAGGAGCGAAGAAACGGCAACGCCCAAGAAGGCGACGGGGACGTGGACGTGCAAAGGATCCTCGAGAAAGCGAACGATCGAGACCACGGGGACAGCGATCAGCAGACCGGTCGCCGCGAGGAGCCGGGCCGCTCGACCGCGCAAACCCGTCGGGTGGAGTCGCACGGCCGTCGTCCGAGAGGTCGGCGCGTCGTCTTCGCCGTCGACGAAGGATGCCGCGAGATGCGCGTTCCTGCGCGCGATGAGCCGGCGCAGGTAGGGCACCAGGATCAGGCGTTCCGCCACGACGCCGAACACGGGCGACGACAGCTCGATCGTGTCGGTCATCGTCGTTCCGCCGTCCGGCGTCGCCTCGAAACGGTGCTCGTGGCGGAAGGAGCGGAACGGGCCCCTGATCTGCTCGTCGACGAACCGGGTGGGCGGGCGCATCTCCGTGATGCGGGCGGTCAGGGTGAACCAGACGCCGAAGTGCCGGGCGCGGAACGTGACCGTGTCGCCCCGCTCCATCACCCCCTGCGTGATCCCGGCGACGGCGCTCTCGCGGCTGCCGCGCATGGATGCGACGTGCGCCCCGATGTCGCGCGCGAGATCGAAGACCGCGGAGGGAGGGGCGTCGACGCGGGTGACGAGGGTGAAGCGGGAAGGCACGTCCTCATCATCCCGTGCCGTCCCCCTCAGGCCGCGAACCGGATCAGCCCGAGCGCGATCGCGGTGATGCCCGCGGTCCACAGCGCGATGGCGAGCGCCTGCCAGCCGATCACCCGCGCGGGCGAGACGCCGGTCGAGGTCAGCGCGGCGGCGGTGAACTGCGTGGGGAGCAGCAGGGGGCCGAGCAGGCTCACCCCGGGCGTCCCATAGCGGTGATAGGCCTTCTCGAACTTCTCCCGGCGCGCCGACGGCGTCGTCGAGGGTGCGCCGCGGCGCGTCGTGACGGCGGTGCGCACGCGAGAGGTCGCGAGCACGACGACACTCACGCAGAGGAGGTTGCCGAGCGCGCCGGCGAGGGCGGCGACGACCGGGTGGATGCCGCCGATGATGCCGATCGCGGCGGCTCCCTCTCCCTCGATGAAGGGCACGGCCCCCGCGAGGGCGACGATCAGGGGCTGCAGGAGGTCGGGGACGTCGGCGACGAGGCCTTGGAAGCCGAGGACGAGGTCGGTGATCGGGTTCGACATGGGGCGGGCTCCTGGGGTGAGGTCGCGGCGTGTTCCGCGGTGATCCCATCCCACTCGCCACGGGCTCGCGGGGGCAGTGCCGCGGTGTCACGGCCGCTCGGGAGAATGCGCCGAGGCGCCGGTGACGAATGTCACGGGTCCTTCTCCCGTGCCGCGCGGGCCGGTATCGTCGAGGACTCGCGCGACGACGAGGGGGCCATCGCATGGGGACGTTCGGATGGATCGAGTGGGTGTTCTGGGCGGCGATCGCCGTCGGGATCGTCGTGCGCCTGATCGTCGCGCTCCGCCGTCGTCGCACGAGGGGCCGCGACGCCCTGCGGTCGGCGTTCGGTCCCGTTGCCGATGCGGGAGCCGCGCAGTCGACGGCCTACGGCTGGACGCCCTCGTCGTCCACGGACCTGCCGGCCGTCTACGGCACGGTGCAGACCGGCGAGCCCGACCTCGATCGTCCGCGCGACCTGCCCGACCCGCCGGCATAGCGAACGGATAGCAACGCGCAGGGAGGGGTGAGGGTGCACGCCCCACACTCGGCGGCATGACCACCATCGACCCCGTTCCGTCCACCCCGCCCGAGGATGCGAAGGAAGCCCCGGTGACGCGCCGACCGCCCCTCACCCGCCGTCTCGTCGCCGGAATCGGCGCGGGAGCCCTCGTCGTCGGCCTGCTCGTCGGCGGAGGCGCGGGCTTCGCAATCGGGAACGCATCGGCCGCCGCCGCGGCGACCTCGGGCACGATGCCCGACTTCGGCGGAGGAACCCCTCCGCAGATGGGCGGCGACCGCCCCGACTTCGGCGGCGGCACACCTCCGCAGATGGGCGAGGACGGCCCGGGCGGCAGCGGGAGCACCGACGGCTCCACCGGCGGAGGCACCGACGGCTCCACCGGCGGCACGACCGACGACTCGGGCACGACGAGCTGACGGCGCGCTCCGTCCCGTCACCGCCGTGCGCGAGCGGTGATCACCTTCCCGGTCGGTGGCGGCATCCGCGATCATCGACACCATGGATGACACGCTCGACACCGCAGACCTCACCCACCTCCGCCGTGCGATCGAGCTGTCGGCGTCGGCGCGCGCCCACGGCAACCACCCCTTCGGAGCTCTGCTGGTCACCGCAGACGGGCGGGTGATCGAGGCAGAGAACACGGTGCTGACCGATCGCGACGTGACCGCCCACGCCGAGACCGTCCTCGTGCGGCGCGCGTGGCAGCAGGTGGATGCCGCCGGGGTCGCGGCATCCACCCTGTTCACCTCGTGCGAGCCGTGCGCGATGTGCTGCGGGGCGATCTTCTGGGCGGGGATCGGCCGGGTCGTCTACGCCCTCTCGGGCACGCGGCTCATCGCCATCGCGGGCGGAGAGGACGACGGCGCCGTGCTCGACCTGCCCTCGCGCGAGGTGTTCGCGCACGGCGGGCGGGCGATCGCGGTGTCGGGTCCGCACCTCGAAGACGACGCGGCCGCGCCGCACCACGGCTTCTGGGGCTAACCGGCCAGGTCGTCGAGCCACGACGATCGCAGTCGTAGTGCGCGTTCCACGCTCGCGAGCGCGACCGCGACGGTGACGGCCGCATTCGCGGCGGGCGTGAGGTGCAGCGGCGCGGTGAAGGTGCCGAGCGTGTCGGCGATCGGCGGGATGCGGGAGAGCGTCTCGATCAGCTGCGGGACGGTGAGGCACACCCCGGCCACGACGACGAGCAGAGACAGGATGCCGAGAGCCCGGCTCGCCCGCGGATGCGCGCGGTCGAGAGCGGCGCGTCGTCCCTCCGCGGACCGCGGGTGCGGCGAGAGCTGTCGCCGCTCACCGGTGTCGGAGACGACGTCGCACCGTTTGAGGCCGAAGGTCCCTGTCGCGACCTCGACGTGACCGCCGGGCACCGGGAACCGCGCGGGCAGACGCGAGACGGACGAGAGGGCGCCGTCGCGGAACAGTCGGGCGCGCACCTCGCCGTCCTCCGTGTCGCCGAGGTGCCGCACGTCGATCGTGTACGTCCGCGCCGTGCCGTCGGCATCCGGAATCCGCAGGGAGAGCTGCGAGCGGGTCAGCGCCTGCCACCACCGGAAGGGCGGGAGGGGACGCCCGTCCCCGCGGCGCGCCCGCCGCTCAGCCCACCGGGCGCGCAGGGACCGGG
Source organism: Microbacterium sp. BWR-S6Y (assembly GCF_041379845.1). NCBI lineage: Bacteria > Bacillati > Actinomycetota > Actinomycetes > Micrococcales > Microbacteriaceae > Microbacterium > Microbacterium sp. BWR-S6Y. The sequence continues at coordinate 383,679 of NZ_JBFECV010000004.1, forward strand.
GTCGGCGCGAAGGACCGGGCGCGTTCACAGGAGCATCTCGCTGAGCGGGAAGACGAGGTAGCGCAGGGAGTACGCCTCCCACAGGGCGCCGACCACCAGCAGAGCCAGGGCGGGCAGAGCGAGGAGGCCGAGCCGGCGCACGCCGTTGCGATACCCCGCGCGACGGGTCGGGGCGCCCACGCGCGCCGGGCGGAGCCAATCGCGTCCGAGCAGAAGGGCGCCGAGCGCCAGCAATGCGTAGGCCTGCAACTCGATCACCACGGTGAGACTGTGCGGGATCATCGCGACCCAGGCGACCGGGGTGGACGGCACGAGCGTGATCCCGGTCTCGACGAGCCAGTACCCGAAGAAGACGAGACCGGCGAAGGGGATGACGAGCGAGGGGACGACGATCGTCGCCAGGCTCAGGCGCAGCACGTTCACGGCGAGGATCACGAGCGCGAACAGGGGTGCGGAGGAGGCGACCGCGGTGACGAGATCGCCGGTCCCGTCGCTGTCGAGAGCGGCCGCGCGGGCAGCCGGGAGGGCGGGGAACAGCAGGCCGACGACGAACCCGAGCGCGAGCAGACCGTAGGTCGCGGCGGTGACGATCGCCCAGGCGCGACGGTTCTCTCGGATCACGGCGAACGGGCGACGCCAGAGCGGCGATCGCGGGATCGTGGGGGAGGACATGCTCCCATCGCAGCCCGTCGGCGCCGTTCGCGGCAGTGTCGGGGTGTCACGATCCGAGGTGACATCCGTCAGGGGGGGGGCGTCGACCGGCGCCGTGGCTCGGACGGAGGCCACCCGCTCGAGCCTCTGCGCGCATGCGCGACGGCCGCGCCCCGGGGGGAGGAGACCCCGGGCCGCGGCCGTCGACCGTGACTTCTCAGCGTCGTGCGCCCATTCCACCTCCCATCCCGCCCGCGATGGCCTCGCCGGCGGTCACCGAGGTCGCAGTGCCGTCCACGCTCACCACGTACTCCTGGCCGTCGGCGATCGCCGACGACGAGAACACGACCGACCCGAACGTCTTCGTGGCGGTGTACTCGGCGATGACGGTGCCCGCGGCATCCGTGATCCGAACCGTCGAGCCCGCGGAACCCGAGGCGGTCGCGGCGAGCCATCCCTGCGCCGAGGACGCGTCGGGGGACTCAGCCATGCCGGTGCTGCCGATCGCGACGAGGGTGCCCCCGGTCACCGTGATGCCGCCGTTCGAATCGAGGGCGCCGTTGTTCTGCGAGGTGGGTCCGTAGACGGTGACCTCGCCCCCGGTCATCTCGATCGTTCCGTTGGAGTCGAGGCCGTCGCCGTCGGCGTCGACGATCAACGTCCCGCCCGAGATCGTGAGCGTCTCGCCCGAGTCCTGCATGCCGCCGCCGCCCATCCCTCCGTCCGTCGAGGTGGCGTTGCCCGAGGCGTTGACCCCGTCGTCGGACGAGGTGAGGCGCGTGACACCGCCGGCGATGCGGATGTCGGCCGACTCGATGCCCTCATACGACTGGGTGATCGTCACGTCGCCGCCCGAGATCGCCAGCGCGGTCTCGGAATGGATGCCGTCGTCGTCCGTCGCGAGAGAGACGGTTCCTCCCGTGATCAGGGCGTCCGTCCACGCGTCGATGCCGTCGTCGGCGGCGGTGGCGTCGATGGTGCCGCCGGCGATCCACACGTATCCCTGGGCGGCGTCGTCCTGCTGATCGCTCTTGAGGGCATCGCCCCCGGCGGTGAGCGTGAGGGTTCCGTCCGTCACGACGAGGGAGTCCTTGCCGCGCAGGGCGTCGTCGGCGGCGTCCACCGTGATCGTGCCTCCGATGATCGCGAGGTCGTCGGTGGCCGAGATGCCGTCGTTTCCGGTGTCGGTGACCGTCAGCGATCCGGAGCCGGAGACGGTGAGGTCGCTGTCGGCGTAGATCGCGGCACTCGCGTCGGCGTCGGCCGAGCTGGCAGCCGTGACGGCGTTCGCGGAACCCGCGGCCAGGTTGATCGCGACGTCATCGGCGGTGACCACCTGGATCGCCGAACCCGAGACGTTCTCGATCTCGGCGCCGTCGAGCACGAGCACGACCTGCGCGTCGTCGGGGGCGGCGACCACGAACTGTCCCTCGAGGGTGCCGGTGAATCGGTAGACGCCGGCGGCGGTGATGGTGACAGTGGATCCGTCGACGCTCACCCCCGCCGACTCGCTGGACGCGGTCGACCCCGAGAGGGTCACGGTCTCGGCATCCGCGAGGTTCCACTCGTCGTCGCGCACGACGGTGCCGTCGGCGTTCGCCGCGAGCAGTTCGGCGGCGGCCGCGGGGATCGTCGAGTCGACGTCGGAGATGGTCTCCACGCTCGACGCGGCGGCGCTCTGCGCCGTGCCGGTGGGCTGCGCGGTGACGGCGCATCCGGCGAGAACGAGCCCCGCGAGGGCGAGGGGAAGGGCGAGGGGGATCAGACGGCGGCGCATGAGGCGTCCTTTCGAGAGGGGGAGGCGGAGGAGAAGGGACCGGAGAGCACGCGGGTCCAGCGGTTGCGGGGGAGGTCGGCGCGCAGGGCCGCCATCCCCGTGGCGTATTTGCTGATGCGCTGCGGGCGGTGACCCGCGTGCCACAGCGCACGGTCGAAGGCGCCCGCCTGACCGGGGGATTTGGTCTCGACGATCGCGAAGCGCGGGAGGGTGAAACCCCCGCCGTCTGCATCGATCCACTGCAGGTCGAGATCGATCGTGGCGCGAGAGGGCGTGCGGCCCGGCAGCAGCAGCGTCGTCCGCCGGTACAGGGTCTGCAGTCGCGCGTCGAGGTCGGCGGCGCGGGCGGGTTCGACACCGATCGCCCCGAGGGCATCGGCAACCTCGTCACGGGCCTCGGTCGTGAGCCGGTCGGCCGCGTCGAGGTCGTACGCGTCGCGCTCCTTGCGAGTGAGGCCGCGCGCTCCGCGCGTCTTCATCTCGAGGAACGCCGCTCCCGTGTCGACGTACGTGCGCGTGCGGAGCTTGAACCGGCGGCGGCGACCGTGCGCGGCGAGGCGGTAACTCAACAGGTCGGGGGTGTCGAAGTACACCGAGCGGTACGCCAGTTCGCGCTCGCCGTCGATCTCGAGGGCGGCCGGCGCGTCGGACGAACGCCCCAGGTCGTGCAGGAGGGATGCCGCGGCATCCATCGGCACGACGTACTTGCGGTCGACGCGGGTCAGCAGGGCCGCGTCGGTCGTCAGGGCGTCGAGGCCGATCGTGGGGAGGGCGGCGATCGCGGCACCGGCCCGGTCGCGGGCGGTCATCGGGTGCCCCCGAGCAGGTCGGCGAACGTGGAGTCGCGATCGGCGGCGGGGGTCGCCTCGAGCCGCGTGCCGAGGCCGGAGTCCACCGTCGTGCGCGTCGCCGCGACGCCGAGGCGGTAGCGCACGTCGACCAGCGTGGTGTCGTCGACGAGATCGAGCTGCTGCACGGTGAGCGCGGTGACCTCGCCGCCGAGGAGCCGCTCGAGCTCGCCGCGCAGCTCGGTCTCGTCGGCGATCGCGCGGTCGAGGTGCACGGTCTGGTGGCGGGAGCGGGAGAGCAGCCGCGGGTGGTCGGCGACGGCGAGCACGGCCACGATCAGTCCGACCAGCACGAGGGGGGTCGCGAGATCGGTGTGCGGGAGTCCGCAGATGAGTCCGATCGCGAGAGCCGCGAAGTAGTAGGCCACCTCGCGCTGAGTGATCTCACTCGAGCGCAGCCGGATGATCGAGAGGACCCCGAACAGGCCGAGGCCGAGGCCGAGGGCCACCTCGGCGGTGCCGAGCACCGAGGCGACGGCCAGCACTCCGACGTTGACGCCGAGGAAGGCCACGACGAGGTCGCGGCGCCGGTGTCGCTGGAAGTAGACGGCGCTCAGCAACACGGCGGCGATCAGGTCGGTGGCGGTGAGGATCAGGGCGGTGATGGTCATGAGGAGGAGCTCCTTGCGGGGGTGAGGGGGGAGGGGACGGATGCCGACGGGGCGGCGCGTCTGGGGGTCGCGGTCCCGTCGACAGGCTCAGGGACGTGGGCCGGAGGGGCGGCGACTGTGGGACCGGGGCGTGCGCCACCCGACGTCGGGCGTGAGATCGGCGGACCGCCGAAGGCACCGGCATCCGTTCGCGGGAAGACGAGCGAGCGCTGGACGCCGTAGCTGAGGACGAACAGCACGCCCTCGGTGACGACTTTCGCCGGCAGCAGGGCGAGACCGTTGTCGGTGAGGAACGACATCCACGCGACGTTCGACGCCAGAAGCGCCAGCGCGAGCACGCCGTAGCGCACGGCCTGCCCGTGCATCGGCCCGCCCCGCGCGCGGAAGACCACGCGACGGTTCACGACGAAGTTCGCGGTCGCCGACAGCACCCGCGCCGCGATGATCGAGGGGACGAGCCATCCGGTCAGCGCCTGCAGCACGAGAAGGGCCAGCGTGTCGACCACGAAGGCGGCCAGCGACGACGCCGCGAACAGCAGCACCGGCAGCAGCACCCGCAGCGAGTCGCGCACGGGCCGGAAGTGGCTCGACGCGTTGTCGTCGAGGTAGACCGTGTCGATGGGAACCTCGTGCGTGGCGACGAGGTCGGGCGCGAGGCGCAGCAGCATCCGCTGCTCGTACTCGAAACCGTCACCCGGAATGCCGAGCGCCCAGGCGATGCGGTCCGACGGGATGCCGCGAAGACCGGTCTGCGTGTCGCTCACCCGCCGACCCGTCGCCATGCGGAAGACGCCGCGCGCCACCGTATTGCCGACGCGGCTGCGCCACGGCACCGCGCCGTCGAAAGCGCGAACGCCCAGGACGAGCGCGCTGCGCGCGGCACCGGCATCGGTGCGCAGGGCCTCGGCGACACGGCACACGTCGGCGGGCGTGTGCTGCCCGTCGGCGTCGGCGGTGACCACGTCGGCATCCGGATCGTGGGCACGGACATGAGCGAGCCCGGTCTTCAGCGCCGCGCCCTTGCCGCGGTTGTCGGGATGGGCGAGCACGCGCGCGCCGGCGTCGCCGACCGCGGCGAAGACGGGCTCGAACGACGGCCCGCTGCCGTCGTCGACGACGAGCACCTCGAGGTCGGGGTCGGCGGCGCGCAGGTCGCGCACGAGCCCCGGCAGGCGCGGGCCCGGTTCGTAGGCGGGGATGAGCACGAACATCGCTCAGCCCGCCACGTAGAGGATGTCGCTGGTGCCGCGCTCGCCGCCGTTGGAGGGGGAGTTCACCACCCGACCGTTGAAGTACATGGTCGACGAACCGCCGCCGTCGAGGTTGTAGGCGGTGGTCGCGCCGAGCGAGAGCATGATGTCGGCGAGCTCGGGCAAGGTCACTCCCGCGCTGTATCCCTCCTGCCGGCCGTCGACGACGACGAAGACGAGGTGGTTGTCGTCGATGACGCCGACGGCGGTGCGTGGCTGGTCGCCCTGGATCGAGTGGTTGCCGACGTTCGTGTCGACCTCGACGTCGTCGATCCCGTCGACCACCGTGCCGCCCTGCACGATGGCGGGCCCGAAGCTGAGGGTGTTCCAGACCCCGGATGCCACGAGCGCATCGGCCGTGGTCTGCGTCTCGTCGTACACCTCGACGTGCCCGTCGGCGTAGAAGGCGAGTCCGTCGCGTGCCCCCTCGTCGCGGTAGGCCACTCCGTTGCGGATCTCGATGCCGGTAGAGCGGAATCCGTAGTAGTCGCCGTTGATGGCGAAGATCGCGCCGTTCGCCGCGGCGATCTCGCTCGTGGTCTGCGTGATGTTCTCGCCGAACTGGTTGTTCGCGAACGCCGATCGCAGGGCAGTGGCATCGCTCAGGATGACGTCGGCGACGTAGTACGTCACGGTGCTCGAGCCCGTTCCCGAGGTCATCGTCGCCAGGGTCACCGAGGTCGACCCGTCATCGAAGGTGGAGTCGGTCACGGTCGCGGGCCCCGCCGCCCCGGCCTGCGCCTCGGTCCCGGTCGACACGCTCGAGTGCTCGGCCTCGTACGCGGCGACGTCGGTGACCTCGACGTGGGGGATCAGGAAGCGATCCGCGGCCCACCACGCGGCTCCGCCCGCGCCGAGGACGACGGCGAGCCCGGCCGTGAGGAACGTGCGACGGGCGACACCCCGTCGGGGGGTCGACGTCGGGGCCTCGGGCGTGGGGCCGGCCGGATCGGTCTCGGAGGAGTGGTCTGCGGGGTGCATGGCTCCACGAAAGGCGTCGCGCCCTCACCGCACCTGGGGTGGGCCCTATCCGCCGCCAAGAAAAGCTATGCGGGGGCGATGAATCTTCGAGGGGCCGGCCGGGACCCGCGCGCGGGGCTGCCCCGAGCGCTCGCCGCTTCGGAGCGTCGGCTCCGCCCCACCCGTGACGAATGTCACGGCCGTACAGTGGCCGGGGTGAGCACACCCCCGGCCGCCTACGCCCGCGACGTGCGCGTGACGTGGTGGTACACCGCCTCGTCGATCCTCTTCCTACACGTCTTCGCGGCCCTCATGTGGACGCTCGCGGTGTTCGTCGGCGGCACCCCGGCCGCGCTCGCGGTGAACCTGCTCGGGGTCGCCGGGTCGGCGGCATCCGCTGTCCTGCTCCTCGTGCGCTACCGTCGCGAGCCGCTCGACGACGCCGACGACGCCGGGCGCCGGCGCCGGTGGCCGCTCGTCGTGCTCGGGATCGTCGCGGCGGTCGCGATGGGGGTCTCGGCCGGATCGGTCCTGCTCGGCGTGGGGTTCGCGGCGCAGACGCTGTGCCTCGTGCGGTGGCACGGCGGGGTGCGCCTGCGACTCGCGGTGCTGTCGATCGCGGTCATCGTCGTGGTGTGGTTCGTCGAGGCGAGCCGTGTGAACCCGGAGGGGTACATCGCGGTCTTCTCGTTGCCGTTCTTCGTGGCCCTGCTCCCCGCGTTGACGGCCACGTCGCTGTGGTGGTGGGACATCGTCCGCGAACTCGACCGCGCCCGTCGCGCCGAGGGGCGCCTCGCCGCCGCCCAGGAACGCCTCCGTCTCGCCGGCGACCTGCACGACCTGCAGGGCCACCACCTGCAGGTCATCGCGCTGCAGCTCGAGCTCGCCGAGAAGATGATGCCGCGCGACCCCGACGCGGCGATCGAACAGGTGCGCGCCGCGCGGGCCAGCGTCGACGACGCCCGCCGCGGCACCCGCGACCTCGCGGCGCGGTTCCGCGGAGTGCCCCTCCCCGACGAACTCGCCAACGCCGCCGACCTGCTGCGCGCCGCCGGCCTCACGGTCGACCTGCTCGTCGACACCGCCGCCGACCGCGCCCCGGCCGACGTGCTCGGACCGGTCGTGCGCGAGTCCACGACGAATGTGCTCAAGCACGGCGGCGGGGTCTCGGCATCCCTCTCCCTCGCCCGACACCAGGGGGCGTGGGTGCTCGTCGTCGAGAACGATTCGCGCGGCGCGGCCTCTCCCGTGGGCGACGGGGCGGGGCTGTCCGGCATCGCCGACCGCGTGGGAGCGGTCGGGGGAACGATGGATGCCACCCGCCTCGACGACCGTTTCCGCCTCACCGTCCAGGTGCCCGAGGAGGCCGCCGCATGATCCGCGTGCTCATCGCCGACGACGAGGACATGATCCGCACGGCCCTCGCCGCCCTGCTCCGCCTCGAGGACGACCTCGAGGTCGTCGCCGAATGCCGCGACGGCGAGAGCGCGCTCGCCGAGGCCGAACGACTGCGCCCCGACGTGTGCCTGCTCGACCTCGAGATGCCCGGCCTCGACGGTGTCGACACGGCCGCGCGCATCCTCCGCCGCGTGCCGTCGCGGTGCGTGATCGTCACGCGGCACGCGCGACCCGGCGTGCTGCGACGCGCGCTCGGTGCGGGGGTCGACGGCTTCCTGCCCAAATCCCGACCCGCGGACGACGTGGCCGCGGTGATCCGCGAGGTGGCGGCGGGCCGCCGGTACGTCGATCCCGAGATCGCCGCCGACGCGCTCAGCGACGAACGCAGCCCCCTCACCGACCGCGAGCTCGACGTGCTGCGCGCCGGGGCGCGTGGCGAGACGGTCGCCGAGATCGCGGCCGCGCTGCACCTGTCACCCGGGACCGTGCGCAATCACGTGTCGTCGGTGCTCGGCAAGCTCGGACTCGCGAGTCGTCAGCAGGCGACGATCCACGCGGGGGAGCGGGGGTGGATCTGATTCAGCAGTCGATGGCGGCACTTTTCATCTGCCCGATGATGGTGCCTAAGTCCCCGTAGTCGGCCATTTGCGAACCCCCTGAATCGGTCGACGGAAGGGACGAGAGCAATGCCGCCCCTCAGTGGGGTAGGCACATGCCTCACAGATTTCGAGGCATCATGAGCACGAAGTTCCTTTCCGACGGGTCACGGAGGTCACTCATGTCGAACGAGTCCGCGACACGAATTCCCGGTGCTCGACCGAGAGGCGGCGGCCGGACCATTGCCGCCCTCGTCGTGGGCATCGCGGCGGCCATCGTCGCGGGACTGCTCATCGTGCCCTACCTCGCCCGTCCGGGACTGGTGGCTCTGCCCGTGCTCGCGCTGGCTCTCGCCGTGGTGGGCGTCGTGCTCGCGGTTCGTGCACGGAGGCAGACGGGGCTTCGCACGCGGGGGCGAACGGCTTTGGTGTCATCGCTGGTCGCCCTGGTCGTCGACGTGGTCCTGATCGTGGTCTTCGTGGGGACCATCGCGGGTCTCGGCCTCGCGAGCGTCGAACTCCGGGCCACGGGCCCAGACGACAACACGGTCACGTTCTCCAGTGCAACGGAACAGCGAACGCTCCAGTGGGGGCCCGAGGGTCGTGCCCAGTTCAACACCTCGGGCACGTGGACGGAGATCACGGTGACGGCGCCTGCGGACAGCGCCGACCAGAACGTGAGCTGTGAGATCGTCTGGAACGGCGAGGTCGTCGTCGACGAGAGCTCGGGCTCGGGAACGGTCACCTGCCGCTACGACGCGGGCTGATCGACGGTCGAGGAGGGCTCTCGCCCGTGCCCGACCGCTCTCGCGTCGACCGGGCCGGAGTCGATCGTGCCTGTGTGCTCTTCCCCTGCCTCCGAGCGCACGTTCTCCTGGCCGATGCCGCCTGGGCGATCGTCCGCGACCCGTGGCGGAGGGGCGCCGGTACGTCGATCCCGATTCGCGGCGGCGCTGCACCTGTCACCCGGGACGGTGCGCAATCACGTGTCGTCGGTGCTCAGTAAGCTCGGGCTCGCGATTCGTCAGCAGGCGACGATTCATGCGCGGGAGCGGGGGTGGGTCTGATGGTCGACGGGGATGAAGGGGTGCGATTCGCCTCGTCCGCCGATGCGGGCGCGATCGAGCGGATCGAGAACGATGCCGACCGTCTGCTCATCGACCGTCTCGCCCCCGCGGACTGGCCCGCCGCGGAGGCGGGTACCGCACGCGTGGCGGGGCCGGGGTTCGTTCTCGTCGCCGTCGGCGAAGGGGGCACGGTCGTCGGATTCGCGCACGTCACGGAGGTCGCGGGACTCTGTCATCTCGAACAGTTGTCCGTCGATCCCACGTCTTCACGCCGCGGCTGGGGCCGGCGGCTGCTGATCGCCGCGATGCGGGTGGCCCGAGAGCGCGCCCACGAGCGGATGACGCTTCGTACCTATGCGGACGTCCCGTGGAACGCCCCCTTCTACGCCACCGCGGGCTTCGTCGAGGAGACCCCCGTCACCGCTTTCCACCGCGGATTGGTCGACGTCGAGCGTCGACTCGGGCTCGATGCTCATGGTCGGCGGGTGCAGATGGCGGTTGATCTGACGCGGCGGCCGCGGTTCCGCGCAGCAGTGAGCTGACTCGTGGTCACGCGCCCGGCGCATCGCCCCCTTCGGACCCCCCGCGTGATAGGTGGGCCGGACACGGCAGAGACGGCGAAACCCTTCTCGCGGCCGACCCCCGGACGGCCGACCGGCCCCGAGGCCGAGCCGCTCACCGGGCGGCGTGCAGGAACTGCTCCTGCCCCAGCCGCGGACGCGAGGAGGCGATGCCCCGCATACGCGTGACGTGACTCTCCGCGAAGACGCGGAGCAGCTTGACGCTGACGCCGAGCTCCTCGGCGAGTTCGGCTCCGCTCAGTCCGATGGCCTCGAGCTGAGCGAGACGCCCGGGGTCGATGAGGATCCGGGCGGCGAAGACGTCGGCGGCGGCCTCGGCTTCGAGGTCGTCGGCTCCGCGATGATCGTAGAAGGCGTGTCCGAGTTCGTGCGCGATCACGCATGAACGTTCGACGGGAGTGAGTCGGGCGTCGTAGACGACTCGGCGTCGTTCGTGGTCGTAGAAGCCCCGGTACGGCTCGGGCAGGTGGGCTTCGCAGACGCTCACGCCCAGCTGACGTGCGATGCGCAGGAGTTCCGTCACCGTTCCCCTCAATCCGTCGCGGCGATCCGATCGTCGGTGTTGGCGGCGTCGCGTCGACCGGGAGCGACGTGGCCGAGATAGATCACGGCGTCCGCTTCGTCGAGGGTACGAGGGGGTTCCGACACCGACGCGAGGAGCTTCTGCAGACCGTCCTGTGGACTGCTCGGACCCGTCCGTCCGTCCGCGCCGTAGTCCTGCAGGGCCATGTCGACGATGTCCCGCGCGGAGACCCGGAGGGCGGCGGCGATGCGCTCGAGCTCGGAGACCGTCGTCTCGTTCACCCCGTCTTCGCGTCGTTTCAGGTTGGACAGAGGGATGCCGGTGCGGGCGGCGAGCGTCTCCCTGTTGAGATCGCGTCGCGCCCGCGCACTCCGGATCGCCGCACCCAGATGCTTATCGAACGGGTGCGGCGTCTTTCTCGTGCGAGCCATGTGCTCAGCGTAGGGGAGTGGCTCGTGGCGATGAGCGGGTGAAATGGCTTGAGGAAGTCAAAAATGACTAGCTAGCATTCACACATGCGCACAAATGGGCAATCAGACGCCTCGTTCGAGCACGGTTACGCCGAGGCCGGGCGAGGGGCCGACGCCGAACTCCGAACGGCGGACATGCCCGTCCGGGAGTTCCTCGCGGAGGGGGCGCGGAGGGGGCTGACCACCGATCGGATGTTCCCCAGCCAGGGCACGTGCGCCACCGCCGTCCCCCGCCGGGATGCGTGCCCGACCTCGCGAGGCGACTGATGCCGGTGCCCTCGCGCGCGGCGCGACCGCCGGTCCTCGGTCTCTTGTCACACCTCATAGCGAGCGGGAGCTCTTCATGTCCATTCAGGTGAAACACCTCCGCAAGAGCTACGGCACGTTCGAGGCCGTTCGAGATCTGTCCTTCGATGTACCCACGGGATCGCTTTTCGCGTTCCTCGGAGCGAACGGTGCGGGCAAGAGCACCACGATCGGCTGCATCACGACGGTCCTGCGTCCGACCTCCGGCACGATCCAGGTGCGAGACCGTGACGCGGTGGAAGACCCGTACGGGGTCCGCGAGGTGATCGGCGCCGTCTTCCAGCAATCGCTCCTGGACCCGATGTTGTCCGTCCGAGAGAACCTGGCGATCAGAGCGGGCTTCTACGGGCTACGGCGGCGCGAGGCCTCGGCGAGGATCGGCGAGCTGGCGGAGCTCGTCGGCCTCGAAGACTTCCTGGATCGTCGATACGGCGTGCTCTCGGGCGGACAGAAGCGCCGAGCCGACATCGCGCGCGCAATCGTCCATCGCCCGAGCGTCGTCTTCCTCGACGAGCCCACCGCGGGCCTCGACCCCCAGTCGCGCGAGCAGATCTGGTCGGCGATCGGCCAGCTGCGCACAGACCACTCGACGACCGTCTTTCTGACGACCCACTACATGGAAGAGACCGAACGAGCCGATCAGGTGTGCATCATCTCCGAGGGACGGATCATGGCCGAGGGAACTCCGGCCCACCTCCGGTCCTCCTTCAGCCGCAGCGTGCTGACCGTACGTACGCCCGACGTCTCGTCCTTCCTCGCCGAGTGCGACGCGCGGGGCGTCGTCGGCGAGCACAGCGGCGACGTCGTGCGGGTGCCCGTCGACCGGGTGGAGCAGGCGAGGGATCTCGTCCAGGCGCCCCAGGTGACCGATTTCGAGTTCCGCCACGGAACGATGGACGACGTCTTCCTGAACGTGACCGGAGGGCGGGCGGCATGAGAACGGTCTCGATCCTCACGGGCCGGAATCTGCGCCTGTTCTTCCGCGATCGCGCCGGGGTGTTCTTCTCCCTCCTGTCCGCGCTGATCCTCATCGCGCTGTATGCGCTCTTCCTCGGGAATCTGCAGGTCGACAATCTGACGGAGCGCTTTCCGAACGCGGAGACCGGGGACATCCACTGGTTCGTGAACGCATGGGTGTTCGCCGGGATCACCATGATCACGACCCTGACGACGGCATTGGCGGCGCTGGCGGTCTTCGTCGACGACCGAGCCAGCGGACGCTTCGGCGACTTCCTCGTTTCGCCGATCCGACGAGTCGAGCTCATCCTGGGCTACCTTTTGTCGAGCTTTCTCATCTCGCTCTCCATGACCGTGATCATCGTGGTCGTCGGGCAGGTCTACCTCCTCACGCAGGGCGACCCGATGATGACCGCGAGCGAGGTGGGGGAGACGCTCGGATACGTCGCTCTGTCGAGCCTGGCCTTCGCGGCGTTGTCGAGCTTCGTCGTCACCTTCTTGCGCAGTTCCGGCGCTTTCGCGGCGCTGTCGACCGTGGTGGGAACCGTCATCGGGTTCCTCGCAGGGGCGTACATCCCCGTGGGCACGCTCCCGGACGCCATCGTGAACGGCATCAATGCGCTCCCGTTCGCGCAGTCGGCGATGCTGATCCGCGAGCCCATGACCGCGCAGGCGCTGACTGCACTCGCCGGCGACACCGGTCCGGCGGTCGACGCGGTCAAGACGTTCTACGGCATCTCGGCGAAGGTCGGCGACTTCGAAGTCACGGCGAGCCTCGCAGCCGGCGTCCTGGTCGCGGTCTTCGTCGTGTTCGCTGCCCTGGGGGCGCGTCAGCTTGCTCGGCGGATCCGCTGATGCGCGGGACCTTTCTCGCAGTCCCCGGCCAGGGGAGTCAGACCCTGGGAATGGGAAGACAGCTCGTCGCTCGGCACCCCGCCGCGCGAGCGACCTTCGACGAATCCGTGGACGCGCTCGGTTTCGACATGCGGGAGGTGATGTGGGGCACCTCCGCCGATGCCCTGACGGCGACCGAGTACGCCCAGCCCGCCATCGTTCTGCTCGCCGTCGCTGCGATGCGGGCGTGGCAGGCCGTGTCTCGCCCTCCCGCCGATGTGCGATGGGTCACGGGCCACAGCGTCGGGGCGCTCGCCGCGGCGATCGCCGTGGAATCCCTCACCTTCGTCGACGGCATCCGGCTCGCGCGCGCCCGGGGTCAACTGATGGGTTCGGCCCCGGGCGCGGGGGCCATGCTCGCCGTCGCGGTCACCTCCGACCGGGCTCGCGACGACGTCGCCCGCGCCGCTTCATCGTCGGGGCTGGACATCGCCTGCATCAACAGCGCGCGGCAGATCGTGCTCTCCGGAGCGCGAGAAGCGATATCCGAAGCGCGAGCGCGATTCGGCTCGCGCTGTCGTCTCCTCGACGTGAGCCACGGGTTCCACTCCTCGCTCATGGATCCGATCGTCGAGCGATGGGCCTCGGAAGTGGCGGCCCTGCCGTTCCGCGAGCCGCGCACGCCGATGCTCTCGGCCCTCTCCGGGCGGCTCCTCCATGCAGCCGACGAGATCGAAGAGGACGTGCGACATGGAGTTCGCGAAACCGTGCGATGGGATCTGGTCACAGCGGTCGCGAACGAGAGCGGATGCCGTGCCGTCATCCTCGGCAACGGCCACACTCTGACCCGTCTGTGGCGGGGGGAGGCCGTCGCGAAGGGCGCGACCGTCGTCGACGACGGCTTCCGGAACGCAGCCCATGCAGCCTGAGCGGAGCGTCGTCGTCACGGGTGGCTCCCGTGGGATCGGTCGAGCGTGCGTCGAGACGCTCGCCGACGCGGGATGGCACGTCGTCGTGGTCTTCCGACGTGCCGCCGACGAAGCCGCGCAGGTCGTGCAGGCGGTGGAAGACCGCGGGGGCTCGGCGTCGGCGATGCAGACTGATGTGTCCTCCGAGGCGGACGTCCGAGAGCTGTTCCGAAAGGTCCGCGTCGAACATCCTCCACTGGCGGGAGTCGTGTCGAACGCCGGGTTGACGCGCGATGGGCTCACGCCGATGATGTCGCTCGCAACCTGGAACACCGTCGTCGAGACGAATCTCACGAGTTCGTTCCTGGTCGCTCGAGAGTCGATGAAGGCCATGCGGCGGACCGGGGGCTCCCTGGTCTTCATGAGTTCCGTGTCCGGCTTGCGGGGCCAGGTAGGTCAGGCGAACTACGCCGCGAGCAAGGGTGCGGTCAACGCGATGACCCGGGCGCTCGCGCGGGAGGGTGCGCCTGCCGGACTACGGGTCAACGCGGTCGCGCCCGGCTTCACGGACACGGAGATGGTCCGTCGGATGCCGCGAGGGGATCTCGCGCGGCTCGTCGACGCGGTACCCCTCGGTCGGATGGCGCAACCGCGCGAAGTGGCATCCCTCGTGCAGTTCCTCCTCGGCGACGACGCCTCGTACATCACCGGACAGATCATCTCGGTCGACGGCGGACTGACCGCCTGAGACCTCCTCACGGAGAGTGGACATGGAACACCAAGAAGTGATGCAGCATGCAGCCGCCCGACGGGCAGTGAACGATCGGGTCAAGGGACTGATCGCGGAGGGGCTCGGCCTCCCCATCGACCCGATGCTCATCGACGACGACCAGCCCCTCTTCGGGCGTGGGCTCGAATTGGACTCGCTCGACACGCTGGAGATCGTGAGTCTGATCGATGAGAACTTCGGTGTCTACATCACCGACGATGACAAGTACGTGTTCGGTTCGATCAACACCATCGCCGACTTCATCGAACAGGCGCGTACTCCGTGAGGTCTCGACGTAAGGCCGCGATCGGGCCCGTCGACGTCTCACGGCGGCTCCCGCACCGGCATCCTCTCCTGCTCCTCGATCGTGTCGATGACCTCGAGGTCGGGGTCTCAGCGGTCGGAACCAAGAACGTCTCCATTTCCGACCCGGTCTTCGCCGGCCACTTCCCCGGCAACCCGATCTACCCGGGGGTCCACATGATCGAGGTCGCGGCGCAGCTGTGCGGGCTGATCGGCTCGTCCGACGAGCAGGGGTCGGTCCTGGGATATCTGGCGTCGATCAAGCGGTTCCGGTTCCGCGCGCTCGTCGTCCCGGGGGACCAGATGAAGATCACGGCGCGAGCGGGGGCATCGATCGGCGCGCTGACCGAGTTCGCCGTCGAGATCACCGTCGACGGTGTAGTCGTCGCGAGCGGCGTTCTGGCGATCGCCCGCGGTCAGGGCTGAGGGCACCTCGTGTCCGCAGAGATCCGCGAACCGACCGGGGAGGACGACCTCGACCGTGTCGCCGCGTTCTTCGTCCGGAACGGTTACGGCCCGCCAGGTGACGCCATGACGGGTGCCATCCTCGGACGCGTGTTCCACGAGCGCGGCGTGCGTCTCTTCTTGATCGCCGAGGAGCGAGGTGAGATCGTCGCGACCATCGGTTATGCGGCGATGTCGGGACGTCGGGTGGCCCCGGTGGGTCAGCTTTTCGCGGGGATGTTCGTGATCGCACCGAGCCATCGGACGGGCATGCTGGCGGGGCGCCTTTTCACCGATTCCTTCGAGCGATTGGTCGCCTCGGGAGTCCGGGGTCTGCGTGTCGAGGTCGACCCGGCGAACACGCGCGCGTTTCCTCTTTACGTCCGCGTGGGGTTCAGAGCCCTCGACGGGATGACCCCGGATGAGGACGGCTACGTCGAGCTCGTCAGTGTGCTCCCCGGGGTGACGGCTGATCTGATGAACAATGCGGCCACCTGGACAGGTCGATCGCTCGGTGGGGGTCAGCGCAACTGGCGCTCCATCCGGAGCTCCCGCGCACAATCCGTCGACAGTGGAATCGTCCGCCGTCCGAAGGGCGTCGACGCGATCCGCTACGAGTTCGAGCTTCCCGGCCTCCTCGTCAGTGCGACCGGCCGTGTGAACGACGCCGCGCTTGTGGCGCTCTCTGTGAACGATTTCCCGGCGCCGTGTTTCGTGCCGCCGGATGACAATGACGGCGCGCATCGCACCCGTGTCACGGGGTCGAGGGCGGTCGGGGACTTCACGGTGGCCGTCGACGACCGAGGTGCCCTCGTCGTCTCGCATCCGGCTCACCTCGGTCCCGTTGTCGCCGACCCGCATCCGGTCGCAGGGGCGTCGGCCGCGGGTCCGCGGCGACCGCTCTCGCGTCCCGTGCTGGTCGACATCGCTGTCGACAGCTGGCGCATCGACGACGGCGACGTGGAGCGCGTCGTGGAGTTCCTCCCGTCCGGGGTACGGGTGACAGCGACGAGCCGGGACGCGAGCGAGGTGGTGAGTTACCCCCGCCTGGGGTTGCGCGTCGCTCGCCTCTCTCTCCTGTGCGACGGCACGGAGGTGCACTCCGCCCACGCTGTGCGCGGGCGATGGCCTGTCGATCGCGTGGACTTCGAGGCGGCCGCTGACGCGACGAGCTCTTGGCCGGCCGATGGCGCTGAGGTCGTCTGGAGCGACGGATT
The DNA here is from genome assembly GCF_041379845.1 of Microbacterium sp. BWR-S6Y. Classification (NCBI taxonomy): domain Bacteria; kingdom Bacillati; phylum Actinomycetota; class Actinomycetes; order Micrococcales; family Microbacteriaceae; genus Microbacterium; species Microbacterium sp. BWR-S6Y. The sequence continues at coordinate 400,149 of NZ_JBFECV010000004.1, forward strand.
TTCGGGGATCACCGTTGCGGCGACGCGTCTTCGGGGACGAAGGATACGGCTCGAGGGAGGGCACCTGGTTCGCCTTTCGGGCGAGGGGACGGCGGGGTACGACCTGGCGTTGACGGCGGCCGCGCGCTCCGCCGTCGATTGGACGGAAAGCGACGGTCGAGTGATCGACACGTGGCGGCGCTCGCGGCGCGCCCTGGCCGACGTCATCCGCACGACGACGGACGCAGGGACGCTCACGGTGGCGCCGGACGCCGGGCTCGTGGAGTGGACTCGCGACAACCTCACCGTGGTGTCGTCGCCGTTCCCCTCCCGGCGGTCGATCGGTCCACTCACGACAATCTCGACGGCGCTCTGGGTGTGCGCACAACCGGATCGCACGGACGGCGATCGAGGTGCGGTGTGGCCGACGGACGACGCCCGGGTCCCCTTTCGGGCGGGCGGAGAATGCGACCAGGCGGGATGGTCCCTGGTGACGTTCGAGGGAACCACCGATCTGGGCCTGCGGGTGAGCGCCCGCGCCGAGGAACGCAAGCAGGAGGCCGTCGTCTTCCTGATGCTCGCCAGGGTGAAGCGGGTCGCGATCGCAGACGCGGCGGGTGGGCGGGTCGACCTGGATGTGCCCCCGGGACCGTGGCGCACGTGGACGCGGGAAGCGGGTTTCCACATGGACCAGGGGTGGCTTCACCTCGCACCCGTGTGCGGAGCCTCTCCCGAGATTCTGATCCGCTCCACCCCGCAGGGCGTGCTGATCGCCGCCTACTCGCGACTCTCCTCGAAGCCCACGGCGACGGTGTGGCGCTTCCGGTGGGAGGCGTCATGACCGCGGTCGTCCCCTTCGCAGACGCAGACAACTCGACCGACGACCTTCCAAGGAGAATCATGTCCACGAGCTCGGAGTACTTCTCGCTTCGTCGAACCGCGGGCGCCTACGCGCGCGGCACGACCATCCATTCGATCGGAGGTGCGGGTCGCGGCGCCCTTCTGTCGCACGTCATCGCCCGGCCGACCGAGTTCGCCCCGCCAGGGTCGGTCGTCGACTCGCTCGTGCTCGATGACGATGGCCGGGTCGTGGACTCCGTGCTCGCCGTTCTCGATGAGGACCGCACCCTCCTCATCTCGGAGCATCGCACGGAGGTCGGCGAGGACCTGCGCGCGGTCGCGCTCGCGCTCGGAATCCGCGATGTGACAGTCGACGCCCTCACCGGCTGGGGAGTCCTCGCCGTCGAGGGCCCCCGCTCGTGGGAAGTCGTCGGTGGGCTCGCCGCGGACGACATCGCGACCCTGCTCCTGAACGAATGGCAGCCCATCGAGATCCCGGGGTCGTCGGTCGCGCTGCTCGCACGAACCGGCACGACGGCCGAGTACGGGTACGTCGTCGTCGCAGATGTGAGCCCGGGAGTGCTCATGGACGTCCTCCGGCCCCGACTGGCCCAGGTCGGGGGTGCATTCGTCGGCCCCGAGGCTCTCCTCCGGGCGCGGATCGAGGTGAACCATCCGGTGGTGCCCGACCAGTTCGACGGCGTCACCGTGCTCGAGGCGGGGGCCGGGTGGGCGGCGGGAGTCGGTCGCGAAGACCCGTACCGTGGAGCCGGTCACGCCGTCCCGCCTGAACGCCGACTCGTCGCCGTTCGAGCGACCCGTTCCCTCGAGCGTGGAAGCGCGGTCGAGGCGGGCGGGGTGACGGTGGGTCGCATCCATCTCTGCGCGGCCGATATCGACGGCGAGGGCGGCTATGCCCTCGCCCTGCTCGATGCCCCCTTCGACGTCCCCGGGCTGGAGCTGACCGCTGACGGCGGGACGATCCGGACAGTGTCGCGGCCGGCGGTCCAGCCCGTCTCCTGGACCGAGACCATCGGATGAACGCCTCCGACGTCGCCGTCACCGGGGTCGGGTTGCTCGCGGCTGTCGGCCTCGACGCGCAACGAAGCTGGGCCGCCATCACCGCAGGTTCTTCCGGCATCTCCCGTGTGACGTCGGTCGACGCCGACGGCTTCATCTCGCAACTCGCGGGGGAACTGCCCGGGGGTTCCGACTGGAAGGCCGCTGTGCCGCGCCGAGCCGGGCGGGGTGGGGTCGACCGATGCCATGCCATGGCGCTCGATGCGACCGAGGAGGCCGTCGCCGGCGCCCGTCTCGCGGCGGCCGACTATGCACCGGAGCGCGTGGGCATCTCGTTCGGAACATCGTTGGGTGGCGCACGCTCCGGTGAGGCCTTTCACCGCCAGTGGCTCGAAGAGGGGTTGCGACGTGCGGACGCGAGCCTCCTCCGCCAATATCCCCTCCATTCGGTCGCGGACTACATCGCGGAGCAGTTCGGCTACACCGGCCCTCGAACCGTGCAGTCGAATGCGTGCGCCGCGGGGGCGGTCGCGATCGCGTACGGCGTGGAACTCCTCGAAAGCGGGCACGCGGATGTCGTGATCGCGGGAGGGGTCGATCCTCTCGCCTACTTCTCCTTCGGCGGGTTCTCCTGCCTCGAGGCGCTGGACCCCCTGCACTGCGCCCCGTACACGCGCAGCAGCGGCCTCAACCTCGGCGAGGGGGCCGGTGTCGTCGTGCTCGAGAGGCGGTCCGCGGCGCACGCGCGCGGCATCCCCGTCCTCGCCGTTGTCCGGGGCTACGGCCTCAGCGCGGACGCGCACCACCCCACCGCTCCTGACCCCACCGGGCGGGGCGCGCTTCGCGCGATGAGAGCCGCGCTCGACATGGGCGGACTGTCGCCCCGCGACGTGGAGTACGTGAACGGGCACGGCACGGGAACACCCGCCAACGACAGCACCGAGACGCGAGCCGTCGCCCAGCTGCGTCCGTCCGACCCGCCTCCCCTCGGCTCCACGAAGTCGATGATCGGACACACGCTGGGGGCTGCCGGGGCGGTCGAAGCGGTGACGACCGTGCTCGCGCTTCGCGACGGCGTGTTCCCCCCGACGGTCGTTCCGCCCGATGCGACGGACGCACCCCATGGCCTCGATATCGTCCCCGCGGCTGGACGAACGGCTCCACTTTCCGTGGCGCTGTCCAACTCCTTCGCGTTCGGCGGCAACAACGCATCCCTCCTGCTCACTCGCGACGATCCCGCGGCTCGGCGGGAGTCGTCTGCGTCGACGGAACGCCCCGTCGTCATCACCGGAATCGCAGCCATCGCGGCGGATGCCAAAGACTCAGCCGAGGTGCGAGACCTCCTCCAGGAGTGGAGGCCGGCGTACGGAACACAACGGGTGGCGCTCGAGGGCTATGGGGACTTCCCGGTTGCCGAGATCCCGGAGAAGCACCTCACGCGCGGTGTGAACCCGCAGATGCTGCGCCGCATCGACAACCTCGGACGCCGCTCCGCGGTCGTGGTGGCGGATCTGTTGCGCGAACGCAAGCTGAGCCGCGACGAAGCCGCGCGCACGGGGTTGATCTTCGCCACCGGAACGGGCCCCCTGTCCACGGTGGAGGCCTTTCAAAGAGAACTCATCGTGACAGGGGCCGGCAACACGCGCCTTTTCCCGAACACCGTCATGAACGCGGCCGGTGGCCACGTCGCCCTGCTCAACAGACTTCAAGGACCCACGGCCACGATCTGCGCGGGCGGGACGTCGGGCATCTCCGCGCTCCACTTCGCCACCCGTCTGATCCAGCGCGGAGCGGCGGACCGGATGGTGGTGCTCTCGGCGGACGAGGCGCCCGTGGCGATGCTGGCGGCGCACGCGCGTATCGATGGATTCCTCTCGCGGGAACGCTGTCTCCCGTTCCGGGACTCGGGCAAGGTCTTCGGCGGAGCCGGCGTGGCCGTTCTTCTGGAGGCGGCCGCGACGGCTCCGCAGGAAAAGACGATGGGGTGGATCGAGGGATTCGGCATGACCGGGGACGCGAGTGGCCCGGGACGACTCGAGGCCTCGAGCGACGGCTGGTCGCGGTCGTTCCGAAGCGCTCTGGTCGACGCAGGAGTCGCCGCGTGCGACGTGGACGTCGTCGTCTCGGCGGCGTGCGGTCGCGCTGCGATCGACGACACCGAGACGACGGCGGTTCGGGATGCCGGTCTGAGTTCGGCCGTCCTCTCGGCGCCCAAGGAGATCTTCGGCGACGCGGGGGCCTCGTCGGCGTTGCTCGGTGTCGCTCACGCGCTCTGGATGAGCGAGGAGACGGACGACGGCGCCCTCGATCGGAGAGCGCGAGCGAGCCCGGGCCGTTCAGTACCGAGGCGGGCGATCGTCTCGTCGTACGAGGTGGGAGGCAGCTATCAGTCCGTCGTCGTTCGATCTCGCGACGCCTGAGGGTCTGAAAGCGGCGGTGTGGTCCGTCGAGGCCCGTCCCTCTCCAACCGACGCGCTCGGCCGACTGCTCGAACAGTCTGCTTCGCGCGTCCTGCGAGAGATCGTGAAGGTGACGTCTTGCGAGGGTGGAGGGCATTGCAGCCCCCGCGCCGCGGCGAGCGGACGGTGGGTGTGTCCGGGATGCGGCATGCACTGGAGCACAACGGCAACCCCGGGTCGTGCGATGGTCAGTCGATCCGTGTTCCCCTGCGGCATCGACGTCGAGCGGACCGACCGTCACCGGCCTGCCGCCTTCCGCGCCGCAAGTCGGTGGTGCGCATCGCCCATCCGCAGCGCTCGACAATGGACTCAAGCCGAGGCGATCTGGAAGGCCACCCGTCCCGTGCCCCTGCTCGGGGTCGACCTCATCCCGATTCCCTCCGCGAGGGGCTCGGGGTGGCAGCTCAGTGCCGACGCATCCTGGTGGGTTCACTCATCCGAGTCGAACGGAGGTTACGTCTGGTCGCTGGCGGTGTCGCGCCGATCTCGCGCGATGGGCGGCTCGGGAAATTGACCAGCGCCGATCGAAGCGACGTGGTGCGCCGCGCCGGACCCGGAGAAGCGAGCCGGCGCGGCCGAGGCGGAGCGAGCGGACGGATCAGGTCACGACGCGGGCGGGCACGTGAGCGCGAAGTCGATCGTCGCGTCGTACTGCTGCGCGTTCTCGATCGCGGCATCGACATCGGGCGGGGTCGCCGTCGACGCATCGGTGAGCTGCGTGACAGCGACGCGGCCCCCACCGCAGTGCCTCGGTACTCGACGCTGCCGTCATCGCGCTCATCGACGGCGCTTGGCCCAGCCGTCGTAGCCATCGAAGGCCCCGGGCCCCGCATCGAGGTAGAAGGCAATATTCGGCGCCATCGGCGAATAGGTCGGAGCATCGGGCTCGTCCCATCTCTCCGTCGGCGGGGCGAGGGCGTTACCCGGTCGGTAAGGCCGATCTGCCGGTGCCTGGAATCCGTTGAATTCCGACGGAGAAATTCGGTCGACGCGTGCTGCTCCGTAGAGATCGATCTCGCGGCCCTCGGCGGCATTAGCGCGTAGCTCCGCGCTGATGCCGGAAAAGACGTTCTGCAGATGCGCATTCCACTGCAGCAGGTCGGTGTGCATCGCCGACATCTGTCCGATTGCGTAGTTGTACAGGAGTGCTTCGGAGTCCGTCTGCAGCATGATCGGTACGAGTGCGGCATTGAGCTGGGCGACTTGCGTGGTCCACTGGTCGATCACGTCCGCCTGCTGTTCGAGACCTTCCGGCAACAACCAGAAATCCACGTCCGACATCTTGCCCCCACCCGGTAGATGCTTCATGCGCGGATCAGTTCGACACCCTACGCGGAAGAGCTCGGTCAGACCAAGGAGGGCAGGCAACCGGAACGCGTCTCACCGCCCACATCGCCGGAGTCGCAGGGCCGGGACCGGGCGACCCTCACGGCGCCGGGCATTCGACCGAGAAGGTTGCGGTCGCCTCGACGCGATCGCCGCCCGGCATGTCGAGGTCCTTGAGGCGGGGGGTCGTTCCCGCCGGGACCACGCGGACGGTGGCCGTTCCCGACACGTTCGAGCCGCTCACGGCCGAGTCTGCGTTGCTGCGCTCGATGTCTCCTTCGCCGAGGAACTGCACGGCGTAGTCGCCGACCGCCCACGCGGCGACGTTCGCGCGGGCGGAGTCTTCGGTCAGGCTCAGTTGAACGCCGGCGTCCGGGAACTCCTTCGTGGCGACGGTGACGAAACGGTCGTCGCAGGTGCGCAGACCACCGGCGACGGAACCGACGATTGTGTGCGTCTTTCCATCGAGTTCGAACGTGACTGCAACGGAGTCGACGCTCACAGCTGCGTCTTGCGCTGCAGTCAATGGGCCGTCTGAGGAGTCGGCCGAACCGCAGGCGGTAAATGCGAGTGTGCTCGTGGTCGCGAACAGGGCCAGCACGGACAAACGACCTCGTGAAAGCATGCCTCGAACCTCTCACAGATTGCTCTGCCGACCATGGCGGCTTCCGGGATCCCCTCCCTTTGAAGGGGCAAGGGTCGGGGCGGTTCCGCCCCGTCTAGTAGGGTTGACCCCTGGTGAAGATCTCTTGATGTCGAGAGATCTCGCCTCCTCCCACCACCGATCGCCCAGCGAAGGATTGTCCGTGGATCTCTACGAGTACCAGGCACGTGATCTGTTCGAAAAGTACGAGGTGCCGGTGCTCGCCGGCATCATCGCCGACACCCCTGAGGAGGCGAAGGCGGCCGCTGAGAAGCTCGGCGGTGTCGTCGTCGTCAAGGCTCAGGTCAAGACCGGAGGCCGCGGCAAGGCCGGCGGTGTGAAGGTCGCGAAGAACCCCGACGAGGCGTTCGAGGCGGCGCAGGCCATCCTCGGCCTCGACATCAAGGGTCACGTCGTCAAGCGCGTCATGGTCGCCGCCGGCGCCCGCATCGCCAAGGAGTTCTACTTCTCGGTGCTCCTCGACCGCGCCAACCGCTCCTACCTGTCGCTCTCGAGCGTCGAGGGCGGCATGGAGATCGAGGAGCTCGCCGTCGAGCGTCCCGAGGCGCTCGCCCGCGTCGAGGTCGACCCGCTCGAGGGCATCACCCCCGAGAAGGCCCTCGAGATCGCGAAGGCCGCGAAGTTCGACGACGAGCTGGCCCCGAAGGTGGCCGACGTCTTCGTCAAGCTCTTCAACGTCTACAAGGGCGAGGACGCCACGCTCGTCGAGGTGAACCCGCTCATCCAGAGCGAGGACGGCGACATCATCGCCCTCGACGGCAAGGTCTCGCTCGACGAGAACGCCGGCTTCCGCCACCCCGAGCACGAAGAGCTCGAAGACAAGGATGCCGCCGACCCCCTCGAGGCCAAGGCCAAGCAGCACGACCTCAACTACGTCAAGCTCGACGGCCAGGTCGGCATCATCGGCAACGGCGCGGGTCTGGTCATGTCGACCCTCGACGTCGTCGCCTACGCCGGCGAGAAGCACGGTGGCGTCAAGCCCGCCAACTTCCTCGACATCGGTGGCGGCGCCTCGGCGACCGTCATGGCCGCCGGTCTCGACGTCATCCTCGGCGACGAGCAGGTCAAGAGCGTCTTCGTCAACGTCTTCGGCGGCATCACCTCGTGCGTCGCCGTGGCCGAGGGCATCGTGAAGGCCCTCGAGATCCTCGGCGACACCGCGACCAAGCCGCTGGTCGTCCGCCTCGACGGCAACCAGGTCGAGGAGGGTCGCGAGATCCTCGCCGCCGCCAACCACCCGCTCGTCACCCTCGCCGCCGGTATGGACGAGGGCGCCGACAAGGCCGCCGAACTGGCCAACGCGTAAGGGATAGGGACAGAGAGAAATGTCGATCTACCTCAACAAGGACTCCAAGGTCATCGTCCAGGGCATCACCGGCGGCGAGGGCACCAAGCACACCGCCCTCATGCTCAAGGCCGGTACCCAGGTCGTCGGCGGCGTGAACGCCCGCAAGGCCGGCACCACCGTCTCGCACAAGGACGCGTCGGGCAACGACGTCGAGCTCCCCGTCTACGCGTCGGTCGAAGAGGCCATGCGCGAGACCGGCGCCGACGTGTCGATCGCGTTCGTGCCCCCGGCTTTCACGAAGGATGCGATGGTCGAGGCCATCGACGCCGAGATCCCCCTCCTCGTCGTGATCACCGAGGGCGTGCCCGTCGGCGACACCGCCGAGGCGTGGGCGTACGCGAAGTCGAAGGGCGAGAAGACCCGCATCATCGGCCCGAACTGTCCCGGCATCATCACGCCCGGCGAGGCGCTCGTGGGCATCACCCCCGCGAACATCACCGGCAAGGGACCCATCGGCCTCGTGTCGAAGTCGGGCACCCTGACCTACCAGATGATGTTCGAGCTGCGCGACCTCGGCTTCTCGACCGCCATCGGCATCGGCGGCGACCCGGTCATCGGCACGACGCACATCGACGCCCTCGCGGCGTTCGAGGCCGACCCCGAGACCAAGGCCATCGTCATGATCGGTGAGATCGGTGGAGACGCCGAAGAGCGCGCCGCCGACTTCATCAAGGCCAACGTCACCAAGCCCGTCGTGGGTTACGTCGCCGGCTTCACCGCTCCCGAGGGCAAGACCATGGGCCACGCCGGCGCCATCGTCTCCGGCTCGGCCGGTACCGCCCAGGCGAAGAAGGAGGCCCTCGAGGCCGCCGGCGTGAAGGTCGGCAAGACGCCGTCCGAGACCGCCGCCCTGATGCGCGAGATCATCGAGAGCCTGTAAGCAGCACTCTCCGCGGGGCCCGGATGCCATGGCATCCGGGCCCCTTTCGCGTTCCCGGGCGGCCGATTGGGTGCTACCGCGCGCGAGATCACACGATCGGCGCGAGGTCACACGCACCTGCGTCGTCGGAACGTGTGACATCGCGCCGAACGTATGATCTCGCGCGGCTCAGCGGACGCTGCCCGGGATCACGATCGGTGGGGGAGCACGCACGGCCGCCGTGGCGCCGACGGAAAAGAGGCCCGGATGCCGTGGCATCCGGGCCCCGAGAAGCGACCGCGCTCAGCCGAGCAGCGCCTCCACCGGACCGCGCGCGAAGAAGATCACGAAGCCGGCGGCGACGATCCACAGCAGCGGGCTCACGCGGCGGGCGCGGCCGGACAGTGCCTGGATGAGCACCCAGCTGACGAATCCCGCGCCGATGCCGTTGGCGATCGAGTACGTCAGGGGCATGACCGTGACCGTGAGGAACACGGGGATGAGCACCGACATGTCACTGAGGTCGACGTGGCGGATTTGGGCCATCATCAGCGCGCCGACGATGACGAGGGCGGCGGCGGCGATCTCGGTGGGCACGATGCTCGTCAGCGGGGTGAAGAACATCGCGAGCAGGAAGAGGCCGCCGGTGACGACGTTCGCGAGGCCCGTGCGTGCCCCCTCGCCGATGCCGGAGCCCGACTCGATGAAGACGGTGTTCGACGACGACGAGGTCGCGCCTCCCGCCACGGCGCCGATGCCCTCGATGACCAGAGCGGAGCGCAGGCGCGGGAAGGTGCCGTCGGGGGCGGCGAGGCCCGCTTCGCGCGAGAGCCCGGTCATCGTGCCCATGGCGTCGAAGAAGTTCGTGAAGACCAGGGTGAAGACGAGCATGAGGGCCGCGAGGGCGCCGATGCGGCCGAACGAGCCGGCGAGGTCGACCTGGCCCACGAGCGAGAGATCGGGGAGGCTCACCCACTGCGAGGGCAGCGTCGGAACGCTCAGGCCCCAGCCTCCGGGGTTGCCGTCCGCCTTGGCGCCGAGGCCCATGACGGCCTCGACGATGACGGCGATCACGGTGCCCGAGAGCAGACCGATGAGCAGCGCGGCCTTCACCTTGCGCACGAGCAGGACCGCGGTGATGACGAGGGTCAGCACGAACAGGGCGGTCGGGATGGTCGCGATCGAGCCGCCCACGCCGAGGCCGACCGGGGGCGAGCTGAGTCCGGTCGAGGTGACCAGGCCGCTGTCAACGAAGCCGATGAAGGCGATGAACAGGCCGATGCCGACGGTGATCGCGGTCTTGAGTGCGAGGGGCACCGCCTCGAAGATCATGCGGCGCAGGCCCGTGACGGCCAGCAGCACGATGATGAGGCCGTTGATGACGACCAGTCCCATCGCCTCGGGCCAGGTGACCTCGCCCACGATGCCGACGGCGAGGAACGAGTTGATGCCCAGTCCCGCGGCGAAGGCGAACGGCATCCGGGTCACCAGGCCGAACAGCATGGTCATCACGCCCGCGGTGAGGGCGGTGACCGCGGCGACCTGCGGGAACCCGAGGGCGTTCCCCGAGACGTCGGGCGTACCCGACAGGATGATCGGATTCAGGATGACGATGTACGCCATCGTCACGAACGTGACGACGCCACCGCGCACCTCGGCGCTGACGGTCGAGCCGCGCGCGGTGATCTCGAAAAACTTGTCGAGGCGGTTCTTCGGGGCGGGGACGGCGGTGGTCTCGGGAGCGGAAGCGCTCATGGAAGGCTCCAGGAAAGAGGGGGAGGGTCTGGACCGGAGGGGGAGACGCAGACGTATCGTGTGAGCTATGTCACTCTCAGGAGAGTATCTACCCAGCACCAGTGAATGGGCCCGCACGCAGGCGGAGACGTACGAAGCCACGGGGGGCAAGGAGTCCGCCGACATGCGGGGCGTACCCATCATCGTCCTCACCACCGTCGGCGCCAAAACGGGCGGCCTGCGCAAGACCGCGCTCATGCGCGTCGAGCACGACGGCAAGTATGCGGTCGTGGCATCCAAGGGCGGTGCTCCCGATCACCCGGCCTGGTACTTCAACCTCGTGAAGAACCCCCGCGTCGCGCTGCAAGACGGCGACGTGAAGAAGGAGTACGACGCGCACCAGGCCGAGGGGGCCGAGCGCGAGGAGTGGTGGGGCTACGCCACGGAGGTCTGGCCCGACTACGACGAGTACCAGAAGAAGACCGACCGCCGCATCGAGCTCTTCGTGCTGGAGCCGGTCGAGTAAGCCGGCCCCCGCGGCGGCGCAGCCGCGCGGGCGTCCACGAGATGCCGCCGCGCCCTGACGGGTGCCGCGTGCGCGGGGCGTCCGACGCGGAGCGCTTTTGCGCTCCCGGGACTCGAGCCTCGATGGTCGCGTGCCGGCGGCCCGTGTGGATCCGACCCCGCCCGCCGCGCCTGAGCGGCGGCCTGGGACCGCGCGGGTAGGGTTCCTCACGCCCATGCATCGCCTTCTTGTCGCCCTCCTCGCCGCTCTCGACGCCGTCCTGGCCGCCGCGGGCGGCATCGCGGTCGTCCTCGCGCCCCTCACGCTGCTGTGGGTCTTCGGCGTGGGCGATCCCGACTGGGCGGCGCTCTGGCCGGCCTCGGCCGCCGTGTGGCACCTCGGGCACCTCGTCCCCGTGACGCTGACCCTCCCCGACACCTACCTCGCGGCGACCGGCATCGATCCCGCGCTCGCGACGTTCACCCTGTCGCTCGCGCCGCTGGCGTTCGCCGCCTTCACCGCCCTGTTCGCCGCCCGATCGGGCGTGCGCGCCGGAGAGGCGGGAGCCGCGCTGACCGGCTGGCTGTCGGGCTCGCTGGTGTTCGCGGCGCTGTCGAGCATCGTCGCCCTCACCTCGAACGCCGCTCTCGTGGCATCCGAGACGTGGCTCGCCATCCTGCTTCCCTCGCTGTTGTTCCTCGTGCCGTCGTTCATCGGCGCCGTGCTCGGCGCGTGGCGGGTCGGCGACGACGGTCCCGTCGACGCCGTACGGGGGTGGATCGACCGGATGCCGCGGGCCTGGGCGCCCGTACCTAGCCTCGTGCTGCGCGGACTCGCGCTGACCACCCTGGGCCTCGTGGCCGTGGGCGCGATCGTCGTGGTCGCGGGTCTCGTCGCCCGTTCGACCCAGGTGATCGGGCTCTACCAGGCCAGCAACGCCGACGGGATCGGTGCGACCGTCATCGCCCTCGGCCAGCTGATGTACCTGCCGACCCTCGTGCTGTGGGCCCTCGCCTTCACCGCCGGCCCGGGCTTCGCGCTCGGGACCGACTCCGCCGTCACGCCCGCCGCGACGCAGGTCGGGGCGCTGCCCGGAATCCCGGTGCTCGGGGCGGTGCCCGACTCGACGTCGTCGTGGCTGCTGCTGCTCGTCCTGCTGCCGGTGGGAGTCGGGGCCCTCACGGGGTGGGTGCTGCGGTCGCGGATGCCGTCGACGGCCGACCCCGAACCGCTCGCGCCCCGCCTCGTCGTGGCGGCGTCGGTGGCGGTGCTCACCGGTGGCGTCGGAGCGCTCGCCGCCGTCGTCTCGACCGGTGCGATCGGCCCCGGTCGCCTCGCCGACACGGGCCCTCAGCCCGGTCCGCTCGCCCTCGCGCTCGGTCTCGAGGTGCTCGTCGGTCTGGCGATCCTGCTGCTGAGTCCCCGATTGGGCGACGCCGACCGGGAGGAGCGCACCGACCTGCGTGCCGACCACGGGGACGAGCTCCCCTCCTTCTCGTTCGCGCCGCGCGCGCACGTCCCGTTCGACCGCGACGACCACGCGACCGGCCCCGCGCCGAGCGTGTCGGCCCCGGGCACGGGGATCGCGCACGACGTGTGGCCGAGTGCCTACCGCGGCCCCGACGAGGTCGCCCTCCCGGGCGGTCGAGCCGGCACGGATGCCGTGGCGGCCGCGGACGGGGCGATCCTCGACGACGACGAGGTCCAGGCGCGCATCCGCGCGGCCTGGGCGGCGACCGACGAGCGCGACTCCGGCCCGCGGTCCTGAGCGCGCCGCGACCCGGGTCCGCCCCCATCGACGGCGGGGTGCTCACGAGAGGCCGCACGCTCGGCGCTGCGCCCGGCGGCTCGGCGGCGCTGGACGCACCTGCGTAGACTGACCTCCGTGCTCACGGTCGCCGTCCTCATCTCCGGCACCGGCTCCAACCTCCGCGCCCTGCTCGAGGCGGCTTCCGCCCCCGACTTCCCGGCGCGCGTGGTCGCGGTCGGTGCTGATCGCGAGGCCGAGGGCTTCGCGCACGCCGAGCACTTCGGCATCCCGACCTTCCTCGTTCCCTTCGGCGCGTTCGCGACGCGCGAGGAGTGGGGTGCCGAGCTCGGAGCGCAGCTGGCCGTGTGGAACCCCGACCTCGTCGTGCTCAGCGGGATGATGCGCCTGCTGCCCGCCGACCTCGTCGCCGCGTGGGAACCGCGCATCATCAACACGCACCCCGCGTACCTCCCCGAATTCCCCGGGGCGCACGGCGTGCGCGACGCACTCGCCGCGGGCGTCGCGCAGACCGGCGCGAGCGTGATCGTCGTCGATTCCGGCGTCGACACCGGCCCGATCCTCGCCCAGGAGCGCATCCCCGTGCTCCCCGGCGACGACGAGCACACCCTGCACGAGCGCATCAAGCCCGTCGAGCGTCGTCTGCTGATCGACGTGGTGCGCCGCATCGCGGAGGGCGAGCTCGACCTCGCCGCCGCGGCATCCCGAACCGTCTGACCCGCGCGGCGGGCGCCGGCCCGTCGTGTTCCCGAACCCGTCTCGAGACACAGGAGCCGAACGCCATGGCCGGACCCCGCCACGACCCCGCCGACTACCGTCCCCGCGACATCGTCCCGATCCGCCGCGCCCTGGTCTCGGTGAGCGACAAGACCGGGCTCCTCGAGCTCGGAGCTGCTCTCGCGGCCGCCGGCGTCGAGATCGTCTCGACCGGCGGCTCCGCGACGCTGCTGCGCGAGGCCGGCTACGACGTCACCGACGTCTCGGCCGTGACCGGCTTCCCGGAATCGCTCGACGGTCGCGTCAAGACGCTGCACCCGAACGTCCACGCGGGCCTGCTCGCCGACCTGCGCCTGGCCTCGCACGAAGCGCAGCTTGACGACCTCGGCATCCGTCCCTTCGAGCTCGTCGTGGTCAACCTCTACCCGTTCGTCGAGACCGTGGCATCCGGTGCCGAGGGCGACGACGTCGTGGAGCAGATCGACATCGGCGGGCCGGCCATGGTGCGCGCCTCGGCGAAGAACCACGCCAACGTCGCCATCGTCGTCTCGCCCGAGTCGTACCCCGCGATCATCGACGCGCTGCAGGAGCAGGGCGGCACCACCCTCGTGCAGCGTCGCGAGCTCGCCGCGCGCGCGTTCTCGCACACCGCCGCGTACGACACCGCCGTGTCGACGTGGTTCGCCGAGGGCACGCTCGGCGACGACATCGACCTGCCCGCGCACCTGACGATCCAGGCCGAGCGCCTGTCGACCCTGCGCTACGGCGAGAACTCGCACCAGCGCGCGGCGATCTACACGCGCGTCGGCGGGCACGGCATCGCCCAGGCCACGCAGCTGCAGGGCAAGGAGATGTCGTACAACAACTACGTCGACGCCGACGCGGCTCTTCGCGCGGCCTTCGACATGGTCAAGCCCGCGGTGGCGATCATCAAGCACGCGAACCCCTGCGGGATCGCCGTGGCCGCCCCGAACGCCCTCGACCCGATCGCGTCGGCGCACCTGCGCGCCCACGAGTGCGACCCCGTGTCGGCGTTCGGCGGGGTCATCGCCGCGAACCGCACGGTGACGCTGAAGATGGCCGAGAACCTGCGCGACATCTTCACCGAGGTCATCATCGCGCCCGACTTCGAGCCCGAGGCGCTCGAGGTGTTCAAGCTCAAGAAGAACCTGCGCGTGCTGCAGCTTCCCACCGACTGGCAGCAGGAGCGCATGGACGTGCGCCTGGTGTCGGGCGGGCTGCTGCTGCAGGACGCCGACCGCTTCCCCGACGACATCGAGTCGGTCGCGAAGAACTGGGAGCTCGTCTCGGGAGAGCGCCCCGCCGAGGCCGACATGGAGAGCCTCATCTTCGCGTGGAAGTCGTGCCGCGCGGTGAAGTCCAACGCGATCGTGCTCGCCCAGGCCTCGGCCACCGTCGGCATCGGCATGGGCCAGGTCAACCGCGTCGACTCGTGCCGCCTCGCCGTCGAGCGCGCGGGCGACCGCGCCCACGGCTCGATCGCGGCATCCGATGCGTTCTTCCCCTTCGCCGACGGTCCGCAGGTGCTGATCGACGCGGGCATCTCCGCGATCATCCAGCCCGGGGGGTCAGTGCGGGACGCCGAGGTCATCGACGCCGCGCGCGCCGCGGGCGTGACGATGTTCTTCACGGGGGAGCGTCACTTCTTCCACTGAGCCATCGCTCTTTCGACGCCGTCGCAGCTCCGGTTGCGGCGGCGTCGTCGCGTGCGCCGGGTGCGGCGTGCGCGGGATGCAGCGGTCGGGCTCTGACCGCCGACAAACGCTGTTCGTGTCGAGAAACGCGGTGGCTGCGCGTTTCTCGACACGGATGGCGTTTATCGGTGGGGTGGGGGAGGGGGATGCCGGTGGTGCGGCGCCCGGGGCGAGCGCGGCCGGCGGCGGCGCCGCTGCCGCGCGTCACGCGCTCATCGCGATGAGCTTCGCGACGGTGTTGGCGTTGCGTGCGGTGCCGACGACGCCGAGCCGCTTCTCGATGTAGCCCGCCTGCACCTTCGATCCGCCGATGCCCTCGGGGTACCGCACGAACACTTCCCGGCCGTCGACCACTGCTTCCTCCGGCGCACCGGAGGGGAGCTCGGGCACCGCCGTCTCGACGGGCTCGGCGAGGAAGACCGTCTGCACCCACCGCCCCTCGGCGGCATCGGCGAAGGGGTTCCGTGCGTGCGCATCGGCGAGTTCGGCGTGCGTGCGGACGATGACGGGCAGATCGAAGCCGAAACCCTCGCGCACCGCCGCGCGCACCGCTTTCGCCACGGCGGCCGAGCTGCGCCGCCCCGGGTCGAGAACGAGGTTGCCGGCCACCTGCAGCGTCTCGACCTCGCCCAGACCGGCGGATGCCAGGACCTCGCGCAGCGCGGGCATTCTCATGGCCGTGGGTCCACCGACTCCACGGATCAGGGCGACGGAGCGTGGCATGGTGCGACCCTACGCGGGGGACGGTCGAGACGGCAGGCCTGCGGCGGGGGCGACAAGGCTGCCGGGCATCCTCACGGCCCGCCGCGCCGCGCGCTGCCGCTCAGGCCGAGTCGCGGCCCAGGGTCTCGAGCAGGCGCAGCCACACCTCGCTGACCGTCGGGTACGACGGCACCGCGTGCCACAGGCGCTTCACGGGCACCTCGCCGACGATCGCGATCGTCGCGGAGTGCAGCAGCTCGGCGATATCGGGCCCCACGAAGGTCGCGCCGACGAGCACGCCGCGGTCGAGGTCGACGATCGCGCGGGCTTTGCCGACGTAGGCGTCGGACTGCTCGCTGGAACCCGCGATGCTCGCGAGGTCGTAATCGAGGACCTTGACGTTCAGGCCCTTCTCGTCGGCCTTCTTCGCGGTGAGACCCACGGATGCCACTTCGGGGTCGGTGAAGGTGACCTGGGGGACGGCATCGTGGTCGGCGGTGGCGACGTGGGCGCCCCAGGGGGCGTCATCCACTTCGTCGCCCTTCGCGCGGGCGGCGATGACGTCGCCGGCGGCGCGCGCCTGATACTTGCCCTGGTGGGTCAGCAGTGCGCGGTGGTTGACGTCTCCGACCGCGTAGAGCCACTCCGAGCCCCGCACGCGGAGGGTGTCGTCGACGTCGAGCCACTCGCCGGGGGTGAGGCCGACGGCATCCAGTCCGAGGTCGTCGGTGCGTGGCACGCGTCCGGTCGCGACGAGCACCTCGTCGGCGGTCACGGTGGTGCCGTCGGACAGCTCGAGCACCACACGGCCGTCGTCGTCGCGTCCCGCGGACGCGGCATCCGCCCCCGTCTTCAAGGTCGCCCCGCGGTCGCGGAGCGAGGATGCCACCAGCTCGCCGGCGAACGGTTCGTTGCCGCCGAGCAGGCCCGAGCGGGCGATGATCGTGACCTCGCTGCCGAGGCTCTGGAAAGCGGTCGCCATCTCGGCCCCGACGACGCCGCCGCCGATGATCGCGAGCGAGGCGGGGATCTGCTCCACCGCGGTGGCCTCGCGGCTCGTCCACGGCGAGACATCGGCCAGGCCCGGGATGTCGGGCAGGAGAGCGGCGGATCCCGTGCAGACCGCGACGGCGTGACGCGCGACGAGATCGGTGGTGCTGCCGTCGGCCGCGGTGACGCGCACCGTTTTCTCGCCGGTGAGCCGTCCGTGTCCGCGGACGAGGTCGATTCCAGCGCCCTCCAGCCACTGCACTTGGCCCGAATCGTCCCAGTTGCTCGTCATCGTGTCGCGGCGCCGCAGCACCGCGGCCACGTCGAGATCGCCTGTGATCGCCTGCTTCGCGCCGTCGACCTCGCGGGCCGCGCGCAGGGCGGCGCCGCTGCGCAGCAGCGCCTTCGACGGCATGCACGCCCAGTACGAACACTCGCCACCCACGAGCTCGGACTCCACGATGGCGGCGGTGAGACCGGCCTGCACGGCACGGTCGGCCACGTTCTCGCCCACCGGGCCCGCGCCGATGACGATCAGGTCGTATTCGCGTTCGCTCATGCCCTCACGCTAGCGACGGCCACCGACATCGGGGAGGGGTTGCGGCGTGCGCCCCCGGCGGTCGAACGGTTCGGGGCGCGAAAGGTGCACCGGGGCGCTCAACGCACGCCCCGGTGCGCGGTACGCGCCCCGAAGCGCAGAAGGCCGACCGGGTATCGCTCCCGGCGGGGTTGACGCGCGTCCTGAACCGGTTTAGGCTCGTCAGCACTGAACCGGTTTAGAACCATGGATGCCACGACGAGGTGCACGATGACGAATGACACGCGACCCACCATCGCAGACGTCGCGCGCCGCGCCGGGGTCAGCAAGGGCCTCGTATCGTTCGCCCTCAACGGTCGACCCGGCGTCGCGCCCGATACCCGCGACCGCATCCTCACGGTCGCCGCCGACATGGGGTGGAGCCCGAGTCTGCGGGCGCGCTCGCTGAGCGTCGGACGCGCCTTCGCGTGCGGGCTCGTCATCGGCCGCAGCCCCGACGTGATCGCCGCCGACCCCTTCTTCCCCTCGTTCATCGCCGGTGTCGAAGACGAGTTCTCGGTTTCGGGCCAGGTCCTCGTGCTGGCGGCGGCCACCCCCGGGCGCCACGAAGACGAGACCTACCGCGGCCTCGTCGCCGATCGGCGCGTCGACGGCGTGATCCTGTCCGACCTGCGCGCGGGCGACCCCCGCATCGCGCTGGTCGCCGAGCTCGGCATCGCGGCCGTCACGCTCGGGGTCCCCGACGTCGACAGCCCGTTCACGTCGGTCTCGGTCGACGACGGAGCGGGCATCCGGCTCGCGGTCGACCACCTCGCCGACCTCGGCCACACCGACATCGCGCACGTCGCGGGGCCGACCGCGATGCTTCACGGCCGCAGCCGGGCGGCGGCGTTCGAAGCGGCGGCTCGGGACCGCGGCATCCGGTCCCGAGTCGTGCCGACCGACTTCAGCGCCGCCGACGGGGCCCGCGCCACGGACTCGCTGCTCGATGCCGCCGTGCCGCCGACCGCGATCGTCTATTCGAACGACAACATGGCGATCGCCGGCCTCGGCCGTGCGCAACGCCGCGGGCTCGTCGTGCCGCGCGACCTCTCGATCACCGGGTTCGACGACGCCGAGATCGGTCGCCACCTCTTCCCCGCCCTCACCAGCGTCGCCACCGACGCGCGCGGGTGGGGCGCGGCGGCCGCCCGGGCGCTGCTCGCCGCCACCACCGGCGCCGCTGCCGAGGCCCTCGCTCTCCCCGATCCCCGACTCATCGTCCGCGCCTCGACCGGGGCGCCGCCGACCGTCTGACGCACCGCGGGGCATCCCGCACACACAAGGAGGAAGACATGCGACGACGCATTCTGACCACAGCCCTCGCCGCCACCGGCGTCTTGGCCCTGTCCGCCTGCAGCGGTGGGGGAGGAGCGAGCTCGGGCATGGACGCCCGCGGCCCGATCACCATCTGGTACTCCAACAACGACGCCGAGATCGCGTGGGGCGAGCAGATGGTGAAGGCGTGGAACGACGCCAACCCCGACCAGCAGGTCACCGCTCAGGAGATCCCCGCCGGGTCATCGAGCGAAGAGGTCATCTCCGCCGCGATCACGGCGGGCAACGCCCCGTGCCTCATCTTCAACACCTCGCCGGCGGCCGTCCCGGGCTTCCAGAAGCAGGGCGGTCTGGTCAACCTGTCGGACTTCTCCGACGGCGAGCAGTACATCACCGACCGCAGCGGCGACCTCGCCGACCAGTACCGCTCCGATGACGGCGGTTTCTACCAGCTGCCGTGGAAGAGCAACCCGGTCATGATCTTCTACAACAAGGACCTCTTCGCCAAGGCCGGGCTCGACCCCGAGAACCCGAAGCTGTCGACCTACGCCGACTTCCTCCAGACCGCGCAGACGTTGACGTCAGCCGGGGTCGCACCGTATGCCATCAACCCGGCGCCCACGAGCGAGTTCTTCCAGTCGTGGTTCGACTTCTACCCGCTCTACGCCGCGCAGACGGGCGGCACGCAGCTGGTCGAGGACGGCCAGGCGACGTTCGACGACGCCGCCGGCAGGGCCGTCGCCGACTTCTGGCGCACGATCTACGCCGACCAGCTCGCCGGAAACGAGCAGTACCAGGGCGACGCGTTCGCCGACGGTCAGGCCGCCATGGCGATCGTCGGGCCGTGGGCCATCTCGGTCTACAAGGACAAGGTGAACTGGGGCTCGGTGCCCGTGCCGACCGAGAACGGCACCGCCGCCGGCGACACGTGGACCTTCAGCGATGCCAAGAACGTCGGCCTGTTCACCGCGTGCGACAACAAGGCCACCGCGTGGGACGTGCTGAAGTTCGCCACCAGTGAGGAGCAGGACGGAACCTGGCTCGAAGAGACCGGCCAGATGCCGCTGCGCACGGATCTCACCACGACCTACGCCGACTACTTCTCGGACAACCCCGCGTACCAGCAGTTCGGCGACCAGGCTGCACGCACCGTCGAGGTGCCGAACGTGCAGAACTCCGTGGAGATCTGGCAGGCGTTCCGCGACGGCTACTCGAAGGCCGTCATCTTCGGCGAGGGCGACGTCACGACCTTCTTGACGGATGCCAAGACCCAGATCGACCAGCTCGCGGCGGGGAAGTGACATGACCACGTCCGTCGCCGGCACGGCCGGCCGTACCGGGGGCGACCCCGGGCGGTCGGGCCGTGCGGCGGGCGCGGAGAGCACGACCAGGACGCGGCGCCGCGCGTTCGGAGCGCAGCCGCTCGGCATCCTGTTCTCCGCCCCGTACCTGATCTTCATCGGGGTCGTGTTCGCCTATCCGATCATCTTCGCGGTGTGGATGTCGTTCCACGACTACTTCTTCACCGCCCCGGGCGCGCAGGTCGACCGGCCGTTCGTCGGGTTCGACAACTACGTAACCGCGCTGACCGATCCCGACGTGTGGCGGGCCTTCGGCAACGTCGGCGTCTTCCTGCTGATCAACGTGCCGCTCACCGTGGTGCTGTCGATCCTGCTCGCAACGGCGCTCGACCGCGCGGTGCGCGCCCGCACCTTCTTCCGCGTCGCCTTCTACGTGCCCTACGTCACGGCATCCGTCGCCGTGGTCGCCGTCTGGCTGTTCCTGTTCTCGAACACGGGCCTGGTCAACAACGTGCTCGGGCCGCTCGCGCCGAACCCCTCGTGGCTGGTCAACTCCGCGCTGGCGATGCCCACGATCGCGCTGTTCGTCACGTGGAAGGGCCTGGGTTTCTACATCCTGCTCTACCTCGCGGCCCTGCAGAACGTGCCGCGCGAGCTGCACGAATCGGTCTCGGTCGACGGGGGCGGGCGCATCCGTCAGTTCTTCGCGGTCACCGTGCCGGGCGTGCGCCCGGCGACGTTCCTCGTCGTGCTGCTGTCGACCATCACGGGCGCGAACCTCTTCACCGAGCCCTACCTGCTCACGAGCGGCGGCGGACCCAACGGCGCGTCCACGTCGCCCGTGCTCCTCATCTACCAGAAGGGCATCGAGCAGCAGAACCCCGACGTGGCCGCGGCCATCGGTGTGGTGCTCATCATCTTCGTGCTCGTCATCGCGCTGCTGCAGCGCCGGTTCGTGGGAAGGGAGGAATCATGAGAAGCAAGATCGTCACGTACTGCGTGCTGACCGTCGGTGCCCTCGCGTTTCTGTTCCCCTTCTATTACATGATCGCGGGGTCGCTGCAGACGAGCCCCGACACCTCGATCGCGGGGGCGTTCCCGCACCCTTCGAACCTGACGGTGGAGAACTACACCGCGATCGACGGTCGCATCAACCTGCTGCAAGGGCTGGCGAACTCGGGCATCTTCACCGGCGGCGTGATCCTCGGAACGCTCGTCTTCGGCGTGCTCGCCGGGTACGCACTCGCGGTGCTGAAATGGCGCGGACGATCCGCGACCTTCGCACTCGTGCTGCTGGTGCAGGTGATCCCGTTCCAGCTGCTGATGATCCCGCTCTACGTCATGATCGCCCGCGATTACGGCCTGAGCGACAGCTACCTGGGCATGATCCTGCCGTTCTTCATCAACTCAACGGCCGTGGTCATCTTCCGCCAGTACTTCCTGCAGCTGCCCAAGGAGCTCTTCGACGCCGCCCGCATCGACGGGGCGAACGAGTTCCGGTTGTTGTGGAGCGTCGCGTTGCCGCTCGTACGCCCGGCTCTGCTGACGGCAGTGCTGCTGACCTTCATCGGACCGTGGAACGAGTTCCTCTGGCCGTTCCTCATCACGAAGGACGCGACGATGCAGCCCCTGGCGGTGTCGCTCGCGAACTTCATCTCGAACATCGCGGCATCCACCACGAACCCCTTCGGCGCCATGATGGCCGGCGCGGTCGTGCTCGCCGCTCCCGCGGTGGCGCTGTTCCTGATCTTCCAGCGCTACTTCACCTCGAACGACCTCGGATCCGGAGTGAAAGGATGACAATGACCCCCGAATCCCCCGTCCCCTACCGCCTCACGCGCGTCGGGGTGGTGATGACCCCCGAGCCCGGCAACGCCAACGAGGCCGAGGGCGTGCTCAACCCGGCATCCGGTCGCGGACCCGACGGACGGCTCTACCTGCTGCCGCGCCTGGTCGCGGAGGGCAACGTCTCGCGCGTCGGGATCGCCCGCGTCGTGGTCGAGAACGGCGTGCCCGTCTCGGTCGAGCGCGAGGGCGTCGTGCTGCAGCCCGATCGCGGGTGGGAGCGCGGCGTCGGCAATGCCGGCACCGAGGATCCCCGCACCACGTGGATCGAGGCGCTCGGTCTGCACGTGATGACGTATGTCGCCTACGGCCCGCTCGGACCCCGCACGGCCGTCGCCGTGTCGAAGGACCTGCGCGAGTGGAAGCGGCTGGGCCCGGCGATCTTCCGCTACCAGGACGACCTCGACATGGACCTCAATCTCTTCCACAACAAGGACACGGTGTTCTTCCCCGAGCCCGTCTCGGCGCCCGACGGCACCGAGTCGCTCGCGGTGCTGCACAGGCCGATGTGGGATCTGGGCGAGACCAAGCCGGGTCAGGGCGTGCGCGTTCCCGCGGGTGTCGAGGATCAGCGGCAGTCCATCTGGATCAGCTACGTGCCCCTCGCCGCCGTCCGCGACGATCTCTCGGCGCTCGCGCTGTGGGAGCAGCATCGTTTCGTCGCGGGGCCCGAGTACCCCTTCGAGGAGGTCAAGATCGGCGGTGGCCCGCCGCCGCTGCGCATTCCGGAGGGGTGGCTCGTGCTGCATCACGGGGTGACCGGCGTGATCGACAGCGCGTTCTCGCAGCAGCAGAAGGTCAACTACGCCGCCGGTGCCTTGATCCTGGATGCCGCCGACCCCAGCCGCGTGATCGCGCGCACGCCCGAGCCGCTCCTGGCCCCCGAGACCGACGACGAGCGCAGCGGAATCGTGCCCAACGTCGTGTTCCCGACCGCGATCGAGGAGATCGACGGCCGTCACTTCGTTTTCTACGGCATGGCGGACTCGAAGATCGGTGTCGCCCTGCTCGAGCGCACCGACTGAGTACGGCGCGACTCCGGCCGTCCGCGCTCCCTCGGGAGACCGCGTCGGCGGGGGTCGCGCCCCCACCCATCGAAAGGATCCCCTCCCCATGAACGCACGATGGAGTGCGCGACTGACGGCCGTGCTGGGCACCGCCGCTCTCGCCGTCCCGCTCACCACGGCCGCCGCCGCGGCGCCCGCGCCCGAAGCGGTGCCCGCTTCCGCCGCATCCGGGGCCCTCGCCAACCTCGACCACCTCGACTTCCTGCTCGACGAGGCGACACCGCCCGCCGACGTCGCGGGGCACTCGACCTACCGGCAGGCCGAGGAACCGACCCTGCTGGCCCCCTGGACCTACGCCGATGCGCGCGACGGCGGCACGTTCCAGCGCGTGGGTGGCGGTCCGCTCGACCCCGCGACCGGCGATTGGGGCCAGGGCGCCTTCAATGCCGACGACAACACGCGTGCGGCCGTCGTCTACACCCGGCACTGGGAGCTCACCGGCGACTCGGACAGCCGCCGGAAGGCGTACGAGCTGCTGCGCACCGTCGCCTACCACCAGACGACGGAGGGGCCCTCGGCCGGCAACGTCGTGCTGTGGATGCAGCCTGACGGAGAGCTCAACCCCTCGGCCGAACCCGTCGAGCTGCCCGATCCCTCCGATTCCGGGCCGAGCTACTGGACCGCGCGGACCGTCTGGGCCCTCGGCGAGGGCTACGCGGCTTTCGCCGACGACGACCCGGCGTTCGCGTCGTTCCTCAAGGACCGTCTCGCGCTCTCGCGCGGCGCCATCGAGCGCGACGCCCTGTCGAAGTACGGCCAGTACGTCGAGTCCGACGGTAAGAAGGTGCCGGCGTGGCTGATCGTCGACGGGGCGGATGCCACGGCCGAAGCGGTCCTCGGGCTCACTGCGGCCGTGCGCGCCGGCGACGACTCCTCGGCCACCGCGGCGCGTCAGCTCGCGGAGGGCGTGGCCGCCATGGCATCCGGGAACACCCGCCAGTGGCCGTACGGCGCTGTGCTGCCGTGGGCCCAGTCGCCCGCGATGTGGCACGCCTGGGGCTCGCAGATGCCCGCGGCGCTCGCCGAGGCCGGCGACCTGTTCGACGACGACGCCCTGACCGAGCCGGCGATCGCGGATGCCACGAGCTTCACCACGACGCTGCTCACCGCCGGCGGCCCCGACAACGGCTGGTTCCCGAGCCCCACCGACCGCGTGCAGATCGCCTACGGCGCCGACTCGCGAGTGCAGTCGCTGCTCGCGCTGGCCGACACGACGGGGTCGGCCGCGTTCGCCGAGCTCGCCGGGATGCAGGCCGCCTGGTTCTTCGGGGCCAACCACGCCGGGGCGCAGATGTACGACCCCGCGACCGGTGTCACCTACGACGGCCTGCAGCCCGACGGCACGGTCAACGGCAACAGCGGCGCGGAGTCGACCATCCACGGCCTGCTCACCGCGCTCGCCCTCGACGCCCATCCCGCGGTGGCGGAGCGGGCCGCGGCCCTGACCTCGGTCGAGAGCCGCGTCGGACTGTCGTACGTCGAGGCCGAAGACGCGGTGCGCACCGACGGCACCGTGTTCACGCCCGAGTCGTCGTGGACGGGGGAGTCGAGCTGGTCGGGCGACGCTCTCACACTGGGCGCGCGTCAGAGCGCGACCTGGGACCTCGGCGCCGGAGACACCGGACGATGGATCGAGCCGGTCGTGTGGACCGAGCCGGGTGAGACCTCGAAGTCGACGTGGAAGGGCGGAGGTGCTCTGAAGATCACGGGACCCGAGCAGGGCATCTCTCCGACGCCGGGCGCCCTCCTGCCCTATGCGCTGACGGCTCCCGCCGCGGGCAAGGGCTCCCAGGTCGACGTCCGGGTGCAGAAGGGCGAGCTCACCCTCGACGGCCTGATCGTGCGCCCATAGGTCTCGCGCCTCGTGCTGGGCGGCGACGCCCGCAGCGAGCTCGTGCACTCGAGCGCCGTCGCGCCGCAGCGCACGAGCATCGGCGCCGCGGGAGTGGCCTCGACCGTGTCGATCTACGACGCCTCGGGTGCGCTGGTGCGCAGCACCGCGACGGGCGGGACCGTGACCGTCGTGGTGCCGCCGGGTGGATTCGCGATCGCCCAGGGGTGAGTGCGCCGGATCGGCCGGGTCCTTCGGGACTCGGTCGATCCGGCGGTCCCGGTTCTTCGCTCGGGCGCCTCCGTATTCGCGTGTCGGCCGGGTCACGCCCGTGTCCGATTTCCGCCAGCCGATGTCGGAGGTCGGTGGCAGGGTGGATGCCATGACCCCCACCACCGCCGACGTACCGGGCTTCGCCGAGCGCTATCGCGTGATCCAGTCGCGCGATCGCCGCTTCGACGGGCAGTTCGTCACCGCCGTGCGCTCGACCGGCATCTACTGCCGGCCGAGCTGCCCCGCGCGCACGCCGAAAGAGCAGAACGTCACGTTCTACGCCACGTCGGCGGCGGCGCACGAGGCCGGCTACCGCGCGTGCAAGCGGTGTCTGCCCGAGGCCGCTCCGGGGTCGCCCCTGTGGGACGTCCGCGGAGACGCCGTCGCCCGCGCGATGCGTCTCATCGCCGACGGAGTCGTCGACCGCGAGGGGGTCCCGGGACTGGCCCGACGCCTGGGCTACTCCTCACGGCACCTCACGCGACTGCTCGCCGCCGAGCTCGGTGCGGGGCCGCTCGCCCTGGCCCGCGCGCACCGCGCGCACACCGCTCGAGCTCTTCTGGTCGGCACCGACCTGTCGTCGGCCGACGTGGCGTTCTCCGCCGGGTTCTCCAGCATCCGTCAGTTCACCGAGACCATCGGCGAGGTGTTCGGGATGCCGCCGAGCGCGCTGCGAGCCCGTCGACCTCACGCGTCGGGGGTCGAGGCGGCCGCGGGTGAGATCGACCTCGCGCTGCCGGTGCGCGGGCCGATCGACACCGTCGGGCTGTTCGGCTGGATGCGCGCCCACGCCATCCCCGGGGTCGAGGTGGGCGGCGACACCTCGTTCGCCCGCGTGGTGCGCCTGCCCGGGGGACCGGCGTGGTTCGAGGTGCGCCAGGCTGACGACGGACGCCTCCGCTTGCGGGCGCGCCTCGGCGCCCTCGCCGACCTCGGCACGCTCATCTCCCGCGTGCGTCGCCTGTTCGACCTCGACGCCGATCCGCTCGCGATCGACGAGTCGCTCGCGCGCCACCCCGAACTCGCGCCCGCCGTCGCGGCGATCCCCGGGGTGCGCGTACCCGGGGCGCTGGATGCCGACGAGATGCTGCTGCGCGCCATGATCGGCCAGCAGATCAGCGTCGCGTCGGCCCGCACGATGCAGGGCCGTCTCGCCGAAGCGCTGGGGGAGCGAGTGGGCGTCGGCCCCGAACCGATGACGCTGTTCCCGAGTCCCGCCGAGATCGCCGAGCGCGGACTCGAAGTGCTGCGCGGACCGGCCGCGCGCATGCGCGCGATCGTCGACGCGGCCGCGGCGCTGGCCGACGGCAGCCTGACCCTCGGTTTCGGCGACGATGCCGCGGATCAGCGGGAGCGTCTGCTCGCGCGGCGGGGGATCGGACCATGGACCGCAGATTACGTTCGCATGCGCGTGCTCGGCGATCCCGATGTCCTGCTGCCGGGTGACGTCGCGGCGCGCGCCGGAGCCGCAGCGCTGGGGCTGCCGTCCGACCCCGTCGGCTTCACCGACTGGTCGGCGCGCCTCGCGCCCTGGCGCAGCTACGCGATGGCGCACTACTGGTACGCCGCGCCCGTGACCCAGGCGTGGCGCGCACCCGCCGAAACGGCGGCTGCCTCCACGGTGCCGGCGACACGTCGCGCATCCGGGCGCGGTCGGGTCGACGTCGTGTCGTCCGACCTCACCGTCGAGGTGTCAGCCGGGCACCCGGCATCCCTCCCCGAAACAGAGAGCGAGACCCCCGCATGACCACGGCCACCCTCCAGTTCGTCGACACCCCCGACGGAGCTTTCGCGATCCTCGCCGACGACGCCGATCGCGTCATCGTGTCGGGCTGGACGGCCGACCCCGACGCCGTCCTCGCCCGGCTGCGTCCCGACCGTCGACCCGACCGGGTGGTGGAGGGCGACACCGGGGCCGCGAAAGCCGTCCGGGCGTACTACGACGGCGACCTCGCGGCGATCGACGACGTCGAGGTCGCGCAGCAGGGCACGGCCCTGCAGCTCGCCGGGTGGCGCGGCCTGCGCGACATCGCCCCCGGCGCCCCCCTTACCTACAGCGGCTTCGCGGCGGCACTCGGGTCTCCCGCCGCGGTGCGGGCTGCGGCATCGATCTGCGCCCGCAACGCGGTCGCCCTCTTCGTCCCGTGCCATCGCGTGCTCCGCGGAGACGGGACGATGGGCGGGTTCGCGTGGGGCACCGACGTCAAGCGCCGTCTGCTGACGCGCGAAGCGGCCGCCTGAGCGGCGAGGACACTCTTGCCCTCAGCGTTCTCTCAGGGATAGTCTGGAGGGCTGTCGTTCCCCCGGCGATGGCTTCACACCGATCAAGGAGGATGCCATGGACCAGATCGACGCCCCCGTCGCCCCGGCCGCCGCGTCCTTCCTCGCCGCGCGCCCCGGCCGACGCTCCTAGGGCCCCGCGTCCGCGCTCCGGCGCTCCCGCTCCGCCCCGATCGACGACTCTCGTCTCGCCTTCGGCCTCCCTGTCCGCGCCCGATCCCGGCGCCCGCTTCGACCCCACGAGGATCATGACCACCTCAACGACTCCGAAACGCCTCTCCACACCGCGCGCCCTCGCGCGGCTCCTGCCGATCGCGCGGCCGGTGCTGCCCCGCCTCATCGCGGGCGCCGTCACCGCACTGATCGCGAGCCTGCTCGCCCTCGCCATCCCGCTCGTGCTCGAGCAGATCGTCGCCGGCCCCATCGCCTCTCTCGACCCGACCGCCCTGGTGTGGGGCTCCTTCGCCGTGCTCGGGCTGGGCCTCGCCGAAGCGGCGATGGTGTGGTTGCGGCGCTGGTTCGTGCTCGCGCCGGCCACCAAGGTCGAGTACGACCTGCGCCAATCGTTCTACTCGCGCCTGCAGCGATTGCCCGTCGCGTTCCACGATCGCTGGCAGTCGGGTCAGCTGCTCTCGCGCATGATGCAGGACATCAGCATGCTGCGCCGCTGGCTCGCCTTCGGGGTCATCCTGCTCGTGGTCAACATGCTGACGATCGTCATCGGCGCGGTCCTGTTGTTCCGGTGGCACTGGCTGCTCGGTGCGCTGTTCCTGGTCACCTCCGCCCCGGTCATCTACGTCGGCTTCCGCTTCGAGAAGCGCTACGGCGCCCTCACCCGCCAGAGTCAGGATCAGGCGGGCGACCTCGCCACCTCCGTCGAAGAGAGCGTGCACGGCATCCGTGTGCTCAAAGCCTTCGGCCGCGGCAAGCACGCGCTCCAGAAGTTCACGCGTCAGGCCGAGTCGCTCCGCGAGACCGAGATCGACAAAGCGCGCGCGGTCGGATGGATCTGGTTCTGGCTCGTGCTGCTGCCCGACATCGCCTTCGCGGTGTGCCTGGGCGCGGGCATCGTGCTCACGCAGCTCGGTCAGCTGCAGGTCGCCGAACTCGTCGCGTTCTTCGCCATGGCCACGGTGCTCCGCTGGCCCCTGGAGTCGATCGGCTTCCTCTTCTCGTTCCTCCTCGACGCGCGCACCGCGACCGATCGCATCTTCGAGGTGTTCGACGAGCAGAACACGATCGTCGACCCCGAGACCCCTCGTTCGATCGCGGCCCCGCGCGGAGAGCTCACGTTCGACAACGCCCATTTCCGCTATCAGGATGCCGCCGACACCGAGCCCGACCTGCTCGACGGCGTCGACCTCACGCTCCGCCCCGGCGAGACGATGGCCCTCGTCGGGCTGACCGGCTCGGGCAAGACCACCCTCACCACCCTGCCGGGGCGGCTCTACGACGTCACGGGCGGACGAGTGCTCCTCGACGGCGTCGACGTGCGCGAGCTCACGCTCGCCGAACTGCGTCGCCACGTCGGAATGGCGTTCGAAGACGCGACCCTGTTCTCGCAGTCGGTGCGCGACAACGTCCTCCTCGGGCGCGAGGACCTCACGCCGGGCTCGCCCGAGGCGGACGAGATCCTGCGCGAGGCCCTGCAGGTCGCCCAGGCGCAGTTCGTGTACGACCTGCCCGACGGACTCGACACCGTGATCGGCGAAGAGGGACTCAGCCTCTCGGGAGGCCAGCGCCAGCGCCTCGCCCTCGCGCGCGCGGTGGCGGCCCGCCCGGCCGTGCTCGTCCTCGACGACCCGCTGTCGGCGCTCGACGTCGACACCGAGGCCCTCGTCGAAGACGCCCTGCGCGAGGTGCTCAGCGAGACCACGGCGCTCGTCGTGGCCCACCGGCCGTCGACGGTCACCCTCGCCGACCGCGTCGCCCTCCTGCAGGACGGCCGGGTCACCGCCGTCGGCACCCACTCCGATCTGCTGCGCGAGAGCGAGCACTACCGCTACGTCATCTCGAGCCTCGAAGAGGCCGAACGCGAAGCGCGCACGGGGGCCATCCCGGTCGTCATGCCCGAACGCGCCCCGAAGGATGCCGCGGCGCGCTCGACAGCGGCATCCGCTCCGGCACCCGACGGCGACATCTCCGCCGACGACGCCCTCACCGAGAAGGAGGCGACCCGATGACCACCGCGACCGTCTCCGGAACCAGCGGCGAAGACCGCTCCGACTACACCCGCGCCGAGAGCAAGGCCATCCGTCAGCGCTCCCTGCGCCTGCTCGGCTCCCTCGTCTCGCCGCTGCGGTGGCAGCTCGTGCTGGCCGCGGCCGTGCTCGTCGTCTCGACGGCGCTGCGCGTGGCGGGCCCCGCGCTGATCGCCTACGGCATCGACAACGCGCTGCCCGCCGTGATCGAACGCAGCGACTGGCTCCCGACCTACGGCGTGGTCGGTGTGTACCTCCTCGCCGGCATCGGCGGTGCCGTGCTGATCGGCTGGTACGTGGTCGTCGCGGCGCGGCTGACGCAGGCGATCATGCTCGACCTACGCAAGCGCATCTTCCTGCACACGCAGAAGCTCAGTCTGGAGTTCCACGAGTCGTACACGTCGGGCCGCATCATCTCGCGCCAGACGAGCGACCTCGACACGATCCGCGAACTGCTCGACGGTGGACTCAACGAGCTGGTCTCGGGCGTGCTCTACGGACTGTTCACACTCGGTGCGCTCTTCCTCATCGACTGGCAGTCGGGCTTGATCCTCACGCTCATGGGCATCCCGATGTACCTGCTCATGCGGTGGTTCTACACGCGCTCGCAGGTGATCTACCGCGAGTCGCGGGTCATCAGCGCCCAGGTCATCGTCAAGTTCGTCGAGACGATGACGGGCATCCGCGCGGTCAAGGCGTTCCGAAAGGAGCCCCGCAACGACGCCGAGTTCGGCAAGCTCGCCGCCGACTACCGCGACGTCAACATGCGCTCCATCCGCCTCTTCGGGACTTTCGAGCCGGGGATCATGGCGGTCGCCGCCGTCTCCGTCGCCGTCGTGCTGCTGTGGGGTGGCGGTCGCGTCATCGCGGGACCGCTCGAGATCGGTGTGCTCACCGCCGCGGTGCTGTACGTGCGCAACTTCTTCTCGCCGCTGCAGGAGGTCGCGTTCTTCCTGAACTCGTACCAGTCCGCCACGGCCGCCCTCGAGAAGGTGTCGGGCGTGCTCGAGGAGGAGCCGACGGTTCCCGACCCCACCGACCCCGTCGACCTGTGGAGCGCCCGCGGGCACGTCCGCTTCGACGAGGTCACCTTCGGATACACCGAGGGCCGTGTCATCCTGCCGAACTTCACGCTCGACATCCCGGCCGGGCAGACGATCGCGCTCGTCGGGACGACGGGTGCGGGCAAGACCACGCTCGCGAAGCTCATCTCGCGCTTCTACGACCCGACGCAGGGCGCCGTCACCCTCGACGACGTCGACCTCCGCCGCCTTCACCCGAAGGATCTTCGGCGTGCCATCGTCATGGTCACGCAGGAGGCGTACCTGTTCAGCGGGACCGTCGCCGACAACATCGCGCTCGGCAAGCCCGACGCCACGATGGACGAGATCCGCGCCGCCGCCCGCGCGGTGGGAGCCGACGGCTTCATCTCGAAGCTGCCCGACGGTTACGACACCGACGTGAACAAGCGCGGAGGTCGGGTCTCGGCGGGTCAGCGGCAGCTGATCTCGTTCGCCCGCGCGTTCCTCGCCGACCCCGCGGTGCTGATCCTCGACGAGGCCACGGCCTCGCTCGACATTCCGAGCGAGCGTCTGATCCAAGATGCGCTGCAGACACTGCTGGCCGATCGCACGGCCATCATCATCGCGCATCGCCTGTCGACGGTCGCGATCGCCGACCGCGTGCTCGTGATGGAGCACGGCCGCATCATCGAGGACGACAGTCCCGCCGCCCTCATCGCCGGCACGGGCAAATTCGCGCAGCTGCACGCGGCGTGGCGCGAGTCGCTGGTCTGACCCGCGTACGCACCGGATGCCACGTCCCCGCCGGGGCGTGGCATCCGTCGTCAGTCACGCGACGTGCGTCGGCGAGCTCGCAGGTCGAGGACGCCGCGCAGGATGGATGTCGCGGCCGCGAAAAGCAGGATGGTCGTGGTGGCGATGTCCCACCACTGCGGGGCTGAGCCCAGCTGAACCAAACTGTAGGCCGCGAGTGCGACTCCGAAGGGGAGGGAGAACCACGGTCCGGTCATGGCGACACAATAGGAAACGGCGCGCGCCAGAACCGCTCGAGAGCTCGGGGCTCACCCGAAAAGCAGCTTTCTTTCCCCTCACACGCGAACGCGCGCGACGACCTCGCCGTACTCCGTCTCGTCGACAGGCTCGAAGCCCACGCGCTGGAAGAAGGCCTCGGGGCCGCCGACGCCGGGTTCGTAGATGACGTCGACGTGGTCCATTCCGCGGCGGCGCGCCTCGTCGAGGAGCTGCGCGAGCGCGAAGCTTCCGACGCCGCGGCCCTGGTCATCGGCGTCGACGTTGATGCGCCACAGCACAGAGCGGAAGTGCTCCTCGGTCGCCTCGCCGTCGAAGTTGGCGCTGACGAAGCCGACGACCTCGTCGCCGTCGAGCACCACGCGCTGCCACGACGTCGACGGGTTCATCACGGTCGCGGCGATGCCGTAGCTGACCGGGGCCAGGAACTGCTCCTGTCCGGGCTTGAGCGAGAGGTTGTTCACGGCCACGATCGTGGCGGCGGACAGTTCGACGAGACGCAGGTCAGCCATGCGCCCAGGCTAGCGGCACCGTCGTCCCGCCCCAAAGAGCGCATGTCGGCGCATGAGTCGACTCGGTACCGCCCACCCGTACGCTGGATCGATGGAATCCGCCTCCGTGCCGCCCGAGCGCCCTGCGCGCGTCGAAGAAGGACCGGCGGGTCGATGGAAGATCGCCCGGGCGTGCATCATCCACGTGTCGCGCGACGCGCAGGATGCCGCGGTCAACGCGGTGTCGCTCGCCTTGACCCGCGCGCACCTGCGTCCGGCGCCGGAGCGCACGAGCTCCGCCGTTTCCGAGGCGACGGGCGAGAGCCTCTGGGTGTGGGAGCGCGGTGACATCCTCAGCGAGGCTCTCCTCGACAACACCGGGTTGTCGTTGTTCACGACCCGCATCGGACCGTTCTCGCTCAAAGCCGTGATCGTCGTGACGGCCCGTGTCGTGGGGGAGCGGTGCCGCGTCATCGTGTCGATGGTGGTCGGCAGTCAGCTCGCCGACGAGATCTCGCGCGAGGTGGATGCCGCGATCGACGACCTCGTCGCGAACGGCACCCGGGTCGAGGGCCCGGGGTGGATGCGGGTCGCCGACCTCCCGCGCGACACGCTGGCGCATCCCAGGACGGCCAGGGAGCATGGCATCCGGGCCTGAAGCGGGCACCCGCGGGTCGGTGAGTCCGTGCGCAACTATCTCGACATCAAGAGACTTTGCCCGGGTGCGATAGGCTGAATCGCAACCCTGGCCGCCTCTACGGAGAGATCTGACGTGCCCGATTCCACCATCATCTACACGTACACCGACGAGGCGCCGGCTCTCGCCACCGCGTCGTTCCTGCCGATCGTGCAGGCCGTCACGAAGCAGGCGGGCGTCGACGTCGAGACCCGCGACATCTCGCTCGCCGGCCGCATCCTCGCGGCCTTCCCGCAGCGTCTGACCCCCGAGCAGCAGGTGGGCGATGCCCTCGCGGAGCTCGGCGGACTGGCCACGCTGCCCGAGGCGAACATCATCAAGCTGCCCAACATCTCGGCATCCATCCCGCAGCTCAAGGCCGCGATCGCCGAGCTGCAGTCGCAGGGCTACGACATCCCCGACTACCCCGACGAGGCGGCGAGCGTCGAAGACAAGGACGTGCGCGCCCGCTACGACCGCATCAAGGGTTCCGCGGTGAACCCGGTGCTGCGCGAGGGCAACAGCGACCGCCGCGCGCCCCTGGCCGTGAAGAACTACGCGAAGAAGCACCCCCACCGCAACAAGGCGTTCGGCGAGGGTTCGAAGACCCGCGTCGCGACCCTCGGTCACGACGACTTCCGCTCGAACGAGAAGTCGGTCGTCATCGCCGACGACGACGTGCTCTCCATCCAGCACGTCGCCGCCGACGGCACCGTGAAGACCCTCAAGGAGGGCCTGAAGGTCCTCCAGGGCGAGATCGTGGATGCCACCTTCCTCTCGGCCGCAGCCCTCGACGCGTTCCTGGCCGACACGCTCGCCCAGGCGAAGGCCGACGACGTGCTCTACTCGGTGCACCTCAAGGCCACGATGATGAAGGTCAGCGACCCGATCATCTTCGGCCACGTCGTGAAGGCGTTCTTCGCCGACGTGTTCGACCGTCACGGCGACGCCCTCGCCGCCGCGGGGCTGACCCCCAACGACGGCCTCGGATCGATCCTCGCGGGTCTGTCGAACGTCGAGGGCGGCGACGCGATCGCCGCCGAGATCCGCGACGCGCTCGCCTCGGGTCCCCGCCTGTCGTACGTCAACAGCGACAAGGGCATCACCAACCTGCACGTGCCGTCCGACGTCATCGTCGACGCGTCGATGCCCGCGCTCATCCGCAACGGCGGCAAGCTGTGGGGCGCCGACGGGGGAGAGGACGACACTCTCGCCGTCATCCCCGACTCCTCGTACGCCGGGGTCTACCAGGCCACGATCGACGACGTCATCGCGAACGGCCCGCTCGACCCGGCCACGATCGGCTCCGTTCCGAACGTCGGCCTCATGGCCCAGGCCGCCGAGGAGTACGGAAGCCACGACAAGACCTTCGAGATCCCGGCTCCGGGCCGCGTGCAGGTCGTCGCCTCGAACGGCGACGTGCTGCTCGAGCACGACGTGAACACCGGCGACATCTGGCGCGCGACGCAGACCAAGGACGTCGCGGTGCGCGACTGGGTGAAGCTCGCTGTCACCCGCGCCCGTGCGACCGGCGTTCCGGCCGTGTTCTGGCTCGACGAGACCCGCGCGCACGACCGCAACCTCATCGCCAAGGTGCACGAGTACCTCGCCGATCACGACACCGAGGGCCTCACGATCGAGATCCTCGCCCCTGCCGAGGCCACGACGTACTCGCTCGAGCGCATTCGCCGCGGCGAGGACACGATCTCGGTGACCGGCAACGTGCTGCGCGACTACCTCACCGACCTGTTCCCGATCCTCGAGGTGGGCACGAGCGCCAAGATGCTCTCGATCGTCCCGCTGCTCGCGGGCGGCGGGCTGTTCGAGACCGGCGCCGGCGGCTCCGCGCCCAAGCACGTGCAGCAGCTCGTCGAGGAGGACTACCTCCGCTGGGACTCGCTCGGTGAGTTCTTCGCCCTCGCGGCCTCGCTCGAGCACCTCGCCGACACCACGGGCAACGACCGCGCCCGCGTGCTCGCGCAGACGCTCGACGCCGCGACCGGTACGTTCCTCGAGAACGACAAGTCGCCGGGACGCGCGCTCGGCACGATCGACAACCGCGGCAGCCACTTCTACCTCGCCCTCTACTGGGCGCAGGAGCTGGCGCAGCAGACGTCGGACGCCGAGCTCGCCGCCGTCTTCGCCCCTGTCGCCGAGAAGCTGGCGGCCGAGGAGCAGACGATCGTCGCCGAGCTCAACGCCGTGCAGGGCCACCACGCCGAGATCGGCGGCTACTACCGCCCTAACACGGAACTGGTCGAGAAGGTCATGCGCCCGTCCGCGACGCTGAACGCCGTGGTCGACGCCCTGCGTTGATCGCCTGATCCCGAGAGGGGCGGATGCCATGCGGCATCCGCCCCTCTTTCGTCGTCGCCCCGCCCCGTTGGTGCTCGGCTCGGCCCCGCGGTCGGCCCTGACCGGCGCGCACAACTCCTGCAGATGCGGGGTGTTCGGGGCCGGTGGGTGCCGGGTGGGGCCGGGTTGCAGGAGTTGTGCCGGGCGGCGGGCAGGCGCACGACACGCGAGCACGGGCGGAAACGGAAGGAGGGGCGGATGCCGATGGCATCCGCCCCTCCTCGAAGGGTCCGGGCTCAGTAGTGGACCGACACCTCGGTACCGCGGTAGGCCCAGTCGTAGAGCTCCTTCGCGGCGGAGATCGTCATGTTGATGCAGCCGTGGCTCATCGGCGTACCGAAGTTGTTGTGCCAGTACGTGCCGTGGAAGCCCTCGTCGCCGTTGAAGTACGCGACCCAGGGGACGTCCTTCGTGCAGTAGTCGTAGCCGGGGACGCAGCCCATGTCCTGCATCTGCGTCTTCCAGCCGATGCGGAACTCGCCCGTGTGGGTGGCGTGGTCGCCCGCTCCCGACGAGATCGACCAGGAGCGGTAGACCTGACCGTTCTGCCAGAGCGTCGTGGTCTGCGTGCTGAGGTTGACGTCGATGCGGCGCTCGGTCTTCGTCGTCTCGAACGGCGTCTCGGTGACGGCCAGCTCGTAGCGTCCGTTGCCCTCGGCCAGCTGCGACGCGAAGGCCGCGGCGACGCCGGCGGTGTCTCCGAGCGTGCGTCCGGTCTGCCCCTCGGTGTTGGTGTGGATGACCTCTCCGCCGGTGTCGACGATCACGTCGGCGTTGACCGCGCCGCGGTCGACGGCGGCCGGAAGCCCCGCGACGGCGTTCTGGATCGCGGCCTGGTCGGCCGAGATGGCGAAGTCGCCCTTGCCGTCGGGGGTGACGGTGAGCCACGCCGCGGCGGTGGCGCGATCGACGGTCACCGTGCGCTCATCGCCGACGTAGAAGCCGGCGGAGTCGAGGATGCCGTTGAGCGTGCCGACGGCCGCGGCCGCCTCGTCGGTGGAGACGGGCGCCTCGACCGGGACGAGGCTCGCCTCGACCGTGGTCGACGCGGTGCCGGAGTCGAAGGCCGACTGCAGTGCCGCGGTCACCGTGGCGACGTCGATGCCCTCTCCGGCCTCGGCCGGCGTGGTCACGTAGGCCTGGGAGCCGGCGTCGTACGCCACCGTCGCGTCGACGGGAGCGCGGTACGCACCCGGGGCCTTGTCGCGCAGCGCGGCCGCCGCCTCGGCCGCGTCGACCGAGATCGACACGCCGGTCCCCTCGGGGAACCACGACGACGGCTTCCACATGGGGTTGTCGGCGAAGGCCTTGTCGGCGAGCGCGGCCGCGTCGACCGTCGCGCCGAGGTCGGCGCCCGTGACGACGACCTCGCCCGCGGGGCTCTCGACCGTGACGGAGGTCTCGGCGAGGCGGTTCGAGATGGCCTGGGCCGCGGCTCCGGGCGTGAGACCGCCGATCTGCACCCCGGCGACCGAGGCACCGGGGGCGATGAGCACGAGCGACGCGGCGATGAGGGCCACGGCCGTGGCGCCGGCGGGAATGCCGATCCACAGGCCGGAGCGGTTCTTGCGCGGTGCGGGCTCGGCGGGAGCCCAGGCGTACGTCGCGCCGTCGGTGCCAGGTGCGCCGTCGGTCATAGTCAAACCCCCCGGAAGTCAGTCTTCCCATGCTAAAGGCGCATGCTGCGCATCACCCCCGAGCAATATCACGGTCTGATCACGCCGAGGTTCGACGCGGCCGCGACGCGGGAGAACCGGCCTCAGTCGACGAAGACCTTGCCCGGATTCAGGATGCCGAGCGGGTCGAACACGCGAGCGATGTCGCGCTGCAGCCGCCACTGGTCGTCGCCGAGCTCGTCGGCCAGCCAGCGACGCTTGAGCACCCCGATGCCGTGTTCGCCCGTGAGCGTTCCTCCCAGGGCCAGGGCGGCGCGGAACAGCTCCTCGGCCGCTTCCCACACGACGGGCGGGACCTCGGGCCCCTCGAAGACGAAGTTCGGGTGCAGGTTGCCGTCGCCCGCGTGGGCGACCGCCGGGATGACGAGGCCGAAGGTGCGCTCGATGCGGGCGATCTCGTCGAACATGTCGGGCAGGGCGCTGCGCGGCACCGACACGTCCTCGATCAGCGTCGTGCCGAGCGTCTCCATCGCGGGATGCATGGCCCGGCGCACGGCGAGGAGCTCCTCGCCCTCGGTGGCGTCGGCCGCGACCGACACGCGCCCGCCCGCGGCCTCCAGCACCGCGGCGATCGACCGCGCCTCCGCGGCCGCGACGGGCCCGTCGGTCTGGATGGTCACCTGCGCCGCGCCCGCGGGCGGAGCCGGCATCGAGAGCAGGCGGTGCACGGCGGCGAGGCTCGTGGCATCCATCAGTTCCATGATCGCGGGCTGCACCCCGGAGGCGGTGACGGCGGCGCACGCCACCGCGGCGGCACGGACGCCGTCGAACAGGGCGGTGAGGGTCACCCGCTCGCCCTCGATGAGTCGGCGGAGCTTGAGGGTGGCGCCGACCACCACGCCGAGCGTCCCCTCGGAGCCGATCACGAGCGAGGTGAGGTCGAGGCCGGTCACGCCCTTCACGCTGCGGTGTCCGAGGTGGAGCAGGCGTCCGTCTGCGAGCACGAGGACGACCCCCAGCACCGCGTCGCGCACGACGCCGTACTTCGCGCACAGCAGGCCGCCCGCGCCCGTGGCGATGTTGCCGCCGACGGTCGAGATGGCACGGCTTGCGGGGTCGGGCGCCCACCACACCCCGTGCGGTTCGAGCTGCGCGTTGAGGTCGGCGTTCAGGATGCCGGGTTCGACCACCGCGAGCAGGTCGTCGGGGCGCACCTCGACGAGGCGGTCCATGGCGCGCACGGACAGGCTGATCTCGCCGCCGCCCGTGTTCGCCCCTCCCGCGAGGCCCGTTCCCGCTCCGCGCGGCACGACGGGCGTGCGGGTGGCGGTGGCGATGCGCATGACCGCCTGGACGTCGGCGACGGATGCCGCGTGCACGACCGCGAGCGGGAGGCCGTCCGCGGCATGGCCGGACTTGTCCGCCCGCGCGGCCTCGAGTGCGGTCGGGGAGGTGTCGACGCGCGCGCCGAGCTCGGCCCGGAGCAGCGCGACGACGTCGGAGGTCACGCCAGGCGCCGACGGCCGTTCAGCGCACCGAAGGTGACGGCGATGATCGCGAAGACCAGGCCGATGAGCGCCTGCCCCATGCTCCACCACGCCACCGTGGCGGCTGCGTAGACGAACAGCTCGACGATCGCGCGCACGAACGGGTGCACCGCGAGCACGGCGCGGGGCGAGACGAACAGCGCCCAGACGATGATGGCGAGGGCGGGGGCGCCGATGCCGGCGACGATGTTCCACGGCAACGGCCACGCTGTGAAGCCCCACAGGGCGAGGGTCAGGAACGCGAAGACGCCGCACAGGACGCTGCCGATCTCGACCGCCGTCGGCCGCGGACGCATGCCGGGGGCGAGGGGCGCCTGCGCGCGGACGTGGGGGGAGTCGGTCACGAGGTCATTTTACGCGGGCGTCGGGCGCCGGCGTCCGGGATCGCTCGCCGTCGAGTCGAGTGGGCGCGCGGGGCCGACGTCGGCGAGGAGCGCCGCCGTTCCTGTGGAGGACCAGTGGATGCCGGAAGCCGCCCGGCGGCGACGGCTTTTGCCGCTAAAGTGGCACCGTCGCGACTGGCGTTGAGGTGGGGAACCACCGGGGAGCGACCGCTTGACGGTATTCGACCGCACGCCTGGGTCGATGCGGTATCTTCGCGGGCTCGCCGAGTCCGCGGCATCCGGAACCATCGTCAAGGAGATCGCATGACCGATCCGTACTTCAACGCCCCCCTCTCCGAGGTCGACCCCGAGATCGCCGAGGTGCTCGAGCGCGAGCTGAACCGCCAGCGCGGGTTCCTCGAGATGATCGCGTCGGAGAACTTCGTGCCCGTCTCGGTGCTGCAGTCGCAGGGCTCGGTGCTGACCAACAAGTACGCCGAGGGGTACCCCGGACGCCGCTACTACGGCGGATGCGAAGAGGTCGACGTCGCCGAGTCGCTCGCGATCGAGCGCGCGAAGCAGCTGTTCGGTGCGGAGTTCGCCAACGTCCAGCCGCACTCCGGCGCCTCGGCCAACGCCGCCGTGCTGCACGCGATCGCGCGCCCCGGCGACACGCTGCTCGGTCTCGCCCTCGACCAGGGCGGTCACCTCACGCACGGGATGAAGATCAACTTCTCGGGCCGTCTCTACGACATCGTCGCCTACGGCGTCGACCCCGAGACCAGCGTCATCGACATGGACGAGGTGCGTCGCCTCGCCGTCGAGCACAAGCCGAAGGTCATCATCGCCGGCTGGTCGGCCTACCCCCGTCAGCTCGACTTCGCCGCCTTCCGCGCGATCGCCGACGAGGTCGGCGCGCTGCTCTGGGTCGACATGGCGCACTTCGCCGGTCTCGTCGCCGCGGGCGTGCACCCCTCGCCCATCCCGCACGCGCACGTCGTCTCGACCACGGTGCACAAGACGATCGGCGGCCCCCGTTCGGGCCTCATCCTCACCAACGACGCCGACATCGCCAAGAAGATCAACACCGCGGTCTTCCCGGGCCAGCAGGGCGGTCCGCTCATGCACGTGATCGCCGCGAAGGCGACCGCGTTCAAGCTCGCGATGACGCCCGAGTTCAAGGAACGTCAGGAGCGCACGCTCCGCGGAGCGGCGATCCTCGCCGACCGTCTCACCCAGGACGACGTCAAGAACGCCGGCATCGCCGTGCGCTCGGGCGGCACCGACGTGCACCTCGTGCTCGTCGACCTGCGCGAGGCCGAGATCGACGGCAAGCAGGCCGAAGACCTCCTGCACGACATCCACATCACGGTCAACCGCAACGCCGTCCCCAATGACCCGCGTCCGCCGATGGTCACCTCGGGCCTGCGCATCGGCACCCCGGCGCTCGCGACCCGAGGCTTCGGCGATGCCGAGTTCACCGAGGTGGCCGACATCATCGCGCTCGCGCTGATCCCCGGCGCCGACGTCGAGGCCCTGCGCGCGCGCGTCGCAACGCTGGCCGACGCCTTCCCGCTGTACCCCGACCTGCAGCAGTGAGCCCCGGCCGGGGTGGGGCGCTTCGCGGCGGCCCCGCCCCGGCATCCGGTCCCTGGCACGTCGGGCTCCCGGCACCGCCTTCGCGCGGTCCTGAGCCGCGATGAACGGTGATCCTGTCGAGACACGGTGCCACGCCGCGTGTCTCGACAGGATCGGCGTTCATCGGCCGTGTGACGCCGGCGCTCACCGCATCAGCGACGGCCCGGACCGTTGTCGCCCGACACCACGAGAACCACAGACACAGAACGAGGGATGCCATGACGGCGACGATTCTGGACGGAAAGGCCGCCTCGGCGGCGATCAAGGCCGAGCTCACCGAGCGCGTCGCGGCCCTGCGCGAGCGCGGTGTCGTGCCCGGCATCGCGACGGTGCTGGTGGGAGCGGACCCCGCCTCTCAGCTGTACGTCGGCATGAAGCACAAGCAGTCCGAGGCGATCGGGATGAACTCGATCCAGGTCGAACTGCCCGCGGAGGCCACGCAGGAGGAGGTCGAGGCCGTCATCGACCGCCTCAACGCCGACCCCGAGTGCCACGGCTACATCGTGCAGCTGCCGCTGCCGAAGCACATCGACACCGACCGCGTGCTCGAGCGCATCGACCCCGCCAAGGATGCCGACGGCCTGCACCCCACGAACCTCGGCCGTCTCGTGCTCAACGTCATTGCGCCGATCCACACGCCCCTGCCGTGCACGCCGCGCGGGGTCATCGAGCTGCTGCTGCGCAACGGATACGACCTGAAGGGCAAGGAGGTCGTCGTCGTCGGTCGCGGCGTGACCATCGGCCGCTCGATCGGCCTGCTGCTGACCCGCCGCGAGATCAACGCCACCGTCACCCTCACTCACACCGGCACCGCCGACCTGGCGAAGCACCTGCGCGAGGCCGACGTGATCGTCGCCGCCGCGGGGGTCAAGCACATCGTGCGCGCGGAGGACGTCAAGCCGGGCGCCGCGGTGCTCGACGTGGGCGTGACCCGGGAGACCGACCCCGAGACCGGGAAGTCCCGCGTGTACGGAGACGTGCACCCCGACGTGGCCGAGGTCGCCGGGTTCGTCTCGCCGAACCCCGGCGGGGTCGGACCGATGACCGTCGCCCTGCTGATGACGAACGTCGTCGAGGCGGCGGAGCGCGCGTCGGCCTGACTCGGTCGCCCAGGGGGCGGGTCCGCGGCGGGAATCGGCGCGGCGGGCCCTGCTTCAGGAGCGCGATCGCGGTCGGACGGGCGCGGCGGATGCAGGTCCTCCGTCATGCCCGCACAGTCCGCTGGCGACCGTGCGGGCGGCATCCGTTCCGCTCCGTCGCCACCGCCGCTCGGTGAACCACGGTCTGCCGTCGGCTGAACACACGGAGCGTCGCGCGCAATGGGGGAGGCGCGAGCCCTCCGGACGTGTCAGAGTTTGTACATGACTGAGTCCGTGCTGAACGACCTCCTCCGCCGCGTCACCGAAAGCGGCCTTCTCGACGACGCCCAGATCGACGAAGACAGCGTCATCGGGTCGGGTCACCTGGACGCCGCCGGTGTCGAGGTCGAGGTGGACCTCGACCCCGAGATCGACGAAGAGGACGAGCCCGACCTCGACGCGATCATGGCGGGACTGAAGGACATCCTCTCGGTCAGTGAGGAGCGCTGGCGCGCCATCGTCGAAGAGGTCGCGAGCGACATCGAAGACGCCCTCGACGACGACGAGCTCGACGCCGAGGTCGACCTGCGCACCGACCTCGAGGCGATCGGCGTGGGCGTCTTCGCCGACGCGATCATCGTGGTCTTCGCGGGCCAGACGTCGTTCCCCGACGCGCTCGTGCACGTGCAGCTCACGCCGGAGCTCGAGGTCGAAGACATCGAGATCGTCGGCGACGATGAGGACGACGAGGACGACGACGAGGACTGACTCGTGACGAAGGGGGCCGGAC
Organism: Microbacterium sp. BWR-S6Y; assembly: GCF_041379845.1. Classification (NCBI taxonomy): domain Bacteria; kingdom Bacillati; phylum Actinomycetota; class Actinomycetes; order Micrococcales; family Microbacteriaceae; genus Microbacterium; species Microbacterium sp. BWR-S6Y. The sequence goes on from NZ_JBFECV010000004.1 coordinate 441,994, forward strand.
GCACGCGTCCGGCCCCCTTCGCGTACCCCCGGCGGGGCGGGCGGAGTCTCAGCCGTTCGGCCCGCGCCTCCCCGCGCTCAGTAGCTGTCCCGGTCGCTCGCGCGACCGGTGACGAACCGCGCCGCCAACGCCTCCGAGGCCCGGGCGAGCAGCGCCACGTCTGCCCCCACCGCGACGAAGTCCGCCCCGGCGTCGAGGTAGGCCTCGGCCACCGCGGGATCGAAGGCGTTCACGCCGACCGGGGTGCCGGAATCCTTCGCGGCGGAGAAGACTCGGTGCACCGCGGCGACGACGTCGGGGTGCGCCTGTCGGCCCAGCAGGCCCATGGAGGCCGACAAATCGGAGGGGCCGACGAAGACGGCATCCACCCCCTCGACGGCCGCGATCTCGGCGGCGGCCGCGACTCCGGCGGTCGTCTCGATCTGCACCGTGAGCGACACGTGCGCGGACGCGTCGGCGAGGTAGTCGTCGACGCGGTTCCAGCGCGCACTGCGCGCGAGGGCGCTGCCCACTCCGCGAACGCCCGCGGGCGGGTAGCGCGTGGCGGCGACCGCGGCGCGGGCCTCGTCCGCCGACGAGATCATCGGCACGATGAGGTTCTGGGCGCCGACGTCGAGCACGCGCTTGATCGTCACGGGGTCGTTCCACGGCACGCGCACGACCGGGGTGACGGGGTAGGCGGCGGCGACCTGCAGCTGCGCGAGCACGGATTCCAGCGACGTCGCGGAGTGCTCCATGTCGAGCAGCAGCCAATCCAAGCCCGACCCCGCGGCGATCTCGGCGATCGTGGCGTTACCCGAGCAGACCCACATGCCGGCCAGTGCGCGATCGGATGCGGCGAGGGCGTCGCGGAACGTGGGGGTCAGACGAAGCGGCACGTGATCGTTCCCATCGGTCCGTAGTCGCAGAGCACCTCGTCGCCCTGCGACACCCACATCGGGCGCGTGAACGATCCTGCCAGGATGATCTCGCCCGCCTCCAGGCGCGCGCCGTGCTGGTGGAACTTGTTGGCAAGCCACGCGACACCGGTGGCGGGATGACCGAGGACGCCGGCGGCGACGCCGGTCTCCTCGATCTCGCCGTTGCGGCTCAGCACGCCGGGCACCCACCGCAGGTCGATCTCGTCGGGGCGCTTGCGCACCTCGCCGAGCACCATCGCGCCGTACGCGGCGTTGTCGCTGATGGTGTCGACGATCGTGCGGCCCTCGAGCTCGATGTGCGAGTTCAGCACCTCGAGCGCCGGCACGGCGTAGTCGATCGCGGCGAGGGCGTCGTCGAGCGTGCAGTCGGGACCCTCGAGCGGGGTCTTGAGCACGAACGCGAGCTCGACCTCGATCCGCACGTTCGAGAACAGTGCGACCGGGATCTCGTCGCCCGAGCGGTAGACGGTGTCGTCGAACATCACGCCGTAGTCGGGCTCGGTGATCCCCGTCGCCTGCTGCATGGCCTTGGAGGTCAGTCCGATCTTGCGGCCGACGAGCGTGCGACCCGCGGCGATCTGCGTATCGCGCCACCGGCCCTGGATCGCGTAGGAGTCCTCCACCGCGGCATCCGGGAATCTGGCCGTGATGCGCGGGATGACCGCGTGGGTGCGGTCGGCCTCGGCGAGCTCGGCCGCGATGGCGTCGATCTGTGCGTCGGTGAGCATGGGTTCCTCTCGGTGCGGCGGACACAACGCAGGAGATCGGCCGTGCCGCGAGCGGAATCGGCCGTTCCCGGCCCTTTCGCCGAATGGATCTCCTGCGTTGTGTCTCGGTGCGGTCGGTGCCGGCGGGCGCTCGCCGCCGGAGTCGGTGCGGGGGCCGGGCCGGACACGACGCAGGAGATCCCGCGTACGACGAGCGCGCCGAGGCGGCCACCCGCGGTGACGCGCTGAGAACTCCTGCGTTGTGTCACGGTGGGGAGGGTCAGAGCTGGTTGCCGAGCTTGAACTCGCCGGCGGAAGACGGGCCGGATGCCGCGGCCCCGGCGCCGACCTCCTCGGGGGCGCGCGTGTAGCTGAAGCCGTCGGCGCCGATCGTCACCGCCATCTCGCTGGAGTCCTCGCGGACTCGGACCGGCTGCGGGTTCCCGTCCAGGTCGAGCACGAGCGAGCCCTCGGTGTACCAGGAGGGGACGACGGGGTTGCCCCACCAGTCACGGCGCTGGTTGTCGTGCACGTCCCACGTGATGACGGGGTTGTCGGGGTCGCCGGTGTAGTAGTCCTGCGTGTAGATCTCGACGCGGTGGCCGTCGGGGTCGCGGAGGTACAGGTAGAACGCGTTCGAGACGCCGTGGCGTCCGGGGCCGCGCTCGATGGCATCCGATCGGCGGAGGGCGCCGAGCTTGTCGCAGATGGCGAGGATGTTGTGCTTCTCGTGCGTCGCGAAGCACACGTGGTGCATGCGGGGGCCGTCGCCGCCGGTCATGGCGGTGTCGTGCACGGTGGGCTTGCGGCGCATCCACGCGGCGTAGACGGTGCCCTCTTCGTCCTGGATGTCCTCGGTCACGCGGAAGCCGAGCGACTGCATGAAGTTCACCGCGCGCGGCACGTCGGGGGTGATCTGGTTGAAGTGGTCCAGGCGCACCAGCTCGCCGGGGATCTGCAGGTCGTAGCGCCACGACAGGCGCTCCTGGTGCTCGGTGTCGAAGAAGAACTCGTACGGGAAGCCGAGGGGGTCGACCACGCGGACGGAGTCACCGATGCCCTTCGTGAAGCCGTTCGGGGCGCGACGCACGTCGCAGCCGAGCTCCTCGTAGAACGCGACGGCCTTGTCGAGGTCGTCCGACGAGCGCACGCGGTACGAGAACGCCGCGACCGCGGCCACCGGGCCCTTGCGCAGCACGAGGTTGTGGTGGATGAACTCCTCGGTCGAACGGAGGTAGATGGCCTCGTCGTCCTCTTCGGTCACGTGCAGTCCCAGCACGTCGACGTAGAAGACCCGGGATGCCGCGAGGTCGGTGACCACGAGCTCCATGTAGGCGCAGCGGAGGATGTCGGGGGCCGGCGAGGTGGGGGTGGGGATCGGGTCGTCGGAGACGATCGGGGCCTCCTGGGTGACCCAGAACCCGGAGGAGGTCTTCTGTTCTTCGGTGTGCTTTGCCATTTCGCGTCCTTGCGTGGGGAGTCGGTGGGGGAGGGGCGGTGCGAGATCACACGATCGTCTCGAGAGCACCTGTTCTGCGGGGCGCGGGACGTGTGCGCTCGAGCCGAACGTGTGATCTCGCGGGGCGGCGGTGCCGCGGCGGGGCGCCGACGCGGCACCGCCGCCCCGCGCGGATCAGTGCGCCTGCGCCTTGCCGAACGTGGGGTTGTGGGCGGGGCCGAGCGTGATGTGAACGGCCTGCTGGTCGGTGTAGAAGTCGATCGAGCGGTAGCCGCCCTCGTGACCCAGGCCCGAGGCCTTCACCCCGCCGAACGGGGTGCGGAGGTCCCGGACGTTGTTGGAGTTCAGCCACACCATCCCCGCCTCGACGTTCTGCGCGAAGAGGTGCGCGCGCTTGAGGTCGTTCGTCCAGACGTAGGCGGCGAGGCCGTACTTCGTGTCGTTCGCCAGGGCGAGCGCCTCCTCGTCGGTGTCGAAGGGCGTGATGGCGACGACGGGGCCGAAGATCTCCTCCTGGAAGATGCGCGCGTCGGGGGCGACGTCGGCGAACACCGTGGGCCGCACGAAGTTGCCCTCGGGGAACTCCTCGGGCCGGCCGCCACCGGCGACCAGACGCCCCTCGGTCTTGCCGAGCTCGACGTACGACATCACCTTCGCGTAGTGCTCGGGGTGCACGAGCGCGCCGACCTCGGTCGCGGGGTCGTCGGGGAAGCCGACCTTCACGCGATCGGCCTGGGCGGCGTAGCGGGCGACGAAGTCGTCGTACACGGAGCGCTCGACGAGGATGCGGCTGCCCGCGGTGCAGCGCTCGCCGTTGAGCGAGAACACCCCGAAGATCGTCGCGTCGATCGCGGCATCCAGATCCGCGTCGGCGAAGACGATCGCGGGGCTCTTGCCGCCCAGCTCCATCGACAGCCCCTTCAGGAACGGCGCGGCGTTCGCGAAGATCAGCGACCCGGTGCTGCTCTCGCCGGTGAACGAGATGAGCGGCACATCGGGGTGCTTCACGAGCGCGTCGCCCGCGTCTTCGCCGAGGCCGTTGACGAGGTTGAACACGCCCTCGGGAAGACCCGCCTCCTCGAAGATGCCGGCCCACAGGGATGCCGACAGCGGCGTGAACTCCGCGGGCTTGAGCACGACGGTGTTCCCGGTCGCGAGCGCGGGGCCGAGCTTCCACGACTCGAGCATGAACGGGGTGTTCCACGGCGTGATGAGGCCGGCGACCCCGATCGGCTTGCGGTTGACGTAGTTGAGCTGGCGACCCGGCACCTTGAAGGCGTCGTCGGTCTGGGCGACGATCAGGTCGGCGAAGAAGCGGAAGTTCTCGGCCGCCCGGCGGGCCTGGCCCAGCGCCTGCGTGATCGGCAGCCCCGAGTCGAAGGACTCCAGCTCCGCGAGACGCTCGTCGCGCGACTCGACGAGGTCGGCGATGCGGTGCAGCACGCGCGAGCGCTCGCGGGGGAGCATGCGCGGCCACGGTCCCTCGGTGAAGGCCGTGCGCGCGGCGGCGACGGCGAGGTCGACGTCGGCTTTCTTGCCGGCCGCGGCCGCGACGTACGTCTCGTTGGTGACCGGGTCGAGCACGTCGAAGGTGTCGCCGTCGACCGAGTCGACGAACCGGCCGCCGATGTAGTGCTGGATGCGGGTGGGCAGGTCGGCCGGAATGCGCCGGGAGGAGGTGATCGGGGTGGTCATGGGAACTCCTTCGTTCGAGGACGGTGATGCCGGGGCCGGGATCAGGATGCGGGCAGGCCGAGCACCTCGTGCGGGTGCTCGTGGATGAGGTAGGCGTCGAGGGTCGCCGAGCGGTGACGCCGCGAGGCCTGCTCGATGTCGGAGAGCGGGGCGCCGCTCTCGATGAGGACGAGGATGCCCTCGTGCTCGCGCACCGACTCGGCGGCGCGGCCCGGGACGAAGCTGAACGTCGAGTCGCGCAGGTGCCCGAGGCGAGCCCACTCCGCCTGCACGAGCTCGAGCAGGCGGGGGTTGGCGCACCGGGCGAACAGGATCGCGTGGAACTCCTGGTTCAGCGCGGTGAACGCGCGCGGGTCGAAGTGCTCGAGGGTCTCGACCATGAGCGCGTTCACCTCGCGCGCGCGGCGCACGTCGTCGGCGGTCAGGGCGCGCGCCGACAGGGCGGTCGCCGCGCCCTCGAGCAGGCTGAGGGCCTGCATGCTGAAGCGGTAGGCGGTGTCGTCGACCATCGAGACGCGCGCGCCGACGTTGCGTTCGAACGTCACGAGGCCCTCGGCTTCGAGCTGACGGATCGCCTCGCGCACGGGCACGACGCTCATGTCGAGCTCCCGCGCGATCGAGCCGAGCACGAGCCGGTAGCCGGGGGTGAACTCCTGCGCGGCGATGCGCTGCTTGATCCAGTGGTACGCCTGCTGCGACTTGCTGGGGCTCTGCGCCGGAGTGGTCATCGCGTCCCCGTCTCGCTCTCGAACCGGGCGCGCCATTCCGCGTTCATCGGGAACAGTCCCTCGATCGGATGACCGGATGCCACCTGCGCGGCGATCCAAGCATCCTCTTCCTCCTGCGCGAGAGCGGCGTCGACCACCTCTTCGGCGATCGCGGGAGGGACGACGATCACGCCGTCGCCGTCGCCGACGAGGATGTCGCCGGGCTCGACCGTGGTGCCGCCGCAGCCGACGGCGACGTCGGTCTCCCAGGGCACGTGGCGTCGCCCGAGCACGGCCGGGTGCGGGCCGGCGGTGAAGACGGGGATGCCGACGGCGGCGACGGCCTCGGCGTCGCGCACCCCGCCGTCGGTGACGATGGCCGCCGCTCCCCGGGCGTGCGCGCGGATGGCGAGGATGTCGCCGAGCGTGCCGGAGCCGGTCTCGCCGCGCGCCTCGATGACGATGACCTCTCCCGCGCCGACCGCGTCGAAGGCGCGTTTCTGCGCGTTCTGCCCGCCGCCGCGCGCGGCGAAGAGGTCTTCGCGGTGGGGGACGAAGCGCAGGGTGCGCGCGGTGCCGACGAAGCGGCTGCCGGGGGTGAGGGCGTGCACGCCGTCGATCGTCACGTCGTTCAGGCCGCGCTTGCGCAGCTGCCCGCTGAGGGCGGCGACGGGGACGCGCTCGAGCTTCGCGCGCAGGGCGGGGGAGAGCGACGGGGCACCCGACACCGGATCCGCGGATGCCGCGGTGCCGCCGGCCGTCGCCGTTGCGGTCGACATCGCCGTCACGGCGGCCGCCGCCTCGGCGGAGCCCCACGCCTCGGTGCGCTGGGTGTCGTCCGCCGCGGGGAGGGAGCCGATCGTGGCGTCGAACGACCGATCGCCCTCGACCACCGTGGTGCGCAGGCGTCCGGTCGAGAGGGCGCCGGCATCCACCTGCACCTCGACGACCTGACCGGGCACGACGACCGAGGAGCCCGCGGGCGTCCCCGTGAGGATGACGTCTCCGGTCTCGAGGGTGAAGTGCTGTGACAGATCGGCGACGATCTGGGCGAGCGAGAAGATGAGCCCGGCCGTGGTGTCGTCCTGCACGAGCGCGCCGTCGACCCATGTGCGCAGGCGCAGCGCGGTCGGATCGGCCTCGCGGGCGTCGATCAGCGCGGGGCCGAGGGGGGTGTAGCCGTCGCCGCCCTTCGAGCGCACGTTGGAGCCCTTGTCGTTCGCGCGCAGATCGTAGAGACCGAAGTCGTTCGCGGCGGTGACGGATGCCACGTGCGACCACGCGGCATCCGGGGTCACCCATCGCGCGGGCTCGCCGATGACGAGGGCGATCTCGCCCTCGAACGCGAGGAGTTCGGTTCCGGCGGGACGCACGATCTCGGCGCCGGAGGGGGCGAGGGAGCTCGACGGCTTGAAGAAGTACGAGGGGGCGTCGGGACGACGGCCGCGCTGGTCGGCGCGCGAGGCGTAGGCGAGATGGACGGCCACGATCTTGCCCGGGCGGTCGCCGAGGGCGGCGAACCGGGGGTCGCTGGTGTCGGTCATGGATGCTCCCTTGCGTCGTATCTCAAATCGTATACGATGACGAACGCCCCAGCAATACATGCTTCGTCACCGACGACGACGTCCGGGGCGCGACGATGACGTCTCGAAGGAGCCCCCATGTCCCGTTCCCATCCGTCGGGTTTCACGCCCACCGGCACCATCTCGACCTCCGGCGACCGGCGCCGCGTGGTCTTCGCCACCGTCGTCGGCACCACCGTGGAGTGGTACGACTTCTTCCTCTACGCCTCGGCCGCCGGCCTCGTGTTCGGACAGCTCTTCTTCGGTCCGGCCGGACCCGGGATCGCGCAGATCCTGGCGTTCCTCACGGTCGGACTGAGCTTCCTGTTCCGCCCCCTCGGCGCCTTCCTCGCCGGGCACCTCGGCGACAAGTACGGCCGCCGCGTCGTGCTGATGATCACCCTGATCCTCATGGGCGCCTCCACCACCCTCATCGGCGTCCTGCCGACGTACGAGGCCATCGGGGTCGCGGCCCCCGTGCTGCTCATCCTGCTGCGCGTGCTGCAGGGCATCTCGGCCGGCGGGGAGTGGGGTGGCGCGGTGCTCATGGCCGTCGAGCACGCCCCCAAGGCCAAGCGCAGCCTCTTCGGCGCGTCGCCGCAGCTGGGCGTTCCCCTCGGCCTGCTGCTGGCGAGCGGCATGCTCGCGCTCATGGCGCTGATCGCCCCCGGCGACGCCTTCCTCGCGTGGGGCTGGCGCGTGCCGTTCCTGCTGTCGTTCGTGCTGATCCTGATCGGCTTCTACGTGCGCCGCAAGGTCGAGGAGAGCCCGGTCTTCGTCGAGCTCGCCGAGCGCAAGGAGAGGACCCGGATGCCGATCGTGCAGCTGTTCCGCACGCACGCTCTGCTCGTGCTGATCGCGGCCCTCGTCTTCGCCGGCAACAACGCCGTCGGATACATGACCACGGGCGGGTACATCCAGCGCTACGCGACCAATCCCGACGGTCCGGTGGGGCTCGCGACCGCCGACGTGCTCGGCGCGGTGACGATCTCGGCGGTGTCGTGGCTCGTCTTCACGTGGGTGGGCGGATGGATCGGCGACGTCATCGGCCGCCGCACCACCTATCTCGTCGGCTGGGCGGCGCTGCTGGTGGGCGTCTTCCTGCTGTTCCCGCTCGTGAACACCGCGAACGTCGCCCTGCTCACCCTCGGTCTCGTCGTTCTCACCGTCGGCCTGGGCCTCACCTACGGACCCCAGGCCGCGCTGTACGCCGAGCTGTTCCCGGCATCCATCCGCTTCTCGGGGGTGTCGATCTCGTACGCGCTCGGTGCGATCCTGGGCGGGGCGTTCGCGCCGACCATCGCCGAGGCGCTGGTCAAGCAGACCGGATCGACGATGTCGGTGACGTGGTACCTCGCGGGCATGGTCGTGCTCGGCGCGATCGCCACGCTGCTGCTGCGCGACCGCAGCGGCATCCCCCTCGGTCCGGATCACGAGGCCGAGCAGGCGGTCAGCCCGGTGCGCGGGCTGTCGAAGGTCTGAGTCGCACCCCTCACGGCCCCGTCGCGCTCCGGTGCGGCGGGGCCGTGAGGCGTGCCGGGTGACGGCGCCGAGGGTCGACGGCGCCGAGACGATGGCCGTGTCGGATTCCGGAGCCGAGCGTGCGCCGCCGCCATCCGCGTGCGCAACGTGGTGGATCGCGCCGATTTCTCCGGAGCCCGGCACGCCGGCCGCGCGTCAGCGCGCCGCGATCTCCTCCCAGAACGGGGCGACGACCGCGGCGCTCACACGCAGGTCGAGCAGCAGGAACCCCCGGTCCTCGGGCCCGCGGGCGACCCAGGATGCCAGGGCGTCGAGGTCGTCGACCGTCTCGACGACCACGCCCTCGGCGCCGAACCCCCGCGCGACGGCCGCGAAATCGACCTGGGGGATGAGCATCGGGTCGGGGTGAAGACCCTTGATGCCGTAGTTCAGGACCTCGGCGCCGTACTGCGCGTCGTTCCACACCACGGCGATGCCGCGGCCACCGGCGACGCGGATCGCCGTCTCGAGGTCGGCGAGGGCCATCAGGCCGCCGCCGTCGCCCGTGCTGAGCACGATCGCGGCGTCGGGGCGGGCGACCGCGGCGCCCGGGACGCTCGGGAAGCCCAGACCGATCGACTGGTATGCGGTGCCGACCATGAGCATGCGGTCGGGCGACTCGACCGGCCAGTACATGTTCGACCAGCCCATGAAGTGGCCGCCGTCGTGCACGACCACGCGGTCCTCGGGCAGCAGCTCGGCGAGGCGCGCCGCCGCCGTGCGGGGGTCGAGGCGGCCGTCGGGGCCCACCTCTCGACCGGCGGGCTGGCGCCGGGCGGCCCCGAGGTCGAGACCCGCTCCCCAGGTGGACGGCGACGATCCGCGCCCGCGGAGGCGTCGGGCGATCTCGCGGGCGACGTCGTCCGCGTCGCCCCGGACGAAGCCTCCGACGTGCGGGTGGGTCGCGGTCGGCGCGAGGTCGACCTGGAACACCCGCGCCCCCGGGGCGAAGAGCTCGCCGAAGCGCATCGTGAACTGGTTGAGCCCGGCGCCGAAGACGACCGCGACGTCGGCGTCGTGCACGAGCTGCATCGCTCCCGGCGCCCCGAACCCGCCGGCGACGCCGAGGTCGCGCGTCGGGTCGGAGAAGAGTCCGCGTCCCAGGGCGCTGGTGGTCGTGAGGGCGCCGGCGAGGGCGGCGATCTCGTCGAGGGTCGCTCCCGCGCCGGCGAGCCACGCGCCGCGCCCCCCGAGCAGGACCGGACGCTCGGCTGCGGCGAGGGCGTCGACGATCTGATCGATCACCCCGTCGGCGTACGCGTCGAGCGGGGGGTGCTCCGGGGTCACCCGGGGCTCCGCGCCCGGGGCCGCGGCATCCGGGATCTCTCCCGCGTCGCGGGTGGCGACGTCGTAGGGGATGCCGATGACGACCGGGAGCCGATAGGTGAGGGCGTGCTCGATCGCGATGACGATGGTCGCGGCCGCGTCGCGGTGTCCGACCGTGTACGTGCGGGCGCCGACGGCGGCGGCGAGGGCGATCTGATCGACGCCCCACGGGCGCGGGCCCGAGGTGGGCTCGTCGCCGACGATCAGCACGAGCGGCGTGCGCGCCTGCACCGCCTCGGCGAGAGCCGTGAGCGTGTTCGTGAACCCGGCGCCGTAGGTCGCGGTCGCGGCGGCGATGCGCCCGCACGCGCGGTAGTGCGCGTCGGCGGCGACCACACCGGCGGCCTCGTGGCGCACGGCGACGAATCCCGCGGGGGTGTCGCGGCCGAGGGCGTCGAGGAAGTAGGCGTTTCCGTTGCCCATGACGCCGAAGACGGTGTCGAGGTGGCGGGCGAGGGTGTGCGCGACGTGCGCGGAGACGGTGGGCATGACGAAGGGACCTTTCGAGACGGAGACGGAGGAATGCCGTATGTGTCTCGCGGGAAGCCGCTACGTGCCCTTTTTTCGAGCAGCGACGCACGACCGCGTGCGCCTGACGGGATCGAGTATAGGGGCGCGAGTCGCCACTTCTTGACGCTTCAGCAGGTGGTGAGGCCACAAAAGATGGCGACTCGCGCGGATGGGGTGGCGGTCACAGTGCCCCGCGGATCGCCTCGGCGGCGGCGGTCAGTCGCGCTGCGATCGCGGCGTCGTCGAGGGCGGTGGCCACGTGCACGGCGGCGACCGCGGCGGGCTCGCGGCCCTGCACCGGCAGCGGCACGGCGACCGCGCGCAGCGAGGGGACCACCTCGTCGTGGCTGGTCGCCCACCCGCGTTCGCCGGCCTCGGCCACCTCGGCCGCGAGGCGCGCGTCGACGGCGTCGGGCCACCGGCGCGGGGGCAGCTGCGCCAGGATCGCCCGTCCGGGGGCTCCTCGCGTGACGGGATGCCGCGCCCCCGGCCGCTGCGCCACGGCGGTCACGGCGTGCCGGGGCTCGACGCTGGTGAGGGTCACGCATTCGTCGTGGTCGAGGACGACGAGGAAACAGGTCATGCCCAATTCGTTCGCCGCGGCGGTGAGTTCGGGCAGGGCCTCCGCCTGCAGGTCGGCGGCCACTCCCGCGGCCAGTGCGGCGAGTCCCGTTCCCAGGCGCACGGCGCCCGCGGCATCCCTCGTCACCAGTCCGTGGTCTTCGAGCGTGCGCAGCAGGCGGTAGGCGACCGAGCGGTGCAGGTCGACGCGGGCCGCGAGGTCGTCGATCGAGAGCGGCGAGCGGGCGTCGGCCAGCTCTTCGAGGAGGCGGATGCCGCGACTGAGGGTCTGCGAGGCCGGGGCGGCGTCTTGCCGTGACGACATGGGTCGACTAGCCTCTCGTTCGATAGCTGAACGTCGCGTTCGAATATAGAACAGCAAATGCGGCGGCGCAACCCGACATCGACGTCAGGAGAAACGATGCAGTTCCACCACCACGGCTACGTCTCGGGCGACCCGCGCGTGCAGAACGCCGCGGGCACGGGTCTCGATCGGCCCGCCGAACTGCCCGACGAGGTCGACGTGCTCATCGTCGGCTCAGGGCCCGCCGGCATGCTGCTCGCCGCGCAGATGTCGCAGTTCCCCCAGCTCACGACGCGCCTCATCGAGAAACGCGACGGGCGGCTCGCGCTCGGGCAGGCCGATGGCATCCAGCCCCGCAGCGTCGAGACGTTCCAGGCGTTCGGCTTCGCCGACCGCATCACCGCCGAGGCCTACAACATCGGCTGGATGAACTTCTGGGCCCCCGATCCCGAGAGCCCCGATCGCATCGTGCGCACCAGCCGCACCGAGGACTACGGCTACAAGATCAGCGAGTTCCCGCACCTCATCGTCAACCAGGCGCGCGTGCTCGACTACTTCGCCGAGGCGGCGGCGCACGGACCGGCGCGGATCACCCCCGACTACGGTGTCGAGTTCCTCGGCCTCGAGGTGCGCGCCGACGACGTCGAGGTGCGGGTGAGCACCGCCGACGGCGAGCGCACGATCCGCGCGCGGTACGTCGTGGGCTGCGACGGAGCCCGCAGCGGCGTGCGTCAGGCGATCGGCCGCACGCACGTGGGCGCCGCCGCGCGCCACGCCTGGGGGGTGATGGACGTGCTCGTCGAGACCGACTTCCCCGACTGGCGCATCAAGTGCGCGATCAACGCGGCGGCCGGGAACATCCTGCACATCCCGCGCGAGGGCGGCTACCTCAGTCGCATGTACATCGACCTGGGCGAAGTGGCCGCCGACGACGACCACCGCGTGCGGCAGACCCCGATCGAGGAGGTCATCCGTCGGGCGAACGAGATCCTCCACCCGTACTCGATCGACGTGAAGCAGGTCGCCTGGCACAGCGTCTACGAGGTGGGGCACCGGGTGACCGACCAGTTCGTCGACGACCTCGAGAGCCCCCGCGTCTTCCTCACCGGCGACGCCTGCCACACGCACAGCGCGAAGGCCGGGCAGGGCATGAACGTCTCGATGCAGGACGGGTTCAACCTCGGATGGAAGCTCGGCCACGTGCTCACCGGCCTCGCTCCCGCCGAGCTGTTGCGGTCGTACGACGCCGAGCGCCGCCCGGTCGCGCAGCAGCTCATCGACTTCGACCGCGAATGGTCCTCGCTCATGGCCCGCAAGCCCGGCGAGATCACCGACCCCGCCGAACTCGCGACCTACTACCTCGCCACCGCCGAGTTCCCCTCCGGTTTCGGAACGCACTACGCCCCCTCGCGGATCGTCGCGGGCGATGCGGCGCAGGAGCTGGCATCCGGGTTCCCCGTCGGCAAGCGCTTCCAGAGCGTCGAGGTCGTGCGGGTGTGCGACGGCAACGCCGTGCACCTCGGCCATCACGCGAAGGCCGACGGGCGGTGGCGGATCTATGCCTTCGCGGATGCCGACGGCTCGGCGCTGCGGGAGTGGGCATCCGAGGCGCAGGAGATCGTGGAGCGCTTCACCCCCGCGGGAGCCGACCTCGACGCCGTGTTCGACGTGAAGGCGGTCTTCCCCGGGCGCTGGGAGGACGTCGTCGACGTGCCGGCGCTGTTCCGCCCGCGCTCGGGGCCGCTCGGCCTGACCGACCTCGAGAAGGTGTTCGCCGCCGCCCCTTCGGCCTGGACGAGCAGCGACATCTTCGCCGAGCGCGGCATCGGCGCCGAGGGGGCGGTGGTGGTCGTGCGTCCGGATCAGTACGTGGCGCACGTGCTGCCCCTCGACGACCCGCAGGGGCTCGAGCGGTTCCTCGTCGGCGTGATGGCGGTGCCCGCGGTCGCCCCGGCGAGCTGACGCGTCCGGTGTCGCTTCGCCCGCCCGGAAACCCGCGATAAACGCCGATTCTCGCGAGACACGGTGCCTTGTCGCGTTTCTGGCCAGGAAGAGCGTTTTCGGGGCGCGGCGCGGTGCGGGCCGGCCCGGCGCGGCCTGTCGCGGCCCGGCTCGGTGCGGCACAGCTCGGCGCCCCACCGGTCGCGCCGACGCTCGCCCGCGTCGCAACCACCCCGTCCGTGGCGGCGACGCGGCTGTCCGCTTTATACACGACGTATATCGGTCCCGCACCGCGGGCTGAGCAGAATGGCGGGGAACCCCGCACACCGATCCAGGAGGACCCATGACCGATTCACGCGAGAGCGAGCTGCTGGCATCCGTACCCACCGGCCTGTTGATCAACGGGGAGTGGCGCAGCGCCGAGGCCGGCAAGACCGTCGCCGTGAACGACCCCGCCACCGGTGACGTGCTGCTCGAGATCGCCGACGCGTCGATCGACGACGGCGTCGCGGCGATGGATGCCGCGGCCGACGCCTTCCCGTCGTGGGCGGCCACGCCGTCGCGCGAGCGCGCCGAGATCCTGCGCCGCGCGTTCGACCTGCTGCAGGAGCGCAAGGAGGACATCGCGCTGCTCATGACGCTCGAGATGGGCAAGCCCCTCGCCGAGGCGCGCGGCGAGGTCGGCTACGGCGGGGAGTTCCTGCGCTGGTTCAGCGAGGTCACCGCCCACACCCAGGGTCGCTACGGTGCGAACCCCGAGGGCACCGGCCGCATGATCGTCTCGCAGCACCCCGTGGGTCCCTGCTACCTCATCACCCCCTGGAACTTCCCCCTCGCGATGGCGACCCGCAAGATCGCCCCCGCGCTCGCCGCCGGCTGCACGGTCGTCATCAAGCCGGCCACGCTCACGCCGCTGACGACGCTGTTCTTCGCGCAGATCCTGCAGGATGCCGGTCTCCCCGCCGGTGTCGTCAACGTCGTCACCACCACGAACACCGGTCCGGTATCGGAGCGCATCATCTCCGACCCGCGCCTGCGCAAGCTCTCGTTCACCGGTTCCACCCCGGTGGGCGTCAAGCTCCTGCAGCAGGCCGCGCCGGGCGTGCTGCGCACCTCGATGGAGCTCGGCGGCAACGCCCCCTTCGTCGTGTTCGACGACGCCGACCTCGACAAGGCGGTCGAGGGGGCGATGCTCGCGAAGTTCCGCAACATCGGCCAGGCCTGCACCGCCGCCAACCGCTTCATCGTGCAGCGCAGCGTCGTCGAGGAGTTCACGCGCCGTGTCACCGAGCGGGTCCAGGGCATGAAGATCGGCCGCGGCACCGAGGAGGGCGTGCAGATCGGACCCCTCATCGACGACCGCGCCGTCGACAAGGCCAAGACCCTCGTCGGGGATGCCGTCGAGCGCGGCGCGACCGTCACGACCGGCGGATCGCCCATCGACGGACCCGGAACGTTCTTCGAGCCCACCGTGGTGTCGGACGTGCAGCCGGGCAGCGACATCCTCCGCGAGGAGATCTTCGGACCCGTGCTGGCGATCATCCCCTTCGACGACGAGGACGACGCCGTTCGCCTCGCCAACGACACCGAGTACGGCCTCGTCTCGTACGTCTTCACCGAGTCGCTCGCCCGCGGTCAGCGCATGATCGACAAGCTCGAGACCGGGATGATGGGCCTCAACGTCGGCGTCGTCTCCAACGCCGCCGCCCCCTTCGGCGGCTGGAAGCAGTCGGGCCTGGGCCGCGAGGGCGGCGACGAGGGCATCCACGAGTACCTGCAGACGAAGTACACGCTGACGGCCAACCCGTACGCCTGACCGGGCCGCAGAAGACACCGGATGCCACGACCCCGGCGCCCCGCGAGGGCCCGGGGTCGTGGCATCCGTCGTCCCGTCCGGCGTCGATCGACACAACGCAGGAGATTCTGCCCTCCGGTGGTCCATCCGGCGCCGTGCGGGCCCTCAGCGTTTGGAACTCCTGCGTCACGTCTGCCTACGCGGGCGAAGGTCGCGGGCCGGCGGTGCTCGGCCCCTCCGCGGCCGCGCCGTCCCTACGGCGCCGTTCCGCGACACAACGCAGGAAACTGTGCCCTCCGGTGGCCCATCGGGCCCCGTGGGTGCCCTTGTCGGGGGAAACTCCTGCGTCGTGTCGACGGAGGCCGAACGCGCAACGCCCCGGGCCCGGCCTCAGCCGTCCGCGTGGCGATCGAGGAACGAGAAGACCTCCGCGTCGTCGACGCCCGGGAACATTCCGCGGGGGAGCGGAGAGAACATGTGCCGGTGCACGCGCGCGCTCGGCCAGGCCTTGCCCTGCCAGCGCTCGGCGGCCTCGGTGTCGGGGCGGCGGCAGCAGGACTCGTCGGGACAGTGCGAGACGCCGCGCTTGGGGGTCTCGCGCCCGCGGAACCATCGCGCGTCGTCGAAGGGCACGCCGACCGTGATCGAGAAGTCGCCGTCGCTCGTCGTCCCGGTCTGGGTGGAGCACCAGAACGTTCCGGCGGGGGTATCGGTGTACTGGTAGTGCTCGGTGGTGCGGTTGTGCTCGGCGAAAGCGGAGCGCGCCGAGAACTTCTTGCACACGACCTGGCCCTCGACGCTGCCGGTGACGTCGGTGGGCAGGGGGAGCCCGTCGTTCTCGTAGACGCGCGAGATCGCCCCGTCGCCGTCGACGCGCAGGAAGTGCAGACGGATGCCGAGATGCGTCGTCATGAGGTTGGTCATGCGCATCGCGGCGGCTTCGTGCGTGACGCCGAACGCGTCGCGGAAGTCCTCGACGGCGAGGTTCTTGTCCTTCTTCGCCTGCGCGAGGAACGACATCGCGCTCGTCTCGGGCATGAGGCAGCACGCCGCGTAGTAGTTGATCTCGAGGCGCTGCTGCAGGAAGTCGGCGTAGTCGGTGGGCGGGCGGTGGCCGAGCAGGCGGTGCGCCATGGCCTGCAGGGCCATCGATCGCAGGCCGTGGCCTCCCGGGATGGAGGCCGGGGGGAGGTAGATGCGCCCGTTCTCGAGGTCGGTGACCGAGCGCGCCGAATGGGGGAGGTCGCTGACGTAGATGAGTTCGAACCCGAGCTGCTCGGCCATGATGCTCACCGTGCGGTGGGTGAGCGCCCCGGTGGAGTGCCCCGCGGCTTTCAGCTGCTTCTCGGCCAGTCGCTCGATGTCGGGCAGGTGGTTGTCGATCTCGCGCATGCGCAGACGCAGCTCGGTGTTGGCGCGGCGTGCCTCCTCGGGGCTCGCGATCGTCGCGCGCTCGCGGCGCTGCAGTTCGCGGTGCAGCCCCAGCACGGCTTCGATCGTCTCGTCGCTCGTGCCCTTGGTGACCTTGACCGGCGGGATGCCGAGCTGTCGGAAGAACGGGGACGTCTGAGCCTTCTCGAGCTCGATCTCGAGCGCGGCCCGCCGGTTCGGGGGTTCGCGCGAGAGCAGCTCGGTGACCTCGGTCTCGGTCGCGCGGGCGATCTCCTGCAACAGCGAGAGCTTGGGCTCGCGCTTGCCGTTCTCGATGAGGCTGAGCTGACTGCCCGCCACGCCGACCAGGGCGCCCAGTTCGTCGAGGGTGTACCCCCGCGCGAGGCGGTGATGCCGGATGCGATGACCGAGCGTGGTCAGTTCGAACGACGAAGCCATTCCTTGACCATATCGAAAGAATCGGATTTTTTACATCAAAGGACGCGGGAAAATCCTCGTTCAAGGCCCTCAAGATGGGGGAAGACCACCGATTTCGCTCTCAACCGAGGAGAACGACATGGCACTCGCCGACATCTTCGCCCCCCGCTCCACCGGCCGCGCCGCCGCGGCCCCCGCCGCCCGCCCCGGATACGGCGTGAAGCCGGCCGTCGAGGGCCCGGGGCTCGCCGCCCTCACCGCCTGGGTCGACCAGGTCGCCGCTCTCACGCAGCCCGAACGCATCCACTGGGTCGACGGCTCCGCCGCCGAGAACGACGCGCTGCTGCGCGAGATGGTCGACGAGGGCAAGCTCATCAAGCTCAACCCCGAGTGGCGTCCCGGCTCCTACCTCGCCCGCTCCCACCCCGGCGACGTCGCCCGCCTGGAGTCGCGCACCTACATCGCCTCCGAGCGCGAGGAGGACGCGGGACCGACGAACAACTGGATCGCCCCGGCCGAGATCCGCGAGACGCTGAACGGCGTGTTCGAGGGGTCGATGCGCGGCCGCACGATGTACGTCGTCCCGTTCTCGATGGGCGCCGTGGGCGGCCCCCTCAGTCACATCGGCGTGCAGATCACCGACAGCGCCTACGCCGTGGCATCCATCGGTGTGATGACCCGCGTCGGCACCGCCGTCACGCAGCAGATCGCGAACGGTGCGCCGTGGGTCAAGACCGTGCACTCGGTGGGTGCGCCCCTCGCTCCCGGTCAGGACGACGTCGCCTGGCCGTGCAACGACGAGAAGTACATCGTGCACTTCCCCGACACCCTCGAGGTGTGGTCGTTCGGCTCGGGTTACGGCGGTAACGCGATCCTGGCGAAGAAGTGCTTCGCGCTGCGCATCGCCTCGGTCATCGGTCGTGACGAGGGCTGGCTCGCCGAGCACATGCTGCTCATCCGCGTGATCGACCCGAAGGGCAAGGCCTACCACGTCGCCGCGGCGTTCCCCTCGGCCTGCGGCAAGACCAACCTGGCGATGCTCCGCCCGACGATCCCCGGCTGGCGCGTCGAGACGCTCGGCGACGACATCACCTGGATCCGCCCCGGCGAAGACGGACGCCTGTGGGCGATCAACCCCGAGGCGGGCTTCTTCGGCGTCGCCCCCGGAACCGGCGAGTCGACCAACGTCACCGCGATCGAGACGCTGTGGGGCAACACGATCTTCACGAACGTCGCCCTGCGCCCCGACGGCGACGTGTGGTGGGAGGGCCTGACCGACGAGGCGCCGCCGCACCTCATCGACTGGGAGGGCAACGATTGGACGCCCGCGTCTGGCCGCCCCGCCGCCCACCCGAACTCGCGCTTCACCGTCGGAGCCGCCCAGTGCCCGCAGATTGCGGAGGACTGGGAGGCCCCCGAGGGCGTCCCGCTCGACGTCATCCTGTTCGGCGGTCGCCGCGCCACGAACGTCCCGCTCGTGCTCGAGGCCACCGACTGGTCGCACGGCGTCTTCCTCGGCTCGACCGTGTCGAGCGAGAAGACCGCGGCGCAGGAGGGCACGGTCGGCGAGCTGCGTCGCGATCCCTTCGCGATGCTCCCGTTCTGCGGCTACAACATGGGCGACTACTTCGGCCACTGGCTGAAGGTCGGCCAGAAGCTGCGCTTCGACCGCGCGCCCCGCATCTTCCAGGTCAACTGGTTCCGCAAGGGCGACGACGGCCGCTTCCTGTGGCCCGGGTTCGGCGACAACGCCCGCGTGATCGACTGGATCATCCGCCGCGTCGACGGACAGGTGGATGCCGTGGACAGCCCGATCGGACGCCTGCCGCGTACGGAAGACCTCGACCTGACGGGCCTCGACCTGCCCGCCGCCGACCTCGACGAGCTCTTCGCGATCGACCGCGACTCGTGGCTCGCCGAGGCCGACCTCACGGAGGAGTTCTACGACACCTTCGGCTCCCACCTGCCGGCCGCCCTGCGCGCCGAGCTCGCGTCGCTGCGCTACCGCCTGCAGCGCGCCTGAGACCGGCTCGCCCCCGCGCCGTGTCGCGCCGCGGGGCGAGCCCTGGAATCGACGCCCCTCCCGTTCTTGGCGCGCGGGAGGGGCGTCGGTGCGTTCCGGGAGGGCGAGCGCGAGACGGCATCCCGCCGACGACTCGGCGCCGCGCTGCGGCCGAGATGTCAGCCGGATGCGGTCTCGCGCGGCACGTGGGCGCGGCGCGGCGCCCGCGCGGGCCGGTGCGCTGACCGGCGGTGCGCTGAGCGGCGGCACGCGGGCCGACGGCGGGCGCGGCGGCGCGCGCTCGACGGCTACACCAGCAACTGGTGCTTCGCCAGGTCGCGGTACAGGGGAGTGGATGCCACGAGCTCGCTGTGCGTGCCCTGGCCGACGACGCGGCCGTTCTCGAGCACGACGATCAGGTCGCTGTCGACGACGGTCGACAGGCGGTGCGCGATGACGAGCAGCGTGCGGCCCGTCGCCACGGCGTCGATCGCCTCGCGCATGCGCTGTTCGTTCACCCCGTCGAGCGACGAGGTCGACTCGTCGAGCAGCAGCACGGGAGGTGCGGCCAGCAGAGCCCGCGCGATCGCGAGACGCTGACGCTCCCCGCCCGAGAGCATCACGCCGTCTTCACCGACCGGGGCATCGACGCCGAGCGGGTTGCGCTCGAGCACGTCGCCGAGGTTCACTTCGCGCAGCACGCGCTCGCAGTCGGCGTCGGAGGCGTCGGGCGAGGCCAGTCGCAGATTGTCGGCGATCGTGCCGGCGAGGGTGGGAGCGTCCTGTTCGACGTAGCCGAAGCGCGCGCGCAGGTCGTCGCGGGGGAGGTCGCGCGCGTCGACGCCGTCGACGAGGATCGCTCCGGCGGTCGGGTCGTAGAACCGCTCGACGAGCGCGAGGATCGTGCTCTTCCCCGCCCCCGACGGTCCGACGAGGGCGACCCGCGCCCCGCGCGGCACGGTGAACGACACTCCGCGCAGCACCTCGTGGTCGGTCTCGGCGGGCGCCGGTTCGGTCGTATCGAGGTGCGCCCCGACGAGCACCGAGCGCGCTTCCGCGGCTGCCGCCTCGCGCGCCTTGACGACGTGTTCGGGGTAGCGGAAGCGCACGTCCTGGAAGACGATCGCCGCGGCATCCGGAATCGCCGCCGACCCGGCGGGCCGGTCGTCGTCGTCTTCGAGGGGAAGGTCGAGCACTTCCTGGATGCGCCCGAGCGCGCCGAGCGCCTGGTTCACCGACGTGATCGCCCCGATGGCCGAGGCGAGGGGTTGGACGAGCAGGAAGAGGAAGATCACGAACGTCACCAGGGAGGCGACGTCGATAGCCCCGGATGCCACGCGATAACCGCCGACGCCGAGCACGACGAGCAACGACACCTGCAGGGCCACGAACGCGACCGGGACGATCAGCGCCGAGACCCGCGCGATGCGCACCCCCGCGGCGTAGGCCGCGGTGGCGTTCTCGGTCACGGCGGTAATCTCGCGCTCGGTCGCACCCGCGGCGCGGATCGTGCGGATCGAGCCCACGGCCCGCTCGACGCCCGACGACAGCTCGCCGACCTTGGCCTGCTGGTCGGCGGATGCCGCGCGGATGCGGGTGCTGAGCACGACGACGAGCGCGAGCGAGGCGCCCACGACCACGACGATCAGCCCGAGCAGGAGGGGGTCGATGAAGGCCATCGCGATCACGGCGCCGACGAGGATGAGGGCGTTGCCGACGGCATCCGCGAATCCCTGGGTGAGGACGGCGTAGAGCAGCGTGGTGTCGGTACCCACGCGCGAGACGAGGTCGCCCGTGCGCCGCGCGTCGAATTCGCTGACGGGCAGTCGCAGGATGCGCGCGATCAGGCGGCGTCGCGACGAGTAGACCACCGCCGTGCCCGTGCGCTGCAGCAGGTAGTGCTGGAAGCCGGAGATCACCGACGACAGCACGACGAAGGCGACGAGCAGCCAGACCAGGGCGCCGAGGGGCACCGCGTTCTGCACGCGCGTGATGACCTGGCCGACCAGCAGCGGCTGCGCGAGCGTCGCCGCCGCCCCCAGCACGCTCAGCACCGCGACCACGGCGAGCGTGCGCTTGTGCTCGAGCAGGAACGGCAGCAGTTGACGGAACGATGCGCGCGGACCGTCGGCGGGGCGGCGGCCGCGCCGACCGCGCGCGGGAGCGGGTGAAGACATGCTCATCCTCGGGAGAAGAATCGGGGTACTCCGACCGTACCTTCCGTGGCTGTGCGGGTCGCCCGCGCGACGTCGCGTGGGGGAGAACCCGCGCCGGAGCACCGGTGGGGAGGAGGGGTGCGTCCCGGAACGACGGATGCCACGAGGCCGGGGCCCCGTGGCATCCGTCGTCGAGACGACCGGCGTTACGGTGCCGTCGCCCCCGCGGCGATGTTGTCGTCGTAGTCGACGTCCTTGGTCTCGGGCGAGAGCACGAGCGCGACGAGGGTCAGCACGCCCATCGCCGACAGGTAGACCCCGACGAGCCAGGGGTTGCCGTCGCCCGCGGCCCACAGCGCCACGGCGACGATCGGGGCCAGCGCGGCGCCGAGGATCGACGAGACGTTGTACGAGATCGCCGAGCCGGTGTACCGCGTGTTCGTCGGGAACAGCTCGGGCAGCACGGCGCCCATCGGGCCGAAGGTCGATCCCATGAGCAGGAACCCGATGATGAGGAACGCCTGCACGTACACGCGGGTGAGCGTCGCGTCGGCCTGGGGCAGCAGGAAGAACGCGAAGGTGAGACCGAAGACGATGATCGCCGTGGTCACCACGATGAGCAGGCGCTTGCGTCCGAAGCGGTCGGCGAGGGGGCCCGACAGCATCGTGAAGACGCCGAAGAACACCACGCCGATGATCTGCATGATGACGAAGTCCGTGTATCCGAATCCGAGGCCCGGCACGTACGCGGCGGCGTCGAACGCGGTCCCGGCCTTCTCCGCGGCGGCGGCGGCGCCCTCGGCGGTCGGCTTGGTGCCGTACGACAGCGTGAAGCTCGTCATGAGGTAGAAGAGCACGTAGGTCGCCAGCATGATGAACGTGCCGAGGATCAACTGCTTCCAGTTGCGGCGGATGACCTCGCCGAGCGGGAACTTGCGGATCACGCCGCTCTTCTCCGCCTTCGCGAACGACTCGCTCTCGACGAGCCGCAGGCGCACCCAGAGGCCCACGATGACCATCACGGCCGAGAACAGGAAGGGTACGCGCCAGCCCCAGGCGAGGAACTCCGCCGAGCGCTGCGCCGTGCCGTCCGGGTGCGGCAGCGCGAAGTTGATGATGAGGAAGATGCCGTTGGCGATGATGAAGCCGATGGGGGCACCCAGCTGCGGGAAGGTGCCGAACAGCGCGCGCTTGCCCTTCGGGGCGTTCTCGGTCGCCACCAGCGCCGCGCCCGACCACTCGCCGCCGAGGGCGAAGCCCTGCGCGAGACGCATGATCAGCAGCAGGATCGCCGCCCAGACGCCGATCTCGTTGAACGTCGGCAGCAGACCGATGAGGAAGGTGGCGACACCCATCGTCAGCAGGGATGCCACGAGGGTGGCCTTGCGACCGAAGCGGTCGCCGAAGTGACCGAAGACGACGGCGCCGAGGGGGCGCGCGACCATGGCGGCGCCGAAGACGCTGAACGACAGCAGCAGCGAGGTGGTCTCGTTGCCGGTCGGGAAGAAGAGGATCGGGAAGACGAGCACGGCCGCGGTCGCGTACGCGTAGAAGTCGTAGAACTCGATCGTGGTGCCGATGAGGCTCGCGGTGATGACGCGCGAGCGGGGATTGGCCGGAGCCGGGGCCTGACGAGTGGAGGGGGATGACGTGGTCATGACTGCCTGACGGGAAGATTCTTCGTTCGCGTCCGGGGTGGGGCGCAGCGGTGGCACGCAGCGGTCACGGGGGTGGTGGTGAGAGAGCGCACGGGCGGGGGCACCGGGGCGACGTCCCCGAGTGAGGGGCGTCCAGACCCTCCAGTCTATGCGCTAGCTGAACGCGCTCCGTCCCGCGCGCGCATCTCGCGGGGACGGGGCGACCGTCAGTGCCAGATGACCGCGAGGCCGGCGTTGAGCAGGGCCAGGATGCCGATGGGCCAGAAGATCGCGGGGGAGAGCGAGCCGGTGCGCTTCTGGCGGGCCGAACCGATGCCCAGCAGAGCGCCGATCACGAGCAGCACAACGAGCTTGATGCCGATCTTGGCGTAGTTGAGGTCGTGGTCCAGGCCCCACGGCGCCGAGAGGGCGAGTCCCGTGACGAGCGAGATCACGATCGCGTAGTTCATCAGCGGCGTGACGCGCACGCGTCGGGCGACCGCCTCGACGACCCACGCGCCGAAGAGGATGGCGAAACCGACGAGGTGGACGAGGACGACGACGCTGCGCAGGATCTCCATACCCGCCAGGGTAGGGATGCCGCGGGTGCGCCGCCAGCAAGGAGGGCCTCACCCCGCGCGCCGACCCCGGTGGCTTCGACAGGCTCGGCCGCCTCCGTCCCGGCCGCCGACGGGAACGGGCCCGGCGACCGCAGGGGTCACCGGGCCCGTCGTCCGGGAGACGCGTCAGCCGCGCAGCTCGCGCAGCACAAGGGCGGTGCGGATCGCGGCATCCGCGGCCTCCTCGCCCTTGTCCTCCTTGGAACCCTCGAGGCCCGCGCGGTCCAGCCCCTGCTGCTCGTCGTCGAGGGTCAGCACGCCGAATCCGACGGGCTTGCCGGTGTCGAGAGCGACGCGGGTGAGACCGTCGGTCGCGGCCGACGAGACGAACTCGAAGTGCGGCGTCCCGCCCCGGATGATCACGCCGAGCGCGACCACGGCATCCGCTCCGCCGTCGAGAGCGGCCTTCGCCGCGACGGGGAGCTCGAACGACCCCGGCACGCGCACGACGCGGTAGGTCGCGCCGGTCGCGTCGAGCACGCGCTTCGCGCCGGCGATGAGGCCGTCGGTGATGACCTCGTGCCAGGTGCCGGCGATGACGACGACGTTCAGTCCGGAGGCGTCGACTCCGCCGGTCTCGGGTGCTCCACTGCCGGCCATCAGGCGCTCTCTTCCTTCATGTGCGCGAGGGCGTCGCGCAGGTCGTCCTCGGCGATGATGTGACCCATACGGTCGCGCTTCGTCTCGAGGTACTGGTGGTTGTTGGGGCCGACGCCCACGAGCAGCGGCACCTGTTCGACGACGTCGAGGCCGAAGCCGCGCAGCTGGTTCACCTTGTCGGTGTTGTTGGTGAGCAGACGCACCTGTTCGACACCGAGGTCGGTCAGGATGCCGGCGGCGGCGGCGTAGTCGCGCGCGTCGGCGGGCAGGCCCAGGGCGAGGTTGGCATCCACCGTGTCCATGCCGCGCTCCTGCAGGTTGTACGCGCGCAGCTTGTTGATGAGGCCGATGCCGCGTCCCTCGTGTCCGCGCATGTAGATCACGATGCCGCCGTCGCGGTCGATCGTGTCGAGCGCCGCTTCGAGCTGGGGCCCGCACTCGCACTTCAGCGAGCCGAACGCCTCACCGGTCAGGCACTCCGAGTGCACGCGCACGAGCGGAGCCTCCTCGGTCAGGTCGCCCGAGACCACGGCCAGGTGATCGGTGCCGGTGACGCGGTCCTTGTACGCCAGGAAGCGGAAGGTGCCGTGCGAGGTCGGCACGTTCGACTCGGCGCGCAGGCTCACGCGGCGCTTGGGTGCGGCGGTCGCCGGCAGGGGATCGGTCTCGTTCAGGTGGGCGATGAGCTGTTCGATCGTGATGACCGGGATGCCGTCGCGCTCGCCGAGCTCGAAGAGCCCGGGCAGGCGCATCATGCTGCCGTCCTCGGCCACCACCTCGGCGATCGCGCCGACGGGCTCGAGCCCCGCGAGACGCATGAGGTCGACGGCGGCCTCCGTGTGCCCGGCGCGCTCGCGCACACCGCCGTCCACCGCGCGCAGCGGCAGCACGTGACCGGGCCGGATCAGGCTCGACGGCACGGACTCGGGGTTCGCGAGCACGTTGAGCGTGCGGGCGCGGTCGGCCGCGCTGATGCCGGTCGTGACGCCCGACGCGGCGTCGACGCTCACGGTGTACGCGGTGCCACGGGCATCTTGATTGACCTCGACCATCGGGGGCAGGTCGAGTCGGTCGGCCCACTCCGCGGGCAGGGGGGCGCAGACGTATCCGCTCGACCAGCGCACGGTCCACGCGAGCCACTCGGGGGTCGCGAGCTGCGCCGAGATGATGACGTCGCCCTCGTTCTCGCGGTTCTCGTCGTCGGCGACCAGGATCGGCCGCCCCTGACGCAGGGCCTCCAGGGCCTCGGGGATGGTGGACAGGCTCATGCGGAGCCCCTCTCGGTCGGAGTGCGGAAGGCGAGCATGCGCTGGACATGACGCGCCAGGATGTCGGTTTCGAGGTTCACGGGCGTGCCGGCCTCGGCTCTGCCGAGGGTCGTCGCCTCGAGCGTTTCGGGGATCAGCGAGACCTCGAGCCACGGCTCGGGGTCGGAGGCCTCACTGACGGCGCTGACCGTGAGCGAGACGCCGTCGATCGCGATCGAGCCCTTGTCGACCACGAGCGGGGCGAGGGGGGCCGGGATGCCGACGCGCACGACGCTCCACTGAGCACCGGGGCGCACCTCGCGCACCACGCCGGTGCCGTCGATGTGGCCCTGCACGATGTGCCCGCCGAGGCGGCCGTGCGCGGCGGTCGCGCGCTCGAGGTTGACCGCGCGGCCCGGCGCGACGTCGGCGAGGGTCGACATGTCGAGGGTCTGCTTCATCACGTCGGCGGTGAACCAGTCGTCGCCCTGGTCGACGACTGTCAGGCACACGCCGCTGACGGAGATCGAGTCGCCGTGGCCGGCGTCCGACACTGACAGCGGTGCGCGCAGCGTCAGTCGCACGCCGTCTCCCGACGGCTCGACGGCGGTGACCGCGCCGATCTCTTCGACGATTCCGGTGAACATCAGGCTTCTCCTCTGTTCTCGTGGGTGCCGGCGGCTTCCGAGCCGGTCGGGTGGGGCACGGCGACGATCAGCAGGTCGTCGCCGAGGGTCTGCAGGGATGCCACGTCGAGGCGTCGCGCGTCGGCGATCGTCGGCACGCCCAGGTCGCCGAGCGCCAGGCGCGAGCCGCCGAGCAGGACCGGCGCGACGTAGACGAGCACCTCGTCGGCGAGGCCCTCGCGCACGAACGCGCTCGCCAGGGTCGGTCCGCCCTCGACGAAGACGCGCTGCACGCCCCGGGCGGCGAGGTCGGCGAGCACCGCGCGCAGGTCATGGGTCGCGAAGAACAGCGGCTCCCGCGGGTGCCGACGCACGGCGGCATCCGGAGCCGTCTCGCTCTCCCCGATGATCACGGGGACGGGTTGTTCATCGAGCGAACCGTCGGCCGCGCGCGCGGTGAGGGCGGGGTCGTCGGCTCCCACCGTGCCGGTGCCGGCGACGATCGCGTCGGCCTGGGCGCGGCGGGCGTGCACGTCACGACGCGCGGCGGGGCCGGTGATCCACTGGCTCGACCCGTCGTCGGCCGCGGCGCGCCCGTCGAGGCTCTGCGCCCACTTGACGCTCACGTGGGGGCGGCCGGTACGCTGCAGGCCGATCCAGTCGTGGATGAGGTGCTCCGCGGCATCCGCCTCGACGCCCGATTCGACGTCGACTCCCGCGTCGCGCAGTCGCGCTGCCCCGCCGGTCGCGGTGTCGGTCGGGTCGTCGATCGCGTGCACGACGCGGCCGACCCCGGCCTCGATCAGAGCCACCGCGCACGGACCCGTGCGCCCGGTGTGATTGCAGGGCTCCAGGGTCACCACAGCGGTCGCGCCGCGCGCCGCTCCGCGAGCCAGCTGCGACAGGGCGTCGACCTCGGCGTGCGGGGTCCCTGCGCCGCGGTGGTAACCCTCGGCGAGGACCTCACCGGTCGGCGAGAGAATCACGGCACCCACCTGCGGGTTGAGCCCGCGCGGGCCGCGCCGGGCGAGCTGCAGCGCTCGCCGCATGGCGTCGATCTCGACGGCGGATGCCATTTCCCTGTCCTTCCCGCGGATGCCGGGCAGGGGGAGCGGGAAGGCGCGACGCGCCATCCGTGCTGCCTCCTATCCGGACTAGCGAGGAAGGACCCTCGCATCACCGTCGGTTCCGGAATTCCACCGGATCGGCCCCACCGCGTGATGCGGAGGGGTTCGCGGACTGTCACCGCCGGTTCGGATTCTCACCGACCCCGGAGCACGTTGTTTGCACTTCGAAGTGTAGTCAACGCGCGGTTTGCGGTTTCATTCCCCGACTTCTGACGACGTTTTGTGGTAGCTGGGCCGCGTGCCGGGACCCGGAGCGACTGCGCGCCGCGGGGCTCTGCACCGTCATTCGTCGCTCGGACGGTGGGCCGCGCCACCGCGCGTCCGAAGGGAGCGACGAGCGTCACATCCCTCGACCCCGTCACGGTGGGGCTCACTTCAGCAGGCGCGACAGGCGACGATCCGCGAGCAGCTTGCCGCCCGTCTGGCAGGTGGGGCAGTACTCGAGGGAGTTGTCGGCGAAGAACACGCTGCGCACCTCGTCGCCGCACACGGGGCATGCCTCGCCCCGTCGTCCGTGCACGCGCATGCCCCGTCGCTTGGCATCCTTCAGCTCGGCCGGCGGCTTTCCGCGCGCCTCGTCGATCGCTTCGGCCAGTGTCGTGGTCATCGCCGTGAACAGACGGTCGACCTCGTCGTCGGACAGGGTGGCGGCCAGCGCATACGGCGACATCTTCGCCGCGTGCAGGATCTCGTCGGAGTAGGCGTTGCCGACCCCGGCGATGATCGACTGATCGCGGAGCACCCCCTTGATCTGCGTGCGACGGCCCGCGAGGAGCGACCCGAAGGTCGCCCGGTCGAAACCCGCGCTGAGCGGGTCGGGCCCCAGACGCGCGATGCCCGGCACCTCGGCGGGGGAGTGCACCGCGTACACGGCCAGCGACTTTTTCGTCCCCGCCTCGGTGAGGTCGAACCCCGAGCCGTCGTCGAAACCGACGCGCAGAGCGATCGGCGTCTTACCCGGCTTGATGATCGTGGTGGGAAGGGCGTCGTACCACCGCAACCACCCGGCCTTCGCGAGATGGAAGACCAGATGCAGACCACCGTCGGTGGCGATGTCGAGGAACTTGCCGTGGCGATCGACGCTCGTGACGTGCGCGCCGACCAGCGCGGTCAGCGGTGGGTCGTAGGTCTTGAGCGCGTTGATCGCCGACACGGTGGCCTTGTCGACACGCAGCCCCGTGACGCGACCCCGCAGGAACTCGACGAGCCCCTCGACCTCAGGCATCTCCGGCATGCGGCCATGCTGCCACGCCCCTCCGACATGGGGGCGGGTCTTGCGTCTCAGCCGAGCACCGGCCACGGCACCGGTGCGCGGTCGTCGCCGCGCAGCAGTCCGCCGATCCACAGGTCGGATCGCCCGAGCGCGTTGACGTGCGCCCGTCGCAGCAGACCCTCGTAGCGGAACCCCAGTGACCGCGCGACGCGCGCCGAGCCGGTGTTGCCCACCACGGCCCGCCACTCGATCCGTTCGACCGCGGGACGCTCCGGCGCGAAGCCCCAGCCGACGACGGCGCGCGCCGCCTCGGTCGCGACGCCCCGGCCGCGCACGCGGGACGACACCCAGTACCCGATCTCGGGTCCGCCGCTCGGCAGGTTCGCGAGTCCCACCATCCCCACGAGCCGACCGTCGAGGCGGATCCCCCAGGTCGCCTCCGACCCGTCGGCCCACCATCGACGCGTCAGGTCGACGAACGTCTCGGCGTCGGCCGGGAGGTAGGGGGAGGGAACCGTCGTGAACCGCTGGATCGCGGCATCCTGGCACTCCGCGTGGATCGTCGCGACGTCGCCGTCGCCCGGCGCCGACAGCTCGAGGCGAGCGGTGTGCAGGACCTGGGGGTGCATCCGGCCACGCTACCGAAGCTCCGTGCGGCGGGCTGTTCGCTGCATCACCGCCCCGGGCGTTGACTCGGCCTCGTGCACCACAACGCAGGAGTATCCGCCCACTGCGCGCCCGCAGGGCCCGCTGAGCTCGGATGGCACGGAAGTTTCCTGCGTTGTGCCCTCCCCGTGGGCGGACGCGCGGGGCGGGGCTCCTCCCCAGGAGTGCCCCGGAGTGAGTTGTCCCCGTTTCGAGCTGCCTCTCCTCATCGTGTCGGTCGGATCCGGTCACCATGTGCGGAATGAGCTCGTTCCTGACACCGGACATCGCTCCGGGCCATGTGTTGACCTATCCGGACCTGCGCGCATCCGGAGCCACCCGGGCGGGAGTGCGCTCGGCGCTGGCCGAAGGTTCGATGGTGCGCGCACGTCGGAACGTCTACCTGGATGCCTCCTCTCCGCGAGCCGTTCGAGAAGCGCAGCGTGTCGGCGGTCGACTCGACTGCGTGTCGGCCGTCGCTGAAGCGGGGATCTTCGTCCTCGATAAGAGCGGCCTGCACGTCCAGGTCGAGCCGGAGCGTTCGCGTCTCAGATCGCCCCATTCCCGCACGACTCGACTCTCCGGCGCCCAGGGAGTCGTCGTCCACTGGCGGGCTTGTGACGCGGGCAGTCTCCACACGGTCCCTCTCGTCGAGGCGCTTGCGGCGGCAGTCCGCTGTCAACCCCCGCGGGCAGCCATTGCCACACTCGACAACGCTCTTTTCACGGGGGCGATCGACGAGGAGGGACTCGCAGAAGTCTTCGCGCGCCTACCGGCGAGGTATCGGGTGCTTCGGCCGCTCGTAGACGCGCGGGCGGAGGCGGGCTCGGAGACGATCGCACGACTACTCCTCCGCGGCCAGGGCTTCGACGTACGGGTGCAGGTGCAGATCGACGGTGTGGGGCGAGTGGATCTCGTCGTGGACGACTGGATCGTCGTCGAGTGCGACAGTCGTGCGCATCATGGCGGATGGGAGGCGCAAGAACGCGATCGGCTGCGCGACCTCCGCCTGGCCGAGCGAGGCTTCGTCGTCCTGCGCCCTTCCGCACGGATGATCTTCTCAGAGCCCCAGCTCTTCGCGCGCGCCGTCGCCGGTCTCCGCCGGCATCTTGCCCGCGGCGATGAGGACGGCGAGTGCCGTCGGTCGCGACACAACGCAGGAGTCGCGCGCTGCTAGACGCGCGCTAGGTGTGATGTCCAGGGACGTTGTTTCGGCGACACGGCTATGAGGAGCTAAAAAGCGAGGGCCTCCGGTTGTGAAGTGGAGCTGTTGAGTTCAACCGCTTCACGAACCAGGAGGCCCTCATGTCCC